>CALZDP010000065.1 GCA_945638575.1 uncultured Clostridia bacterium | reverse complement strand
CATCGTCCAAATTTTTGCGCCCAACTTGTTGGGTTTTTTTACGATAGTTTCCATAGCGACCTCACCTTATTGTTTGCAATTGATAATTACCTATATATTTTACCACTTTATAAAAGGCATTTCAATACTTTTTGTAAAATTTATGTTTTAAAATGCCCGCGCGCCTTAAAAATTATTAAGGCGTGCGGGTAAAATTGTTTGATAACCGACCTATAGGCCGACTTTTTACAGTTTGGAGTGTGGAGAGTGGAGTGTGGAGTTACCCGCCCACCGTCATTGCGAGAAGCGAAGCGACGTGGCAATCCAGAGGCGGAGAATATTTTTACTACCCAAGCAAAACCCACCACGGCACTTTTCTAATAATTACTTTTAATCCTTATGCCAACTCGCCGTAAGGCGAATTTCACTTTGACCAAAGGTCAAAATTTCACTGCGAAGCAATTTCACTCGTTGCAGACGAATTTCACTGCGCCGACAGGCGCTAACGGGCTTATAGCCCCACTTTTATAATAAATCTACTTTTTACTAAAAAGTTCCGCAACAAGAAGCAGCGCCTGTTTTTGACACTCGTCAAGATTGTTAAACAGCCTAACCATTTTTATTACGTCGGGGGTTTTTAATGTTGCCTCTTCGGTGCCGCTGTTCCCCCATTCGTCGGTATTACAGATAAGATAATCCACCGAGCACCCGAACAATCTTGCAAGGCTTATAAGGTAGGTCGAATTAGGCTCGTGCGTGCCTTGCTCCCACCTTCCGACGCTTCTTTGCGTGGCGTTTATTGCCCTGCCAACCTCCTCCTGAGACAAACCCTTTTCAATGCGCAGTTCTTTTAATCTTATCATATAACTCCTTTAAATAGAGGTTTTACTACTATTTTGTAAAATTTTCACAAGAATTATAGAATAAAACGTCTAAAAAATCTTGACTTAGACGAATTTGTCGTGTATAATTCATAATTAGACGAAAATGTCTTAAAATCTCACTAAAAAAGACGAAAATGACTTTGCAACAATTTGCAAAATTCGGTTGTCGACCACCCTGAATCACATGCAGAATTCTACAAAAAAAGGAAATATTTTCGGCTGAAAACAGAAAAAAATTACTTAAAAGACTACTTTAGGAGGGAGGAATATGGAAAAAACCGTAGGCATAAATAAGCCCGCAAAAAAAAGTTTGATAATGCGCTTTCTTGGCAGAATGAAGATTAACCGCTTTGTCTTACTTGCCTACCTTATTATGCCCGCTTTGGTAATCGTAGTGGGCTTTTCGGCTTGGACGATAAGCGGAAGCTCCGCACGAGGCACTGACGGGCTTTTTATTGCAAGCGACGTCGTGAACAGTTACGATTACATAAAACTAAACGGAGCCCCGCACGCAAAATTCAATCTTTTCGAAACCGGCTTTTACGACGTCGATAAAAAAGAATTTACCACAACGCCGTCAATCGGTATCGGTTACGAAATAAACCCGCAAAAACTTTTCAGCGATTTATTGAGCGGCGAACCCAAATCGAAATGGACGATATACGGCATTTTTACCTTAAAGTTTCCAAGCGGAGCCCAAAACACGCCGGATATTTTCACGGGTATGACCTGTAAGATAAACGAAACCGTAATTTCTAACGGGACAGCAATCGGGACAGCAATTCCGCTAAACGGCGAACCCATTTCCCTTACCGTTGAGAAAGTTAACATTACAAATGCAGAATACACCGCCTTGTTAAAATTCGTATTTAACGGGGAAAACGCAGCCGATTATGCCGTAGCCGCCTCTTTGGATATGGCTTACACCCTTGCCCCAAACGGCGTCGGCTATCAAACGCTATATAACTATCTTGCTGATAACACGCAGGAAAAATTAATGGTTGACGTCAGCATTACGAAAAATCAACCGGTTACCTTGTAATTCGGCGCACCCTGCAATTCGGCACACTCTTGTAATTCGGCACGCTGTACAAAAATTTTTTAACTAACCCGCATATAAACTGTTTCTACGTATAGCCTGCTTGCGGCTTATTTGCCGTTTGACCTGAAACCACTAAAAAGGAGGGCGAAATTTTGAAAATCAAAACTAAATACTTCATATTAGCCATCCTTTTCGGCTTTTTGGCGCTGTGCACTATGGGGTTTGCCAGCTGGAACATCCACCTGCAAACCGATATCGAAATGCAAATACTCCCCACCGACGGAAGTTATGCCACCGAAAGGCTTACTGTATTTGAAAAATATATCAAATGGTGCGGGCAGCCTTTGCCAACAGGCTATAACCGCGACACCACGGTTTTGGAAGCCCTTAGCGGTCAAGATTACTCAATAGAAGTCGATACCGCCTTGAAACCGACCGGCGCAAAGGTCACTTTTGACGAACTGAAAATTAGCTTTGACTATAAATATTACGCTGACGGTAGTAGCAATGAAATTGCAAAGCCTTCTGCCGACGGAGAATATATTTGTAAAATAGTTGCCAAAAATACAGACACTTCCGCTGAAAACGCAATAGAAAAACT
>CALZDP010000064.1 GCA_945638575.1 uncultured Clostridia bacterium | reverse complement strand
AGAGAATACGAAAAGCACAACAAAAGCAACAATTATAAGTAAAAACTAAGGGCTATCTTCCCTCTGTTGCCCATCAGAGCTTGACTTTTTATCCGGAACAGGATAAAATATGTATCAATACGAGAATGAATAATTCGGAGGTTAAGCGTGATGGAAAGAAAGGAAGATACGCCTGTACGCAAAACGCGCAGGAAGTATGAAGAGAAGAATAAGGAAAAGAGAAAACAGGCAAGCGGAAACTTCGGCACGATGATACCGAGAGCGCTTTTTAATGAAATAAACGAATTTCTCGAAGAAAACGATATTACCAAAGTCCGCCTCATCAAAGAGGGATACGAGGCTTTGAAGAAAAAGAAAGAAAACGGCACGTTAAATCAATAGCCGTAACTTATTTCCTGCCGTTTTGCGTAATTGAAATCAATGATAAGGAGATTAAAATTACGGAAAACCAAGCGAAAAACATTAAAACAACAAAACCCACGGCAAGTATATTCACCTATTATCTGAAACAACCGAACGGCGAATATATAAGGAGCCGCGAAAAAGTGATCGGGAACACGGTTTACACCGTTATCTCCCGTGAAAGGACGGATGCCGACAACACGGCGTTCGACATTACAAAAAGAATAATCGAACGGAATATTGACGAAGCCTTAAAGCCACCCGTTCGGTTATCTCATAAGTCATCGTTTGAAAGTTGCAATTCGGGAGGTAATAAACAATGAATTTGCAACCTACAATTAAAAATAAGAAAGCAAAAAGCACAGAAGAACAATGGACGGCTTGCTATTGCAGGCTTTCCTGCGACGACGATCTGGACGGCGATTCAAACAGCATCCGCAATCAGAAAATGCTATTGCAAAAGTATGCGGACGAAAACCGTTTGCGCAACGTAAAATTCTACGTGGACGACGGGTATTCGGGCAGTAACTTCGACCGCCCCGATTTCAATCGAATGATGGACGACGTGGACAACGGAAGAATTTCTACCGTAATCGTCAAGGATATGTCAAGGTTTGGCAGAGACCATATTCTCGTGGGATATTACACGAAATATTATTTTGCGGAAGCCGACGTAAGGTTTATTGCTATTTACGACCAAGTGGACAGCGAAACCAATCCCGACGACGATATTACGCCGTTCAAGAACATTCTGAACGAGATGTATGCCAAAGATTGCAGTAAGAAGATTAAAGCAGTTGTCCGCGCAAAAGGCAATGCCGGCAAGCACATTACGAGCATACCGCCGCTCGGCTATAAGAAAGATCCCGAAAACAAAGAGAAATGGATTATAGACGAGAAAGGCGCGGAAATCGTAAAAGAAATCTTCAAACTCTGTATTCAAGGTTACGGTCCGACGCAGATCGCAAGAATACTCACCGAGCGCGGCGTAGATACTCCCGTCGTATATTGTCATAAGAACGGCTTACCTACTTCGCAAAAAATTCGGGAAGATTCGGAAATATGGGAGCAGAAAACTGTTGTTGGTATTCTTGAGAACTTGGCGTACACGGGTTGTACCGTTAATTTCAAGTCATTTAAGAAGTCTTACAAGTCAAAACGACGTATTTATACGCCGAAAGACGACTGGGTAATCTTTGAGAACACTCAGGAAGCGATTATCGATAAGCAGACGTTTGAAACCGTTCAAAAAATACGACAAAGCAAGCGCCGTCCTACCGATATGGGCGAAATGAGTCCGCTGTCGGGTATGCTGTACTGCGCAGACTGCGGAAAGAAAATGTATCTTTGCCGTTGTTCGACGACAAAGCAATCGGAATACTTTAATTGTTCATCTTATCGAAAAACCTTGAAACGAACTTGCACTTCTCATCAGATAACCGTAAAAGCGATAACGGCGCTTATACAGGACGACTTGCGCCGCACGATTCAGTTTGCTAAAAGTCAAAACGAGAGATTTTTGCAGACCTTGCAAAGCAGCACAGAATCGAAAACGAAAAAGGAGATCAAAGAGAATCTGAAAGAAATCGAAACTTCGGAAGAACGCATCGAAAAACTCGATAAAATCATTGAGAGCCTTTACGAGGACAAGGTCGAAGGGAAAATTTCCGAAGAACGGTACTTAAAAATGAGCGATACATACGAATCGGAGCAAAGCGCGCTGAAAGAACGGGTAAAAACTCTGAAATCGGAAATCGAGAAAGCAAAAGAGCAAGACGATAAAATCCTCGATTTTATGATGCTTATTCATAAGTACAGCAGTTTTGAAAAACTCACACCCGAAATCCTTCGTTCGTTTATCGACAAAGTTATCGTCCACGAGAAAACGAAGGTTGACGGACATTACAGACAGACCGTAGAAATCGTTTACAACTTCGTCGGGGCAATCGACAGACCACTTTGGGGCGACGAACTTGATAAAAACAACCGATAACAAAAGCAAGAGAAAAGGCGTGGCATCACGCCACGCCTAACTCTGAACCCTGCGACTTACCGAAAAATTCCCTATGGGAACTGCGGTAAAGCCGAACCCTGTTTTTTATCCCTTATTTTTTAAAAGATTTGCAAATACTTTT
>CALZDP010000063.1 GCA_945638575.1 uncultured Clostridia bacterium | reverse complement strand
GATGACCCGAAACAGGCTGAAGCAGTAAAGTTTCTGCAATCCCTTGAACATTCCCGCAATGCTTTTATTGTGTCGGCAGTTCTTGACACTATTTCAGGAAAGAGTGCGGCTAATATGTTAAATCGTTTGAGACGTCAGCGTAACAGTATTGTGCATTCCGAGAAAACGGTTGAACCGATGTCAGACGATGACATAAAACAATGCATTGATTACATTTGTTCTTTGTAATGGAGGAAGTTATGGATAAATATCAAAAATACATCTTAAAGCAAATTGAAATGGGAAAAATTTTTGTTTTTTCTCGTTGTTGCCCGATTGATTCCGAAAGTGCCGCCGATTTGAATAAGTACGGCGCATTTGACGAATCGGCAGATACATTTAACATAACACAAGATGAAGATATAACGAAAACGCAGTACTCTTTAATTATAGATATGGAGTATGTTGAAGCCAATCCGTTCGAGGGCATTTTTGTTCATAAGGACAATCAATGGGAAGAAGTCGCCTGTGTAAATAAGCAATATAGAATTCTTGTAGATTTTAACGATAAAACGGATGCAATAAAATTTTCTTTCATAAATAAAATTGCAGATGACTATATACTGAAAATCACTTACACCGAAGCCGATAAGGAACAGTACTATTCAAAATTAGAACAAGCAAGAAAAGACAATTTGTTGGCTACTGCCGAAATAAAGGTGTCCACCGGGGCGGATTTAGTCAATATTTATTTTCAACCTTGTTGTGACGAATATGACCATACCGAAATCAAACTGTTTGTACCCAAAGACTATGTAACGGTTGGTGGTCCGTATGGTCCGGTACAAAAGCCGTCAAGCTGGTCCGTTATAAAAAAATGCGACGTACCGGTCGATGACTTCTATAAATCCATAAACGGTCTTGCTTACGGAAAATATGCTTTCATTCTCAAACAATTTGATAAGAACAATCAGCCTTTATTGGAGACCGATTATATCGAATTTTCGATTAAGAAACCCGTGCAACCTGAGTTTGGGCATATAAACGTTATATAAAACAATTACTGTTGTAAGTATAATTTAAGTTATGAATAAAAAAATAGAAAAAGAATTACTAAGCCTATGGGGAAAGGTTGGCTTTATTGTCAACCTTTCGCAAATGGTAGAGTATAATTTTGCAAATATTCTTGCGTTTGATGAAATATTACGGGAATTTGAAAAAACAGACTTCATGTTCGTTTTTGAATATAACGAATTTGTAGAATATGCAAATAATTGGTATAAAAGACTCTCTAAAATGACTTTTGGTGCTAATTTTAAAAGAGCAAAGAAAATAAAATTTTTTACTAAGGAAAGTGAAGAATTATTGTTAAAGGCTATTGAAAAACGCAATTATGTTGTACATAATTTGTTTAAAGACGATTTGATAAAGAATTATCTAGAAACTAACCCCAAATATTATTTTAATGAACTAGAAGAGACAATTTCTTTGCTAAATACAATAAATGAAAGTTTAGTCGAAATATTTAAACAACAAAAAGAAGAATATAAGCTAATTTGGTAAAATCCGCCATCTTGCTTAAATATGAGTTAATCAAATAATGCAGAAGTGTTTTTAGCCCGACTTTATACGGTCGGGCTAAAGTTTTACCATCATTTAAAAAGAAGTAGCAAGCAAATATTTTTTCCGAATACTGTTTTGTCTGCGCCAGATTGTTGTGCGGTTGACGTTCAGTATTTTGCCTATTTGAAGCATTGTAAAGCCTGCCATAAGAATAGATAACGTTTCGTATTCCACGACAGTTAATTTCATTTTAGACATAAGCCCGTCAAAAGCGGTATAATCGTTCTTTTGCTCGTTGTCGAGTATTGTTTCGTGTTCGGTTGCAATCTGTTCGTTAAGGCTTGTTGTATTCAGCATATGGCTTACAAAGTTTTTTGCCAAGTATCTGTCGGCTACACTGAAACACGCTTGCTTAATAGTAATTTTTCTACCTGTTTTGGTGTAGTAAACATCATTAAGTCTTTTGCCCATATGTTGACAAAGGAATAGCATTGCTTCTTGCGCTATTTCGTAGCCGTCGGAATAACGACTCATATCGCCATCGGAACGTTTTATATCTCTCAACAGTCCTTTGTAGAGATTGTGTAAATCTTTGCCGCCACGGACTATTACCGTTTTAATGGCACACAAGGCAATCACTTCACCCATACATTGAACGTTTTCTGCCGAGATAACCATATCGTTATCCAAAATGCCTTTGTTTACTTCTTTCATTGTATTTTACCTCCGATATACTTCGCCTTTCGGCAAAAACGGAAGTAGCACCGGGAAAAGTCGCAATAACAATGTGAATTAAAGTCGCAATGACGGAAGTCAACGAAAAAGCACAAAATTTTTATGTAGTAATCCGCAATTTCAACGTTCTAAGTAAAAATTTTTGCCGTTGACTTACGCTTTTCACTGTGCTACAAACGCAGACGAAAGGCGATAAATCGGACGGCAAAACGGCATAGAAAAACCGAGCGTTGTTACACGCCCGGTTTTGAGTTATAGGATATCTATCTTTTGATTTTAATTCCGAAATAATCTCTTATAAAGAATAAAACGAACTTTGACTTTTCATCAAGGTTCGTTTTATTCTTGTCTGGTGC
>CALZDP010000062.1 GCA_945638575.1 uncultured Clostridia bacterium | reverse complement strand
CCTATATGGCAAAGACCGTACAGATTAGCGAAGTTGTAAGCGTTGTATATGACGAGGAAGTCGAGGTAGCAAACGACTTATTTTATGAGCCGTTAAAGGAAAATCCGCAGGGGGTTTATATAGTAATGTCCGTTGGTAACAGTACGCAGTCCGCGATACCGCAAGCGAAGTTTACAACGGATTTTTTGAATATAAAAATTCTATGCGATGAGAACAAAAAAACCGAACTTTTTAAAGCGATAGACGAATATCGGGACAACTTCAACGCACAGTTTTTAAAGTTTGTCGGGACAGGCGAAACCTATAACGCGCAGTTATCCATAAATAAGCCGTTTATAATAGGCAACGCGTGGGATTTACGCACGGATAATTTAGATGACGGCGAAACGGAAACTTTCGGTTTTATCACGGTACAATGGATAATATCGGCGGTTTATAGCGATAATGTTTCGCTCGGTGCGCCTGACATAAAGATAGAGTTTAACGACGGAATAAAGCACACGATAAACGGTTTGATAAGATATAGTTTTTCGGAAAACCCGAATAGCGTTATAAGTCAGCACGAGGGAGCGTACAGGGCAGACAGGGACAACGCGGTTTTGACAACGACTTATGTTCTGAACTTTCAGAAGATAGACGGCGATGCGCTATGCGATAAACTCCATAAGTCTTTTACAGGCGAGGACGGGAGCATTTACGGGCAGAAGTTATTTTTATATATTGACGGGAAACTGATTGGTTGTACAGATTATACCCTTGACGAGGACTACGAGAACGGCGTTACGACTTATACGCTGACTTTGATAAAATGAGTAAAGTTTACGAGATAAATATCAATCATAACATAGAGGGCGGCGGCGGTCAAATCGGCGGCGGTAATGCAACGCCCGAAACAACGCAGAAAAAGCAAACGGAGCAAGGCAAGACAGGAAGTACGGCGGGGAAACTTATCGGCGTTTATGTGGCAAAACAGGCGTTTCAATGGGCAACCTCGAACTATGGCAATATGACAGGCGATTATATCGGGCAACAGTGGATAAGCGAGGGTATTGAGATTACTGGGTTAGCGATAGCCGCGTTAAAAAGTCCGACAGGCGTTGCGGTTGCGGGTGCTGTTTTAGCAAAAAAAGCAATTGATAAGGCGGTCGAGGTGCAGAAATCTAAACAGAATGCACAGCAGTTAAGAGAACGCGTAGGCGGCACGGTAAGTAGCGGAGGCAGACGATGAGATTTTTAATAGGCAATAAAAACGATATTTTTACGGAATATACGCCACTTGCAGGTGCAACGCTTGTATGGAATACCGACGGCACGCTTGATAGTGGTTTGGTAAGAATAGTAACGGAAACGGCAGAGCCTTTTTCTCCGACGGATATTGCACGGCTGACATTCCCAAACTATGAGACTATTGATATGTTGGTAGGTAGCGATACCGTATCGCCGTGGGCAAAGGCGGCGGGTAAATATGTACACGATTTAAGCATAATCGAACTTACGAAAATACTCGAAAAGTTTGTTATAAACAATATTTGCCTTACGAATACGGACATCACGACCGCGGTACAATTAACAAGAGCAACGAATAACATAAATATACAGATAAACGCTAAAGAGGGAACGCGATACCGTATAAGTTTTGCAGGAGCGCAAGAAAAGTTTACAGGGAAAGCCGAAGAACTCATTATGTCAAACGCAACCGCGCGTGAGGTATATGACGAGATTTTATCTGCTTATGATTGCAGGGTAGAGGTAAAAAGCATATCGAACGCTAACGGCATAGTATGCGGATATGTTGACCTGAACGAGACCACGGACAAGACGGATAAAACAGACAGGATAGGGACTTATTACGAGAATAACATTGACGATTACAACGGAAAAGTAGTAAGTAATGTATCTAACGCGACACCGCAAACGCTTTTAACTTTCCGCGATACTTTTAAGGCGAAATACGGCGTTACGACGGCATCCACGAATGACAGGGTTATAGCCTTTCCGTTTTCTCCCGAATATGTTACCGATTTTAAGTTGCGTTTTAATATGAATGTAACGGTAAATACGGACGGTGGGATTGCACAGGGTGCCGTTCCACAAGTTATAGATATATCGGGCATTGATATTCCCGTAATAGCGAGTAGCGACGGAAGTACGAGTTATGACTATTTTGTAGATAAAGAGTTTTTCGATACGCTGTCGACGTCGGCGCAAAACGAACAAAATCAAAACAATACGCTATATTATGTACGAGGACAGGCAGAGGCGGACGTATCGCGTACATATAAATTCTTACTCACAACGACAACGGTTTTTTCCGAAATGTCTTTAAAGGTACTTGATAGGTATTTTAAAGCACATAGCGAAATATTTACAAGATTTCCGTATCGGAATATAGACACAGATAAAAATAAGTTTACGGTCGACAAGGCATTTTTTACGATAACGTATGCGCCGTTGATTGATACGCTGGTAGAAAGCACTAAAAATATTGACAGCGACGAGGGGCTTTTAAGCGTAATAGACGGGCAAGGCGGTAATGTAATAGACCTTACGAGATACGGGCGTAATTTGCTTGGCAAAGCGAAAAGAATAGGCAACGATGAACTTATTATCGATTGCAACGAAAAAGCCTTTACAAGCGTTTTACAGCCGTTAGACAAGATAGGCGATTATGTTGTTTATAAGACGGAATT
>CALZDP010000061.1 GCA_945638575.1 uncultured Clostridia bacterium | reverse complement strand
AAAATCACTAGCGATAATAATCGCGCGCCTATCCAAACTTTTTTAACGTAACTATACTAATTTTTATTTTAAAATTAAAAACTGAATTTTAACCTTAAAAACCTATCTTACTCTTTTTAGGAAGATTGATAATAAATTCCTTGTCCGCACCTGCGTGTTCAAAATCTTCACGGGTAAGAATTACCTCTGATATATCGCTTAACTGACAGCGCATAGCCGCTTTCGCCCAAGTGCGTTCAAACAGATTGCGAACATAACGCGCATTGGGGAATTCCTTTGCGGTAATAATTTCTTCGGGCAAATTGATAAAAAAGTTTTTTGCCGCGTCAAGCAAAGCGTCGTCATACCTGAATCTTCCTTTTACCATGGAAACAAAGATATCGTATAATTCCTTTCTGGTAAAGTTCGGAAATTCCAAGGTATACGGCATTCTGCTTTTTAAGCCTAAATTACCCTTCATTAATTTTTCGATATCGTCGCTGTAACCTGCCATAATAACGATAAAGTCATTACGGTGATTTTCCATTTCCGCTATCAAAGTATCAATGGCTTCTCTTCCGAAATCCTTTGTATCGTTGTCTCCGCGGTAAAGCGAGTAAGCCTCGTCTATAAACAGTACCGAGCCATATGCGTCGCGGCAGATACCGGCAGTCTTAGGCGCGGTTTCGCCTATATAGCGACCGCAGAAATCACGACCGGCGTATTCGTAAAACGCACCTATGCGAAGCACTCCCTTTTCCTTTAAAATCTTGCCGAGAATACGCGCAACGGTAGTTTTACCGGAGCCGGGGTTTCCGACAAAGCGCATATGAACACAAGGACGATGAGTGCCTTCTTTTACCGAAAGTTCTATCTGAGCGACTATTTCTTTCACTCGTTTTTTAACGCTTTCGATACCGACAAGGTTATCTAACTGTTCCATGCCGGACAAATCGGAATCCAAAATGTTATTACAAATGCCTTTTGCGTCGGTTGCGGTAATTTGTTTGCTTTTTTCGGTTTTTTGCGAGTTTGCAAGGTGTTTTTGATAAACAAGTTCTCGCACAACTTTTTTTATAGTGTTAACGCCGTAAAATTTGCCGTCGCTTTTTTCTTCGGAAATCCTGTCAAAAAAATACTTCCACGCCGTTTGGGTGATCGTAAAATTGAGTCGTTTTATCTCCGCTTCCGCGCAAATTTTGATTTCTTCGTTGCTAAGCGGTGGGAAAGATACTGTTTTTACGCTTAACAGGTCGGAAAGGGAATGGCGGATTCTTGCCAAAATATCCTTTTCCACGAAAGGAACCCTAAAAACCACTATGAACTCGTCGGAATGCTTTTCGACGATACGCAAAAATTCTTTGAAAAAGCGGTGGTCCGTTTTGTCCATCCATTCGCTGATATCCACCGAAAGGACTTTTAAGCGGTCCTTGTCCCCCGAAATAAGCACACGGGTTGGAGAATCGAAGGGCGACGAACTTTCTTTGTACTCATCTAACCTTTCTTCTATTACAAGTCGGTTAGACATACGGCAAAGTCCGACTTCGGAAACAAGTTTCGCCAAAAGGTTCAGATAGGTTGTCAGTCCGCACCCGTCCCCGATAGAAAACAAGTAACATTGACCGGTAAAGACTTCGTAAGTACCCATCCTTTTTACTTCTTCGGCAATTTGAGTTATCTCGTTTGCCAAACTTTTGAATTCCGCCGCCCCTATGAGTCCGTTTATTTTGTCTAACGCACTGACAGGGTCCTCCTGTTTCTCTTTTTGATCTTTATCGTCGAGGTCTTCGTCCTCGAATGACTCGAACAGTTTTCTGTGTCGGCGTTGCCATTCTTCAAAGGTAAATCCGGCGTCCGTTTCATCCGTCTTTTTTGCAGATTTGTCTTTATCGTCTTCGTCGTCGATTTCACCCTCGTCGATTTCACCGTCGTCTTCAGTGTCGTCTTCGTCGTCGTCGATTTCTTCGGACATATGCCGAATGATTTCTTCTATGGTTTTATCGAAAATTTCCTTCTTTTTGGCATCCGAAGTTTTGGTTCCGTCCTCCGAAGTTGCGTCATCGGTAACGGCGGTTTCCTTTTTTGCGGTTTCGTCATCCGAAGTTTCGGCTTCGGCGTCCTTAGGCAAATCATCTTTACCGACAATGCCGGAATGGAAAGTCAACACTTTTTGCGGATTATCGTCGGGGTAACGGCTTTTGAAAAAACGCATAACCGTACTCTTTAATCCGCTGTAATTTGCCGTCTGTTCACTGTAAATTACCGTTAAAGATGTAAAAGAATCCTCTTGCACCCTTAAAGTTTTGTCTTTTTTAAGTTCCTCTTTTATGGCGTCGGCAGGTAAAATATCGTCATCGCGGTGTTCTAAAACCCAAGCGTCGTCCAACTCGATTATAAATTTTTTCTTAAGTTCGATCATCTTTTACTTCCTTAATGTTTTTTTGATAAGTTTAACGGTAAAAGGTAGCGGCAGATTATATACAAACCAAAAAATAGAATAATTCGGTTTTGAATAGTTAGGCGTAAAATTATAATGCTTAAAAGAAATTAAGACTAATCGCCTTTTTCGATTAAAGACTATACTTTTTTACACCGTTTTTGTTGCGCCGACTTTGTAAAGTTTATTGCGGTTGACGTGGTTTGGTTGCAAATTTGCAACTTTCACGGTTTTTAAACGGTATCCTTTCCGTATTTTATTACTTATAAAAAACGGAAAGTTAG
>CALZDP010000060.1 GCA_945638575.1 uncultured Clostridia bacterium | reverse complement strand
ACGTTTTTAATTTTACGGCAGTTTTATTTTCAATTAAAGTCGGTATTTACGGGCGCTGTCGCCTGTTTATATAATAAATGTAAACTTTGGTTCCGCGAAATTTGCGGAAGAAAAAGAATGAAAAAGGAGAATTATGAAAAGAAAATTTTTACTTCCCATACTAAGCGTATGTATGGTAGCTGCACTCGTCAGCGTTGGTTTCGCTGCATGGCTCATCACCGGTAATGATACCACCGACGCACAGGGTAGTTTCGTAACTTACGACGTAAGCAACAATTACTTTACAGTAACTGCTACTACCGCCGCAGAAGCTGACAAAACAATTACATTTGGTAAACCAGTTGATACCGATGCGGCAGAGGAGGGTTATCAAGCTCCTTCTACCACTTATGATTGGTTAAGCATGGAAGACGTTGATGAAGAAAATTTAACGGTTACATTTACCATAACGATTACTCCTGAAGTTGCGTTTGATACTAGTGTTGGTCGTGACGTTGCTAAACTTTTGAATGGCGCCAGCGTACAAGTTACTTTAAATGGTTTGGCTGCGAATGGAACAAGTACTACAGCTGAAAAATACGCAGCTGCTGTTGAAAATGGCGTAATTGATTATCCTACCTTGTCATGTGGTTCTGGAAATACAAATAAGGCGACTGACATGACAGCCGGTGCGGTTATTAAATTAGCTGCAGGCGACTTTACCGTAGCAGCTAACGGCATAAATGCAACCGCAACAGTTACCGTAACTTTCGCTTGGGGTACTAACGGCAATCCTTATACGTATTATAATGGATTAGAAAACAATTCAACTAACAGAACTGCAGCAACGAATGCTTTGAATTTAGTTAATGCATTAAATGGCGCGAACTACTACTTACACCTTGCAGTAGTAGCACCGGCACAGCCTTAATCGGTTGTTCCTTTAATTAACACAAAGAGGTACATAATTTATGGCTAATAAAAAAAGATCTACAAGGCGTGCATTCGGCCGCAGGGCGCTTGCCTTCGGTATAGCAATGTTCGCTATGGTTACTTTAACCGCAGTAGGTTTCGCGTCATGGTTGATTTCTACAAACTCGACTGCGCAAGGTACCGGCGGTATCGTAACCCAGTCTGTTTCACAGGCTAATATTAAAATTACTGTCGACAACGTTAACGCTGCTAACGAATTAATTAACACGGAAGATAACGACGCTAAGTACGAAATAGTTTTTGCGGCTCCGTCAAACGCCGCAGGCTTAATCACCTTCAATCCCGAAAACGGTACGGACAAACCGGAAAAATTAACTTTCTCTTTCAACGGAAGTGTTGAAAACGCACACAGGGTTGGCGAACTTCTGTTCTCCGTAAAGGTTCCCGACGCTATCGTTACCGCAGCAGGTTTATCTAAAGTAAACGATAACTGGGTTTATACCGCAGCAAACGCTTTTATCGAATTACCCGCTTACGCGATGGATAAAGACGGTAATACGTTACCTAAGGTTGTAAACGGCACTTGGGACGGTACGAGTATGACCGAAAAGGTTTCCTTTTCAAACATTACCGATTTAACCGGCGAAGGTTTGACTTACGGTGATTCGGAAAACGGGATTACGCTTTCCGTAGATAATACTTCTAACGTGGTAACCTTTACCGGCACCGACCTTGCTTTCGGTTGGGGCGCAAGATATAACCGTACTAACCCTGCTACTTCGGCAAATGAAGGTAACTGGGGCAATTTTGACGCGGTAACCGGTCTTAACAGCGGATATACCACAAACCTTATCCAACTTGAACTTTTGCAACTTCAGGCTATCGTAAACGGCGTAGTGCTTAGCAACTATTATCCTCAAGCAATGAAGACTGCTATGGATACACAAACTAACGTTGTTACTTACGTTCAAGGCGCAACAAATCAAGGCGAAGTACAAACGTGGCTTACCGCTACGCAAACAGCGTTGTCTGCCGCAATTTACGAAGACGAAAATTTTAAAAGACCTACTTACACGCTTTATATCGAAGCAAACGTAAGACAATAACAGACGTTTTCTTTTCAAAATCATAAAACAATATCCCAAGACGGGCATATACGCCCGCCTTGGGAAGGTTTTTGATATTTTCGATAAAAACCTGCCTATAGGTCGGTTATTTAACTTTTTTATGCGCTTTTGCGCACATTTTTTTACGCGCGCGCATTACACGTGCGTGCGTGCGTGCGTGTAGTATTGCAGCCGCGAATGAAGAATTAAATCGCTTCGCTATTAAGGATCGAAACAGGGTAGTTGAATTATTTTTTATAATTTACTTCCGCCCTCAATTCTTAATTCAAAATTCTTAATTCTTAATTCAAGGGCCAACGCCCGACATACGGAGAATTCAAAGTGAACGTTTACAAAATAACGACAATGATATCGGCAATGCAGTTTGACAGTCAAGCCATTGCTTTAATAGTTGCGGCGGTCGGTGTAGCCTGTTTTACAGTAGTCTTCACCGTACTTTTTGTAAACTATCGTAAGTTTGCGGTGTCCGAAGTCCTTTCCGGCAAGCGCGATATCGAACTTATCGAACAATACTTTCACGATAAACAGCCGTCTGTTATTCGCAATAAAAAAATTCTTAAAGGTCTTAAACTTACCGTTTACACACTGCTTATGGCGTTTATAACGGTGTGCTTGGTATTTACGGCTTTCGTAAGGTTTTCCAAAGAGTTACCGCTCGGTACAAAATCGCTTATGGTAGTCGCTTCGGGCTCTATGAGCGAAAAAAACCAAAACAACACTTACTTGTTCTCAAACAACTTAAACGATCAGTTTCCTACTTACGCCATAATCGTTTTAGAAGTTGTTAACCCGTCCGATTTACGGCAGTACGACGTAGTTGCTTACCGCCACCCGAGCGGTAAAACCTATATTCACCGTATTCGCAGTATAGAAGTCGCCGCCGACGGCTCGGTAACCTACCGTACCCGTGGCGATG
>CALZDP010000059.1 GCA_945638575.1 uncultured Clostridia bacterium | reverse complement strand
GTGTTTTCCCGAATTGCCTTTGGAACGGAATACCGCGCGGATCTTCTTGCTCGTATCCTTTGCGTACCACTCGTTGATGATATTACGGAATGGGGTAAAATCGTTGTCGACCTGACTTTCACTGTCCACGCCGTCATTGACCGCGATAAACCTTACGCCCGCTTCGGGAAAGGTTATTTCGGTATACACACCGACTTTCAGATAATCCCTGCCGAGCCTCGACATATCCTTGACAATGATTGTCCCGACTTCGCCGGCGTCGACTTTACGCATTAAACGCTGAAAATCTGGGCGGTTGAAGTTCGTGCCCGAATATCCGTCGTCCACAAACGTTTCAAGATTGCGGAAGCCGTGTTCTTTTGCATATTTGCTCAATATTTCTTTTTGATGTACGATGCTGTTGCTGTCACCTTCCTGTTCGTCGTCACGGCTTAACCGACAGTATAGCGCCGTGATTTTGTCCTGATGATTGTTATTTCGTGTTCTCATAGATTACTCCTTATAAGAACACTCTGCAAGTTCGTCGTGTTTAGCGGACAGCATATCTTCGACGCCCGATTCTATCATCTTTTTCGTCAGGTCGAAGATGCTGTTTTTCGCCGTTTCGCTGGGTCTTAAAACAACGGTATAAACCGTGTTGCCGATTTTCTTATCATATACTGTTTCTTTCATCGTGTTTTCCGTAATCGAATCTCCTTTGGATTTTATTACGCAAACACGCAAAGAAGGGGAAGAACTACTTTTCCTGCGTTACGCTGCTCATCTTCTGCTTTAACGCTTCGTATCCTTCCACGATTAACTTAACTTTCGTTATGTTGTTCACTCGAAGAAATTCGTTTATCTCATCACATAATGCTCTCGGCATCATTGTGCCAAAGCTCCCGTTTATTTCTTTTCTTCGTTCCTTGTGCTTTTCTTCATACTTCCTGCGGGTTATGCGCCTTGCAGTATCTTCTTTCCGTTCCATAGCGCCTGCTCCTTATACATAGACGATTTCATTCAAGATTTCTTCTTCGATACGGCTTTGCATTTCGTTTATCCGTCTGACGTCCTCGATATAATTTCCCGTCCGCTTATACTGTTCGTCTCTGGACAATTTCTCGTACATGACCGAATAAAGCTCTTCCGCCTGTTTGTCTATCCCATGCAGATAGGCGGGGAGGTCGCCGGCTAATGCCCACATCTTCCCGACGTTATGCTCTTCAAGATAGATTTTCGCAAGCGTACCATACATGCCGTAAACGTGTTTTACAGGTTTTACGATGCTTTGATACAACTTGATTTCTTCAACCGTCAAGCCTTCGCCGTTTTCCGCTTTTCTTAAAACTTCGTCTTTGTTCATAGCAAATCTCCTTAGAATATATTATCGTATAGATACGACACTAATATTTTACGTTAATTGCTTCGGAAAGTCAAGCTCTTTTTCAGAACCGGAATGTAGATACTCTGATTTTTTATGTTTCTTTTCTTTTTTTATCTTTGTCTCGCCTCATGGAAAAGTCGGTTTCCGACTTGTTCCCAAGCCCGTTTTTGAAATAGATTGCAAAAACCTTATCCTGCTTGTAAAATGTACCCGTTTTCCAATTTATTTTTCGGGCTTTTGCTTTCCGTTATGACGATATAATCTCGTCGTAGTGCGACAGTATCTTGTAAAGACTTGGTTCGTTTGCCCACTTGGAACTTGCTTTTAACTTGTCCGAAAGTACAGAGAAATCTTTGTCTTTTACAAGTTCAACCGCATTGCCGTAGAGATTGTTCCTGATGTGCGGATTTACTGACAAAAACTGTTCCAGTGTAATTGCAGCAGTTTGTTTCCGTAGTTTACCTCCATGTTTTCCGACAACACTTCTCGTCTTGCTTATGTCGAGTTTCCTTTTGGCAAGATTGAAGTAGAGCGCAACGTTATTGCTCAGATCCGTAGGTTCAACACCGTCTACCATATAACCGTAGATTGCCTTTATATATTGCCATATCTCTTCGTCCGTCATCAGCAGGATTGCCTTGTAGTAAGCGCATTGGAAGGTGAAGTGTTTCATCTTCATGTTAAGCCTTTTGGGGCGTTTCCCGTTCTTTTCGGCTTCCTTGCTTTCCATCATCACGTCGATAATGTTCTCCCAAAAGTATTCCGACTTGTTTCCTTTCGGCGGTTTTACCGGCTCTTCTTCGAACATAAACTTGCAGATCGCTTTCATAAACTGTCCACGCGTCGCATCGTCGTCCAGCATTTCCATAACGTCTTTGTAAATCTCATAAAACGTAAATTGCGTCAATCTGAATACCTCCTTATGTTTTTCTGCTTTACGTTTTGTTTTTCTGCCCGCTAAGGCGGGTACACTTGTTTGTAACTCATTATCTGTTATCTCCTTTTCCGTTCACTATATATGGACATTTGCTTGCCCGTTTGTGGGGGGGGTGTTTTTCGTAAGTTCTTGAAAATATCCTCTACTTATATTGGAAAGTTTTCATCTCGTTGTGGGGGTGTTTCACTGAACATTTTCAAAAACCCTTCTACTATAATTGGAAACTTACCATACCCTTTGGCGGGGTGTTTTAAGAAATTCATGGTAATTTATTTTACCTTCACTATTATTGGACATTTCCGGTACGAAACTTAATGGTTTACGCGAAACTTTTTTCGTTAAGACAAAGATCCCCTCACTATATATGGACAACAGAGAGTAAGAACTTCGTATTTTTCCGAAAATAAATATCCCTCTACTATAATTGGAAACTTCAGACACGAAAGTTAACGGTCTGCACGAAACTTTTTTCATTAAGACAAAGATTTTCTCACTATATATGGACAATAGAGGACAAAAACCTTTATGTTTCCGTTACATATCCTCAATATTATTGGAAAGTTTCAATCACTTTGCGGGGGTGTTTAGAAAAAATTTTTATTGTCCTCCTACTATAATTGGTAACTTTCACTGTATAACTTCGTATTTTTCGGAAAAGAAAAAATGCCCCTCTATAATAAGGGGACATTTGACGATAGGTTTTACAAGGTTTTTAATAAAAAAGTTACCTGAATTTTTTTAACAACCGCATACAAAAAGGAAGCCTGACTATTGTCAAACTTCCTTTCCTATTGATATGAAATTGTTGTATTATTCTATTTCTGACTATTTGTATGAATTTCAATTGTTCTCTTAAATCTTATCTCCGTTGAAAACGATTTGTTCCGCCAAGTTTACTTCGACAGATTTTCCGTTTTTTATATCGAACCAAGATATACAATTCTTATATCTATCCGTCAAGCAAAGAATTCGTTGATTATTTGAGCCAAGCAAGCGCCTTTTCTGCTCGGGGTCATCAAAACGATATTCTCCATCGAGAACAATATCACAACCGGTATGGTTAGCACGGGCGCATACATAGGTGCGTCCGTGCGTCATAGTATTATGGTG
>CALZDP010000058.1 GCA_945638575.1 uncultured Clostridia bacterium | reverse complement strand
TAGATTTATTTAATGAATTCCTTTCTATGTGTTGCACTTAGTTTGACAATTCACCTGGTTTTATTGTGCTTTATTTAGGTGTTAAAAAAGACCTATTATAAGTTTAACGAATTTTACTAAAAATACCGCCGTCGGAAAGATTATAAAAAAGCCCAAAACGGCTATAAACAGCACTATTGCCATATAATAAATCGCGGTGTTAAAAAAGCCTTTCAAACGTTTGCTTTTTAAAATGAAAATTACCGACGCACATACCAAAAGTGCCCCTATAAGCCCGAAAACGGCATATTTTATATAAGGAGAGCGGTACTTGATAACCACGTTGTTTTCGCCTTTATCAAGTTTTAAAAGCATTAAATCCAAACCGTTATCGATAAACTGCGCCTCTTTGCCGTTAACGTACGCTTTATGTCCGTCAAGGGCAACGAAACTTAAAAACAAGTATGTGCCGTCGTCGGCGGCGTTCGCGGTTATATTAAAAGTGTTTCCGTTTTTAATCGTAAAGTCCGCTTTGTTTTTCCATACCGCGTCGTAAACTTCTTCATCGCCGTCGTAAGGATTGTAAATCTTTTTGGCGGATATACCGTAAACTTTGCAGTGGTTTTTTACATCTTCTACGGTAAGTTTTTTGCTGTAATCTTTTAAGGTGGCGACGTAAGCGGCACTGCTGTATTTGTAATAAGAAAACAAAATATCTCCGCCTTTTTCAAGTTTTACCGCGTCGCCATCGTCGTAAACACCGGTTCTGCAGTAACGCACGTCACAGTCTTCGGAAAAGTCTGTTGACAAAAACCAATAGCAATCTTTATCCCTAATGCGGACGGAAATTTTAATTACGCCGTCGTCTAATTTTGTAATGTCCGTGTCGTAACTGTCGGTAAGTTCAAGGTCGTATTCGTCGTAAAGACTTCCGTTTCCGCCAAGAAAGTTGTAAAGTTTGTCGTACTTTTGGGCAAGCGATAGCCCTTTAAAATCAAGGTCTTTGCCCTTAACCGTAAAAGCAGTTGGAAAAACCGCATTGTTTTTGTAGGCAGAAAGCCCGTTTTTATCATAACCGTCTAACTTTTCAAGATAATATCTGTCAACGTGCGAAATGTCGGCGTTATCGCCCTCGTTCTTAAATACGTAGTATTTATAACCAAGCAACATATCGCCCAAAAACATTCCGCCTGCACTTTTAGCGCTGTTTATGCCGTTTCCGCGGTAGTCGAAAAAGTCTGTGGCGGTAAAGTTACGTCGGTCGGCAACCGAGGAAAACACCCCGAAGGAATTTGTGTGCGTGGCAAGCGGCAGACAGGCGGTAAAAGCGTCCTCGGTGTCCTTTATTCGGTAATATTCGCTTGCGCCTGTAGTGGTGGCGCCCTTGCCAACGTCGCCGATTAAGTCGTTATTATCGGCGCCGACATTTTCGCCGTTTATAAGATTAACCATTTGGTTAAATCCGTCGTAGTATTTTGTGTCGTAAAGATTGCCTTTAACCAGCGACAACCCGTAAAAAGACAACTGAGCGGCCATTACTACGCATAATATTATTGAAATAACCTCTTTTCCGCACAGTCGTTTTTTGTAGAACAAAAGGGCTACGGAAAAAAGTATCGCCAAAATTACGGCGTAAGGACCTATTACTTCCAAACCGCCCAAAGAGTGCGCAAACACCGAATAGAATTCGTAAGAATAACTTTCGTCGGTCTTTTTATATATTTTGTCGACTAATTCTATCACTTTGTCGGAAAACACAAGGTATAAAATCGCGCCGACGGCAATTAAGGTTAGCGCAGTGCCGAAAATTATATTGTTTCTTAAAGATTTTGCTTTTTCGGCTTTTAAAAGGTTGTCTTTTAAAGGGGAAGGGGCATCTAAGGTTGTGCGGTCGCCGTCTAAACGGGGCGTTATACCGTCCGTGTCGACCTTTTTATCTGTTAAGGCTAAAGAAGATTCCGAAACAAGTCGCGCGGCGATAAAAAGTTCGTAAAAAGCGTTCAAAAAACCAAACCTTAAAGAGTAACTTAAATAAGAACCGCCGTTTAACAAATTGCAACATTCGTCAACCAATATCGGCATCAGTAAAATTACGCCCGTAATAAACAAAAATCGGTCTATAGGTCGTTTAAAACCGTTTTTTATAAAATAAACGAGTATTAAAAACAAGAAAGTCGCGTCGCTTAAGATGTAAGTAATTTTACGGTATAAGTGGGTGGCGTTAAGGTTTGCAAAAAGATTTTCAAACAGTCCGGTACTTCGTTTTGAACTTAAATAGGCGATAAATGAAGGCACCATGACTGGCAGTGAAAGCCCGACCGCCAATAAAAGCCCCAAACAACTTTTTGCTAAAACTTCTTTTTTGTTCGGATGTTTAACTATTACGCCGTAGCAAAAAATTATTAAAAAGACCAACAGCATTGCAAAACTCGATAGCGAAAAACAGGTGTAAATCATTAGCGCGTAAGATATTGCAAAGCCCCAAATTTTGCCT
This sequence comes from uncultured Clostridia bacterium, assembly GCA_945638575.1. Classification (GTDB taxonomy): domain Bacteria; phylum Bacillota; class Clostridia; order Christensenellales; family Borkfalkiaceae; genus UBA4636. The sequence continues at coordinate 952 of CALZDP010000058.1, read as the reverse complement.
GTTTCAACAAGTTTTTTGTAGTTTATTGCCACAAACGGCATATAAATCATTAAATCTACCCAATTTATATAGGTGTTCGCCACAAACGTATAGCCGGAAAAAGCATATAAAAGCGAAAATAGTGCGGCTATCGGTTTTGGTATGTTTTTTTGCTTGTGCAAAAAGTATAGCGCCGCAAAACTTACAAAAATCAGTTTTAGCGGTAACACTATCCCCACGCCGTAGTAGACGTTGCCTTTGCCAAACAGCAGAAAAATCCAGGTAAAAGGACTTATCATGCAGTACGCCATAGTTCCGAACACATCCGTTCCGCCCGAAATGGCAGTGGAATAAAATAGGGAAGATTTCCCTTCAAACACGTCAAAAAGATGCTCGATAAAAGGGGAAACCTGCGCCAACATGTCGTAACCCGCCATGGCGTTTTTGCCGAATGGGTAAACGTCGTTTACGGCAAGAGATATCCCGAAAATCAGCAATATAAAAATGCTTACAAAAAAATAGTCCCAAGCCCTTAAAATAAAAATTTTAACCGATTTAAAGCAATCAAAAAGAGTGTTTTTAAATGAACCTTTTTTACTAAATCGGTCGATAACGGGCCTATAGGCGGACTTTTCTTCGGTGTTTTTATAAATTTCATAAGTTAGTTCGTCGGTATTCAACGCTGAATTTTTCATTTTTAACACCCATTCTTATGATTTTCTATTGTAACATAAACTGCGGCATTATGCAACCGTTACCCGATAAATTTAAAAAATGCGTTTTAAATCCTTGATTTTTATTTTAAAGTGGTTTATAATGACATAACAAACGAAAATCAATATTTTTACGGAGGCATATCGAAGCGGTCACAACGAGGCGGTCTTGAAAACCGTTTGGGTTCACGCCCACGGGGGTTCGAATCCCTCTGCCTCCGCCAAAAAAAGGAAGGTGCATTTTGCACCTTCCTTTTTTT
>CALZDP010000057.1 GCA_945638575.1 uncultured Clostridia bacterium | reverse complement strand
CCATAAAAGGGCGATGAAAAAGATATTGCCCGCAGATCCCTTGATTTTTCAAGGGATTTTTGCTTTTTAAGGGGCGGTTTTTTACAGTTCGATTTTGTAGATGAAAAACGGGCATTTTCCGATACTGAATAGATTTGAACTCCCGAGAGAACAAAAATCGCCCACAAAGCCCTACCCGAAAATAAAAAAATTAATAAGACATATTGAGTCGAGTGATAGAAATATCCTCGGCTTTTTTATTTCAAAAAACAGGAGGAAAGAAAATGAATCTTACAAGAATTGAACAGGAAACCATCATTCTCTTTAACGAGGGAGAAAACGAAGCGGAAGTCTATACGCATAACACAAAGTTGAAAAAGAAGCTCAAGGCAGCAATGGAAAAGCACCCCAACCTATACCGTCTAAAAGCAACAAACAAATACGGCGGTGTGACCTATATTTTTCCGAAGAAATACCTAACGATTATCTTTCGTGGAGATATTAGCGAGGAAGAACAAGCCAACCTTGCCAAGCGACTTGAGGCGGCAAGAGCAACACAAAACGCTGATGACATTCGGGCAAATTTGCGAAATGGGCGCAGGGGTAAGTAAATACCCAACTAAACGAATAAGGAAACGGAAAACGCACAGAGCCTGTGCGTTTTTTAAGCCCAAAACGGCACAAAACCGCCCTGGGCAGAGGAAGTACCCGAAAGACCGAGGAAACGGCAAAATGAGGGCAAAATTCGGACGGTGGGAAAAGCGCGGATGAACAGCCGAAACTCTGATTTTCGCAGGGTCGAAAATCAAGCAGGTTAAAGCGTCTGGGTCGTAAACGCCCTGCCGCACCGCACAACAGACGGCAACGCCGACTGTTTTCAAGGGATTTCCGCACTTTTGCTTCTATTTTATCTGTGGGTCGGTAAACGACCTATGGAGTCGGTGCTACCCGTCATTTTGCTTGCGCACTTGCCGCATAGCAATTTGTCCGACAAAAGATATTCGACTTTCGCTTTGCCGCGAGAAGGCGCGGCGGCGTATTTCTCTAATACCTTTTGCACGTCCGCAAAAAGCCCGTCGTCAATCAGTTGCGGTATGCCGCCGTCGATTTCCTCGTCGTGAAAAATGTATTTGCCCAAATAACGACGATTTGAAAATATGCTGTTAAAACTGTTCTTGCCCCATTTGCCGCCCGTCGAGGTCGGTATTCCGCGCTCGTTCATATAACGGGCGATTTGCGCGTAATTGTAGCCGCCCGCTAACATTTCAAACATTCGTCTGACGATGGGCGCGGTGTCCTCGTCTATGACATAATCTTTCTTTTCGTCTATCTTGTAGCCGAGCGGCACTTTGCCGCCGAAAAACTTACATTTCGAGGCAGATATAGCGATACCGCGCTTTATCTTTTGCGATAATTCCGCGCTGTAATATTCCGCCATACTTTCCAAAACGCCCTCAATCAAAATGCCGCTCGCGTCGTCCGTGATATTCTCTTTTGCCGATAACACGCGCACGCCGTTCTTTTTCAGTTTTGCCTTGTACGTTGCGCTGTCGTACCTATTACGGGCAAAACGGTCTAATTGATAGACAACAACAAACTGAAAGCCTTTGCGCTTGCTGTCCTCAATCATTTGCAAAAATTCGGGGCGTTTGTCCGTCGTTCCCGTCAATGCGCGGTCTATGTACTCGTGGACTATGCGTAAGCCGCTACGCTCTGCAAAAGTGTAACATTCTTTGAGTTGTCCCTCAATGCTTTGCTCGTTCTGTGCGTGTGAACTGAAACGAGCGTAAATAACTGCGTTTTTCATTGTGCTTTGCTCCTTTGCGCCGTCCGTTGCGGACTGCGGCTTAAAAATTTTGTTGTTCGCTTTGGTGCTTACCGTCTTAACCAGCAAAAAATGCCGCCGCAGGCAAATTGTCAAGGGTTTGCCCCGTAGGGGACGACGGTTTTATGCCTAACGGGAGATAAATCGTCGCCCTTTACAATTTGTCAAGGCGGCGTATTCCGTCCCCAGACGGTAAGCACAAGCGAATAACAAACCTATAAAATTCTTATGCAAAAGAATAAAAATCTCACGTTGATTTTATCACGAATAGAACAAGAAAAATTATCTCAATACCGCTTTTGATGTCGTATAATGTCATTCATTCTATTATTTGCTTTATCTGCCGTATGTGATAGAAAAAATTATCTTGCTTTATGCCCGATAATTTCAACGCTGTTTTCAGATTTATGCGTTTTTGTATATAGTCCGTTGCTATGCTCAAAAAATCGTCGCTGTATTGCTTTTTCGGTCTGCCGAATTTAACGCCGTTTTGCTTGGCAAGTCTTATTCCGTCCGCTTGCCGCTGCTTTATGTTTTCGCGCTCTTTTTCGGCTACAAAAGATAAAACTTGCAAAACAATGTCCGAAATGAATTTACCTACAAGCGTATCGGCTTTTGTGCGCGTATCTAATAGCGGCATATCTAAAACTAAAATGTCCGCGCCTATGGTGTTTGTAATGTGCGCCCATTCCGCTATGATTTGGTCGTAATTGCGCCCCAAACGGTCAATAGATTTAATCACAAGTAAGTCGCCGTTTTTCAGTTTTCTAACAAGTCGTTTATACTCTTTTCTTGCAAAGTCCTTGCCGCTTTTCTTATCGGAGAAAATGCGGCTTTTTTCAATTCCGTACTCTGAAAATGCGGCAATCTGACGCTGTAAATTTTGGTCGCGTGCGGAAACGCGGGCGTAGGCGTATGTGTTCATAATATAGAACGCTCCTTTCATTTCCTTTAAGCATAGCAAAAAGCGCGGATTCGGTTTACCGTTCCGCGTCCATATGCGACAAATATTTTAATTATTTTAGGAAAAGTGTACTTTTACTACGTCAATTTACTTGCTATAAAAGCGCCGTTATAGTATAATTACTATGGTACTTTTAATAAAAAGCAAAAAAATACGGCGTTGTAGTAAAAGTACACATTAACTACATAGATCAAAGGAGAATATTTTATGTTTGATGCGTGGAAAAAAATCTATTACAGTGGTGTCAAGGGAGACGTTGTAAGAATCCCCTGCAAGGAGAAAGGCAAAATAACAGATCGTGAGGCCGGTCTTATCCGTGCCGTTGCCACCAAACATCCGGGGCGTAAAGATAAAAACGGTATGAAGCCGCATGATTATTTCGGACTTTACCCGACAGAAGATAAATCCGAAAGCTCATACGTTTCCGGACATACGGCTGTTGCGACGGGAAACGATACATATCGCATAAAGGAAGAGAAAAAATATTACATGGAATATTTCGCTCTTAGAATTGACGTCGGCACAACGGAGGAAATTGCCAAAAATCCGAAATCAAATATTAACCGTTGGTTAAAAGCCATCTCATTTGTTCCGCGTGGCTTTTGGTTCTGGATTATGTCCATTATTTTGTCTTTTGCAATAGTCGGTATTCCTTTGCTTGTCGGATGCTTCATTCGTTTATATTTCAGCTTTGTAGCAAAATCTTGTTTGGCGAAGGCGAAAAGGAAATACAAGCAAGAAGGACGCGTCGTCGTATTCTGATTAAAACATATTTTGGTTGCAAAAAGCGTTCACGTTTAGCCGCGTGAACGCTTTTTTTTGTCTAACGAAACCCCCCGGATAGTCTGGGAGTTCAAAAGAGGCTAATGCCGTT
>CALZDP010000056.1 GCA_945638575.1 uncultured Clostridia bacterium | reverse complement strand
ATAGTTACGTTAAAAAAGTTTGGATAGGCGCGCGATTATTATCGCTAGTGATTTTAGTGCGTTTAATCGTCTGAACTTTGTTATAAATAAACCGTGTTTCATTTTGGCTCGAATGATATAGTCTGTAAATTTCAATAAGTCTGTTTTTATCAAATTAGTCCGTTAACCGACCTATAGCCCTACATTTAATCAAAAAAGCGCACTGCTACGGGTGTTTTTTTGATTATTGTAAAAATAAAATACGGTTAAAATTTTAAATATAAAAAACCTGCGATTTTTTTAAATCACAGGTTGTTGGTATGCCTGTCGGGGCTCGAACCCGAACCGAGAGCGTCGGAGGCTCTTATGGTATCCAATTCCACCACAGGCACATAAGATATTATAATTTTGCGAATAAATTTTTCTAAATTTAAGTAATATAACTTACAAAATAAGTCTTTGCGGTAACTTTTTCTGTTTCGGCTTATTTTTAAAAAGCATTATATTTGTTACTCGATATATTTTAACACCAAAATGCAATACTGTCAAACGGGCGTGAACAAAAGCAAAAAATTACTATAAATGTTTTGCTTTTTTATACTCTGTAAAAGTATTGACAAAAAGCGGTTCAAAAGATACAATAAATAAAAGAGTGTATAACGATGAAAAAAGTTTTGGTCGGTATGAGCGGCGGCGTTGACAGTTCCGTTGCGGCTTACCTTTTAAAAAAGCAGGGATACGAAGTCGTAGGGCTTCATTTTACGGTAATGGGCGAAAAAGACCTTGCCGACCTTGACTGTGTCTGCAAATATTTGGATATAAAGTATTACGTCGCGGATTTTCTCGAACTTTTTAACGAAAAGGTTTTTGCGCCTTTTTTGTCGGAATACGCCGTGGGCAATACACCAAACATTTGCGTGCTTTGCAACAAATACATAAAATTCGGGGCGCTTTTTGATAAGGCAAAGGAATTAGGCTGCGACTATGTGGCCACCGGTCATTATTGCTCGCTGAAAGTTGTTGACGGAAAGGTTTGTTTATCTAAGGCAGTGGATCAAAAAAAGGACCAAACCTATTTTTTAACCGCTGTTTCCGCTTCTGCACTTGAAAAAACTCTCTTTCCGTTAGGCGGATTTACCAAGGAAGAAGTCCGCAAAATTGCCGAAGAAAACGGGATTCCCACCGCTCAAAAAAAGGACAGTTCGGACGTTTGCGTGGCGGAAGGCAGAAAGTTTACCGATTTTTTAAGCGAGCATATTGCGACAAAAAGCGGACCTATAGTAACAGACCGCGGGGAAGTAGTCGGCGTTCACAAAGGACTTTACCGCTATACTTTAGGACAGCGCAAAGGCCTTGAACTCGGCGGCAAAAGCGGTGAGGACGGGCGTTGGTTTGTCGTCGGCAAGGACGGTAAGTCCAACACTTTGTACGTATCTCACGGATCCGAAGAAGCCTTATCCGTTCGTATTTTTGAAGTTTGCGATCTTAATTTTATTACCGAGCCTAAAGAAAATCCCTTTAAATGCAAGGTAAAAACTCGGTACAGAACTACCGAAAAGCCCGCAACAGTTTACATAGACGGGGGTATCGCAAAAGTTACCCTCGATGAATGCGAACGGGCGGTTACCGTTGGTCAATATGCGGTGTTTTACTCAGGCGGTATACTTTTGGGCGGCGGTAAAATCTTTTCCGCACAGTCTTTGACGGATGTTACAAACGGTGCAAAAAGTTAAAAAGTCGGCCTATAAGCCCGTTAACGGGTGCTTTCTACCCTTGAATTAAGAATTAAGAATGTTGAATTAAGAATTACTGTGGGATACCGAGAATTATATAAAACGATAACTCGACCGCCTTATTTCAATTCTTCATACATTAATGAAGCGACTTCATTCCTAATTTGCGGTTGACTGTGTTAACTGCACTTGGCTGGTACACAGCACCTGAAAAATTGACAAAAGTCGGCATATAAGCCTGTTTCTAACATTTTTTTGGTTATCAAATATTTTTTAAGGAGTTTTTATGAAAAAATTTGCGTTATGTTTAGCCGTTTTGGTTTTTCTTTTTACTGCGGTTTCCTGTTCAAATACGACTGCGCTCGACTACAACAATAAACTTAGTCAAGCAAGCGAGTATTCTTTCAACATTGTATACACGGATTCTGCTTCGGAACTGCCTATATATATTTCCTGCTACAAAAAGAATGACGAGTACGCTTACAGGTTTTCGACGAACGGTTTTAACAATGAAGATTTAGCGTACAGACAAATTTTTGTCGACGATACCTTTTATGAAATATGCGAAAGCAAAAAAGGCGGTTTTTGGTGCGGAGAGTTTAAAAAGACCGAAGGCGTCGACGTAAATTACAGCAAAAATTTTATGTTCAAGTATACCGCTTATATTACTTCCGGCAGTTTTTTGACAATGTTCAGCGCAGGCGAAAAGGTCGACTATAAAGGTAATATTTGCACTAAAACAGACATCGCTTACGAAGGCGCCACGTACACTTTCTTTTTCCAAGACGAAACAAGTAACTTGGTTAAATTTTCCATGACAAACAGCGAAGGAACAAAGACGCTCGAATATTCCGATTATAAATTTGGCGACATCGATGAAGAATGTTTGATAGTTCCGTCCGTAAGTTTGCAGATAGGGACCATTCAACTTTACAGGGAAGTAACCGACTTTACTTACGAATATTTTATTTCCTGAAATTGCAAATGCTAAAACAATCGAAGCGAGGCTTTCATTAAAGATTGCCCCGCTTTTATATTTTAAATTGAGTTTTTATAAAAGAGTTGAACAAAAAGATTTACGACTTAAAAAAATATCGTATGGTTATCAAAAAAGTGCCGCTATCTATTTTATCATTATATACGCGTAATGCGTGCGTGCGCGCGCGAGGGCGCGTTAATTACAATAAAAATGAAACGCAAAATAAAAACGACAAAAAGATAGAAAATTTTTAAAGAGCGGTTGTTTTTACGCCGTAATATCAAAAAATTTAACTTTTACGCCCGTAAAATAAAGGGGTTAAAAATAAAATTTGTTGCAAAATATAATTGACAGAAGCCTGTGCGGTAAGTTTTAAAAGGGCAAAAACTCTTTATTCTTGTGCTTTTTTAAGCAAACTACCACAAGATATTGTGTAACGAATAAAAAAAGAAAAAAAAGTAAAAAAATATAAAAAATTCTCGAAAAAACAGTTGACAAAAAATCGAAAATGTAGTTTAATAAACGCAAATGTTGCCCAAGTGGTCAACTGATTACCGCAAGGTATCGGAAAGGTTTTCAGGCGATAAAAAACTTTTAAAAAGTTTTAAAAAAGTTTAAAAAACCTTGAAAAAACAGTTGACATAAGAAAACACTTATGGTAATATTAGTAGGCTGTCATCGAAAAACAGCACTCGTTGAGCAGTTTGCTCAGCCATTTGTAGATTAAAAACTGAATAGAAGGAAATGAATTGATTCAAAAACAATTTTGATGAAAAAGTTTCTGTCAATTAATTTGAGTATATTTAATATGTACCAAAAAAACAGTCAGCAATAACAAATAACGTTAGAGCAGTTGCACTTAGCAATAAGTGCGGCTTTATGAAATTAAACTTAAGAGTTTGATTCTGGCTCAGGACGAACGCTGGCGGCGTGCTTAACACATGCAAGTTGAACGTGATTAGAGGGGCTTGCTCCTCTATGAAAGTAGCGGACGGGTGAGTAACGCGTGAGCAATCTGCCTCTATCTGGGGAATAACACAGAGAAATTTGTGCTAATACCGCATATTATCCATTTGCGGCATCGCAGTTGGATGAAAGATTTATCGGATAGAGATGAGCTCGCGTCCCATTAGATAGTTGGTGAGGTAAAGGCCCACCAAGTCGACGATGGGTAGCCGACCTGAGAGGGTGATCGGCCACATTGGAACTGAGA
>CALZDP010000055.1 GCA_945638575.1 uncultured Clostridia bacterium | reverse complement strand
GACGGTAGTTGACTTTCGGGTACTTTTCCATCGACTAAACGAGCAAAATTATCTGTAGCGGCTTTTTGCGACATTACTTTAACTGTACTATCGCCTGTCGTTTGAACAACATCCCACTTGAATAATTTATCATTTAATAATTCCGTAACGACTTTTTGAGACATTACTTTAAGTCCGCTATCGCCTGTCGTTTGAGAGACATTCGATTTGTCGAATTTTTCGTTAATGCCTAAATATATTGAATGTGTAATCCCGTCTGCCGTATGGTATACTAAATTGCTGTTTACGTCATTATATGATAAGCCCGTAACTAAAATATCGCCTGATAATAAGTTCCCTCCTACAACAAGCAATCTCCCGCTATACGGTTCGTTAGAGTACAATAAAACGCTTCCGTCCGAGCCTTTGAAAATATTATCCGACAATACATACGAACCCGTTTTATTATAATAATCAGAATTATAATTGCCGTCTCTTTCTAACTGTACAAAAAACTTATTATCTTCATATCCTACTGTTTCAGCCCTAAAATAAATATAATACCCGTTTTCGCCGTCCTGTACCCAAGTATCGGCAGAGAAAATCATCTCTCGAAGAAAGTCGGAACTTATAGTAGTTTGTGCGCCGTTCGGCGGTAAGTTTCGTATAGCGGTTAAACCGTTTGCGTAATAGACTTTCAGCGTGTTAGTCTCTATATCGCAGGTTACGTCTATTACAGAGCCTGATAACAAGCCTAATTGCGCAGATATCATATTCCATTGCGCTAACGATATATTTTCATCAGGAACAACTTCGTTTATATCTCCGTCTACCATAAACGCAAATACGCCTAAACCTAATATGCGTTTCTTGTCGGCGTTTAATACCCATATATATGATTTTACAGCACCATTATAAGATAAAACTTCGTCGGGTATATCGATTGTTAAAAACTTATATTCTTTATAATACTTAAAGTATTTTAAGTCCTGATTTTTATCGAAAGGCAGTTCTGCGGTTTCAGGCTGTGCCGAAAACCCGAAAGTCGTTGCCGACGGATATTGCGTATTATCTTGCAATAAATATCTTGTCTGTAACGCTAACTCTTGCGCCCAATCGGGAAACTCTTCTACACCTTCCCAATATACAAATATCTTATTTACATTGCTGTTTCCTACTCTTGCGGGATTAAAAGTTATCTGTTCTTTTAACGTTCCGTATCTGTCAAAATATAAATACATATCAGTCTTCCGTCCCTTTTTTGAAAATTTTATCCGCTATCGAAACAATGCCGTCAACATTGTTGTCAAACGCCCATTTACTCAACGGATTTATTATTATTGCCACCGTCTCAAACCCGAGTATTACACATATTGCTTCTATAAATAGGTTTATATTCTCGATAAGCCATTGTAATTTCGTTTTTGCCCATACAACTACAACAAGCATAAACAATATAGGAAGTATAACCTTTATAAAGCCCTCTAATATCTGTTTAAGATACGACCATTTCGTTTTCATACCCGCAAGATAAAACTTTATCATAGCGGTTACAACTATCAGAATAAGCCCTATAATTATAATTCCCCATATCGATATAGCCATTTTAGACTTAAACAAATTAAACCTTATCGCTAAATATATACACGGCAATACCAACGCCGCCATAAGAAAAGCAATAAGTCTAATTATAAACGATTTGTTCGTTTCCATTTTCTTCTCCTATATCTATGTTTTCGTTGTTGCACCGTTCTAATTCGCCGTTAGACTGCGAGATTTCGGTTGTAACGGGCGATTGCACGGTTTCGTGTGTTTCTATATCTTCATACGGGTTCGTGTCATATAAGCCCTGTTCTGCGCCTTTGGTAAACTTTGTAATAAGTTCGACTTTTCGGCTTAACTTATTTACTTTGTCTACGACAACGTAATTATAGTTAGAATATAATTGCATTATACCCGTTCCTATCCATACGCAAACCTGCAAGAGAGATATTATAAACTTACCCCACGACCAACCGCCGAAACTTGCCGTAAAGTATCCGCCTACAAACGCAACGGCAACCTGCATAAATACGTTTCGGCTCAACATTTTAGCGCGTTGTGATTTATCGGTTGTTTCTTTTTTGGTATACTCTGTTACTTCAAGGGAATATTCCGAGAAAAGGTTCAGGGTATAGATTTTAACTTTTATACATTTAGCAAGTATTCGTTTTTGTTTTTTATCGAGTTTTTCGTACTGTTCTTTATTTTCGGTATAGTTTCCTTTGTTATCGAAAAACCACGAATAACGCATTGCATAAGAGCGTAACACTACAATTCTGTATTCTTTTTTCTTGTCCGCTTCTTCTTTTATGTAAAAGTTATCGATTTTGTCGATATACGGCGTTGCCATATTCCGCGCTTTATTGTATTTTTCTTTACTTTCAAGCCATAACGGAGAAGAAAAGCCTTTTGATATACCGCTTTCGCCTAAACTTTGCTTTATAACAAGCCCGCAGATAATACCTATTAAAACCGTTGCGGTACACTCTGCAATTTCAACGCCCGTGTCTAATACTATCTGATTGTAAAAAACATAAGCAAACGCCGTTATAACAACTATAAAGTTAAGAAGATTGCTTTTTATATAAGTCGCTATCTTTTCGGAAGTCGTTTCCATAAATTACCCCTTAAAAAAGGTCTTTATATTCCCCCGAAACTTGTTCTTGAACGGCTTTTTTGGTGTTCTCGGTTTCTTCTATATTTTCTTTTATAGTTTCGCTCGTTTCTTTCGCCTGTTCGTTATTTGCGCTTATAAACTCTAACAATGCAAGTTTACCGTTTGCGGAATTGTCCTGCGATAACGCTATAATCTTAACAAGATTGTTTATCTGTTCTATTATAGGTTTAATCTGTTCCTGGCTGAATATAGTTAGTTTCTCGGCAAGGTCTTTCTCTGTTTCAGTTATAACGGTATTTTTGACGTCTACAAGGTTATTATGTTTGTATTTACGGTATTTAGCGTATACAATCAATAATGCAAGTCCTAACGCAATTACAATACCGCCAATGCCGAGCGATATGATTTTCTGTACCTGATATTCGGGCAGATATTGACTTAAAATATTCTCCGCGATATCGGTTGCAATCTCTTCATACGATTTCTCTTCGGTTTGTTCGGGTTCGGGCGTTTCTTCCGTAATCTCTCCCGTTGTGGCAGGTGGCTCTTCCGTAATCTCTCCTGTTACCACAGGCGGTTCTTCCGTAATCTCTCCCGTCGTTACGGGCGGTTCTTCCGCACTCGCAAATCCTACCGTTCCTACGCATAAAACGCAAAGCATAATGAGTAAGAGTAAAAGTTTTTTCATTGTTATTCTCCTTGTGTTAAAGTTTGTAAAATGTTATGATATGTTTTCAGTTTTTCGTTTACTGCCGTTTTTAAGGCTGATATATTGTAGTCTGTGTGCAGTTTTAATTCGGCGACTTTCTCGTTTAATTCGTTTAATTCGTCGGTTATAGACAGAATAGACTTCCGTATATCTACTAATAGCAGGTTTTTAGATACGCACTCAAATTCCGTGCCGTTAAAATAGATAATGTCGCCCTTTTTCGGCTCGTTTTTCAGTTCAATCATTATTTTCATAATACCACCTTTATTAAACTTTGTCAATTATTATATTAAAATCGTTGTAAATATAATCGTTCCGAATTGTTTTTTTCTTAAACACAAATTCTGTTAGTCCGTTTGTGCCTAATAATATATTACCGTTACTGTCCGTTATATAATACGCGTTCTTGTTTTCGGGCGCGTTATATATTTTATAAGTCCGTCCTTGTACTATGTCCACATATCCGTTAAACTCTCCCGTGCTTATATCGTCGGGTAGTTTTTCAGAATTATACAAGTAAATATCCGAGCAGAAAAATCTTAATCTTGTTCTTTCCGTTTCTCTTACGATATTTACCGACTGTACGTAATATTTAGTAAAGTAAATTTTCTTTCCCGAAGTACAAAATTCTAACTGTAAAGAGTTACGGATAATCTCTTTATTGTCTTTGCGCATATCCATAATAACGCTTGCTCTCGTGTTCCCGACTTGTTCGCTGCCATAAACTAACGGGTGTGTGCAACACTCTTTGAACCATTGTTTAATGTCGTCTGTGCCTGCCTTAACTTTATCCGTGTTAATGTAATCAACAGGTATTATAGTAACGTGAACCCCCGTGTTATAACCGATTGGTGCGGTAAAATAATATTTACTCTCACTTGTTTTAAATACAGGGTATGTATTCTCGCCGTCAGAATTATAAACCTTGTTTAGTAAGCAATAAGCCTTTCCTTCCGAAGTGGCATCAAATAATAAATCATAATTTTGGTCTATCAACTCAAAATAATTATAAAACGTATTGCCTATTACTTTTTCTGAACTTGTTACAACTGCGTTTGGAAATGCACCATAATTATTAGCAAGATTATCCGCTTTATAATCATTATATAAAATTGATATGCTGTCAAAATTCCCGTCAATATCGACA
>CALZDP010000054.1 GCA_945638575.1 uncultured Clostridia bacterium | reverse complement strand
ATCGCTATCGAAGAAGGTCTTCGTTTCGCTATCCGTGAAGGCGGCAGAACCGTTGGTTCCGGCGTTGTTGCTACCATCATTAAATAATTAAATTAAATTATTTATACAAAAAGCGGACTCACTTTTAGTGAATCCGCTTTTTTACCCTAATCTTATAATGCTAATCTATAAATTGTACTTGCTTTTTTTCGATTAGTGTGTTAATATTAGTTACCGTAAATATCTTAAGAGCGTGAACGTTTTTTGTATAAACTTGATTTTGAATTAGTTCCCGACAGTTGTTGGTACTCCAATTTAAGAAGCATTTTAAAGCCTGCTATGTGGGACGTTGTAAGAAAGGACGCCTATGCACGCGCGGACGGCAGGTGTATGATTTGCGGTGCAAAAGTTACTCGGCTTGAAGCGCATGAAAGATGGGCTTACGACGAAAAGACTTGCACGCAGATTTTAACGGACGTCGTTGCCGTTTGTCATAGTTGTCATTCGGTTATCCATATCGGCAGAACTCAACTTATGGGAAATGAAGATCAAGCGATAAAGCACTTTCAAAAGGTGAATAACTGTTCGTACTCAGATTACATTAAAGCCTTAGGCGAGGCAAATAAAAAACACCAAAGACTAAATTCGATTGGCGAATGGAAGTTGGATTTAACTTGGTTAAAAAGGTTTTGTTAACATAAAAATAGGGCTATAAGCCCGTTATCGGCATATTTTATGGAAATTTTATTCGATATTTTATTAGACGCTTTAATTGATGCAGTCAAAATTTTGCCTGTAATCTTTTTGGTCTATCTTATTATTGAAATCGTGGAATCCCGCGGGGTGGGCAAAAAAAGACTTAAAAATCTTTTGTCCTCTAAAGGCGCACCCTTTTTCGGTTCCTGTATAGGCGTAATACCGCAGTGCGGTTTTTCGGTAATAGCAACCAAACTTTACCGTAAAGATTATATTTTGACGGGTACGCTTATTTCGGTATATATTGCGACCAGTGATGAGGCTATACCCATTTTGTTTTCGCAAGCCTTTGCAAATCCCGATTTATGGCTTAAACTTATACTTCTTATTTCCATAAAATTAGCGTATGCAGTCATAGTCGGCTTTATCGTAAACGCCTTTATTCATAGGTCGGTAAAAAGCGCTGACAACGAGGTTGAAGAGGGCGACAATGGTTGCCACCACCATGAAGGCGAGTTTGATAACTTGCACGAAGGAAGATTTAAACTTTTACTGCATCCGTTACTTCATTCATTAAAGATTTTTGCCTATATTTTAATTATCAACGTAGTTTTCGGACTTATGATAGGTTTTATAGGGGAGGATAAAATCACTTCTTTTTTGGACGCTAACATCTATTTGCAACCTTTGTTTTCCACACTTATAGGGCTTATCCCCAACTGTGCTTCAAGCGTACTATTAACCAAAATGTATGCGGCAAACGCACTGTCGCTTGGCGGTGCGGTAGCAGGATTAAGCGTTAACTGCGGTTTGGGCTTCGCAATTTTGATAAAGGACGGTAAAAGCGTAAAAAACACACTTTTCGTAATTCTTTCCACCGCGCTTTTCTCACTTTTTATAGGTTATCTTATAACTGTAATTTCACTTTTGATTTAAAATTCTTTTAAAATAGACAAACGTTTAATTCCCCCTAAGGTTATCAAACCTTAGGGGGAATTAAGTTTTATACAAGTAAAATTGCTTGCTTGTAATAGCGTTTTCGCATAGTATTGCAACTAACGGCTGTTATCATAAAAGTTTTTTAATGGAATCAACGCTGTTAAGCCCTTCTTTATATCCGCTTTCATAGGCGGTATCAAGATTTTCAAAATTAAAAACTTCAACGTCGCCGACTTCGGGATAAACCATAAGGTCGGCGGTTTTTGTGCCGAGTTTAGCGCAGTAAAGGTTGTCTATAACCGAAAAAGTTCGCATACCGACGTCTAACAGCCTTTTATATCTATCCGCTTTTTTAAGTTTTCCCATAACGTCAACCCCGACGACTACGTCTGCCCCTAATTTTTTAGCAAGTTTTACGGGGTTTCTAAGTAGCACTCCGCCGTCTACCAAAAGGCTTCCGTTTCTTTCAATCGGCGCAAACACTGTGGGTATTGCCGCGCTTGCCTGTATGGCGGTTACAAGATCGCCTTCGGTCAAATCAACAACTTTTCCGCTTACAAGGTCTGTTGCGATACAGCCGTATTTTATTTTAAGGTTTTCAATTTCGCTATCGCCCAAATATCTGGATAAAAGGGCTTTCATTTTTTTGCCTGCAAATATCGAACGGCTTTTTAAAAAATTAAAGTTCATGTCAAGTATATCTTTTTTGGTAAGCCTAAGCAAACAGTTTTTTAAAGTTTCCGTACCTATGCCTGCCGAATAGCATCCGCCGACTACCGCCCCCATTGAACATCCCGATATCACGTCGGGGACGATGCCGTTTTCCTCCATCGCCTGTAAAAAGCCTGCGTGCGCAACGCCCCTTGCTCCGCCTCCGCTAAGCGAAAACCCCAACTTCTTTTTTGCCATAATTCACCTTCGTTATATTATTTTATAAAGTAATTATTGACAGATTTTCGGCTTGTCAAACAAAAAAAGAAAATTATCTAAAAAAGTGGGGCTATAAGTCGGTTATCGCACTTTTTTAATATCGGCGATATCAAAAAAAATACGATTTGAATATAAATGTACAAGGAATATACCATAGATGACTTGTTTACAAATGACCGTTTTCGGATTTTTGGTAATTTTTATCTCAACGTCGTTAGGGGCAAGCGCCTCCTTTTTTATAAAATCTAAAACAACTGATAAACTGACGGCGATATCCTTAGGGTTTTCTTCCGGCATAATGTTAGCGGCCTCTATTTGGTCATTGATACTGCCTTCTATCGAGCAGTCCGAAGCCTTAGGCGGATTAAGTTTGCTTCCGCCCATTATCGGAATACTGTCAGGCGGAATTTTTATGGCTGTATTAGGCAAGGCAGTTCCGAATGTTACCGCTATTGAAGAAAAGTTAATAAAACCTATCAAACTTTTTGTTGCGGTAACCGTTCATAACGTACCCGAAGGTTTGGCAGTCGGTTTTGCTTTCGGTGTGGCAAGCGCATTAAACGATAGGTCGCAATACTATACCGCGCTTATGTTTGCAATAGGTATAGCCGTACAAAATTTTCCGGAAGGCGTAGCCGTTTCTTTACCCTTTTACAGCGCAACCAAAAGTCGCAAAAAAGCCTTTTTCTTGGGCGTTTTAAGCGGAGCGGTAGAACCTGTGTTTGCGCTTCTCGGATACTTTTTGTCATCGTCGGCAAAATTCATTCAGCCGTGGTTACTATCCTTTTCGGCAGGCGCGATGATTTTTGTGGTGTTAGAAGATCTTTTACCCGACGTAAAAGTAAGGTATTTGGCAACGTGGTCGGCGATAATCGGCTTCGTAATTATGATGGCGCTTGACGTTGCCTTGGGATAATTGCAAAATCTGATACAATAAAGTGCCAAAAATCCGTCTATAGGTCGGTTTACGGCACTTTTTTTTGTGCTTAATATGCTTGATTTTCTAAAATATTAAAAATGACTTGACCGCACTTTTGTAATTATTTAATAAAAAACCGCAAAAAAAACTTGACAATATTCTTTTTAGTATTTACAATAAGAAACACAGGTTGCGCAACGCATACGCATAAATTAAGGTTTTTACGGGAGGTCTTTTTACATGCCACCGAGATTTAAATTCACAAAGGAAGAAATAATCGATACCTGTTTTTCAATGGCGAAAAAGGAAGGCTTAAACGCAATTACGGCAAGGGGCGTGGCGGCTGAACTCGGTTCTTCTTCCAAAGTAATATTCGGGCTGTTTAAGGATATGGAAGAACTCCGCTTCGAGGTTGTGGAAAAAGCAAAGGATTTATACAAAAGTTACGTTGAAGAAGGACTTAGTACCCCTGTTCCTTTCAAGGGGGTGGGGGAAAGTTATATACGCTTTGCCAAAGAAGAACCTAAATTTTTTCAACTGCTATTTATGCGGGAAAAAGATCCTAAATGTCTTTTAAGCACTCTTATGGAAACGGAGGAAAGTTACGAAAAGATTTTGTCTTGTATCGAGTCCTATTACGGGCTTAAAAAGGAGGACGCCGTCGAACTGTATAAATGTTTGTGGATAGCCACCCACGGTATCGCCGTTATGTGCGTAACGGGGCTTCATGATTTTTCAGACGAAGAAATCCAAGACACGCTTTCCAAAATAATCAAAGGTCTTTTGATGCAGTTTAAAAAAATCGACCAGCCTAAAAAGGAAAAATCGGTTAATAATTTTTAGCCGAAACTTCTTTAGCGTAAGATAAATTTTATATAAAAGGCAAAAGTCAAATTGAATTTTTTGCACGCGAAAGGAAAGTGCAAAACAAACAGCAAAAAATTTTATACATTTATTCAAAATTTTTCTAAAAAGTTGTTGCCAAAATCAATTTCTTCTGCTAAAATGTACATCACAAAGTTACAAACAAAGCAAATCTGCCTTTTTTAGGCATCACAGTTTACAAATTAAAGCCTTACGCATATTTTACGCGTAAAGGCTTTTCCATTGCTCAATTTTTTTTGACGCAATTAAATTTTCCGAAAGTTAAGGATATTTTCAATAAAATTGCCTTAAAAAAATTCTTCGGACGAGAAAAAACTTGTCCTA
>CALZDP010000053.1 GCA_945638575.1 uncultured Clostridia bacterium | reverse complement strand
GCTACCCTTGAAGGTAAGGGTGGAAACGTTGAATACGTTGAGCGCCCTGTTGCCGTACGGCGCGGTGACGGTGATTTTGTTGTCGCCGACAAGCACGATATCCACCTTGCCGTTGTTGACGCCGCCGATTGAAATTTCCTGTCCGTCGTAGTTATTGAGCGTGAGCGTACCGTTGTAACTCTCGTCGGTATTCCATGTCCAACCCGTGCCGGATCTGTTTTCCGAACCGCAAGTGACTTGCAAATAAGGGCTTGCCGAACCCGCCGCATACGCCGTGCTTTTTACGCCGAACGACGTAATAATTAAGCACAACACGCACAATGCAAAAAGCCCTGCCACGAAAAGTAATGAATTTCTTTTAATTTTAGTATTCATAAAAAAACCGTCCTTTCTTATTTTTTACAAGCTGTCTATACTTGCCACAAGATAGTCCGCCGTTACGGACTCGAAGTAAAATCCGTCGATTTGCCCCGTTTGCTTTGCCGTTTTGACCTTATCGGCTATCGCTTCGTCGGACGTCGTATCGCAGATGACCGCAACTTTGAGATCGGGAAATTCCGCTTTGATTTGTCTGACCGTATTGAGCTTCATTTCCAAAGTGTTTCCGTAAGTTCTCGAAACGTCCATTAAAAGCACATCCGCTTTCACCGCTTCGCAAGCCGACAATATCTTTTGTAATTCAAACGAATCGACTCTTTCCACCCGATACGCTTGTTTCAGAAAAGCTATTTCTATCGATTCCGCAAGGAGTCTGTTCTTAATGCAGATTACTAAATTTTTCACTGTTCCGTTGCTTCTCCTTATAATTCTTCAAATTACACTATCATTATAGCAATCTGAAAAATCCCGCACATCACCCTTTCGGGTATATTTTCGGGATTTCGGCAAGATTTTTACATAAAAAACGCTCGGCATTAAATCCGAGCGGTAAAACATTCTATTATATTTTCGATATTCTAATCGTCTGTTTTGGGCTTTTGCGGAATGACCAAGCCCGTTTTCATAACTTCGACGGCAAGTTCGGTGCGGTTTTTGAATCCCGTTTTGTCAATCATACTTTGAATATGCTTTTTTACGGTGTTGACCGACATAAACAGTTTTGCCGCTATTTCGTCGTTTGTAAGCCCCGCCGTCATTTCACGCAGAACTTCCGTTTCTCTGTCGGTAAATTCACGGCTGCTTGCAAGACCGAGCGTAAGTGCGGGCGTACAGTCGGGATAAATATGTTCCCCGTCCATCGTCTTGTCCATAACCGCAAGAATAGGATCACGGCTTACTTCTTTATACCAAAAACTGTCTATCCCGATTTCTCTCGCACGGCTCAAATACGAACATTCGGGCATACTCGTTACGATTATGATTTTGATATTAGGATATGCGGATTTAATCTCCGCCGCCGCATCAAGTCCGCTTGCCCCGTTCTTCGTGATTACGTCCATAAGTATCAAATCTACCGAATTGGTGCGAACGTAAGAAATAGCCTTGCTCGCGTCGTCAATGCTTGCTGTCAAATTATATTTGTCCGTCGAAGATATAAATATCTCGAAAAGCTGACGCGGCATAGACTGATCTTCCACAACCATTACATTTATTTTCTTCATACACCCTCCTTCGGCAAAACGATAGAAAGAATAAAACGCGGCTCTATTGCAACCGTCATTGTGCCACCTATCCTTTCCGTAATCTTTCGTAAAGATGATAATCCGCCGCCCTCCGTTATCGGTTCGGTAGGAATACACCCGTTGTTCGTGCAAGTCATTTCATATTCCTTATTTGTTTCCTTAACGGCAACCGTCAACACATTCCCCTTTGCGTGGGCAAGCGTATTTGTCAAGCACTCTTTAACGGCAACAAACATAACATCGGACAAACGCTTCTCCTGCGGAATTTCTCCGTTTATTTCAAGCCTTATCCCAAGCGTTTTCGCATACGAAAACAGTTTTTCACGCATATTGAACTGCTCGTTTTCGCTTGCAAGCAATTTTGCCACTTTCAACCATTCCGAAAGTAGAAATTCCTTTTCTTCACGGCTTGCACCTGTCAATAAACTTTTTTTCAAGGCAAGAAGCAAATGTCCTATATCGTCGTGAATACGTATTTTTGCGGCGAGAATTTCTTTTTCGCGCGTTATCGCTACGATATTGTTCCCGTATTCGGCAAGACGGGCATTCATCGCTTTAAGTTCTTCGTTTTCCTCTGCAAGTTTTTCGCCCAATTCATACTGCATAGTAACGTCTGTGGCAATCAATTCGGTTACTGCGTCGTCAATTTCTCTGCGAATAAAACTTTTGATTTTCCCGTCCGAAAGTTTGATTATGGGGGTATCGCCGCTCACGATAAACTTATTGCCGTTTCGGTCTGCGCCTTCCGTTATCGTCTGCCAAAGTGCGTTTCCGTCCATTACCGTATGCCCCGTAAGAGCTACGCATACTTTGTTCATTTCGTCGTTTGTAAGAATAGGCATTCCGTTTTTAGCGTAAAAACATAAGCCGACGGGCATTTTGTCCATTCCCTCTTTTATCGACGTTTTGCCGACGTGTCGCTTATTCCACCCTACACAATAGACGATACCGAGCGCCGTCAACGTCAAACAAACAGCCAAAACCGTCCATGCAACGGGGGACGGCATATCATAAAATGCTTTTCCTGCCGTACTTATTTCTCCGCCGTTTGCCGAATGAATAATTCCGTATCCTTCGTATAAGAAACTGAAAAATATAAATTCTACGGCAAGGATTGCCGAATTAGTTATGAGTATGGATTTACGGGTTTTACCCACCAAACTCATAACGAACCCGAATAACGTGAGCATTACGGTTACAGCAAAAATACAATAATATGCGTCTTGTGCGGATACGGGCATTTGAGAAAATTTCATCATTGCTCTACCCCCTTCGGCAGTCGCAAATTGACGAAAACCGTACCGTCGTCTTCCGTAACGGTCATATTGCCGTAAGGATTTTTCTTTACGGCTGCATTTCTCTTTCCTTCCATAACGAGCCGCATAATGACAAATTCATCGGTTGCGTCCAAATATGCCGTTAAATCGGTTATACTTTCCATTATGTTTTCTATTGCATATTCAAATCCGTCATATAAAAGAAGCGCGTTTTCGGTTGATATATCTTCGTTGCCGCTTCTCACGAACGCACAATTTACGCCGCCGACTTCGAGATTGTTAAGCGATTCCTTTATACAAAGTCCCACTTCGGCGAAACTCGACCTTTTCTCTTTTTCTGCAATAACGGTTAAATTACTCCTTCGCTTAACGTAAGCGCCCAAAACGCCTACTCTTTTCATCTTTTCCGCAAAATCGGCATCGTCAACGCTCGCACCCGAAAGGATGCGTTCGATTTCCGCAATCTGACAGATGACTGCGCTTTCGATATTGTTATATATCTTTTGCGTTTCTTCGATTTTTGCCTGTTGCTCTTTTAACTCGTTTTCCGCACGAATCAACTCGTTTTCTTCATTTAAGTTGTCTTGTATTTCTTTTATCTTTGCGTTGATTTCATTGATATAAGTCAAATCATCCGACCATATTATTTGACCGCCCGAAATATCCTGCGCATTGATTACCGTGTTTCCGTCCGCCGATACGATACCGCTTTTCAGCCCTTTTAATTCTTCTGCCGACGGCAAACACGCATTATCCGATTGAAAAGCGATTTCTCCTTTTTCGTTTATAATTGCGGCGGATATGTTAGACAGCCTAAAATAGCGCGGATAATTACCGTTTGACGGTATAAGTCCGATTTGAATACTGCACTCGAAAACAAAAACATACGTCAAACTGAAAAGTTCGGGAACATTGTACGATCTGATAACGCCGAAAAAGCTCAATATAATCAAAGCCACACATAAAGCAAAGCCTATAATAAGCGCCCATATCCTATTTCTGCATTGCGAAACCTTACACTTATAAAAAACGATTCCTACGCTTAACACGGATAATATAACTTGCCAAGCTATATTCAAATAATATAGAAAGCCGTGTTTATAATCCGTACTCCAATTTACCAAATCGGAATGAAAGTCGAACGCCCACTCATGCAAGTCGTTCGTCATTATAAGCAAAATCATTACAACAGCCGGAATAGCCAGCCACCTCAACCACCCGATTGCGGGTTTTCGCTCGTCGCGTCCGACATAGCAAGCCGTAAAATGCATTAACAAAGGAATAGCCGTTTGCGGTATATAGTAAGCGTACCATAAGTATCGCGTTGCCGTTTCATTCGTTTCAAATAACTTGTATTTGATAAATCGCAACAATAGCCATAATATGATAAAGGATGCCATAAGCACAATGGATTTTTTCAATCGCTTCGGCGTTATTCGGTCATATATGCTGATTGTCCAAAAGATTGCAAGCCCTATCAAAATAAAATGCGTCGCAAGCGACATTGTATATTGAACGGCTTTCTGCGGTATAAGATCATCAAAAAATTGCAGTATGCCGACAAGCAAAAACAATGCCGCCGCAACCGCCAAATATGTAGTATTCCTTTTTTGAGAACTGCTTATTTTAATCATATAACTTCCAAACGCCGATCATTTATTATTGTCATCGAACACTATGCCGTTGTCCTTGCAAAAATTTTCAAAATGTGTCTGTGCAAGATAGCTCGGTTTGCTATGCCCTTTCTCCCACCTGTTTATCGACGCAAAAGACATACCGAGCTTTGCGGCAAATCGCTCTTGACTTAAATTCAACTGCTTTCTCGCATTCTTTACTTTCTCGGAAAACTCCATTACGCACCTCGATACTCTTTATAACAAATATTATAACACAAATTTTATAAAAGAGCAAGCCTTCAAACTTTATTGGCTTTTTCAAATTCAATGCGCTTACAGATAGTAGTTCATAATAAAAGTCGGTAGTTCCAATCTCACTACCGACTTTACACTATCATTTGAAGGCTTTTTTGTGTTATTTTTAATGTTTTTCGCATATCCCTTTCCCTATTGATTGCAATATTAACGGGTAAAGGGATATTAACTCGTTAATTCATATCCTGTTTGTCAGTGTTTTCATTCTACAAAGATAGTACATTTAATGGGATTTGCAACTATAGTAAAGAGCCGCTACACTCGGTAACGACTCTTTGAATTTAGAGATACACATCAACAATGATTTCTTCCCATTGGGATTCGCGCGTTAGCACATTAAGAAATTTGCGACGGTACTGCTTGGCTTCTTCAAAAGTAATAAAGAAAGTCCAAA
>CALZDP010000052.1 GCA_945638575.1 uncultured Clostridia bacterium | reverse complement strand
TAATGAAAATTGCTTCGGCGATAAAATATTTTTGCCGAGTTCGAGCGAAATAAGCGTAAACGCACCCAAACCGTTCGGGCTTTACAAATATCCGTTCTGTTTGGGCGCATATAAAGAAGTTCTGCAAGGCTACGGCGACAACTATTGTCCGTATTGGTTGCGTGACGGAATCGAAAAAGGAAGCGACGGAAAAAACTATGTTACCTGCGTAACTTCTCGTCCGCCGTTCGACCAAACCACCGAATATCTTGCAACAAAAACATTTGTAGGCGTCGTTCCCGCAATTATCATAAATTTGTAATTGCAATATCGGTGAAAACCGTCGCCGCCGAGAGGTATAAATATGAAGAAAGCATTAAAAAGACTGTTAATAGGCTTAATTTCCACGATTTTGACGGTGGCGGTCATTCTCGTCGGTATTTACATTTTTATTCTCGTAAAGTACGACATAAATTTATTCTCTACGATAGGGCAGCTCAAAACGCTGTCGCAAACGGTTGACGAAAATAAACTTTGCCCCGAAGCCTTTTCCGATGACGATATGGTGGACGTTCAAAACGAAGTCAACAAATCGGTGGAAGATTTTATTACATACATCGAAGAACACGGCTATACCGTCAATTTCAACGACTTGCCCGAAGAAATGAAATATATCATAAAGCTGACCGATAAACAGGTCGGCGCGCTTGCGGAAACGGTAGTCAAACAGGAAATGGGCGGCAAAATCGATGTGGGCGGAAATGAGATAGGGCTTGCGTTAAAGCAAGTCGATTTTTCGGAAATTACCGAAACAAGCGCGCTGTTTAACACCGTAATTCGCTTGGATATTACGTCGGTTAAGAGTTCGCTCGGCGGTTTCCCGTTTGATATTCTAAAAAAATATATACCCGATTATTTTTATATTTCGTCCACCGTATCGGTTACACACGACAATCAGCCGTTTGTTTATACCGTTACGCATAATGCTATTACCGTCAACAATCTTTCTGCGGCAGATACGGAGGACTTATTCCACACGCTCGACGTGGTTTTGAAAACGGGTTCGGCGCAGAGTTTTAACGAAAAGATAGGTAATACGCTTCTCGGAATGCTCATCGGCGACGAAACGCAGACGGGTGTTGCGTATTCGCTTAAAGAAATCGGCGCGGCGGATTATGCGTTTCTTGCGGATGAGGGCGGAGAGTATTTTGCCGTACTACGAGGCGAGGACTTGCCGCCGATCCCAGATATTCCCGAAGCGCATAAGCACGATATGGAACATATAGAAAGCGAACAGGCTACTTGCACGGGCGACGGAAACGTGGAATATTGGCATTGTAAAAGTTGCAATAAGGATTTCGCAGACGAAAGCGGGAGTACCGAAATCAAAGACGTTACGGTTAGCGCGTCGGGACATTTTGCCGTACCGAAAGCGGACGAGAATAAACATTGGCAGGAATGTAAATATTGCTCGGCTGTGCTGTCAGAGGGACTGCATTCCGCAACCGCATATTTGAAAAACAAGACGGGGCATTGTAAGGTTTGTTTCGATTGCGGCGTTACGTTTGCGGTAGGCGCACATACGGGCGAT
The DNA here is from genome assembly GCA_945638575.1 of uncultured Clostridia bacterium. Taxonomy (GTDB): domain Bacteria; phylum Bacillota; class Clostridia; order Christensenellales; family Borkfalkiaceae; genus UBA4636. The sequence continues at coordinate 3,682 of CALZDP010000052.1, read as the reverse complement.
CCGTGTTCGACTTGCGGTTATACTGCCGATTATGCGGAAAAGTGCGCGTCCGATTACGGGTATCAATATCTCGGTACTCTTACGGGCGGGGCGAAGTATCAATCGTTCTATAATAAGCTCGACGAAACGGCGTCCGCATTTCACGACGACACTGCGAAAAACGCAAATGCGGTATCGGTCAGCGGTAGCACAAGTTATGTTGCGGGAGAAATAAATTATTCTTCGCTCGGACTTACGACAAATGAAGCAATCAGCGTGTGGTCGATTTATCGCACAGATCATCCGCTGTATTATTGGATAGCGGGCAATATCGTCTATTCTTCCGCAAGCCTATCTCTATGTGTGGACGAAACGTATAAAAACGGCGGTGTGCGCGAGGCGCAGAACGATACGTTATACGAAGCAATAGACGAATATCTGAATTTTGCGGGCGGGGAAACGTCCGATTATCAAATTGCTTTTGCCCTGCACGATAAAATTATCGACGATATAGATTATGCCCGTGACACGCTCGGCAACCCGTCGAGCGAAAATTGGGCGCACAGCGTAATAGGGGTGTTCATAAACGGAGAAGCGGTTTGCGAAGGATATGCAAAGGCGTTTTCGTTGCTCTTAAATGCTTGCGGTGTGGAAAACGCCTACGTTTCGGGTACGAGTAAGGGAGAAGGGCACGCTTGGAATATGGCGCAAATCGACGGGAATTGGTATTGGTACGATTTGACTTGGGACGATCAGCCGCATATCGGCGACGGAATTATTTATGATTATTTTTGTGTGCCCGGCGCGACGTTTGCCGACCACGCAACGGGAACAACGGGAGATATGTCCAATCCAATGAATTTTCTCTATGTTCTGCCCGATACGGCGACTGCCGCATATAATACCGAAGCGATAGAGTACGGCGAAAGTTTTACAAGCGGCGGCTTTACTTACGAGGTATGCGGATATAACGAGGTCGCGCTTATAGCCGCAACGACGGCTACGGGTAGCGTTAATCTTACGGATGTTGCGCATGACGGAAGAACGTATGCGCTATCCGAAATAGGCAAGGACGCTTTTAAGAACAATAAAACGGTTACGGCTCTTGTAGTTCCGACATCTGTCGAAGTCATATATAATTTTGCATTTAACGGATGTTCGGCACTTGTGCAAATAACATTTACGGATAAAACAGGGTGGCGCAGAACTTCGCAAAACGGTACTTTTGAAGTATCGTCCGCATCGTTAGCAACGCCTACCGCTGCGGCAACGCTTTTGAAAGAAACTTACAATACGGGCGGACTTATGTATCAATACGTTTGGACGAAATCTGTAATATAGATTAATTGTGATAAAAATAAAATGAGGCGAGAAGATTTTTTCTTCCGCCGTTTTTTATTTAAAGTAAATTAACAGCCTGTTAATAATGGAAATTTGCCTCAAAATGCATTAACGTTAAAGTTAAATATTGGTAATAATGAAAGGATTTTTGCGCATTTTAATGTAAATAGCGCTTAAAAATGTAAAAAAATGTCGAAATTTGCCATAAAAAATATTTTTTAAAAAATTTTTAAAAAAGGTATTTACATTAACGTTAATGTATGCTAAGATGAAAGCAAGAATGTAAAATTATCATGCAGAAGTGTCTTTGCGTTTTTCGATAGCGCTCGCTAAAAGAAAGAATAATTCACTGTTTATATAATAATGATTCGGTTTTATACAACACAGGTAGGAGATAAAGATATGCAAAACGTAAAAGTAACGACTTTAAGCGACATCGCAGAGCGCGTAGGGGTTTCCGTTAACACCGTAAGTCGCGCGCTCAGAAATTGTTCCGATATAGGCGAGAGTACAAAAAAGCGGATTAAAATTATGGCGGACGAGATGGGTTATCAACCCAACAAGGTCGCAAGTTATATGAGGACGAAAAAATCGAACATTATTGCGGTAGTTATTTCATCGCTCAGCAACCCTTTCTTCTCCATAAGTTTGGATTTTGTTTTCAATTATCTTACGGAAATGAAGTATCATCCGCTGATTATAGTAAATAAGGAAGGCGACCTTACCGTTGAAGAAATAGTGCGCTGTATGCAGAGCGGTGCGTGCGGTATTTTGACGTATATTGATTTGGATAAAAGCGCGATCGATTATTGCGAACAGTATGAAATACCTATTCTTTTGTGCGGAAGCAAACCGCATGACGAGCGTATAAGCGCGGTATATTCCGACGATTACCGTTGCGGAAAACTTGTCGCGCAAGAGGCGATAGCGCGCGGTGCGGTTCGCCCCTGTTACATAAACGGCGTTTGCAGCGATTTGAATACGGGCAGGCGGGATAGTTTTAAAAAGATTTTGGCGGAAGCGCAAATTCCTTGCGACAGTTATGATTTCAATTATGAGAATCTCAACGCCGGCGTAGAGTGCATAAAGGAGAGCGTCGCCGAAAACGGTAACGATTTTATTTTCTGTTTCAACGACGAAATAGCCACCGTAATGCTTAAAGCATATGACGGCGACGGCGGTTTCAAGGGCGAAATTTTCGGCGTTGACGGAATTTCCAAATACTTACCGTATTCAAGGACGGTAAAGAGCATCGGCGGAAATCTCGAATCGATTTCAAAGCGTTGCGGACAAATACTTCTTAGAAAGGTTAAAAACGGCGACAGTAAAATCATAAGAGAAGTTTTCCCCATTGAAATCATCGTATAATAACTTATAAAAATCGTGTAATAATCTACAATAAAATGATAAGGGAGAAAAAATGGCAGGATTATCGTTAAGACATATTTACAAGTTATATCAAAGCAAGGAAAAGACCAAAAAAAAGAAAGGCGACACTACTAAAAAGCGTACGGGCGATTTTCTTGCCGTTAAAGATTTCAATCTTGAAATCGACGACGGTGAATTTGTTGTTTTCGTAGGGCCTTCGGGCTGCGGTAAGTCAACTACGCTTCGTATGATAGCCGGACTTGAAGATATAACTGCAGGCGATTTATATTTCGGCGACAGGCTTGTAAACGACGTTGAGCCTAAGGACAGGGATATTGCGATGGTATTCCAAAATTACGCTCTTTATCCGCATATGACGGCAGGCGAAAATATTTCCTTATAAAAAATTACAAAGTAATTATTTAGAAGGACAGTATATTATAGGCTTAAATTCAATTAACGCTCAAATCGGATCATTTTTGCAGTCGCTTTGTCAAACAGTTGACTTTTCATTAGATTATACCGAACTTGCTTTAGAAGATTTATTAAAGGCAAGCGCTGTAAAACCGACTAAAGTATACCAATCCTTTTTAGAAAAGTTAATTTGTTATATAAACATATTTGCAGAACTTAAAAATATAAACTTTTTCATTTTTATCGGTATTAAAGACGTTTTGTCCGATGAAGATTTATCTTTGTTGTATAAGCATTGTGCTCTTCAAAAGATAGGGCTTATACTAATTGAAAGTTGCAAAAAACGGAGTCTTTTACCGGAAGAAAGAGCAATTATTATAACAGACGATTTGTGTGAAATTGTTGAAAATTTTAATGAATCATGATATAATTATATAAAATAGCCGTACGGCAGTACGTGCTTTTGAACCTCATTTGAGGTTTGAGAGCTTTGTTATTTTGTAATATAGTCAAACTCGCCCGGAAAGGACTGAACCCCGACACGCGTTTGAGAGCTTTGTTATTTTGTAATATAGTCAAA
>CALZDP010000051.1 GCA_945638575.1 uncultured Clostridia bacterium | reverse complement strand
AGACTTAATATATTGCGATAGTTGCATTTTGCCGTAAATTTGTATTTTTGTGGCTTTAAAAAATATTAAGTATAGGCGAAACATTTGTGTTTATTACGTTGCAAACAACAAAAAATATCAAATAACGGGCTTATAGCCCCACTTTTTAGGGAGAATCGATAAAAAGAATTAAGAATTGCGGTATTGTGGTAATTATTGAAGTGCGGTTGCAACGCACAACCAATCCTCCCTGCCAAAACTTCCTTTTGTCTTTTCTCCTTTGTTACATACAAGGGCTTTTCCCTTGAATAAGCGTGAGAATAACTCAAGGGCACAGCCCCTCTGTCAACTTTGTTGACATCTCCCCTTGCACAGGGGCGACATATGTGGATAGTTCGATACCATGTAGTATTCTGTATAGGTTTTGTGGGGCGTCAGAGTTTTATACAATCACTCCCGACCGCAAGCAATTCTTAATTCAAAATTCAAAATTCTTAATTTAAGGGCGCGAAGCACCCGTTAAATTCCACTCTCAACATTCCAAATTCCAAATTCGGCGAAGCGGAAGTAATTGACAGATTTTTTTTAAAACAGTAAGTTTAAAGGCATTTTTTTGTTAAAAGTTGCAAAAATTCCTTAATAATCTTTGACTTTGTTTACTATAACCATTATAATAATATACGTGGGCAATTTGCTTTTGGCATGAGCATATTAAAAATTCGACAAGTTATTAAAAAGTCTATGCGATAAAATTGTTACAAAAAATCAGAAAATTTTATATCGGAGGATATTTAAATCAATGAAAAAGATGACCATTGACGGTAATACCGCTGCCAGCCATGTAGCGTATGCGTTTTCGGAAGTAGCGGCTATATACCCGATAACTCCGTCTTCACCGATGGCGGAAGTAGCTGATGAATGGGCGACAGCCGGCAGAGTAAACATGTTCGGGCAGAAACTTCGTTTAGCGGAAATGCAGTCCGAAGGCGGTGCGGCAGGTGCCGTACACGGTTCTTTGGCAGCAGGTGCCTTAACCGTAACTTACACTGCAAGTCAGGGCTTGTTACTTATGATTCCTAATATGTACAAGATTTCCGGCGAACTTCTTCCCACGGTATTCCACGTAAGCGCACGTGCTTTGGCGGCACATTCGCTTAACATTTTCGGCGATCATTCGGACGTAATGGCTTGCCGTCAGACGGGTTTTGCAATGCTTGCAAGCGGTTCCGTACAAGAAGTTATGGACCTTGCCTTAGTTGCGCATCTTTCAACTTTAAAATCTCAAGTTCCGTTTATACACTTCTTTGACGGTTTTAGAACCAGTCATGAAGTTTCCAAGATTGACGCCATCGAATACGATGAAATGAAGTCTTTGGTTGATATGAAGGATATCGAAGCGTTCAGAAAGAAGGCTTTAAACCCCGAACATCCTATCCAAAAGGGTACTGCGCAGAACGCCGATACATACTTCCAGAACAGAGAAACCGCAAACAAATATTACGAAGCAACTCCTGCAATCGTACAAAAAATGATGGATAAGGTTTCCGCTTTAACGGGAAGATCATATCATTTGTTCGATTACGTCGGTGCGCCCGACGCCGAAGAAGTTATCGTTATCATGGGTAGCGGTGCCGAAGCGGTTGAAGAAACTATCAACAAACTTAACGCCGAAGGTAAAAAATACGGCTTGTTAAAAGTTCGTTTATATCGTCCGTTTGCAACCAAAGCATTCTTAAAGGCGCTTCCTAAGTCTGTTAAGAAGATCGCCGTTTTAGACAGGACCAAAGAACCCGGTTCTCTCGGCGAACCTTTATACCTTGACGTTTGTACCGCTTTAATGGAAGCAAAACGCCGCGTAACCGTAGTTGGCGGTAGGTACGGACTCGGTTCTAAAGAATTCAATCCTTCCATGATTTTGGCTGTTTATAAAAACCTTGAACAGGATAAACCCAAGAATCATTTTACCGTCGGTATTTACGACGATATTACCAATACTTCGCTTGACTTTAGCGAACAGTATAACGCCGCACCCGCAGGCACCGTTTCCTGCAAATTCTACGGCTTGGGTTCCGACGGTACTGTCGGCGCAAACAAAAACTCCATCAAGATTATCGGCGACCATACCGACAAATACGTTCAGGGTTATTTCTTCTATGACTCCAAAAAGTCCGGCGGTATCACGGTATCTCACCTTCGTTTCGGCGACGTACCCATTCAGTCATCCTATTTAATCGACGCGGCTGACTTTATCGCTTGCCATAATCCTTCTTACGTAACCCGTTACGACATGGTTACCGACCTTAAGGAAGGCGGTAAGTTCTTACTTAACTGCGCTTGGAACGATTTAGCGACCTTAGAGGCTCATCTTCCCGCAAAGATGAAACAACTTCTTGCCAAAAAGAAAGCCGAACTTTATGTTATCGACGCTTTAAACGTTGCAACTAAAGCAGGCAGCGCTAAGTGCCAAAACATGGTTTTACAGGCTGCTTTCTTCAAGATCGCCAACATTATTCCTTACGCCGACGCAGAAGTCTTTATGAAAGAAAAGGTAAAAGTTACCTACGGCAAGAAGGGCGATGCAGTAGTTAAGGCTAACTGCGACGCTATCGACGCCGCAAGCGCTTCCCTTATGAAGATCGAAGTTCCTGCTTATTGGGCTACCGCAACAGAAGGCGCTGAAATCCCTGCGCTTGCAGACGATAAATACTTCCGTGAAGTTATCCATCCCATTACTGCGCTCGAAGGCGACAAACTTCCTTCTTCCGCATTTAATGCAGACGGCTCCGTTCCTACCGGTACCACTAAGTTTGAAAAACGCGGCGTTGCCGTTAAAGTTCCTAAGTGGATTCCCGAAAATTGCATTCAGTGCAACCAGTGTGCTTTCGTATGTCCGCACGCTTGTATCCGCCCCGCACTTAACGTTGCCGGTGCCGAAAAGCCTGAAACTTATAAGACGCTTCCTGCAACTCAACTTAAAGGTCTTGAGTTCAGAATGCAGGTTTCTCCGTTAGACTGTATGGGTTGCGGCGTTTGCGTAAACGTTTGCCCTGCTAAAGAAAAAGCCCTTGTTATGGTTCCTTTTGAACAGTCTGTTAACGAAGAAAGCGCTAACTATCAATATTCCGAACAACTTCCCGCACAGGATACTTCCAACGTTAAGGAAACTACCGTTAAAGGCAGCCAGTTCAGAAAACCTTTGTTTGAATTCTCCGGCGCTTGCGCAGGTTGCGGCGAAACTCCTTACGTTAAGGTTGTTACGCAAATGTTCGGCGACAGAATGATAGTTGCAAACGCTACCGGTTGTTCCTCTATTTACGGCGGAAGTTCACCGACCTGCCCGTACACCAAGAACGCAGAAGGCAAAGGTCCTGCTTGGGCTAACAGTTTGTTTGAAGACAACGCAGAATTCGGCTACGGCATGAATCTTGCATACGCTCAAAGACGTGCAAAACTTGCCGGCGATATCGCTAAGGCAATCGACCTCGGCGTTAAAGGCAAACTTAAAGGCGCTTTCACCGAATGGCTCGAAAACAAAAAGAGCGCCGAAGTTACCACACGTTTGGCACCCGTTATCTGCGAACTTTTGACTCCTGCCATTAAGTCGGCAAGGGGAGAACTCAAAGCCACTTTGGTCAGCATTTCCGAACAGTCCGACTGCTTGATTAAAAAATCCATTTGGATCTTCGGCGGCGACGGATGGGCTTACGATATCGGTTACGGCGGACTCGACCACGTCCTTGCTATGGGTGAAGACGTTAACGTTCTCGTTTTGGATACCGAAGTTTACTCCAACACCGGCGGTCAGGCTTCTAAATCCACTCCTACCGGCGCTATCGCCAAATTTGCTTCCGGCGGTAAGAGGGTTAAGAAGAAAGACCTTGGTATGATCGCTATGAGTTACGGCTACGTTTACGTTGCTCAATGCTCTATGGGCGCAAACAAACAGCAGTTCTTGAACGCTATCTGCGAAGCGGAAAAGTACGACGGTCCGTCGCTTGTTATTTGCTATGCTCCTTGTATCAACCACGGTATCAATATGACCAACTCTCAAGCGGAAGAAAAGAAGGCTGTCGACGCAGGTTACTGGCATTTATATAGGTATAATCCTACTTTAATCGGTTCCGAAAATCCTTTCAAACTCGATTCTAAGGATCCTACCCAAAGTTATCAGGACTTCTTGCTCGGTGAAAACCGTTATGCTTCCTTAAAGAAAGCACAGCCCGAACTCGCTGAAAAACTGTTTGAAAAGGCTGAAGAAGAAAACACCGAACGTCTTAACAAATATAAAAACCTTGCTAACAAATAATCGTTAGTAACTAATAGGCAATTGCTTGTAAAAATTAACTTATAAGTAAAACATACCAAAAACTCGGTCGGCATTTTTGCCGACCGAGTTTTATAATACCGCTTTTTAATAAAGTGTTCTAATATCGGGCTTTACAGAACAAAGTTTTATATAGCGGCAAAAACATAAAAAGTCCGCCTATAAGCCCGTTATCGCTGCTTTTTGCCCTTCAATGTGGAGTGTGGAATGTAGAATTGCTTGCAGTCAGGAGTGATAATATAAAGCGCTGACACACTACAAAACCTATACAGAATACTATGGAGCACCGAATTATTCTACCATGTCGCCCCTGTGCAAGGGGAGATGTCGGCAACGCCGACAGAGGGGTTGTGCCCCTAAGTTATCCTCACATTTATTCAAAGGGATTTGGCAGGTAGTCCCTGAGGGGTTGGTAGGAAAACGGCAATGCCGTTTTCAGTGAAATTCGTTTAACGGCGGATGAAATACAACTTAGGTTGTATGAAATATGCCTACGGCATATGAAATGTGCTGTCGCACGATACCGTAGGTCGGGGGTAATTATTGAAGTGCGGTTGCACCGCACGATCAATCCTCCCTGCGAACAAGTTCGCTTTTCCACTTTACGCAAAGGGGGGGTAGGTCATAAGTAAATATATAATTTTTTTGCCACTCACTAAGAGCGTCCCCATAAACTTGCTTATAGCATACACTATCCTGTCCCGCCCGCCCACTAAACAAACAACGGGACAAAAATTAAAATAATAACTTAACTACCTCATCTAATACTTAATTCAATATTCTTGATTCTTAATTTGAGGGCGATAGCCCGAAGAAAGAGGTTGTACCCTAAACTTTACAGACAACTTTTTTAAGAAAAAATGTAGGCATATGCAATCTCAAAAGTCTGCCTATAGGTCGGTTTTTGGCATAAAAGCGGGCTTTTTCAGCGTTGAATATGGGATGTAACGGTCTCCACAGCGCACCCAAAAAACAACCTTATTACCTTTTTATTTAATTTTAAAAAAATAATATAACAGTAATAACAGTAATAATAACGCTATCAACAACACA
>CALZDP010000050.1 GCA_945638575.1 uncultured Clostridia bacterium | reverse complement strand
AAGCAGACTTTGACGACTCAAATACCGAAGTAGATACCGAAGCCGACGTTGAGGACGGAACGGAATCTTCCGACGATATTATGGAATCTAACGCCGAAGTCAAAGACGTCAAAACAGAATAAAAAAGTTCGATAACGGGCTTATAGACCGACTTTTTGATTAAATAAAGCAAACAATAAATCAAATTCAGCATTAAAAAACGGCCGAAAAAGGTCATTTAAAACAAAACAGCATAATATATAAGAGGCAGTAAATGAAGATTAAAATTTGTTATATCGGCGGAGGTTCCAAAAACTGGGCAAGGGTGTTTATGTCCGACCTGGCGCTTACCGAAGGTTTATCGGGCGAAATCGCCTTATACGATATAGACCGCGAAGCGGCTGAAAAAAACGCCAAAATCGGCGGATACATAAACGACGATAAGTCATGCGTTTCACATTTTGACTACACCGTACACGACAGTTTGGAAACCGCTTTATACGGTTCCGACTTTGTAATAATTTCCATCCTTCCGGGCACTTTTGAAGAAATGCGCAGCGACGTGCACGAGCCCGAAAGTTTGGGCGTTTATCAGTCTGTCGGGGATACGGTAGGCCCCGGCGGAGTGTTGAGAGCCATGCGCACCGTACCCCTTTACGAAGAGTTTGCCCAAAAAATAAAAGAGTTTTGTCCTAACGCTTGGGTTATAAATTACACTAACCCTATGAGCATTTGCACGAAAGCCCTTTACGACGTTTTTCCAAAGATAAAAGCGTTTGGCTGTTGTCATGAAGTTTTCCATGCGCAGGAATTTCTTGCGCTTGTTCTTCGTGAAACAAAAGGAATTTCCGTTTCCCGTAAGGATATTTTTACCGACGCGTCCGGCATAAACCATTTTACATGGATAACCGAAGCCCGTTATAAAGATATCGACCTGTTAAGCCTTCTACCCGAATTCATGGAAAGGTATTACGAAGAAGGCTACTTTGAGCGCGGAGACCGTTTTCAATTTAAAACGGATACCTTTGCTTACGGCAACAAGGTTAAAATGGACTTATACAAAAAGTACGGCGCATTAGGGGCTGCGGGGGACAGACATTTGGTTGAGTTTATGCCAAACACCTGGTATTTAAAAGACCCCCAAACGGTTATGGATTGGAAGTACGGTTTAACCACCGTTGATTTCAGAGAGGCGCGCCAAAAACAGCAGATAGAAGAAACCGCTTTAATGGCTGAAGGCAAAAAGAAGTTTGAATTAAAAAGTTCGGATGAAGAAGGTGTTGCCATAATAAAAGCCCTTTTGGGACTAAGTCCTTTGGTTACCAACGTCAATATGCCAAACGTCGGACAGGTGCCGAATTTGCCGATCGGTTCGGTTGTGGAAACAAACTGTCTGTTTTCAAGCGACGCCATAAGACCTATTACCGCAAAACCTTTGCCGACGGCGGTTCTTAATTTGGTTTACAGAAACTGTTTGAATATCGATTTATGTTACGAAGGAATAAAGGAAAGAAATCTAAACAAAATTTTCCTTTCGTTTATAAATCAGCCCTTACTTGGTACGATTTCCGTAGAGGACGGCAAAAAACTTTTTGTTAAAATGTGCCGTAACACCAAAGCCTTCCTTGAGCCTTATTACGGGGAAAATTTTGATAAGATCCTTGATGATTATTTAAAATCTTAAAATGAAAAAGTCGGGCTATAAGCCTGTTAGACGATGTTTTTTTGCTGTTTTGCAATAAAAACATCGAATATTCGGAGCAAATAAATAATGAGCGATTTATTGTTTTCGGCAAACGCCGTACTTCCCATAATAATTATGGTTTTTTTAGGTTGGACACTTAAAAAAATCAAACTTGTAAACGATAATTTTTTAACCGTCGGCAACAGGCTAACTTTTAAAGTTCTTTTGCCGATACTTCTTTTCAACAACGTTTACGCCATACAAAGTTTTTCGGCTATAAATTGGACTTTCGTTTTGTACGGCGTGGCAGGCGTCGTGGCAATTTTTTTACTTGCAACCGCTTCGGTAATGCTTTTTACCAAAAACAATGCGCAAAGGGGAGTGCTTATTCAAGCCGCTTTCCGCTCTAATTACGCCATAATCGGCATACCCCTTGCAACCCAACTTTTCGGCAGTCAAGGCGCGGCGTCGGCAAGCGTGTTATCAGCGTTTTCCATTCCGACGTTTAATATTTTGGCGGTAATTATTTTGTCGGTATTCAACGGCGGAAAAAAAGAAGTTGACAAAAAAACGGAATTTAAAAAAATAGTTTCGGGCATTTTAAAAAATCCGTTGATTATAGGCGTCGTATCGGGGCTTGCCTGCTTGGGGTTGCGCAGTTTGTTTACGGCGGCGGATATATCGTTTAGGTTGAGCCATCTTGAATTTTTGTCAGTTGCGCTCGACTACATAGGTTCGGCGGCAACGCCCGTAGCCTTGTTGGTTTTGGGCGGACAGTTTGAATTTTCCGCTATTTCCCGTTTAAAAAAGCCGATAATTTTCGGCACCGTAATGCGTACGGTAATAGTTCCGTTGTTGGCGTTGGGGCTTGCTCTTTTGATAATGCCGAACCTTGGCGGAGATTGTTTTGCGGCGTATATTGCGCTTTTCGGCACCCCTGTTGCGGTATCGAGCGCGATTATGGCGCGAGAGATGAATTGCGACGGCGATTTAGCCGGTCAACTTGTCGTTTGGACGACGATTGTTTCTTCGTTTACTTTATTTGTAACGATAGTGATTTTCCGTTCAATCGGTATTTTTTAAATTTTGTCGTCGACAGGCTTTTTGGTTAAAGTTTACCGTCGTTTTTTGGCGAATCCCTAATCAAAAATTCGCTTAAATATCCGTTTTGTGCATAAATCTCATTGTATTTTATATTGCTTGTTTTAAGATTTCGGGCTATCATTATATCGTAAAAAAGTAAAAGCAATTTGGAGGAAAATATGATTTTAGACAAATTTAACCTCAGCGGTAAAGTAGCAATCGTAACGGGCAGTGATACCGGTTTAGGCCAAGGTTTCAGTAAAGCCTTTGTGGAAGCAGGCGCAAAAGTTATGGGCGTATCTGTTGTTCCCAGCACAGCCACGCAGGAAATGCTCGGCGAAGAAAACTTCCATTTTATGGTGGAAAATTTAATGACGACAGAACCTATCGACCGTATTATACAAAAGACGATAGAGGACTTCGGTCACGTTGATATTTTGGTAAACAACGCAGGTATTATAAAGAGAGAGGACTGTATCGATTTTAGCGAAGCAAGTTGGGACAGCGTAATGGCAGTCAACGCAAAAACCGTATTTTTCTTCTCGCAAGCGGTTGCAAAACAGTTTGTAAAACAACAGACCGGCGGTAAGATTATTTCCGTTGCAAGCATGCTTTCATTCCAAGGCGGTATCAGGGTTCCCAGTTATACTGCGTCTAAGTCGGCTGTTAAGGGCATTACGATGTCTATGGCTAACGAATGGGCTAAATACGGCATTAACGTAAACGCTATCGCTCCGGGGTATATGGCAACAAATAACACCAAAGCGCTTCGTCAGGACGCTGACAGGTCCGAAGCCATTTTGGAAAGGATCCCCGCAGGTCGTTGGGGTACACCTGACGATATTATGGGCGCGGCTGTATTTTTAGCGTCTTCCGCAAGCGATTACGTAAACGGCTTCACCATTGCCGTTGACGGCGGTTGGCTGGGCAGATAAAATTTGAATTTATAAAATATTTGAAAACTAACGGCAACTTTTCGGTTGTCGTTTTTTATGCGTATAAAAACCTGTTTAAACGGGCTTATTTAAGTCGTTCAAAAAATAAGCGTAAAAAAACGAAAACGGTTTTTGCTTTTTATAACGTTTAATTAAGCGCGGTTTTTTCGCCGTTATAAATCGTTTTATCGCGTAAACTTTTTGCACGGTAATAAACTCTGTTTTCGGCGGTAAGTCATACGATTTTGTCGGGCTATGTTTTCCCGTTTTCCGCCTAAAATCCGTTTGCTTTTCAATAAACAACTTATGTTTTGTAAAACGGATAAAAAAGGCTCAAGGCCTATTGCGGTAAGCAAAGTTAAAGTTTCTTACAAAGTTAAAAACGGCTATTTTAAAAGCAAGCGAGCAAGGTAACGATTATGAAATGTATCTTTGCCGAATAGATTTCCCGACATTTTAAAATATTGCAAAATATGACAAAAACGGAAAAACATTTTTACAAAAATATCCTTTTTGTGCATATTTAAGCCGTTATTTGATATGTACTTTATAATGTGGCGAATGATATAATCAAAACGGACGCTAAAATTATAATATAAATAGGTAAATCGCAACCGAAAGATTTTTTGCGATGCCTATGTTAGGTGAATCATGACGCAAAAAGAAGTTTTAAATGCATTTGAATGTACAGGCATCGTTCCCGTTATAAAACTTGAAAATACAGACGACGCCGTTAACCTTGCCAAAGCCCTTTACGACGGCGGTATCCGTTGTGCGGAAGTAACCTTCCGCGCCGAGGGTGCAGATAAGGTTATCGCTCAAATGGTACAAGCCTATCCCGATATGTTGGTGGGCGCAGGCACCGTTTTAACTTGCGAACAGGTAGATAAAGCCGTAAATGCAGGCGCAAAATTCTGCGTTGCTCCCGGGCTTAATCCGAACGTTGTAAAACACTGCCTTGACTTAGGCGTTCCTTTCGTGCCGGGCGTTGCCAACGGCAGTCAGATAGAGCAGGCTATGGAACTCGGTCTTAACTTTGTTAAGTTTTTCCCTGCCGAACAAGCGGGCGGACTTGCTTACATTAAAGCGGTTTCGGCGCCATACTCTCAAATGGTGTTTATGCCGACAGGCGGTATAAACGAAAATAACTTGAATTCGTACCTTCTTAACCCCAAAATTCTTTGCTGCGGAGGAAGTTGGATAGTTCCCGATAAACTTGTTAAAGCCGGCGCATGGAATGAAATTACATCTTTATGCAAGTCTGCGGTAAATAAAATGCTTGATTTTAAACTTGCGCACATCGGCATTAACTGCGATTGCGAAAGCGAGGCTATGAAGGTTGCGGCGCTTTTTGAAGCGGCTTTCGGCTTTACCGATAAGGTTGGCAACAGCAGTATATTTGCTTCCGACGCCGTTGAAGTTATGAAGTCCAAAGGCCGCGGAAAGTACGGACATATAGCAATTTCCACACCTAACGTAAAACGTGCCGTTTACCAACTCGGGTTAAAAGGTTTCGACGTTGACGAAACTTCTTTAAAATACTCCGGCGAAAGGTTAACGTTAGCCTATTTAAAAGATGATTTCGGCGGTTTTGCCGTTCATCTTGTTCAAAACAAATAATTTCCGATAAATTTTCAAAATAGTTCGTCATTAAAATTAAAAGAGGATTTTAAATATGGCAAAAATAGTTACAATGGGCGAAATAATGCTTCGCCTTTCCACAAACGGATA
>CALZDP010000049.1 GCA_945638575.1 uncultured Clostridia bacterium | reverse complement strand
CGCTAACCCGTCCTTTGAGAACGAATTGCAGATATTAGGAAACGCGTGGTCGCAGGGTCAATTGCCTACAAAAGATTACGTCGAAATGCTATGGGCAGATAAACTATCCGACGCAGATAAACTCGAACGCATAAAATGGCTTGACGAAAACAAAGCAAAATCGGAAGATATGAGTGGATTATTCAATGAAAACGAGATTAAATAACTTATTAGCAGAGAACGAACAATTAAAAAAAGAGTTGCTCAACCTTAAAAACAACTATATTGTAACAATCTATGAAAAAGTCATAAAGCATAAACCTATAAAAGAAATACATAAAGCGTTGTTTGACGAAACAATCAATAAGAACGTTACAAAGCCGTTGTTAAAATACGCTGTAAGGCTCGCAAACAGGGCTAAAAGGCTCGAAACTAACAAGCAGACATATTCCCCTTATATAGACGTTTTGGCGGTAGAATTGCTTAATCTGTTTACTTCCGAGCAATATAACCAAAAGGCTATAAAGATAATAAACAAAATAGTTCGTTCCCGTTCGGAGAAAATAAAGAAAGATATCTTAAATCAGTCTATATTTTCAGGCAGGCAGAACGGCGATATATTTTATGTAGCAAGCAGGCATCAGGATTGCGCGCAAGACCATTTATTCGCACAAGGCAAAATATACGTAGATGAGAAATGGCGGGATTTTGACGTAAACGGCGAGATAGAAAACTTCATAAAACTGCATAACATAAAAACCGTGCAATGGGTTACGGGCAAACCTACCTGGTTTATAACGCGACCGTATTGTCGGCACTACTTTAAGCAATATTCTTTCAATGAGATATTATCAGGCAACTATGAAATCCCGACTTCCGTTATAGGCAACAGGGAAATGCAAACGCCCGCAAACGCAAATTTACAGTATTATACCGACAGATACAGGCTTTTAATGAAACTTTATAAAATTCAGCCGACTGAAAAGTTAAAAGCAATGATATTAAAAACTAAAATACTTATAAATAAATGGAAAGAATCATAAAATCGCTATAAAAAATGAGCGATAAAAATTTTTTTGAAAAATTGCGAAATTTTGTTGACAAACTTATTTTTATGTGTTAAAGTATTATCGTAAAGAATTGCTTACAACAAAAGGCAAGATTATATAGGTAAATTCGCTTTGGCGTTTTATAAGAACTCTTGTGGGGTAGTAATACCTGTTTTGTTGCGCAAGGGTTCTTTTCTTTTAATTAAATAAGAAACGACCAACACGGAAAAGTCGAAAAACTGATTACTGACTGCGGTAGAACGATAAAAAGCAGTAAAGCCATTGTGGGCTAATGAAGCGTTGCTAAATACACAATCACTATAAAAAGGCGTTTATAGGTAGGCACAAACACGCAAGATTGGGAATTCTTTTGGGGGTAGGGGGCTTTTCTTTTTTCTTATCTTTTATTTTTCTTTCTTCTTAGACTTGTTTGTTTTTCGTTTTCTTTTCGTTTTTTCTTAAAGGTGTGAGTTATTATGATTAAAGAATTAACTGCTGTCGAAAAAAGGAAATTGGCTTATAAAAATAGTTCTTTGCCTTATTGTTTTGAATATAAAATTAGAAATGCTTTTTTTGGTAAGTATTGTCCTATTTGTGGGTGCCAAATGACACACAATAACAATCTTGTTAAACCAACAATACAACATAATGTTCCTATAAGTTTGGGTGGCAAACACGAAATTGATAATATATCAGTTATTTGTAAAAGTTGTAATGCAAGTATAAGAAATAGCGCAATAACAGAAAAACTTAATAATGACCTTGTTAAAGAAATATGGAATAATTTGCGTTATGATGAGAGAAATGGTAAATTGTTAGAAAAGAAAAATCATAATTTATGAATTTGCCTGATTTTTTAAAGTAAGTATGAAATTTAATACTGTTATTTGCCTTGATACAAAAGAAATAGCAAATACTTATGAAGAATATTTGAAAACAAGGCATTGGAGATTGTTAAGACTAAAAGTTGCAAAGAAAAGACATTTTAGGTGCGAATTTTGTGGCGAGAAATTTGAAAATCACTATGAGATACACCATAAGCATTATAATAGTTTAGGGAAAGAAAAAATTGACGACTTAATGTTTTTGTGTAAGAATTGCCATAATGACTTACATATAGCATTAAAAGCAAATAAAAACACAGAAAATAAAAAATCGTGTTTTAATTGTTTTTATTCCCAACTAATGGACTTTAAGGGCAAAAAAATAAAAACTGTTTTATGGTGTAATAAAAAATCTTTTCAATGCAATAATAACATTTGTTGTTATTATAAAAAGGGTGCTGAAAAGATTATACCTGAAAGGGTACAACTAAAAAAACAAAGACCACGAAAAAAGAAAAGGGGAAGAAATTGCACGAAAACATATAATTAAAATAAATTTTTAATAAACTCTTGACAATTTATATATTTTGTGTTATTTTAAAGAAAATACTCGGTGGAGGTTCACACAAAAAATGGGAGAAAATCCTGAAAATGGCGGTAACATAGCCGAAACGCCGTCGGCAACGGTAGAAAATCTCGGTAATGGTGCGGAAACAACGCCTGAAAGCACTAACAACCCGACGGGAGAAACAGCCGAAAAAATGTACTCTCGCCTACAAGTCGAACAACTTATGAAAAGAAGAGTTGAACGCTCACACAATTCTTTTTTCAAAAGGTACGGCGTGCAGGACTTAAAAGGTTTAGACGATTTGTTTGAGCAGACAAAGAAGTTTAACCAAATGCAAGACGAATACGGCGCAATCAAACTCAAAAACACGGAATTAGCGCAAGAAAACGCGTTTCTGAAAAACAATATCGACCCTGAAAGGTACAACGACATAAAAGTATACTTTAAGGGTAGCGGAATAGATTTTTCGGAAGACGAATTAAAGAACGCGCTTGTCAATCATCCCGAGTGGCTGAAACAAAACGTTCAGCATACGACTATAAAGAGTTTGGGTTCGGAAGCGCATATCGCTCCGAAACAAGACGAAAGCGCACTCGCAAGCAAAATATTCGGCGTTAAATTAAATTAGGAGAATAAAAATGGATATCGAGAACTTATTGAAGTTACTTCGCGACAACGGGCTTGAAGACGAACAGATTAAGGCTCTTTTAGAAGAAGCGTTAAAAAGTTTTGAGACGGAAGAACCCGAAGAAGACGAAGAAATGGAAAAAGAACAGGCAAAAAAACTCTTGGGAGTAGAATTATAAGGAGATAAAATATGAACAGTTTTGAAGTTATAACAAAATATTTGCCGCAGGCGGTAGACAAATACTTTGCGGCGGAATCGAAAACGGCAGTGCTTGAACAGGGTAGCAAGTTCATTGACGTGAACTTTAACGAAGCGGGCTATGTAAAAATAGCGTCGTTCCTTATGGACGGGCTTTCGGATTACTATAAAACGCAGGGCAGTGTTGCACCGAGCAATTCCGCTGATTATGCCGCTTATGCAGGCAACGTCAATGCAGGACAGAGAGACGGCTTTGAAATCGGTGGCGTAAGCGTTAAATGGGAAATTTTCCGTTTGCAGTACGTCCGCGGCAAACAGTTCCGTATCGATTATATCGAGAACGAAGAAACCGCAGGAATTACTATCGGTAACGCAATCGAAGAGTTTAACAGAGTTAAAGTTATTCCGGAAGTCGACGCAACGAGATTTTCTATCATTGCCGACACTACGAGCGTATCGCTCGGGAATATGGTTAGCGAAACCGTCGCGGCGAATCAGATTATATCTAAATTCAACGGCGCGTTTGAGTGGCTGACCGAAAACGAAGTCCCCGAAGAAGAACAGATTATATTCGTAAGTCCGTCGGTTATGACCCTTATCAGAAACTCTACGGAACTCACGAAATTCTTAACGCAAGGCGATTACAGAGCGGCAAACGGTATCGACTTTACCGTTGAGAAATACGGCGGCAGACCTATTATCGAAGTACCGTCTAACAGGTTCTTCACCAACGTACTTGTAACGAATAACGGTTACAGACCGCAGACTTCTTCCAAAGTTATCAACTATATGGTAGTATCCGCAAAAGCGGTAATTCCTATAAGAAAACTTGAATGGAATAAAATCTACGGACCTGAACTTTCGGGTATCGCAGGTTTCCACGGTTATATTATAAACTACCTTATCTATCACGGCGTAGTTATACCCGAGAACAAGATAACGGGTGTTTATGTATCCGTTTCCGAGACCAACGCTTCCACGAAGACCGCGCTTTTGAAAGTTTCTACGAAAGCGGGTTCTGCGCAGTACGGCTGGGTTATGGACAGATACTTTACCAACCCCGCAGGTTTACGCGGCTATATCGTTTATGCGTATACTAACGAGTTTACGCTCGGCGAAACTATCTCTTCGGTGGGTACGCTTAACACAGATTACTTCGTTTGCGAAAAAGGCGTAGAACAGTCGGCGGTGGTAGGAAATACCACGGGCTATTTTGCGCTCGTTGACGATAGCGGCAAGATTATCGCGGTAAGCGGTGCGGTTACGCTTGAAAGACACGCGTAATAAATAACGTGCTGAATTAAACGGGCAGTAAATTATTATTGCCCGTTTTTTTCTTAAACTTATTGACAAAACGAAAAAAAGAAGTATAATAATTATAAAGGAGATAATTATGCCGACAAAACCTAATCATAGCGGACAACAGCAAGAATACATACCCGCAGGCAACGGAGACGCGAGCGGCGAATACGCCGATAACGCAACAGGCTCTAACGTACATTTTAAGTCTTTTAAGAAGCCTGAAAAAGAAAGTGGCTCAAAAACAGAAAAAACTGTTAAAGATAAACCCGTTGGTGTTAAAGTAGAAGAAAAAGAAAAACCAACATCAAAAGGTATTAAAGAAAATTATAATGGCAAAGGAAAAAGTTTACTTGAAAACGAAATGAAAAATCGTTTTCCAAGAAGCAAAAACTTAAAAACCTTACTTGATGACATAAAAGAAGCCGATGATGATTTAAGTGGTGTAATTGGCGATTTTTATGTAAATAATCCAAATGTTGAATTAAAATTAGGTAAAAACCTAAAAAGCGCTTATAAATGGTATACTGATTATTGGACGGGAGAGAAAGTTCAAGAAGTTGCTATTGGATATGGTGCTTTTGGCGACAACACACAAAGTTATGCAAAAGGAAGTGTATTTTTTCACGAAAGCGGACACGCTCTTGATAGAACTTATGGAAAAGGAACAGATATATTTATGCAATGGTCAGTTGACTATAAAGGGGAAGATGGCAAATCTTTAAGCGACACTATTTATGATGAGTTAAAGAATAGTGATAGAGACGCACTCGATAAAGAAATTAAGGCAGAAAAAGATAAAGCGCTTGAAAAATTAAGAGCACAAGCAGACAAGACTAGAAAAGAACTTAATAAATACGATGAGGGTATAAAGGCAAAATATAAAACTGATTTTGATAACGTTCAAAGATTAAGAGAAGAAAAAGACAAGTTTGTTGTTGACAATGTGGTCGCATTAAGAGATAGAAATTCTCAAGAATATGCCAAATATACAGAATTAAATAATAGTTTTACAGAAGCAAATAAC
>CALZDP010000048.1 GCA_945638575.1 uncultured Clostridia bacterium | reverse complement strand
TGTGTTATAATTATATAGCAGTAAACCTTGCGTTGCAAGTTTTAGCGCTGCGCGCTTCGCCACAAACGTGGCGCTGCTTAATTGAAACAGGTCGTAAAAATGCCCTTGCAAGCAAGCGTTTTTACTTGTGTTATAATTATATAGCAGTAAACCTTGCGTTGCAAGTTTTAGCGCTGCGCGCTTCGCCACAAACGTGGCGCTGCTTAATTGAAACAGGTCGTAAAAATGCCATTGCAAGCATTTTTACTTGTACTACGATACCATAAAATAAACTAACGCCGTTTTTTCGGCGTAGGAGGTTATATAATGACTGAAAACAAAAAATTGACTGACAATAAAATCACCGGCTTAGCCCAACTTATATTGGTATTTCTTTCTCTTATCGGTTTTTTAATCGCACAATTTGCGGTTGGTAAAGACGCTTTAGGCTTTGCGCCGATTTGGATGCTGTTTATAATTTACTTCGTGCTGGAATTCGTGCTCGGCATAACTTTAGGCTTTATCAAGCGCTCATCGCTATCCCTTCTTTTCGGTGGAATATCCGGTGTAGTCGGGCTTGAAATCATTCTGTTTTGCGTGGCAAATATCAAATACTGGTACGTTTGGATAGTAATAGGGCTTGTATTATTGGTAATGACGTTTATCGGCGTATATGTCATGTCGTCGGATAAACTTGCCGTAAAGTTCGATAATGAAAAGCATGATTTAAACAAGGCTTCCGCAAAAGAGGACGCTATACCTAAAGAGGAAAAGGAACTTCCGAAGATTAAATCTTTTAAGGATTAAATTTAAAAAGTCTGTCTATAGGTCGATTATCGCACTATTTTCAATAGAATAACTTTAATTTTCAAAAATAAAATATGCTGCAATTTTAATGCAGAAGGCGTAATATGAGAAATTTAACTTTACTTACCGATTTTTACGAACTTACTATGATGAACGGGTATTACGAAAAGGGCAAAAACGATGAAGTTGCCGTTTTCGACGTGTTTTTCCGTCAAAATTCTTTAATAACTTATTCCATTGCCGCCGGGTTAGAACAGGTTGTCGATTATCTTGAAAATTTACATTTTTCCGCAGACGACATAGCCTATTTAAGAGGGCTGAATACCTTTTCGGACGAATTTTTAAATTATCTTAAAGACTTTAGGTTTACCGGCGACGTGTATTCTGTGCCGGAAGGTACATTCGTTTTTCCGGGCGAACCTATTTTGACCGTTCACGCAAATATTTTGCAAGCCCAACTTGTTGAAGCAGCCATTCTGAATATGATTAATCACCAAACCTTGATAGCCTCTAAGGCGGCAAAGGTTTGCTATGTCGCCAAAAACGATAAGGTTATGGAATTCGGGCTTCGTCGCGCGCAAGGCCCCGACGCAGGCATTTACGGTGCAAGAGCGGCTATGATAGCAGGGTGTTCTTCAACATCAAACGTTTTAACGGGTAAAATGTTCGGCGTTCCCGTTTCGGGCACGCAGGCGCACAGTTGGATTATGGATTTTCCTTCGGAACTGGAAGCCTTCCGCGCTTATGCGGACGTCTATCCCGACGGCGCGCTGTTTTTAGTTGATACTTACGACACTTTGGGTAGCGGCGTTCCCAACGCCATAAAGATTTTTGACGAACTTGTTGAAAAAGGGCATAAACCATTAGGGATTCGTATAGACAGCGGCGACTTAGCCTACTTAACCAAAAAGGCAAGAAAAATGCTTGACGAAGCAGGGTATACTTACGCCAAAATCTGCGCTTCCGGTGATTTGGATGAAAGACTTATAGCCTCTTTAAAAGGTCAGGGTGCGTGCATAGACATGTGGGGCGTGGGTACAAAACTTATTACAAGTGCGGATATGCCGGCGCTTGGCGGAGTATATAAACTTTCCGCAATAAAGCAAGGCGATAATTATGTTCCCAAAATAAAAATTTCCAACAACAGCGCAAAAATTACCAATCCCGGTTTTAAAACCCTTTACAGAGTTTACGATAAAGACGGAATGGCTTTTGCCGACCTTATCGCCCTTTATGACGAAGTCTTTGATCAGTCAAAGCCGTTAACCCTTACTCACCCCGTCGAAAAATGGAAAAAGACCACCTTTTCCGCCGGTAGTTACAGCATAAAGCGGTTAAGCGTAAAGATTATAGAAAACGGTAAACTTATCGATAAATTGCCGTCGCTAAAAGAAATCTGCGCCTATTGCGAAAGGGAAAAATCCACTTTTTGGGACGAGTATAAGCGTATAGACAACCCGCACATTTACAAGGTGGATTTATCCGACAAACTTTGCGCCCTAAAGGAAAGCATGATTGAAAAATTGCGTGTTTCAAAATGAGTAAAGTTGCCGATTGCGATAATTGCATTTTGTGGGAAGAAATAGACAGCCTTAACGACGAAGTCGCCAATTTAAACAGCGAACTTTTAAAGGTCAATACCGAATTGGACGGTTACAAATCCGCCGAAGAAAAGTCCAAAAAACGCCTTTTAGAGCAAGACATGGAAGCGGATAGACTTTTAAAGACGGCGATGTACAAATACCATGTTAAATTAAAGGCTTTAAAACTTTTCGCCGATAAGTTCGGCGCGGTTTTCAAAGATGATACCGAAAGCGAAAAAAGGGCGATAATCGACCTATTGACCGACTTTTTAAAGGATGTAGACAGCGATGGCTATCTTTATAAGGCGGAAGAAAAAGCCGAAGAACTTAAACAAAAAGTCTTTAACGAAAAGCAGGTTTCCGAGGAAGAAGCCCAATTCTACGGGGACACCGACTTCGATTTAGACGAAGCGGTAAACCCAAGCGAAGAACTTGATTTGAAAACCCTTTTGGAAGAACTCGGGGTTTTCGGAGGTAATTAAAATGGTTTGCGTTATTTTGTTTTTCGCTATCGTTATTTTGGACCAAGTTAGCAAAGCGATAGTGGATATGAACAATTTACATATACCGGTAATCAAAAACGTTTTTCATATCAGCAATATAAGAAACTCCGGCGCGGCGTTCGGCATGATGTCGGACGAGCCTTTCGCTATGGCAATTTTTATAACGCTTACCATTGTGTCAATGATAGCGATTTCGCTCTATCTTATTTTTAAAAAGAATGACAGCAAGTGGCTCAATATTTCGCTCGCATTTATCGCAGGCGGCGCTATCGGTAATTTTATCGACAGGCTTGCTTTTAAAGAGGTTCGAGACTTCATCGACGTAAGGTTTTTTGCAAATTTTAACGTTGCGGATATTGCCGTAACCGTGGGCGGAATAATGCTCGTCGTTTATTTTTTCTTTTTGGATAAAGACGCCGTTTTCAAAAGAAAACCCAAAGCGGACGCCGATAGCGTCGATAAGTTACCAGTTAGCGCAGACGACGGCTTAAAAGTTAACGATTCTCAAAATAAAGCGGAATAATCTCCGCTTTATTTATTAGGGCAATGTTTTTTAAAATTCGGTGCTAAAATGAAGGTAAATTCCTATAAAGTCGAATGTGAATATAAACGTCTTGACCTGTTTTTGGCAGCGGTAGCGGATATTTCCCGTTCGCATGCCAAAAAACTTATCGACGACGGTATGGTTAAAGTAAACGGAAAGGTCGTAAAAAGCGGCGCTTCCTTAAAAATCGGTGACGAAGTTTTGGTTACCGCACCCGATCCCGTAAGATTGGATTTGACTCCGCAGGATATACCGATCGATATTATTTATCAAGACGACGACATCGCTGTTATAAACAAGCAGCAAGGGCTTACCGTCCACTCGGGCGGCGGTACCAACGGAGGAACTTTAGTTAACGCGCTTTTATATCATCTTGACAAGTTAAGCGGTATAAACGGCGTAATTCGTCCGGGCATTGTGCATAGGATAGACAAAGACACGTCGGGACTTTTGGTGGTTGCAAAAAATGACTCGGCACACGTAAGCCTTGCAGATCAAATACAAAAAAAGACGGCTAAACGCATCTATCTCGCTCTTTTAGAAGGAACGTTAAAGTGCGATAACGGGCTTATAGACACACTTATTTGCCGTAGCGATAAGGATAGAAAACTTATGGCTGTATCCACGGCTAAAGGTCGACGTGCCGTTACGGAATATAAAGTCGTTCAGCGTTACGAAGGTTTTACGCTGTGTGAATTTTCTTTAAAAACGGGCAGAACCCACCAAATAAGAGTTCACGCCAAATATTTGGGGCATCCCGTAGTGGGGGATAAAGCGTACGGATACAAAAAGCAGAAATTTGAACTTAACGGTCAACTTTTACACGCTTATAAACTTATACTGAAGCATCCTAAAACAGGTGAGGCTATGGAATTCACCGCACCGCTTCCCGATTATTTTTTAGATGTCTTAAACAAACTTAAAAAAGTTTAAAAAGCCTTGATAACGGGCTTATAGACGGATTTTTACCATAAAAACCATATCGGAAGACAATAATTATTGCCTTCCGATATGCAGAGATTTGATTAAATAAATTTTTAAAAGCCTGTCATAAACTAAGCAGGTAAGTTGTGATTATTTAACTCATTGACGCAAAAATTTATTTGCGATTTAAGATTAAATCAATCATTTTTTGGATTTTGCCGAGTACGGATATTATCCGAGTCGGTTAAAACCCGTTTTTATCCTGCTTTGTAAGACTTAACTACAAATCGTCTACGTCCTGTACGGGCTTTGTGTGGTCGTTTTTCGCAACGTTGCCCGTGTAACTTCCGAACGGATCGAAATCAGACTTAAACCTTTTACTTGCAGTTTTTGGTCTTAGAATTTTCACTTGCTTTAGAACAACTTTTAGTATCTTTTTGTTTTCTCATAAAAAATCCCCCAATGAGGGGTTTTTACCTCCCTTGGTAGTATTGTGAGCAGTTTTTTCAGGTTTATACAAAATTCGACAAAAAATGAAGATTAAAGATTTTTTCAGAAAAGCGCTTATAAAAACAGACGAAATCCTTTGTCCGAAACATTTTACTTGCAACATTTGCGGAAAAGAAATTTTCGACGGCGGTGATTTTTGCGAGGAATGTTTAAAAACTTTATACGTGAATAACGGCATAATCTGTCAAAATTGCGGCAGGGCTACAAATATCCCTACAAATCGCTGTTATTCATGTAGCGGTGAATGGGCGGTAGATAAGGCAAGAAGCGCTTTTTTATATGAGGACGGCGCCGAAAAACTTATTAAATCGTTAAAATACGGCAAAAAACGCTATATTGCCGAAATCATTGCGCCGTATTTAAAAGTTGTTTATATAAAATATCTTTTTGCTCCGGATATAATAACATTCGTACCTATGACCGACAAGAAAAAGCGTAAGCGCGGTTTTAATCAAGCGGAACTTATTGCGTTAAATCTTTCAAAAGAGGTCGGCGTAATGTGTAAAGATTTACTTGTAAAAACAAAGGACACCGAAGAGCAAAAAAATTTAGACCGCAAAAGCAGACAGGAAAATTTACTGTCTTGCTTTAAGGTTAAAGACAAAACCGCTGTAAAAGGCAAAAAGATTTTACTTATCGATGACGTTTTAACTACCGGCGCAACAGCCCACGCTGTTTCAAAAGTTTTAAAAAAGGCAGGTTCCGAATCGGTTTATCTATTGACTGTTGCAAGCGTTCAAAAACGCCTTATTTAAGTAAACATACCAAAAATAAACTGTCTTTAGGTTTGTAAAACCATTAAACAACTTACCGCTTATTTGCTAAAAAGTCGGCCTATAGGTCGATTATCGTCGCATTTTTATAAAAACATTAAGGCAGGTTTATTAAAAACTTCAAATTTTTCGCAACAAAGGGCTGTCGCAAAAGTTAATTGCGCCAGCCTTTATTGTCTAACGAAAACCACGCAGTCGCGCGGTTCAAAAAAGGTTAACCGATAACGATTATGTTTTCGCCCGAAAATGTAAAAAATCGCCTAAACGAATATTGACGTTTTGAACAAAATAGGTGCATAATCGCCGATTTTTAATCCAAATTAAGGCGAAATCGTCCATGTAAATTTGTAACGTTCGCGAGGACGGTCTTATTTTATGCCAAAAATATCGTGGGGATTTTAGTTAAACGCCTTCTTGCATAATGGTACTATTTACCTTTTGTTGTCAAATTTGAATGTGTTTTGAC
>CALZDP010000047.1 GCA_945638575.1 uncultured Clostridia bacterium | reverse complement strand
GCGCTTATACTCGGTCTTACGATGTGCCTTGCGCTTATGCTCGGCATAGTATTTGCAAGCCCGACGAATACAGTATATGCGGCAGGAGGAACACCGGTAACGGAACTTACTGTTAGTGGTCTTACCGATGCCGACGCGCCACAGATAGACAAAAATGCAACAATGCCTACGCTTACACTTAAAGAAAGTGGGCTTAAAATCAGTACGGTTTATTGGTTTTGTTTGAACACAAGAGAAGTTCTAAAAGACACCGACACATTCGAGTCGGGATATACGTATGCATTGCGTTTGCAATACTCTGTTTTAAACGGCTATGAGGGGCAAATATCCGATCCTTCAAGAATTAAACTTGACGGCGTTACAACTCCTTATACAGTAGAAATATATACAAATTCATTTATGAATTTCATATTTAACGCGCTTGGCAACGAAGAGTTAAGTTTGGTAAACCCAGAGAGATTGCAACTTGCTGACGGCTATGTCGGAGCGTTCGCCACAACGGATTCAATACATGTAAAAGGCGGAAAACTTCCATATCAATTTACAAATATTCAATGTCCGACGTGGTTACCATACGCAGTGTCGGTGCACGAAGGAAACATGTGGAAGATTGCGTTTTACGGAAATCGTCCTACAACACCTACGACTGCTCAGGTTTTAAGTTTCACTGTTACCGACGCTGACGGAAATTCAAAAACTTTCACAGGAACAACGGGCGAAACAAAAGAAAATCCCGGAGCAATTCAAGATATTGTTGTAAAGTATAATCTTCCTGATGTTGAAGCAACTTCGCCAACGCAGGCGGAGTTACTATCTGCAATTAAATTGCCCCCAAACGTTGTTTGCACAGAAGCACGTGCTTATAAAACGAGTGAATACACTTCAACAACTCCGTTTACTTTTGAGAAGTGGGAAGAATATACTTTCCGTTTCAAATTGGAAACAACAAACGGAAAACTATTCGCGGGCTCTTCTCTTTTGAAGGGTTATCTTGTAAGTGACAACAATTTTTCATACGAAGCAAGTTTTGGAAACGTTTCGGAAACCTCACTTATTTTAGACCTTAACATAACCAAGTATGGGGTAAGCCTTGCCGAGCAAGATAATTACAAAATAACAACGGTCAACTTGAAAAATGCAAAGGTAGGAGTTCCTTATAATGAAAAGATTGAGTTTGTCAAGCCAAGCGACGTGGCAGACTCGGATGTCGAAATCCAACTTAATAGTAATCTTTATGGCGACTTGTACGTAAATGCGGACGGAACAATTACAGGTACGCCCGATTTTAGAGAGTATAATTATTTGGGCAAAACAATTACTCTTAAAGTGAGCTATTTATGTAAAGGATATGAATTAGATTACAAAGAATATCAACTTGTGGTGGAAGGATTTACGCAAATATATGAGCCGTCCGGAAAAACACTCGGATACAACGGAAGCGAGCAAATCGGCGTTGAGGAAGGCGAAGGATATACTCTTTCGGGAACATATAAAGCAACAGATATTGGGAAATATACAGCCATCGCCCAACTTAAACCGGGTTATAGATGGGGAGTTCCCGGCTCAAATCAATATGGACAAGATGATGAAGAAATAACTTGGGAAATAGTTAAAGGAGATCAATCTGCACCGGTGGGAATCACCGTAGAAAATGCATCCGTAGAAGGCAGTAAAGACGGTAAAATACTTGGCGTTACTACCGATATGGCATATAGACCATATAACGAGGGCTCATTTCGTGACTGCACGGGAACAACGATTGAAAATCTTGCGTCAGGCAAATATGAAGTAATATACAAGGAAAATACAAATTATTACGAAAGTGAGCCAACCGTTGTAGAAATTACCAACAAATACGAAAAGACAGATTTTAAGATTACAACAGCAACCTTGCCTAACGGCAAATGCGGTGTGGAATACAATGCAAAAATCGACGTTGCTTGTCCTACGGGAGATTTATCTAAGGTTGAAATTAAGAATTATAACGAAGCAGGCTATCAAGTTTGGGGGCTAAATCTTGCAAAAGACGGAACAATTAGCGGTAAACCCGATGCAAGCTATCAGAATGGTCAACAGAACGTTGAGTGGAGAGTTAGATACTACTATGACGGTATTTTGATGGAGCAAAAGTCTTACTTCCTTGATATAGACGGATATTCCGTGATTGCGTTGTTTCAGGGCAATCAAAATCTAATATATGACGGTAGCGAGCAAATCGGCGTCAGCGAAGGCGAAGGATATACCCTTACAGGCACAACAAAGGCAACCGACGCAGGAAATTACGTTGCAACCGCAACACTTAAACCGGGCTACCGCTGGGATACAACATCTACGGCAATACAATTTGCTAATCATAATATCAATTGGAGTATAGCCAAAGCAAACAAAGACGCACCGATTGGCATACAAGGAGTCAAAACTTCCAACGTCGGAGTAAATGACGGCAAGATAACGGGCGTCACAACCGATATGGAATATAGGGCTGTCGGTGGCACTTTTGCCGATTGCACGGGAGCAGAAATCACAGGACTTGCAAAAGGACAATATGAAGTCAGATATAAAGAGTCTAAAAACTACAAGGCAAGCGCTCATGTAACAATTACCATTGCCGAAAACGAAGTCATTACTTATACGGTTACCGTAACAAAAGGAACGGGTGGCGGTGAATTTGAAGAAGGCACAAGCGTTACCCTTACCGCAAATACTCCGGGTGCTGGCGAAAGATTTACAGGCTGGACTTTGACAGGAGTGTCGGTTGCAGACACAACACAGACCGAAATTACTTTCAATATGCCTGCAAATGCCGTAACAGCAACTGCAAATTATGAAATAATCACTTACAACGTCAATGTAGAAAAAGGAACGGCAACTCCTAACAAACCTGCACAAGGCGTTAAGGTTACTATCACGGCAA
Source organism: uncultured Clostridia bacterium (assembly GCA_945638575.1). Taxonomy (GTDB): domain Bacteria; phylum Bacillota; class Clostridia; order Christensenellales; family Borkfalkiaceae; genus UBA4636. The sequence continues at coordinate 3,899 of CALZDP010000047.1, read as the reverse complement.
ACGAGCCTGAAAAAGGATATAAGTTTGATAGATGGACTACCGATTCTACTGACGTATCGTTCTTGAATGCTACAAGCCAAGAAACTACCTTTACTATGCCTAACCACGACGTTACCGTTACGGCAACTTACGTAAAAGCGACCTATAATATTTCGGTTACCGATTGTGTGGCGAAAAAAGGCGAAGATACGGTGGGATATGCGTATTATGGCGACGTGATTAAAGTGACGGCAAACACCGCTCCTACGGGAAAAGTATTCGATACGTGGGTTGTAACAGGACTTGATACAACCGGTATGGATTTGACCAACCCCGAAATCACTTTCAATATGCCTGCAAACGTAGTCGAAATCAAAGCAACCTATGGCGAAGCGAAATATAACGTAAGTGTAACGGGTGGCACGGTAGATAAGGCAAAAGCAAAATATGGCGAAACGGTTACAATAACCGCAACCGTTCCTACGGGCAAGAAGTTTGTGGAATGGACTTCATCAACGGTTCTTGTATATGCAGACAAAACAAACGTAACTACCACCTTTACAATGCCTGCCGGTGACGTAACCGTTGTGGCAACGTTTGAAGATGAAATGTATAGAGTTGACGTCACTAACGGAACAACAACTCATAATATGGCAACATATCAAACGGAAGTTACCGTAAAGGCAAACGAGCCTGACACCGATATGTACTTCGACAAGTGGGAAGTTACGGGACTTGACACCACGGGTATGGATTTGACCAAAACGGAAATCAAGTTCCAAATGCCTGCCGGCGACGTGACCTTTAAGGCAACCTATTTGGCTGTTGCAAAGTATGAAATAGTTGTTGTGGATGGCACGAAAGACAAATCCCCTGCAAAAGCCGGTGAAACCATAACCATAACCGCAAAAGGCGCACCAACCGGAAAGGTCTTTGATAAATGGACTTGCGAAACGGCGGGCGTAACGATTGAGTTTGCAAGCGCAACAAGTTCTACAACAACCTTTGTAATGCCTGCAAGAGAGATTGAAATCAAAGCGCATTTCAGAGATGTAGGCGATGCTCCGTCAGTTGAAATCAAAGTCAACGGTGGAACAGGCGCAGGAGTTGTTAAAAAAGGTGAAAGCGTAACCGTAACGGCAAACGAGCCTGCGGAAGGTAAAGTATACAAAGGCTGGAAGGACGGTAGCGGAAAAATCGTCAGCACCGAGAAGAGTTATACCTTTACGGTAAACGGTGAAACGACCCTTACGGCTGTATATGACGATATGCCTTCGGGCAGTGGCGAAATCACCCCGCCTGCTAAAAAGGACGGACTTTCGGGCGGAGCGATTGCAGGTATCGTAATCGGTTCGGTAGCGGTCGCAGGAATCGGCGGATTTGCAATCTTCTGGTTCGCAGTCAAGAAAAAGACGTTTGCAGATTTGGGCGTAGCATTGAAGAAAGGCTTTACGGCAATCGGCAACTTCTTCAAAAATCTTGGAGCAAAAATCAAATCATTGTTCACCAAAAAGAAATAAGATGAACTAATACTAACGAGCCGTTCGTAGTTAATGCGGACGGCTTCGGATATATCGGCTTTTGCCGAACTGTCTACTCATAGGAGTATTTATGAAAGCAATAAAAGGACTTATTATTACGCTTATCGTCATTGTTGCGCTTGCGGGCGTTACGGTTATCGGCGGATATATTTACGTTCGTTCAACCTACGGAATCGATTTGTTCAGAACGGCGGGGCAACTGAAAACGTTGTCGCAAACACCCGATGAATCCGTGCTTTGTCCCAATGCGTTTTCCGCAAGCGATATGGCGGACGTAAAAAGCAATATGGACGAAAAGGCGAGCGGGCTGATTTCATACGAAGAAGGCAAAGGGTATGAAGGCTACACGGTAGATTTCTCCGACGTGTCGTCGATTACGCCGCTTACGGGAAGTATCGGTTTTTCGCCAAAACAGGCAGGCGCGCTCGCTCAGACGATTTTCTACGGGCAAACAGGCGGTAAAGTGAAAATCGGCGAAAAGGAACTGCCCGTAAAACTCGTTCAGACCGACTTTTTGAATATAGCCGAAAACGGTAGTGCGGATTTCAACGTGGTGGCAAAAGTCAGTCTTACGTCGTTTAAGGAAGATATGAACGGCTTTCCGTTCAGCCTTTTCAAAAAGTATGTGCCAGACGAATTGTATGTTTCGTCTACCGTGAGAGTGAACAAAACCGACGATAAAATGGGATATAACGTTACCAACGTCGGTCTGAAACTCAACAATCTTTCGGCAGAAGATACGGACGATTTGTTCCACACGCTTGACGCCGTGCTGAAAATCGGCAGTGCGGAAAATCTCAATATGCAAATCGGCTCAACAGCGGTAAATGCGCTCATCGGCAATGCCGAACACGTCGGCTTTGCCTATTCCATGCAAGCCCTCGGCAAAACCGCTTTCGAGTTCGCCGTCATCAACGAACAAACCTGTTTCGTTATTTATTGATTTTGAAAGACGAACTAATTTTATTTGTATAACATCAGCATTTTTTAAGCCGAGAGAATTTTCTCCCGGCTTTTCGTTTGGGTTGAGTTGACTATGATTTGTAGTTATCTGATTTAATTGTTTGGAATATAGATTTTATCCCCGACTTTAACGGCTTTATAGGTGGTGCCGCCTATATTTTTCTCAAAATATTCGGGTTCGCCATTGGCAGTTGCTCGAAGGATGAACTTTGTGGGTTCGGGTTTTGTTAAGCGTTCGATGTTGCCGTCAAGGAATTGTGTATCGTCCGACACCTCAATAATCTTGAAGCCACGCTTTATAAGGTCGGCGGAAAATTGCCACTTCTTTTCAAAAAGTCCGAAAGAATCCATAATAATAGAAATATCTTTTTCGGGGTGATATGCTGTAATGCGATAGTAGTTTGCCATAGTTTTAATCTCCTTTGCGGTTAAGCCGCTAATTGTTTTATCTTTCTGTTTGCGTAAGGCAGCCATTTCTTTTGGACGAAGTTCATTACTTCTTCCGTGGGCTTCGAATCGTGGTCGCCGTAACACTGTAAAATACGTTTTTGTGCCGGCGAATACTCAATCGTAACAAACGGAACGTCGGGTTGCGATTTTGTTCGTATAAAGAATATAAGCGATTCTTCGCGAGCGAATTTTTGGTCGTAACCCATACGCCCCACGCAATGATGAAGCAACTCGCCTTCGCGCGTTAAATCGGACGGCTTTTGTGCGATAATCGCTATATAGACGGACTTTTTATCGTATTCAAGCCCTAAATACTTGCTTGCACGGCGGCAATATTAAATCGTTCTTCAATAATAAAATACTGTCTGATACAAGTTGAGAATCAATAAAAATATCATTATCAAAAAACTTGTATTCGCCTTGTAATATGTTGCCACCACGCAAAACACGGGTTTGTGTAGAATCGGTAGTAGCTTGTTCCTTTTTGAACGATGCGCCTGTTTGAATATAAACCAACGAATTTATACGTGCAAAAGACCACCCCTCTGGTAAATCGAAGTCAATTTCATCTTCAATATTTTTAACTTCCGTTCCAATCTTCTCATAATGGCAATTATCAATAGAGAAAACAATTTCAAAGATGCAAGAAATTATTGGCTTTGCACCCTTGAAAACTTTAAAAAGGCTAGGACGTATAAGGGATTTAGCTTTCAAGAGTGCAAGGGTGCAATGATTTTTTTGTGTCTACACGCGCGTACGCTACTTTTCGTGCAAAGGTTATAAAAATTACTTATCGTTCGATGGTTGGACAATTCCTGGGTAAGATAACGAGTTGGGAGAAAGCGACAGCCGTCTTACACAAAAAAGAAAAAGGGGTATAAAAACCCCTTAAAACGAATAAAAGACAAAGAAAAAGACACACACGGTAGAGTTTTAACGCTCCTTTCGTGTGTGTCTTGATGGCGG
>CALZDP010000046.1 GCA_945638575.1 uncultured Clostridia bacterium | reverse complement strand
CGCAGTATAGAAGTCGCCGCCGACGGCTCGGTAACCTACCGTACCCGTGGCGATGCGGTCGCTTCCGACGACCAAAACGACACAACTTATAACGTGGTAACTACACCGGACGATATTGTCGGCAGATACACCGGCGTATATATTCCGTTTTTAGGGGCGTTTGTTCAGTTTTTACAGTCCCTTGCCGGCGTGGTAACCGTAATTGCGTTAATCTTTTGCCTTATTATGTTCGATAAAAACTCCGGCAAAATAACAGAAACACAAACAAAACGTACGGAGTATTTAATCAAGACGCTCGATATTAAAGATACGCACGAAGATTCCGAGATAACCGTGGACTTCGTTGAAAAAATCTATCTTGACAAAGTCGGCTATCTTTTAAAAGGGGACGGAACCACTGCTTCTGCCGAGGAATCAAAGGGAACAAATACCGATTCGGAAGATACTTTAGACGTTACTTTGTCCGACGAGAATAATTCTCCTAAACCCGACGAAAGTAATTCCCCTGAATAAGTAAGAGAAAAGTTTAGGGGCGCAGCCCCTCTGTCAACTGCGTTGACATCTCCCTTTGCACAGTACCCCTCAGGTGCTTCGCGCCAGCTCCCCTTGAAAGGGGCGCCATAAGTGAATAGTTCGGTGCTTGGCAGTATTCTGTATAAGTTTTGCGGTGCGTCAGCATTTACATAAATACTCCAATACCACAATTCTTAATTCAAAATTCTTAATTCTTAATTCTTAATTCTTCAAAGCCCGCAAGGGCGTTAAATCAGGAAATACGGCTTTAATTCGGCCTTTAAAATACAAAAATTACAGCAGGAGAAAGAAACATGCTGAAAGTAGTTTTTACAAGAAAGAACCTAATGGCAATCGCACTTGCGTGCCTGTACTCCTTTTTAATGGTATTCGTTGGTTTTTGCATTGACGGCTCTTATGCTTTTATGAGCGCCAAAAACCCCATTAACCAACTTGCGCTCGGTATCGGCTTGCAACCGGTAACGCCCACCGTGGCAGGTTACGTTGCACTCGGCTTACTGGCGTTGTTTATCGCGGTATTTGTGGCGGCGGTAATATACGAAAGGCGCGTTGCCATAGTGTCCGGCAAAAACCCCAACAGCCCCAAAATGATTATGTGGTATGCAATCACTTTCCTTGGTTGCATGGTGCTTTCGCTTGGCATAGGTACGGTTATACAAAGTCCGTTAAACGGTGAAAATTTAAAGGTACTTTATACCTTTATCTGGAACTGTTTTGCCCTTTCGCTTTTATTGTACGCAGTGCTTTTTGTAGGCATCGGCGCAATAGTTATGCTTGTCGTAAACTTCCTTCTTGTCGATAAGCCTTTCAAATTCTTTACCAAAGACGAAGAACCTGTTTTCGATGACGACGACGTAACCCACGATATTTCCGGAAGTTTCGATATCGACAACGATACCAACGTTAACGGATTCGGCGGCGGAAGCGGCAGCGGTAACGGCGGCGGCAACGGCGGCGGCGGATTTGGCGACGAAGAAAACAGCGTTGTTGCAAAATCCGCACAGTTGGACGACAGGGAAAGGGTGTTCCCGGAACTCAGCAGCATTGACGAAAGCCACGAAGGCTACGACGTCGAACCCATTCAAAGCGACGAAGTATCCCTGTCTGAACTCGCACAAGGCTTCAGAAACTATCTTGCCAAAAACCTTAAATTGTACTTCGATATCGATACAATACGCTTTTTCATATCCGGTTTCGGCGCTTCCCACTTTGAAATTTTGGAAGGTTTGTCCGGTACAGGTAAGTCATCGCTTCCCAGATACTTCTGCGAATACGTCGGCGGTAAGGTATTGTTTATGCCCGTACAGGCAACCTGGCGCGACAAGTCCAGCATTTTGGGCTTCTTCAACGAGTTCTCACAAACCTATTCCGAAACGGAATTTTTAACAAGATTATATGAATCCAACTTCGGCTCGGACGAGATAAACGTTTACGTTCTCGACGAAATGAACATCAGCCGTGTAGAATACTATTTTGCCGACCTTTTGTCCGTTCTCGAATACCCCGTACCCGATTGGAAGCTTAAAATAATGAACGTTCCGCACACCTTCGTTCCGCCCATCAAACTTGAAGGCGGCTACGTACAGATTCCGGAAAACAGTTACTTTGTCGGCACCGCCAACCGCGACGACTCCACCTTCACCATTACAGACAAGGTTTACGACCGTGCCATCACCATAAACTTCGAAACCCACAACGAACCTTTCACCGTTTCCGAAGAGGTCAAACCCATCAAGCTTTCCGGCAGCTACTTAAAAGGCCTTTATGACAACGCAAAGGCAAGCGGAAAGGGTCTTACTCAGGAAGACAGAATTAAACTTCGTAAGGTATTGGACTTCGTTTACGGCAAGTTCGAACTCACCATCGGTAACCGTATTTTAAACCAAATCGAACAAATCGTTCCCGTTTTCGCGGCGGCAGGCGGTACTAAAGAAGACGCTATCGACTTCATGCTTTGCAAAAAACTGTTTGCCAAACTCGAAGGCCGTTTTGAAGATTACGTTAAATCCGCTTTAGGCGAAACTTTGGAAGTTTTAGCGGAAACTTACGGCGCCGGCGTCTTAAAACGCAGTGAGTCTGTTATAAGAAAGATCGAAAAATCATTATAATTTTTAAAAATCTTATAGCCTTTATTATATAGCCCCCACGGTGCATAAGTTTGACTGTGCGTCAGCGCTTTATATAATTACTCCAATACCGCAATTCTTAATTCTTCATTCTTAATTCTTAATTGAAATTTTGCCAATGGCAATCGGGTGTTACGATGACAAATACTGAAGTATCGCAGGATAAAATCAAAGCCGATTTGGACCTATATAAAAGTCAAAATCCGCAGTTTAAAGATTATTATTCGGGCGTAAACCAACTTAATACGGAGTCATTGCAGGAAGCTGCATGCCAAAGGGACCGCGCTTATTTAAAGAAGGTTTCCACCCTTTTGCATATTATAATGTCGATAGTGTCTCATCCGCACATTGCCAACAAGCGTGAAGAAATCGTTACCCGTATAGAGCAGGCTAAACAACTTTCAAACGAAGATTTTTCCAAAGTCTTGCGCGACGGCAGTTTGTGGAAGCGTTACGACATGAAAATGGTTCCCGAAAACGTTTACTATTATCAAAACGTAGACGAACTTGCTATTTACGAAAATCAATTTGTAGTTCTCGTAATAAACCTTATCAAAAAGGAACTTGAAGAGTATTCTTCTTTCTACGTCAAAATGTTGCCGTCTATGAAAAAGGGTTTCGTTCCGCGTTTGGACGGCAGTAAACCGCAACGCATTTTAGCCTACAATTCCCTTTTAAAACGCCGTATAAACTACCTTGCAAACAGTCATTTTTACAAGGAAGTGTCCTTAACTAAGCCTATTTCACGCAACGTTGTGCCGACTAATATTTTGCTTAAAGATAACCTTTACAGCCGTGTTTACCGCTTTTACAGGGAATATTTGGGCAAGGAAGAAAGGTTTATATCCTACGGTTTTTTAAACGATTATCTTTCCGCGTTTATTTATAAAGATTTGGCTAAAAGGAAGTTCGTTTTTGTAGGAAATGATAATCAAAAAGCCTTTAAAAACGATAATTTTTATCTTACCGCAGAAGATTACGGCAATAAAAAAGGCATTATATTTACCGTAACCGAAAAGTTAACAAAGGTATCTTCAAAGCACCTTTTGATGTTTTCCCTTTCGGCGTGGTTTTCGGATATCGAAAAAGCGCCTAAAGGCTACGATACGGTTGAAGCAATGTCCGTTTGGGGCAAAATAAACTTCGATAAAAACAAGGAAAGTATCGATGAAATCTTTTCGGAAGAGGATATCGTTAAAAATTACTTTGACGAAAAACTTTGCCTAAGCATAACTTCGGCGGAAGTATATTCCCGTTACTGTCCCGTCTGCAGAGAGCAAAATCCCATCGAACAAAAATCGGTATACTTTTGTCCGCACTGCTCGTCCAAGTATCTGTTCACTAAATCGGGCGATGACAACGCAGTTTGGTTTTTGCGGTTAAGGAGGTCTAAATGACAAACGATAATATCAAAGACGTCAACGTCAATGATTCATCTGTTTTTGAAAGCGTTAAAACCGCGGACAGGGAAAGCGATTTTGCTATCGAAATCACCGATTTGTTTAAATCTTACGGTTCCAAAAAGGTTTTGCAAGGGCTTAATCTTCAAGTAAAACACGGCGAACTTTTCGGATTTATCGGTAAAAACGGTATCGGTAAGTCTACAACTATCGACTGTTTAATCGGTTCAAAAAAATTCGATAACGGAAGTATTTTAGTGGACGGTTACGATATCGTTACCGAACCTTTACAGGCGAAAAACACTTTCGGCTACGTTGCAAGCGAGCCGTCCTGCTACGACGTAATGACCGGTTACGACTTTTTGGAATTTATCGCAAGCATTTATAACGTTTCCGAAGGGGATTTCGTTAAAAATTACAGATATCTTTGCAGAAGGCTCAAACTTAATCTTGAAGAACTTGACAACAGGATTTCAAACTATTCCCACGGTATGAAGCAAAAACTTTGCTTGGTGGCAAGCCTTTTATACAACCCCGATATCTGGATTTTGGACGAACCTACCGTCGGTCTTGACATTATGGCGGTGGAAGAACTCAAAAAAATGATGCGCGAATACGCCAACCACGGCAAAACGGTATTCGTTACTTCGCATAACATCGACTTGGTAAGCCGTATTTGCGACAGGGTTGCCATTATAAACGAGGGCAAAGTTGTCGCCCTTTACGACCTTAATAAAGAACCTAACCGCAGAATCCAACTACCGAGGATTTTCATGCATATATACGGCGAAGAACTGTAATTTTCGCCTAAAAACCAAAAAAGGAATTTCAAATGCTTAATCTACTACTTAAAGATTTCAAACTTATGCTCGGAAGCAAGCAGAGTTTATCCCAAAGGATAATTTCTGCGATATTTTCCGTGCTGTTTTTTGTAATTTTTGTAGTCGTAGAAGTTTTCCTTTTTAAAACCATTTTACAAACCATAGGCAACATTAACGGCGCTTCGGACGCTTTTTTGACGGTATTTTTGTGCGTAACGACCGTTATTATTACGGTAAGCGACCTATTTAACGCCAAAAGGCTGTTTTTCGACGGCAAAGATATAGAACAGTTATCCAACCGCCCCGTTACCAACGGGCAGATAATAATGTCAAAACTTCTGTATCTTTTTTTAATCCACGTTGCAACCTCGTTAATGTTTGAATACCCCTTGCTTTTTGCTTACGGGCAGATTATAGGGCGCGCGCCTATTTACTTTTTCACTTCGCTTTTTTATCCCGTTGCTACCTTTTTTGTGGAAATGGGTATCGCGCTTTTGCTTGTGTACCCCGTATGGCTGTTTACAAAAGTGTTAAAAAAGCATTTTTTAATCGAAATGGCTGTCGCCCTTGTGGTAATATTGGGGCTTTCCTTGGCGTATTCTTACGTTTTGGATATCTTTATCAAATTGGTTTCCAAAAACGGACTCATACAACTTTTCACCACCGAATCCATCGCAAAACTTATCGCTTTTGAAAAGTACGCTTTCCCCGTAAACTTTTTGTCGGATATATTTATCCACACAAAAAGCGGTGCGTTTTTCCCGTATATGTTGATATCTTTGGGAATCTTCGGTATGGGGTTGACGGTTGCGGTTTTTGCGTACAACTACATCAGAAACTTGGCCTTAGCCGCCGTTAATATCAGAAAAAAACACGCCTATAAGCCCGTTTCCGTTACAAAAGCGCTTATAAAAAAGGAATTTTCGCTTATAGCAAAAAACTCCGACTACATATTTTCGTTTACGGGATTGCTTATCGTTCAGCCCCTTTTATTGACCTTTGTCGTTAAGTCCATGAACGCCGCGCTATCCGCAGGTACCATTCAGTATTTTGCCGCGCTTGTTCCGGGGCTTAAAGATTACGTCATTATACTTTTCGTAATGCTGTTTACGGTAGTAATAAATCAGGGCGCAAACAGTTACGTTACTATGGAAGAACGTACCGTTAAGAACATGAAAACCATTCCCGTACCCTTTTCAAAGCAGTTGCTTATTAAGGTTGCAATACCATTTACGATGTCATTTGTATCGCTTTTGGCGTCGGTATCGGTACTTTTATTAACCAAAACCGCAAGTTTGCAAACGGCGGCGTTTTCCCTTCTTTCGGCAACGGTGCTTTTGTTTATCTTCGACGTAGTTTCTTTGTGGGAAGAGTTGAGTATTCGCCACGGAAAACCGCGTTCGTCCTTCTTTTCTTCGCTGATATCCTATCTTCTTCCGATAACATTTACGGTATGCGCCGTAATTTTATCGTACATGAAGGTTTCAACCGTCGTAACTTTATTCGGCGGGCTTGGGGTAATAATTTTATTAAGCGCTTTTCCCGTATGGTTCGTCTTTAAAAATTCCGGAAAACTATTCCTTTCTTTGGAGGCGATAAACTAAATGAAAAAGAAAAATCTTCTTATACTTTTAATAATTCCGTTTCTCGTTTCCACCCTTACGATAGTTACCGTAAACGTAACCTACAACATGGTCGACGTCGATATCTCTTATATAGAATGGAATTACGATGACGTCGAAGCCTTTATGGTTACCGATACCCTTTATCCGTTGAACGCCGTCGGCGTAAACAAACGCCACGTTGACGTCGGAAAGGGCAACGAACTTATTTGGTCGGTTAAAAACGTCGACGGCACCTCCTCGCCTTATGCACAAGTTCTTCATGAAAACGGCAGGTATTACTTAAAAACCCTGTCTAACGGCGACGTTGAAGTCAGTTGTTCCAACCAAAAGGGCAACGTAAGTCGCAGTTTCCGCGTTATAGTTTACACGGACGGCGCTATTATAATATCTTCGGATATCCCGTCTTCAAAATACGGGAAAATCGATTCTACGGAATATTTCGGCACTTACGATTTGGATAACGGCGATAAACGTCAGGCAAATTTCGGCTTTACGGTAAAACTTATTCCGGCAAGTTTAAAGGACGCAAACCCCGTTATAACTTCTTCCGAAAACCTCGGC
>CALZDP010000045.1 GCA_945638575.1 uncultured Clostridia bacterium | reverse complement strand
TTCTTGCATAATGGTACTATTTACCTTTTGTTGTCAAATTTGAATGTGTTTTGACATTAAGGAGGTATTTATGAGCAAGAAAAACAGACGACGGAAAGAACTTTTACAATTTATCCGACGGCGAAGCGGACGAAGATTTATCGTCAAAATTATGGCAGAACAATTCGGTGTAAGCGAACGAACATTGCAAGTAGATTTAAGATTTTTGGAAGCGTTCGGACAGATAAAACGAACGCCGAGTTACAACTCTTTGAACAGGCAAAACGGCAATATCATCGTCTATACGGGAAGCCGACGGCGTTGCAAGATAAATGAAAACGATTGGCTGTTTGAGGGGTGAGACTCAAAATTGTAAAAAAGCCCTGATTTATGGAACAGGATAAGAGCGGGATTCTTTTTGCAATCTCGCTCACAATTTAAGACAAACGGGATACCCGTTTTCTTTGAGCAAGCACAGACATTTTGCTTGCTTTTCTTTATGAATTTTAAGGAGTTTTATATGCAGGAAAATACAGCGAAAAGAGCAAGGATTCGCACAGTTCGGGATGCCGTTGCGCTATTAAAACAGATTGACGGACAGACCGCCGTTACTTACCACTTTATTCGTAAACTTTGCGATAACGGAAAAATTAAATCCATTCGTGCGGGCAAGAAAATTTTAATCAATTACGATCAGTTGCTTTCGTATTTGAATATCGACGAGGCATGCTGATATGGCAACGATACGAAAACGGCAATTAAAGAACGGCGAAAACGCCTACACGATACAAGTCAAATTCAAAGATAAAGGCAGCGGGAAAACGATACTCGAAACGACGACTTGGCGTTCCGATACGAAACTGACGGCGAAACAGGAAGAACGAGCCGTACAGAATTTTGCGGACGCCTTTAAGACGGAATAAGGAAAACCGCCGAAGTGAGCGGTATATAAATGAAAGAGTTACATAAACACAATGTAGAAGGTTGCGCCGAATATCATAAACCTAAATAACGGCAACAGCCGATAGAGCAATCACGCTCTATCGGCTGTTTTTTACTTTGCAGGCATTTCTGCCCCAATGCCAATCTATGTAAAGCAGAGTTAAATTGAAATTTATAACTCAGCGTTTTTGACGTTTTTTCGCTATTGCTTTTACTAATAGCATCATTGGGCGGCGCAGTTCATCTTTGAATCCCGGAATACACATCATTTCTTGTGGTGGCTTTACTTCTTCTATGACTTTCAGCTCAAAGCCATTATTCAATAACCCCATCAGTATTTGTGTAAGCGTGTGATGCTGTTTTACTACATTGCACCCTAAAAAGTGAGTATGCCGTTCCCCCGGCATGAAGTAATCATCAACCGGCCAGTATTTTGGTATCCCCTCATCTGAGTATATCCAATCCTGTTCGACCCCGGCGGTAAAAACAGGGTGTTCTATATTAAAAAGTAATATTCCATCCTGTTTCAGTGTTCTATAAACTTTTTGAAATATGAGTTCCACATTTTCTATGTAGTGTAGTGCCAGATTGGAAACAACACAATCCCATGTGTTTTCGGGATACTCATATTCGTCTATCCCACAAACACGGTACTCAATTTTTTCTCCTGCGTTACGAGTTTTTGCTGCTTCAATCATTTTATGGCTTAAATCAAGCCCCAGTATTCGCGTTGCTCCTTGTTCTTCCGCAAATTTACAATGCCATCCGTAACCACACCCTAAATCAAGAACATTTTTCCCATCAAGAGAAGGGAACAGAGGCTTTAATTGGTGCCATTCTCCGGCAGAACTCAAGCCATATTTGCTACGTGGCATTTTCGAGTATTCTTCAAAAAATTTTTTATTGTCGTATTCGTTATTCATCATTATTTCTCAAAATTACTGTTTATCGTACTGTCATTATAGCATATTGCTTTGATATTAGCAAGCGAAAGAAAGGCTTGCGATTACTCACAAGCCTTTCAAGCTAATTGTTGCCGATATAAAAAGTAAATCCGAACCACTCTCTTGTAACAAGTAAACAATTCGGATTATTCTTTATTTAAGATAAATGACAAATCCGAACCCGTCGCCTATCGGCACTACAAGGTTCGGATTATTATCATTTGGTACTCCCGACGGGAATCGAACCCATAACTAACCCTTAGGAGGGGTTTATTATATCCATTTAACTACGGAAGCAAATATTAAGTTTGTTGCAAACTTGAAATAGAAATTAAAAATTTGCTTTGCAGATTACAGCCGTAACCGAAATTGCCTATAAATTTTACAATATAAAAAAAGATTTGTCAATCGAAAGTAAATATTTGAAAGGCAAAAAGCAAAAAATGTCAAAAAAATATTAAATAGTACTTTTCAAAATTAAAATTATGTGTTACAATATTTAAGTAATTTAATCAAGCGATAGTTTGCTTGTATAAGTTTACGGGAGGATTATCATGAAAACTTATAAAGTCGTTCCTTATGCCGGAACTTTGGTTATCAACAAAAAAGACGTCGTTCAACAAAAAATCGTCGCTTATTTTGACGTTATCAATCAAGAATGCGTTGACGGATGGGAATTTCTAACCCTTGCGCCGGTTAACGTAACCGTAAAAGAAGGCGGTCTTAAAACCAAAAACGAAGCATACAACGCTTTCATTTTCGTAAAAGACGTACCTGACGGAGAATAATTTTCAAATAACGGTTCTTTGTGATTTTGCAAAAGACAAGTTTTGTTCGGAATTTTCAAAAATAAAAGTGTAAATTTTGCGCAACCGCACATAGAAAGTTCGTTTTTTTGATACGGCAACACGCCGCACTATTTTAGTGCGGTCTTTTTTTATGCTTTTTTGCAAAAAATACGTACACGAACCCAACCATATTTTAAATTTGTAAAAAAAGTTATATAAAATATTTGACAAATTATTAAGCGATGTAATATAATATTATCAGAAAAACGCAAGAGGTTAAAAATGAGCAAAAGCGTATACAGTATGGTATTATCCGACGAAGTAATAAGTCTTATTGACGATGCCGCAATGAAAAGCGGAAAGTCCCGTTCCACTTTGGTGAATGAAATTTTAGCAAGTTACGTGGGGACGAGTACCTCGAAACAACGTATCGAAGAAATTTTAACTTTGGTAACCGAAGCGTTTGAACCGCACAGAAGGATGCGTGTCGAACGCAAACAGCAGTCAACCATAGACTTTTTAAGCGCCTTGGACTACAAGTATAATCCGCGCGTAACCTATTCGGTAGAACTTTTTACCGAAGACGAATATACCGGTTATCTTAAAATTACCTTGCGTACCACAAACCACGTTTTAATAACGGTTATAAACGAATTTTTCAACGCCTTTATTTGCTTGGAAAGAAAGTATTTAGGCAACGTCGAATACTCGGTTATAGACGGAAAATTAGTGCGTAAACTTAATTTTAAAGAAAAAAATACAACTGCCGAAATTGCTTTAAAACTTACCGATTACGTCAACAATATAGATAAATTCATAAACGCCTACACGACAGATTATTTTATAGGCGGACAGAATGAAAATTTAGAAAACAGTTATATTCAAATAAAGAACGAAATCGATTTTTGATTTTATAAATTGGGGGGTGCAAGTATGAATACAGATAAACTTACTCAAAAAACGACGGAAGTAATTAACAATTCACAAAAAATCGCCCTTGAAAACGGCAATCCCGAAATCACGGATGCGCACGTCTTAAAAGCGATGCTTGATGATAATGAATGCTTTATTTCTAATTTAATAGCAAACGCGGGCGGTAACGTTGAAAGCATAAAAAATGGCGTTAACGGGCTTATAGGCGGACTTTCTAAGCAAACAGGGGGTAGTTTATACCTGTCGCAAAGCCTAAACAACGTGCTTTTGGAAGCGGAAAAGACTGCCGAAAGCATGAAGGACGAATATATTTCGGTAGAGCATGTTTTTTTGGCGATACTCAAAAAAGGCGATGAAAAGTTAAAAAAACTTTTACAGCAAAACGGCTTGAACGAAACTAAAGTTTTAACCGCATTAAAGGATATAAGAGGCAATATGCGCGTTACGGGGGACAATCCGGAATCCACTTACGACGTTCTTAAAAAGTATGGGCAAGACTTGGTTGAAATGGCCAAGCAAAACAAACTCGATCCGGTTATCGGCAGGGATGAAGAGATCAGGAACGTTATAATGATATTGTCCAGAAAGCGCAAAAACAACCCCTGTTTAATAGGCGAGGCCGGTGTAGGTAAAACTGCCATCGCCGAAGGGCTTGCGCAAAGGATTTTGTCGGGCGACGTTCCCGAAACTTTAAAAAACAGAAAACTTTTCGCGCTTGACATGGGTGCGTTGGTCGCCGGTGCCAAGTACAGGGGAGAGTTTGAAGAAAGGCTTAAAGCGGTACTGAACGAAGTCAAAAAAAGCGAAGGCAAAATTATACTTTTTATCGACGAACTTCATACAATAGTGGGCGCGGGTAAGACGGAAGGCGCTATGGACGCAGGCAATTTATTAAAGCCTATGCTTGCGCGCGGTGAACTTCACTGCATAGGCGCAACCACCTTAGACGAATACAGAAAGTATATCGAAAAAGACCCTGCCTTGGAAAGACGTTTCCAGCCGGTAACTGTAAACGAACCTACCGTTGAAGACACCATTTCGATACTGCGCGGACTTAAAGAAAGGTACGAAGTCTTTCACGGCGTAAAAATTAACGATAATGCCTTAATCGCGGCGGCTACCCTTTCCGACCGTTACATTACCGACAGATTTTTGCCGGACAAAGCCATCGACTTGGTGGACGAGGCGGCAGCAACCGTAAAAACGGAAATCGATTCCATGCCATCTGAAATGGACGACGTAAGGCGCAAAATAATGCAACTTGAAATCGAGCGTGCAGCGCTTAAAAAGGAAACAGACCCCTTGTCAAGCGCAAGGCTTTCGGCAATCGAAAAGGAACTATCCGCAATGAAGTCGCAGTTTGACGGTATGAGCGCAAAACTCAAAACCGAAAAGACTTCCATCGATAGAATAAGCAAGTTAAGAGAGCAGATTGCTCAAGTTTCTGCAGAAATAGAAAGTGCCGAAAGGTCTTACGACTTAAACTTAGCGGCTAAATTAAAGTACGGCAAACTTCCCGAACTTAATAAACAACTAAGCGACCTTGAGGCAGAAAACCCCGACGCCGAAAAAATGCTTTCGGACAGAGTTACCGAAGAAGATATTGCCAAAATCGTTTCCAAATGGACGGGCGTACCCGTATCGAAACTTTTGGAAGGCGAGCGTGAAAAACTGCTTCGCTTAGAAGATATTATGCACGAAAGGGTAATCGGACAGGACGAAGCGGTAAGGCTTGTAAGCGAAGCAATTATACGTTCCCGCGCAGGGATTTCCGACCCTAACCGACCTATAGGCTCATTTTTGTTCCTTGGCCCCACCGGCGTAGGTAAAACGGAACTTGCAAAAACTTTGGCAAAAACCCTTTTCGACGACGAAAAAAACATCATTAGAATAGACATGACCGAGTATATGGAAAAGTTCTCGGTGTCAAGGCTGATAGGCGCGCCTCCGGGATACGTCGGCTATGACGAAGGCGGTGAACTTACCGAGGCGGTAAGAAGAAAACCTTATTCCGTAGTCTTGTTTGACGAAATCGAAAAGGCGCATAAAGACGTTTTCAATATTTTATTGCAGGTTTTAGACGACGGCAGACTTACCGACAGTCAGGGCAGAACGGTAGACTTTAAAAACACGATAATAATTTTGACTTCTAACCTCGGTTCGGAATACCTTTTGGACGGAGTTAAGGACGGTAAAATTACTGCGGAAGCGGAAAGTCAAATTCAAAGCCTTTTAAAAACTTCCTTCAGACCGGAATTTTTGAACAGATTAAGCGCAACGGTATTTTTCAAACCACTTTCGCAAAAGGAAGTCGGCAAAATAGTAAATCTTATGCTTGAAAAATTAAAAGCAAGGCTTATGGATAAACAGGTTAAGTTAAAGGTTTCCAAACAGGCTGAAAGTTTTATAGTCGACCGCGGATACGACATGGTTTACGGCGCAAGACCTTTAAAACGGTTTATTGAAGAAAACGTGGAAACCATGATAGCCCGTCAAATTATCGCAGGCAAAATACTGCCCGATACCGAAATAACTTTAAACGCCGACGCCGACGGACTGTATATAGAATAATTTTATGGCAATTTCATTCTTAACAAAATGGAAAATGCTCGTTAAACGGCTTATAGGCGGACTTTTAAACAAAAATACATTTAAAAACGGCAAACAAAAGGTGTGTAATGGCAGGAAAAATTCAAACTTTTATTTTAAAAGACGAAGTTTTAAAATTTAACGGCGTTGGCGGTAAAAAAAAGATTTTCGTTTATACGCCAAAATCATTTACCTATGAAAGGGCAAAAAGTTACCCGTTGATTTACTGCTTTGACGGACAAAATATTTTTGAAACTTCAAAAGACTTTATTTGCGAGTCAAAAGTATCGTTGTCAATGGAAAAAATTTGTCAAACAAAGGGTGTGGAAGCAATTATCGTCGGCATTTATAACGGCGAAGGGGAATCCACGCGCGACCGTGAACTTACAATGAGTCCGAACTTCGGTTTAATCGCCAATCCTTTTGTCGGCGATACTTACAAATGCGGTACTTTGGAAAAAACAGGTGAATTCATTAAAAAAACTTTAATCTCTTTTATGGAAGAAAAGTTTAACGCTGGTAGCGACCGTAATAAAACGATTTTATCCGGCGCAAGTTCGGGCGGACTTGCCTCGTTGTATTTGGGACTGTGTTATCCCGATATTTTCGGCAGGTTATCCGTTCTTTCGCCGGCGACTTCGCTTTTTGGCAAAACCGATTGGAAAAGATTTTTAAGCGGTATTAATAAAGACAACCGCCAAAAGATATTTATTTACTGCGGTAAAAATTGCAACGATGATTTAGAAAACTTTTTATATGACGGCGGTAACGACCTTTTAGGTGCAAAAGATATAAAATCATTATTAAATAAGTATCTGCCTTTAGCCGACGTTAAAGAAGTTTTTATCGACGGTGCCATTCATAACGAATCGGCTTGGAAGACTGCGCTTTTTAACAGCTTTGATTTTTTATTTGATTTTGATAAACGCAGCGAATTTTAAACGTTATTTTTGTGTAAATATTTTTTAAAAGTGTA
>CALZDP010000044.1 GCA_945638575.1 uncultured Clostridia bacterium | reverse complement strand
TCAACAACAATAACCTTTCTTTGTCAAAAATTATATAATTAAAATAGTTTTTATGCGCAATTGATTGACTTGGTGGTAACTTGTTACTATAATAGTGGTAACAAGTTACCACAATAGGTGTTATTATGATTGAATTTATTAATTACGGTACAGGTAAAATTGAAAAAGAACAGGCATTATTTGCAAGTTTTTTTGTCGTGCAAAACCGATTGCAGACTTCGTGTGAAAAGATACAGACTGAAATTTCAATGAAACAGTGGCATTTGCTTGCAATGACTTCGGCTTGTCAAAAGCCGAAAACGTTGACAAACGTAGCAAAACTTATGGGATGTTCGAGGCAAAACGTTAAAAAATTGGCAAAAAGCCTTGTCAAAAAGGGGTTTGTAAATTTATTAAACGGTCCGAACAATTCTGTAATAATCAAAATTACCGAAAAAGCAAACGACTACCTAAAAGCCATGCAAGGACAACAATTAAAAGTGCTTTCTCACTTATTTTCTATGTTTTCCGAAAGCGAAATTGACTCTTTTTTTACAATGCAAAATAAACTTTTGGACGGCTTAGAGAAGGTTGAATTTTTTGCGGACGCTTTTAAGGAGCAAGTGTAATGAAGGGGATAATAATTTATAAGTCGAAATACGGCGCGACAAAAAAGTATGCCGAATGGATTGCCGACGCCACCGGATACGATATAACAGAACTTTCAAAGGCAAAAACAAAAGACATAATTTTATATCAAAATCTGATATTGTGCGGAGCAATTTATGCTTCGGGCATTAGCGGAATACCTTTTTTAAGAAAGAATATTGACAAGTTAACAAAGAATATCGCCGTATTTTGCGTAGGCGCTTCACCGTACGATAAAAGCAGTTTTAATGAAATTAAAGACAGAAATCTAAAAAATTTGCCTGAAAATTTACCGATTTTTTACGGACGCGGGGCGTGGGACGAAAGCAAGATGAAATTAGCGGATCGTATGCTGTGCAAAATGTTGCAAAAGGTTGTAGCAAAAAAGGACCCTGCAACTTACCAACCGTGGGAAACGGCTTTGGTTAATGCTTTTGGTAAAACTTGTGATTGGACGGATAAAAAATATATACTTCCGTTATTAGATTGTATCAGACAATGGTAAAAGGTCAATTTAATCGCAGATTGCAAATGCTGTTTAAATGAAAGATTGTCTTGACTTTTGCTTGCAAATCATATAAAATTAAATCAGTAAAAAAGCAGGGTTATTTTAGGTAGATTATGGCGGAAGAATTAAAATGCAGAATTTGCGGTGCAAATTTTTCAAAAGAGCATACCCATTGTCCGAATTGTCTTTCCGGCAGACATGAAGAATGCGACGGCACTCTTGAGCCTATTGCGGTTTGGGTAAAACAGGACGATACTTGGGATATTATTTTAAGATGCAGGCTTTGCGGAGAAATAGTTACCGAAGCCGTTTGCCAAGATGATAATCCGATAAAGATTATGTCTATTGCTTCTAAACCTATTGCTTCGCCGCCCTTTCCCATTGAAAAGTTAAATGAAATGACTGATTTAATGGGCGGTAACGGTACTATAGACGGGTATTATTATGATAAGAGAAAATAAAAAAAGATTACTTGACAAAAAAAATTACCGTAACGAGCCTTGCTTTGAAACTTTCACTTGCAAAGTATGCGGAAGAACGGTTATTCCCGAAGGCGCCGGCAGTAACCACCGCAACCACTGTCCCGAATGTCTTTGGAGCGTTCATATGGACAATGAGCCGGGGGATAGAAAGTCCGACTGCCACGGCAGAATGGAGCCTATCGCTGTTTGGGTAAGAAAGGACGGCGAATGGGCTATCGTGCACAGATGTACCGTTTGCGGTAAACTAAGTTCCAACCGCATTGCGGCGGACGATAACCCTATGAAACTTATGGCTATTGCCATGCGGCCTTTCACAAGCGGTGCTATCGACAAAGAAAGAATTAAAAATATGATAGCCACTATGGAAGAAGAACCCGATATGAAAAAGTAATCCGCTTAATTAAAGCAGTGATTTAATTATAAAAAAACAGTTATCTATTTGTGATAGAAACAGTCATATACTTATATTAAAATATTGTTTATGCGGACGGCTTTAAGTCGTCCGCATAATTAAATAAGTCCCTATATAGGCCGAAAACCGACCTATAGAGGGACTTTTAGTTTATTAAGTTGATTATATTTTCAGCATATATGTTTAAAATTCGGTGAAAATATTACTTAAAATTTGTTATTTAACTGTACCTGTTGTGATAAATCTGCCGGATTTTTGGCTGAACAAAATTACCTTACCTTCGAGATCAACATTGACCTTTTGGCCGAGTTGATAGGTTATACCGCCGAAAATTACGCCGGTAATCAAGAATTCACCGATTTTGATACGAACGGTGGTTTCCATACCGGTAGGCATTGCGCTGTAAACTTCGCCCTGAATTTTGCCGTTGGGGGTAATTTTCACGGTTTCAGGACGAATACCCAAGATAAAGTCGTTATCTGTGATTTCCTTTTCGTCCTCGATTTCCGTTTCGTCCAATTTAGCAATATGGCATTTGAATTTTACGTCCTTATTGCCTTTTTCGACGTTGCGTTTATCTTTAAGAAGTTCCGCGCGTGCGTTTTCCAATTCGACGTCATGCAATGCGTCCTGCTGTTGCCATTCGCCTATGTTGATTTTTTCGATAGGGGTGAATGTAAAGTCGTAATCCTTCCACACTTTCAAGGTTAAATCGTCGCCGTTTTGCGAGCCCGTGGCTTCCGCAAAGTTAATTGACGGATTACCTACGAAGTCCGCAACAAAGGTGTTGTTAGGTCTTCCGTAAACGGTAAGCGGTGCGTCGTACTGTTGCAAAACACCGTTATCGATTAAGCAAATGGCGGTTGCCAAGGTCATGGCTTCCATTTGGTCGTGGGTAACGTAAACGAAGGTGCTTCCCGTGTCAAGGTGTAACCTTTGAAGTTCCGATCTCATTTCAAGACGTAATTTAGCGTCCAAGTTGGAAAGAGGTTCGTCCATAAACAGAACGGACGGTTCCGGTGCAAGGGTACGGGCGATAGCCACACGTTGTTGTTGTCCGCCGGAAAGTTCCGCCGGATATCTATCCATGAACATACCGATTTTAACAATACGCGAAACCCTTCTTACCGAAAGGTCGATTTCTTCTTTGGAAAGTTTCCTGACCGCATAGACGACTTCGCCGTTTTTGACGTACTCGAAGTTTTCGTTTAAGGTGCAGCCTTTCTTTTGAGCCAAAGCCTTTTCCGATTCGATAATCTGTTTCATTTCGGAAATGACTTTTTGAGATTCCGCTTGCGGGTCTGCAACCAAGTTTAAGCGATAGCCTGCTATCTTTTTGGCGGTGTACATCGAAATTGTGTAAGTATCGATTAAGCGAAGATAAAGTTTGTCATTATTGAGATTGCCTTTTTTATCGAAGCAGTCTTTTGTGATTTCGATAATCTTCTTCCAGTCGCCGACAAGTTCGCAAATCCTTTGTGCGGTGCGCGCTTCAAAGGAAACTACAGGCATTTTTTCCTTAATATTTGCCAAACCGAAGGAAACGTTTTGATAAACGGTCATATTCGGCCAAAGCGCATAGTTTTGGAACAAAAAGCCGACTTTACGCTTGTTAGGGGGGATATTTATGCCCATTTCACTGTCGAAAACAACAGTATCGCCGATTACGATTCTACCGCTTGTAGGGGTTTCAAGACCGGCTATCATACGTAGAGTGGTCGTTTTACCGCAACCGGAAGGTCCTAACAGCGTTACGAAAGCGTTATCTTTAATTTCAAGATTAAGATGATCGACCGCGTAGAAGTTACCCCATCTTTTTGTAACATCAGTTAATGTAATTTTAGGCATAAATTAACCTCCTATTCCTTTGTCAAGGCTTGCGCCCGTAACTTTATTGATAATTGCGTTGGATATCAAAACCGTAACTATAAGTATTAAGTTGATACCGTTTGAGAATGCGTATAAGCCCATTTCATCGAAGTAGTCGATGGTGGTGGACAGGATAAAGCCTTGTGTGCAGAGAAGCATAAACAGCGATAATTCCCTTACGCAGGTGATAAACGGCAGTAAATAACCGCTTAAAATGGACGATTTTTGGATAGGAATGATTATTTTGAACATTCGCTTATACCACGGTATGTCTTGAATGATTGCGGATTCCTCGATTTCACCGCTTATCTGCATCATGGAACTTAACGAACTTCTGCTTGCAAACGGTATGTATTTTACGGTACCTGCGATAATCAATATCCAGTAAGTGTTGTAAAGGTTGAGTTTTCCGGAGAACAAAATGAAGAATGAGATACCTACCGCGATAGAAGGCATCAGGTAGGGGATAAACGCCATATTGTTTACGTAGTTGGCAAATTTATCTCTGCGCTTTTTAGATACGGCGTAACCTATTAAAGTACCTAAGGTACCTGCCGTCAACGCGCACGCTAACGATACGAGTAACGTTCCGCCGTAAGCCTTCCAAATCATCTTGTTGTGAAGCATACCAAGTTGTCCGTACATTCCGGCTTCGCCGGTCGGGTCGTTATACGTCCACCATTTTGTGGTAAGATATTTAAAGTCGCCGTATTTTAAGAAACTGTAGTCGCCGGGGTTGGGTAAGAAGGTTTCAAATGCGAATAAAATAATGGGGAATATACTTGTAAAGAAAGTTATTATTATAAGTATTGCCGCAACTAAGTATTTGCCGACTTTGCCGATGTTGATTTTGGAAATCTGACCGGATTTGCCGGAAACGGTAGTGTAATTTTTACGGCTCTTTAAACTTGCTTGGTTAAGTAACAGTACCACTACGCCCAAAATCATCATTATTACCGCCAAAATACTTGCTTCGCCCTGGAATTTATCTGTTATTTCAAGATATCTTGTGGACAGGGTGGTTAGTTTTAAGTAGTGCGGTACGGGGTAACTGCCCATAGAACTGCCGAACACCAACAGTACGGTGGATAAAATTGCGGGTTTTACCATCGGAATGGTTATTCTGCCCATAATTTTATACTTCGGTGTGTTCAAAATGGTGGCTGCTTCCTCTAAATTCGCGTCCATATTACGGAATATACCGCCTATTAAAATGTAAGCGAATGCAGAGTAGTGCATACCGAGAACCATAATGCTCGGGAAAAGCCCTTGACACCACCATAAAGGCATTCTTATACCGAATAATGATGCTAAAAGCCCGTCCGAACCGCCTGTTACGGCATTACTGTTAAACAGGTTTTGCCAAACGATTGCAAGCGTCCACTGCGGCATTATGTAGGGGAAGATAAATATTGCGCTTAAATACTTTTTGCATTTTAAATTGGTCCTTGTAATCAAAAATGCGAAAGTTCCGCCGAAGATTACCGATGTAACGCAAGCAAAAAATGCAAGTATTAAGGTGTTAAGAAGGGGGGTCCATAAATTCTTTTTGGCAAGTTTACCTGTAAAAAGGTCTTTCCAGTTTGCAAAGGAATAACCTGTAACCTTTCCCGTTAAACTTTGGTCTATGGAGCCCGGATGAATTCTTATGGTGTCTTCAAGCAAAGTTATAATAGGCGCAACCGTCATAAAGGTGCAAACCACGCCCATTATGATGAGTATTACGTTGTACGGTTGCATTAAAAAGGTTTTTACCTTATTTAAAGCAATCTTTGCTTTGCCGGGTTTTACAATATTTTCCATAAAAACCTCCAACACGGAGTCGGGCAAGCCTGACTCCGTGCAGTTAAGTTAGAATATAATGTTGTCAAACTAATTGAGTTATAACGTATTATTAAACTAAATAAGTTTTACTATTATGCTTTATATTTGTCTAAAACTTCGATCCAAGAACCTACCGTGAAAGCAACTTGTGCGCAGTATTCGGGATCTTCGATAACTAATCTTGATTTCCACCAATCGAAACCTTTGTCGTTTAAAGCAGCGAACTGTACGTTACCGCTTTCGTCGTTACCGCCGGTCATGTGGTGATATTTTTCTTCGTTAGCCTGTGCTAATTTGGGGTTAGAGGAGTAACCGCCGATATCTTTGCCCCATGCGCTGAAGCCGTCAACGGTTTCGGTCATGTAAGCGATGAAAGCGCAAGCGGTCCAAGGAAGAGGACTGTTGTCGGTTACAAATAAGTAGTGGCAATAGCCGTATCCGCCAAGACCGATATAATCGTTTTCATAAGCGGCAACTTTAATGTTGTTTTTGGAAGATTCTTCGGTTTCGGAAACGGAACGAAGTTTGGAATATACTAATAGACCGAATTGATCTGCAGAAGATTTTTTAACTAAATCGTTGCAGATAGGACCGTCGTCGGACTGAGCGTTGTAACTGCCAACCCAAAGTTTAATCCAAGCAAGTGCGTATTTGCCGTTAGCGTCAAGACCTAAGTCTTCGGCGTCTTGTGCAACAGCGTTAACAGCGTTGTCAACGTAAGTTTTTTGTGCGCCCGTTAATTTGTCATAAGCGGTCTTAAGTTGTGCGGAATATTCCGGCTTAGTTAACATATAAAGGAAGTTTTTACCAACGATTTCACTGTCGATATCCATGAATAAGCCGTGTTCGCCTTCTCTTACGAAGTCCCAAATATTGGTGTAAGTCTTGGTGGTGTTGGTGTTGTACATGAAAACTTTGTTTAAAGTTTGAAGTGCAAGATATCCTTTGTAGTTTTCTGCGGTTGTGCCGTTTGCTTCAGCCCATTCCTTAGGAATAAAGGTGTCTAAGATACCGGTTTGAACCATCTTGGATTCGATTTGGTTGCCGTCCTGAATAAGGGTCATAGCAAACGTACCGGTTGCTTTTTTTGAATCTGCCGTCAACTGGTCGAAGATTTTGTTGTTCTTCGGCTGTTGCCATTCATAATTCAAAGTGTAAGTGGAATCGAGCGTTTGAAGATACGAAATAAATGAAGGTAATGCGGTCTTACCACGGCTGGAGTTACCTACGCCGTAGAAGGTTTTGCCTTTTGATTCTTCAATCGCTTTACGGCCGAGTTCTTCCAAAGTCATTCCTTCGGCTTCTTGAATGATTTTCTGTGTTGCTGTAAGTTCCTTTTCCTGCGGACCGTCGCAAGCAACCAGTGCAAACGTTGCAAATGCAAGAATGCAAGCGATTAACAATGCTGTTAATTTTTTCATCTTTTTTCCTCCAATGAAAATTTTATTTCAATAATGCCTTCGGCATCATTGAACAACGCCCTAGGGCGTTGTTACCATATTAATTGTAAATTTGAAAGGGTGCAATCTTTATTTGTTTTTGGCAAAAATCGCATTCCGACTTCAAACTTGCTTTTATTTTACAACCTAGTTTTAATTTGTCAATACCTTTTTTAAAAAAATCCGCGCGTATTTTGTAATTTTTTTTGTCATTCTTTTTTGTTTAAAAAAATTTAAAGGGTATTTTGATATCGTTGTATGCGGACTGCGTTATCTAATGAGTTTGAAAACAGCAAAAAAACAACCCCGTAAGAGGGCTGATATGCCCCCCAAA
>CALZDP010000043.1 GCA_945638575.1 uncultured Clostridia bacterium | reverse complement strand
GTTTGAGAGCTTTGTTATTTTGTAATATAGTCAAATTTCTCAGTTGCAGTAATAGCATCCGTAGGAGTTTGAGAGCTTTGTTATTTTGTAATACAGTCAAACATCACACCACAATGTTATGATTTAAACTATGTTTGAGGCGTTATTTTGTAATATAGCAAGCGGAAAAGTTTGGCTATAGGTCGATTATCGGCATATTTCGGCAATATTAAAAAAGAAGGCAAGCGCCTTCTTTTTTAATATGTTTTTTATTATCGTATGTTGATGTCCTGCTTGCAATATAAATTTAAAAACAATTTTAGCGGATAACCGCTTTTATTTGTCGATTGTTTTCTGAAGAATTAAATAAGTCCGTCTATAGGTGGATTATCGGCATATTTTTAAACTTTTTTTAATAAGATGCCATATAGTTGTTTTTTGCCCGATAAATTTTAATTTCAGTTTTTGGTCGATAGGTTAAAAAGCGGCCTATAAGCCCGTTAACGGCATATTTTTATAAAATTTCCGCTAAAAACAGGGCGGATTTTTTGTTTATGTTAACCAAATAAATACGCCTGAATAAAAAAATTCGACAAATTATTTTAAAATGCCGAAAAATCTGTTGACATATCGAAAGGTTGTCTATATAATGATGTTTAGTTTTATTAAACTAAAAGTTTAATTTAACCAAATCCATTAAACAAAAAGTTTAATCTAATCAAGTTTTAAAGGTGATATATGGAATTAGGTGAAAAAATCAAGCAGTTAAGACTTCAGTGCGATTTAACGCAAGAGGAATTAGCGGCACGCTGTGAATTATCCAAAGGCTATATTTCTCAACTGGAAAACGACCTTACCAGCCCTTCTATAGCGACATTAAAGGACATACTTATGGCGCTTGGGTCCTCTTTAAAAGAATTTTTTTCGGAGGTGGACGTCGACGAAAAGGTTGTGTTTTCCGAACAAGACTTTAATGAAAAGGTAACCGAGGATTCTGTACTGAATTGGCTTGTTCCCAACGCGCAAAAAAATATGATGGAGCCTATTCACTTAGTGTTAAATGCCCATGCCAAAACCGAGCAGGACGTTCCGCACGAAGGCGAAGAATTCGGCTACGTATTACAAGGTAAAATCATTCTTTATTTAGGAAAGAAAAAGTACGTCGTAAAACAGGGCGAAAGTTTTTACTTTGAAGCGGACAAGCAACACTATATCGAAAACCCGCAAGAGGAAAAAGCGGTGTTAATATGGGTTTCCTCTCCGCCGACATTTTAATAGTAAATAACGTAAACAGGCAAACTAACAGTAAAATTCGGCATTAAAAACCAATCTAAAATTAGCGGAAATAAATAAAAGACGCTAAAATCACATAAACAACGAAAATCTACTAAATAATGAAAATCTACGCTTCTTTGCGTACGGACAATAAACTACTTTTTTTACAAGGAGCGCTTCAAAAATGGCGGAAAAGATCATTGAACTTAAAAAAGTAAGCAAAATCTTTGACGGCACAGCTGTCGTCGACAACATCGACCTTTACATAAGAAAGGGCGAATTTGTAACCTTACTCGGTCCGTCGGGCTGCGGAAAAACCACTACGTTACGTATGATAGCCGGCTTTGAAAAGCCGGACGGCGGTGAAATTTTACTTAACGGTAAAGATATCACGCAGATTCCGCCCTATTTAAGGCCGATAAACACGGTGTTTCAGCGTTACGCGCTGTTTCCGCATCTGAACGTATACGACAATATTGCGTACGGGCTGAAACTTAAAAAGGTTAAAAACGTATACGTTGACAAAAACGGTAAACAGGTTGTAAAGTACGAAAAACTTTCAAAAAAGACCATTGACGAAAAGGTTTCCAAAGCCCTTAAAATGGTTGACCTTGAAGAGTTTGAAAAGCGTGACGTAACCACTCTTTCCGGCGGACAGCAACAGCGTATCGCCATAGCGCGCGCCATCGTAAACGAACCGCAAATTCTTCTTTTGGACGAGCCGTTAGGCGCGTTAGACCTTAAAATGCGTCAGGATATGCAGATAGAATTAAAGGAAATGCACAAAAAGTTAGGCATAACCTTTATTTACGTTACGCACGATCAAGAAGAAGCGCTTACCATGAGCGACACTATCGTAGTCATGAACGACGGCGTAATTCAACAAATCGGCACTCCTAAAGACATTTATAACGAGCCTAAAAACTCATTTGTTGCGGACTTTATCGGTGAAAGCAATATTATGAGCGGTACTATCGTCGACAACAGAAAGGTGCGTTTTATCGGTCATGTTTTCGACATGGTTGACGATTTTGAACTTCATGAAAAGGTTGACGTAGTAGTCCGTCCCGAAGATATATTTATCGTAAACAAAGACAAGGGACAGGTTAACGGCAGAATAATATCATCCGTCTTTAGAGGCGTTCATTACGAAATGACTTTTTTAGTCGGCAAGACCGAAATCATTATTCAGGACACGATTGAAAGAGATGTCGGCGAAGAAGTCAGCATTATCATAAAACCCGACGACATTCACATTATGAAGAAGGAATACCTTGTAAACTCTTACGACGGCTTTATCACCAAGGATAACCGCGTTGCTTTTGCCGAAGGCGAATTCGACTGCGACGTAACCAAACTTTATCCCGGTTCCCGTCTTGACGAAGAAGGCTATCTAATTACCGCCGACAATCAAAAACTCGACTTAAACGAAACGCCGGTTAAGGTGGAAGTTCCTTTGGATAAAATCGAAATCATCGATAACGAAGTTGACGGAACGGTCAGCGGCGAAATCATTTCCATAATATATAAAGGCGACCACTATCAGGTCATTATCCGTACCCCCGAAGAGGAAGAAGATTTCGTCGTCGATACCGAATATTCGTGGAACGAAAACGACAAGGTAAGCGTAAAAATCGATCCGAAGGACATTACGCTTAAACTGAAGGTGAAATAAAATGGGCGTTGCTTTAAGATTTTCAAGGAAGCATCTCGGCATACCGTATGCGCTGTTTTTGGCGGTGTTCGTGCTGTTTCCGCTCGTTTTGATAGTAATTTACGCATTTACGGACGCTAACGGAGTACCTACGTTTAACAATTTTACAGACTTTTTTTCAAGAAGTTCCAACCTGTACGTTTTACTTATAAGTTTTGTTTTGGCGGTTTTGACGACTGCGATTTGTCTTTTAATTGCCTATCCCGTCGCCTATATTTTGGCGAGAAGCGGAGCAAAAAAGAGAAGCGTTTATCTTCTTCTATTTATACTCCCCATGTGGATAAATTTCGTTTTGAGAACTGCCGCAATGAAGGAACTTTTGTTTGCGCTCGACGGGCTTGGCGTGTATAACGTAACCGACTGGTACTTTGTAAATACCGTAATCGGTATGGTTTACGACTATTTGCCGTTCACCATTTTACCCATCTATACCGTACTTATAAAAATCGATAAAAACGTTATCGAAGCCTCTAACGACCTCGGCGCAAACTCTGCGCAGACCTTTTTAAGGACAACCCTTCCGCTGTCAATGCCGGGGATAGTAAGCGCAATAACCATGGTTTTATTGCCGACGACTACAAGTTACGTTATTTCGGACACCTTAGGCAACAGCAAGGTAACAATTATCGGCAAACTTATCGAAAACCAGTTTAACATCGGTACTGCCGACAGTTGGCACACAGGTTCCGCAATTTCGCTGATTTTGCTATTTTTCATCTTCGGCACTATGCTTTTATCGGGTAAGTTTACCGAAAACACTAACACAAGGGGTGGCGGATTATGGTAAAAAAGATACTTCGTTCAACCTATTTGTGGCTGATATTGATATTTTTATATGCTCCGGTAGTGCTTCTTGTCGTGTACAGTTTCAACGCTTCAACGGAGATCGGCAGTTGGTCCAAAGAATGGAATTTTTCATTATATAAAATGCTGTTTACGGACAGCAAAATCCTTAACGCCATAAAAAACACAGTGCTTCTTGCGTTGTCGTCGGCTGCGATTTCCACCATTTTGGGTACGGTCGGCGCTATCGGAATGTTTTATTCCAAGCCAAGGACTTTCAGAATTTTTAACACCGTAACCCAAATACCCATTGTCAATGCGGAAATCGTTACCGCAATATCTTTGGCGCTCGTATGTTCCATGTTGCTTTTCCCAAGGACTTACGGTTCCCTTTTACTTGCGCACGTAGTGTTGACTTTCCCGTTTGTTGTAACAAGCGTACTGCCTAAATTAAAGCAAATGGACCCCAATCTTTACGAAGCGGGTTTGGACCTCGGCGCATCGCCAATGAAAGCATTGTTTACGGTAACCATTCCGGAAATCATGCCCGGCATTGCTTCCGGCTTTATGCTGGCAATTACGTTGTCGCTTGACGATTATATTATTACTAACTTCACAAAACCTTCCACAATAGATACCATTTCCACTTACGCATATAACGCTTACGCAAAAAACTCCGCAAATACTTCGATACCGGCGTTGCGCGCTCTTTCCGCCATTATCTTTGCGGTAATAATCATATCGGTGGTTGCGGTTAATCTTTCTGCAAACAGAACGGTAAAGGAAAGGGAGGCAAGCAAATGAAAAAGATATTTTCGATTATAATTGCCGTAATAATGTGCGGCGCAATCGTTGCTTACTCGCTTTTAGGTCTGGATTTTTCCGATGACAGCGACGTTGAAGTTCTAAGGGTGTACAACTGGGAAGAATATATTTCCGAATCCGACGATAACAAAATCGAATGGTCGGACTACATTTCGGGCGACTATGAACTTTTTAAAGACGATGAGTACATCGACCTTGTTTATCTTTTCGAGTCCTATTGCCGTGAAGTTCTTCACCGTAACGTAAGGGTGGAATATTCTACCTTCGGAACCAACGAAAACATGTATAACGAACTTAATCTTTCCAAAAAGGAAGTCGGGGGCAGGGTAAGTTATTCTTACGATTTGGTTTGCCCTTCCGAATACATGCTTTTAAAAATGATGCGCGAAGATATGTTGGAACCTTTGTCCGACTCTTCCGACCGCTCGGACGTAAGCGTTTACGACCAAAACTCTTCCGAATATATAAGAAGTCTTTTTAAAGGCCTTAAAATTCGAGCCGAAGACGGCACCGAAAAGAGAATTTACGATTACGCAACCTGCTATATGTGGGGAACGATGGGGTACGTTTATAATCCGGAACTTGTCGACGCGGAAGCCGCCAAACACTGGTCGCTTTTGTGGGACGATAGGTATACGGGCGGCGGTACCATAAAAGACAGCGTAAGGGACAGTTACATTTTAGCGCTCGGTTACGTCTATAAAGAGGAACTTGACCAATTAAAACAAAAATATGAAAAAGGCGAGATTTCTTCCGCCGATTACAACGCCGCTTTAACGGAAGTTTATAACCGCACCGACGAAGAATCTGTCGATAAAGCGGGTAAGGTTTTGACTTCCTTAAAAGACAGGCTTTACGGCTACGAAGTGGACAGCGGTAAAAAGGATATGGCTCAGGGCAAAATTTTAATCAACTTTGCTTGGAGCGGAGACGCCGTTTATACCATGGATTTCGCCGAGGAAATGAGCGACGGAGAAGTCTTGTTGGAATATGCCGTTCCCGAAGAAGGCAGTAATATCTTTTTCGACGGCTGGGCAATGCCTAAAGGCGCAAATAAGGAGTTGGCAAGACTGTTTATAAACTTCCTTTCCCGTCCGGAGTCCGCCGCGCTTAACATGAACTATATCGGTTACACTTCTTCCATAGCAGGGGAGTATATGTTTGAAAACGCCGTTGACTGGTACGGTACTTATTTGCTGTTAGATTCGGACGAAACCGATGAAGAGGCTGTACAACTTGACGGAAAGTATTACAGCGAAGTTTACTTTGGCGACCTTGACGAGGACGTTAAAAATTCTTTGATGGTTTCAGACGGAGTTTATAAGTTAAAACTTCCGGAATACGACGATGAAGATAACGTTGTAGGTTTTACCGAAGAAGAGGTCGGAATTTTTGCAACCGATTTATCTTACTTTTTCAATACGGTTCCCGAAGGCGAAGGTTACACCGATTACGTTATGTATACCGTCGACACAGGCCGTCAGTGCGAAACGCAGTACCCCGGCTTAGAAGTTATTAACCGTTGCACCGTAATGAAGTGCTTTTCCGACGATGAAATCCGCAGCCTTAATAATATGTGGGAAACTTCCAAAGTAGGGGACGCTTCTTTAGGCAAACTTTTGTTGGCTATCGGCATTGTAATTTTAATAATCGTTGCGTTTGCGGTAATAATAGTCTTGTACCGTAAGGACGTTATTAAGCACGTCAATACCCATAAAAACTTAAAACTTATCTCTACCGAAGAGATCGAAAACCTGTAATAACGGGCTTATAGGTCAACTTTTTACTTATCCAAGCGATAGCACCTTTGTAAAAAACGGGGCTATCGCTTGACGATAAAGTGATTTTCTTAAAAGAGAACAGTCGTATCAAAAAAATAATTTAGTGCAATAACGGGCTTATAGGCCCACTTTTCACTATTTATCTAAAATTTAGCCTTATAAAAAGGTTGCGATAGATATTTGCGGTTCAACCGAAAAAGCGTAAAAAACGATAACTGTTTTTTGCGCCGACCTTTCAGCGTCGCTTTCTAATGAAAACGACTTTTAGAAAGAATTTAAATAATATTAACTAATCTAAAAAGATTTTTTTTGCGTTATAAAACAGCAAAACAAACTAATGCCTACCGTCGCTTTTTTGTATGCAACTATGGCAATTAGCCATGATATGACTAAGATTTGGGATATGATATGATTTTGCTTTTTTGCGTTTCAAAATTATAAGTGTTTTTTATAATGACAGAACACATTTTTTTTATAAAGCGCAGTAAATGTGTTTAACATTTATAAGGTAAAACCCGTTTTTTAATATCGGTTATCGTAAATTTGGAGTTTATGACCTTTAAATATATCCAATTACACAACCTTAAAAAAATAAATTGACAAAAAGAATTATTTTTTTAAAAAAATGTGAATTAATCATTTGACAATAAATAATTCATTTGTTATAATTTTTGAGCATTGTGCGAAGTGCGGGTGTAGTTCAATGGTAGAACACCAGCCTTCCAAGCTGGTTGCGTGGGTCCGATTCCCATCACCCGCTCCATTTAGTTAATTGGGGTATCCGCACACAAGCTATGCTTTAATGCTCCTGTAGCTCAGTCGGATAGAGCAACGGCCTTCTAAGCCGTGTGTCGGGGGTTCGAATCCCTCCAGGTGCGCCATTTTAATTTTGTATGGCGAGAGTCGCCCAGTTGGTTAGAGCGCCAGATTGTGGTCCTGGAGGTCGTGGGTTCGAATCCCATCTCTCGCCCCATTTCCTTTTTATATTGGGGTGTCGCCAAGCGGTAAGGCACGGGATTTTGATTCCCGCATCCGTAGGTTCAAATCCTGCCACCCCAGCCAAAAAATTTTATCGCTTTTAATATATTAAAAGCCTTATCGGTCCACTAGCTCAGGCGGTAGAGCACGTGACTTTTAATCACGGTGTCCGGGGTTCGAGTCCCCGGTGGATCACCATCGGACCATTAGCTCAGTTGGCAGAGCACCTGACTCTTAATCAGGGTGTCCGGGGTTCGAGCCCCCGATGGTCCACCAATTTACCCTGTTTCTACTAAGGTGTAGGGGCAGGATAAATTTTTATATGCGGATGTGGCGAAACTGGCAGACGCGTAAGACTTAGGATCTTATGTCCTCGACGTGGGGGTTCAAGTCCTCTCATCCGCACCAAAAAAGAGCAAAGGCTTTTGCCTTTGTTCTTTTT
>CALZDP010000042.1 GCA_945638575.1 uncultured Clostridia bacterium | reverse complement strand
TCGCCTGCGCCCTTTTTCTTGGTCGTTAAAAGCCACCTATACGGGATGCTTGATATTTGAACTACGAACATCTTTTCTTTCGATCTGCCTTGATTTAGCCTTTTCGATCTGTTTATCCGTCGTTTTCATTGTAAATCTGGTGAATTCCAAAAGATTTGTGGTTTTGGTTCCCGTGTTTATGAGGTCGCTGACGTCATATTTTCTGTAAGTCAGTTCGTTAATTATCGGAACGAATATGAACGTTGTTTCCTCCGTTTCGGTAAACGTCAGAACGGGTGCGTCGTCAACAAGTTCGTATTGCGGCAGTAAAAATCCCGAGACGCATACGCTTTTCACAACGTCGGGTTCGTCTTCTTTGTATGCGACCGTGTAAGTTACAGAATACGATGATTCCTCTCCGTCCTCGGGTTTTATAATGACTTTTCCCGTATTGTCGTTATACATCACCAGAATATAATAATCATACTTACCCGCAAAATTATAGGTTTCGTCTACGGATGACCCCACTATGTATTTATAAAACATTCTTTCCAGTCCGTAGATACCGGTCACGTCTTTCGAGGATTCTCCCGAACAACCCGTCATTGCAGGCGAAAGAGTTATTATTATCAAAATAATAATTAAAAAAGAAACGAATTTTTTCATAATTATTTTTTAAGATTTATCCGGCTTTTGTTATCCTATCGGGGTGAGGTTGCCTTTATCATCGACGGAGAAGATCATTTCGGGTCTGCCGTCAACGATAATGCTTACGACGTTATCGGTCTGTTCCCACTCGGCGTAGGTCAAAAACGATTTTATTTCTTCACCTGTTTCGGAGTCGGTTGATACGTTAAAGAGATAGATCTTGCCGCTGTCATTGAACTGGTAGACTAACTTCCAGGAGGAATGATCCTCGACGTAGGTGTAAACCGTTTCGCCTTCGATATAGACGGTGAGCTCGTTTGTACCGGGAACAACCGAGAGGATCATTCCCTGTAATTCAACGGTGCCGTCACCGAGTACGCACTCGCTTGTCGAGTTGTAGTCGTAACCCTCGCTGTCGGGCTCGTATATGTCCGCATAGGATGCGCCGTTTTTGGTGTAAATTTCAACCTTATAGCCCTGGAAGAAGTAAATCGTCGGCTCAACTCCGAGCATGGAGCCTCTGAAGCGAACGAATGCTTTTTCATCCTCGTTTATGAAGTAGAGGTCATCGTCAATATTGTAAATACCGTTTGCCTCATCGAAAATTTCAATGGTATAGGTGCTTCCTCTATATACGATATAGCCCATATCGTAAACTTGCGCCGCGAAGATTTCGCCCCAACACTCTATCGTGTATTCCTCGCTCTCGTAGAGTGAGAGGTCGGGTGTGAGCATAAGCTCAAGCGTGTAGGTTGCGTCTTTATAGGTAAGCGGTATCTTTACCGTACCGGGCTTTGTAAAGTCGTATTCCGACACGTCGCCGACGGTAACGTCATTAAAGTCTACCCTCTCGCTGTGAATCGGCAAATATGCGGAGAAATGTACGTACTCGTAATAGTAGAGGTACATTTTTTCAATCTGCGAGAGAACGTATTCGTAGCTACCGCAAATTGCCGTGTCCTCACCGCCGCCGAACGACTGCAAAACGTCGCTGTCCGAGTAAATAATCAAGGATATTCTGTCGGAGGTAAGCTTGCCTCCGTATTCTACCCTGACGTCGTACCAGCCGTTTTCCGCGGTGCTCATATCGAACTTTTCGGAGCCGAGATAGAACATATCTGCCGTTATGGGAACGTAGTAGTAGCTGCCGTCGTACGATGAAACCTTTAAGAAATATTCATCCAAAACCTTGTCTTTTGCGAGTATCTCACGTACGTGGTCGCTTTCTTTGGTGCAGACGGAGAAAACGGAAACGTCCTTTTCCGCTATCTTATAGTCGAAAGAGGTTGTAGCGCCCTTGTAGGTTACGGTTATGGTGCCGGACTTGCCGTCCTCGCCCATGCTTGCGGTCCACATATCCGGGCCCAGCTGAACGTACTCCTCGGTGCCGTCATTCAGCTTTGCACATATATATAAATAGGTGGCGTCTAATATCACGTTGCCTTCCGCGTCAACCTCGCACAGTATCGGCGTATCAAACGTAACGTATATATAAATTGCCGATAAGTTTTCGGGGTCGTAGACGTTTATGCAAAGGTACGTGTCAAAGCCCTTTATCCTTGCGGTGACTTCATATGAGCCAACCGTCGTGTTATCAAATGGGTTTCCGCTGTTATAACAGTCGGGGTTGATTATCGCATAGGGCGTTAAGGTAAGGTATTCCTCCGTTCCGTCGTTATACTGAACCTTGACCTTAAACGTGCCCTCGCCGAGTGCCATATATACGTTGCCGTCAACGCCCGATATGCTCCTCGGGTCAACGACCTCGACGGTAAAGGTTTCCGTGGCAAAGCCGTCCTTTGATTTGAGAGTAAAGGTATACTTGCCGACGGTATCCTTGTCAAACGCGCCGTCGGTCATATCAAACGCGGAAAGCACATCGGTATATCTTGTGGTATCGTCGGTATATTCTATTCTTATCTCGGGATACTCGCCGAGGTTTACCTTGTCGTCGTAAGTCGATATCTTTCTTATGACCTTCCTGTTTACGTAGGTAAAGGAGAGGGCGTATTCCTCCTCGTCGTATGTGAACGAGATGGTGTAGACCTTGTCGCCGTCTGCAAAGTCGTAGTCGGGGTTAAAGCCGCCGTCGTCCGTTACCGTCATGTATGAGAGGGATGTATAGCCCGAGGTGTATCCGCTGTTGGACACGAATTTGAATCTTATATCGCCAAGATCCGTAAGATAGCCCTTTTGATATACGGTATATTCGGGCACCGCTTCCTCGCTGTGAAGGTCAAAGGTTATCTCTACGTCCTTCGTAAAGTTGCGCATAGAGAGCGTAACGGTTTTCGTAACGGGGAATACGCCCGCCGCTTTAAGCTCCTGTACCATATCATAAAACGCGTCGGTATCTATATAAGATATGATGCTTTCCTTCGAGGTCGAGCCGTCCTCGTAAAGCACGGACATATAGAACGTGTACAGATTGTATTGATCTACCAAAAAGCTTCTTATGGGGGTAATGTCGGCAATCTTGTCAAACGCAGATCTCCCGGTCTTGTAGGCACAAGCCTTGCATTTCTGGTACTCGTACCACTGACCGTTTTCCTTGACGTACTCTGTCGTCAGGTCGTGGTCCACATATTCTTCTACATAGGAGCATACCGTGCAGACAAAATAGTGCTCCGAGAAGTTGTATTCGGGCTCGGCAGACCATTTGTGCGCGGCGGGAATGGTTAAATCGTCTATTTCGTTGTAGTCAATATCGAAATATTTGCCCGCGCACGATGCGTCGGAGCAGGTGTAATAGCCCTTCGTTCCGTTGGTTGTACAGGTTTCGGGTACTTTTGCGGTCCACGCACCGAAGGTATGATCCGAGGGAAGTTCCAAAACGGTTATCTCGTTATGATCTGCGTCAAAATACTTGCCGCAGACAGAGCATTGATAGTGGTCTCTCTTGCCACTTTCCTGTATAAGATTGCCGTAGATATGACCGGTTGTTTCAATTTTAAGTTCGTCGTCGGTCTTTTCCACGCCGTCAATAAAGTTTTTGTCGCAAACGGTACAATGCTCGTGTGCTAAAACTCCGTCGGTTGTACAGGTCTTTGCAACCTCGGCAACGTCTTCAAGCTCGTGACCTGCGAGTATTTTAAGCTCGCTATCGGTCTTTTCCACACCGTCAATAAAGCACTTACCGCAAACGGAGCAACGCTTATGCTCTATCACTCCGTCGGCCGTGCAGGTCTTTTCTACTCCCGCAACGGTTACAAGATCATGGCTTGCGGGTATTTTAAGCTCGCCCGCGGTCTTTTCCACACCTTTTACGACGTTTGAGCCGCAGCCGTCACAATGCAGATGCGCAATAACTCCGTCGGTCGTGCAGGTAGCGTCAAGTGCTTCAACCGTATAATAGTTGTGTCCGAGCGCGTCCGTTTTAAGCTCGTCGTCCGTTTTTTCCACACCTGCAATGAAGTTCTTACCGCAAACGCTGCAACGGTCGTGTGCAAGAACGCCGCCCGAGGTGCAGGTAGCGTCAACCTCGGCAATAAACTCAAGCGTATGATTTACGGGAGCTGTTTTAAGCTCGTTGTCGGTCTTTTCAACACCGCCTATGAAGTTTTGCCCGCAGACGGTACAATGGTCGTGCGCCGCCACTCCGTTAGTCGTGCAGGACACAACCTCGGCAACAAACTCAAGCTTGTGGCTTGCGGGTATTTTTGCCTCAATTTCCGTGCCGCTTTGTGCAAAATCTTTTCCGCATCTTGCACAATGATAGTGCTCGGTGTAGCCGTCCTCGGTACAAGTCGGCTCTTTTGACGGGATAAGGGCTCCCAAATCGTGACCGAGAGCCGAAACCGTTTCCGTCTGAACGTCGTTGCATTTTGAGCAGGTGCGCGTTTTCTCACCCGCCTCGGTACAGGTAGCCTCTCTGGTTGTTTGCCACTCGGAATATGTATGCTTACAGCTACAAGAAGCGAGCAAAAGCACGCACGTAAGCAATACAAAAGCGAGCGACGTGATAGCAAATTTTTTTTTCAAAATGTTTCCTCCTGTTTTCTGCTTTATTTTTAATTCTCTCTTAAAAGTACGCCGTATTTTGTCTTTCGCAAATTTCGTCTTTATAAAGAAAAATATATACGAATATATTTATATTTTTTATTGTATAAAACATGCTTATTAGGCAGTATTACGATTTTGCCGTTTGTTTCAGTTTATGCTTGAGATTTAAATTTTTCGTACAAGAAAGCGATGCTTTGCTTTAAGAACCTGAGTTGTTCCTGCAAATAGAATTCGTCCTCGTATAAAGCGTAATGCACGCAAGCGCGCACAAAGACGAAAATCATCGGGCGGAGGACGTCTGAGGGAATCTTCAAAATATTTACAAGGCTGTCGGCATATTCGGAATAGCGTTGATTGACGCCCTCGAAAAATTTCTTTCCGTATTCCCGGTATTTGGGGTTGGTGTAAATCTGATACATCAGTCTGTATTTTTTGCCGTGCCGTTCTGCCGTCCAATAAGGTACTTCGCTGATGAACCGTTCCAGATCGTCGGCGCCCTTCGGCGCAAGAGACATAAACTCGTTTTCGACTTTACTCATACAATGCTCGGTGGCTTGGACAATAATGTCGTCAAGATCGTTGAAATACCCGTACAGGTTAGCAGGCGAAACGCCGCAGAATTTGGAAAGCCCTTTTATCCCTACGTTGTTCAAGCCGTATTCCGCATAGCATTCGAAACAGCGCTCCATCAGTTCGATCTTCTTTTTTCCGTGCAATTCTTCGTTGACCGTTCTCATTAGCAACCCTCTTTTAAAAACCGAATGTTCGTTTATATTATATCACATACTTTTTTGTTTTGCAACAATAAATTAACATAAAAACAAATAAACTTGTAAGATTTTTTTAGGCTATACAACGTGTTTTACCTTTTCGGCATAACGCCCGTAATATAAAAAAACGCCGTCGGATAGTTTACAAACGCCGTTTTCGTTTTCTTCCGTGATTTTCCGTTAAGTTTTCTACGCGCCGCAAAACGTTAAAAAAGTTCACGGGAGTATTTCCCGTGAACTAATCATCGTTTGAAAGCGCAATTCTATAAAGATGTACTTTTAATCCCTATGGGAACTGCGCTCTCGCCCAATCCTTTTACGAACTCGCTATTTGCTTATATTGAATTTAATTCTTCTGAATTCCCCACGAGTATTTAACTAAAGTTAGATACTTTTGGGGTGCATTTCAACTGCCATAATTTTGCATTTTTTACCTCTCTATTTTATTTTACCAGACGGTTGGTTTACCGTCCGTGTAATGCCAATAATTACCCTCCGCATCAGGTTTTGTTTCAGTATAATAATGTACGGTTATTACCTTGGTATCTATTAAATCATGACCTACAATCTTGCTAAAATCATTTTCGCTTCCTTCATAATACAAATCAATATGATCCGCACTACCAATCAATTTGCGAAAAACAATTTCTTCAACACTATGCGGTATAATTACTTTAGTTAATTTTTTGCTGTTGAAAAAAATATCGAGACCAAACTTTTTTAAACCTTGCGGTAAAATGAGTTCGGATAGGTTATTAGAACTAAGCGATCCGATACCTAAAACTTGCACACCACTTTCTATAAATAAATTTACCAGTTGACTGCACTCTGAAAAGCAACTGACGGGTATATCCCCGTACTTAGCCTTCCAAACAAAACTTTTTATGCCCGTATCGCTAAATGCACCTTCTTTAATAACAATTTCTTTGTCCGGAATTGTTATACTTGTTAAACTTCTGCACATCCAAAACGCATTTTTTCCTATTAATTTAATAGTTTCGGGTATAGTGATGCTTTCTAAACCGCTACACGAAAAAGCACCCGCTCGCAAGTATTCTAAACCGTTTGGCAAATCGATACTTTTTAACCCCTCACAATAGGAAAAACCTTGAGCATCGATTTCCTTTAAATTTGCGGAAAGTTTGACTTTTTTGAGGCTTTTACAACTGTAAAAAGCATATTTACCGATATACGTAACTGTATCCGGCATTATTACTTCTTGCACATCGGAATTACGAAAGCACTCTGTCGGTATATCTGTTATACCGCTTGGCAGTACAACCCTGTTAAGCCCTTTAACGCCTGCAAAAGCACTTGTCGATAACTTCGTCGTTCCATCTCTTACGATAACCACCGTTCCGTCCAAATCACCTTTATAACGCAAAAAAATATCATTTATGTATACCGGTCCGTTCGGTTTGTTGTTATACCATATAGTGTTATTAAAAGCGCCTGAACTTAAAATTTCAATGCTTTTGGGCAAAACAAAATTCTCAAGCGGTGTATCGCTAAATGCATACCTTAATATATGTTTGACGCTGTTAGGCAAATCGATATGCTTTATTGCGGTGAATGCAAACGACTCTATACCAATTGTTTCCAAATTATCGTTAAAAACTACGTTGCTAAGTTTGCGTGAACATAGAAACGCATGAGCCCCTATAGTTTTAAGTTGACTTGGCAGTTGCACCTCTTCGATTTCTGTACCCATAAAGGTTCCGAAGTCTAAATCTACCAAACCTAACGGAAGTCTTATTGACGTTACCTTACACGACTTTACTAAAGCAATATACATATCATCAATTCCAAAAAAACCGCTTACTTTGGTAACAGGCTTATTGTTATACGTATCCGGAAAGACTATGCGTGCTTCTATTTTTGCCGTACCGTTTTTTACGGTATAACTTTGCCCGTCACTATTTAAAATGTATTCCAACCCCTCAGTTAAAGACTCCGTCTCGCAAGACGCATGTACTTCGGCGGAATCAATATATTTTTCACCGTCACCGACAGCCTTTAGGTAAATATCATATACTTCATCCGGCGAAAATAACGATGAAAAGTCATATGTATTATTCTCTGTTATAAAGGTTTTTTCAAGTTCCGTCTCACCGGTTTTCGCGTCAAAAAAGTTACCGTGTACGTTAAGGGAATATGCTTTTGCGTTCTCGACGCCATTCCAACTGACTATATACCCTTTCGTCGTTAAATTTTCCGGCGAGGTAAGTACTTCGCCGAAAATATCGTTATCACCACAACCAAGGGTGAAAGCAAAACTGAATAATAACAAAAGTATTCCCAAAAATTTTTTCATAAATAGCCTCCTTTAAACTTTATAACGCAAAAAAACAGCACAAAACGACAAAAATGTTTGTTTTTTACTCATTTGCGTATTATTTAATCAAATTATACAATAAATATTAAAAAAATCAAGAAAATATCTTAATTAAAAACTTTAATTTTTGAACAAATTTGCACAAAAAAAGGATTCGTCAAAAGC
>CALZDP010000041.1 GCA_945638575.1 uncultured Clostridia bacterium | reverse complement strand
ACAACCTAACTCGACACCTTTTAAATAGGTATTCGAATTAGGTTATGAATGGCGCACCTTGGCATTTCAAATCCGAATTGTTTTTGCCGTCCGAAAGTTCGGAAAGCATTACGGTTCTCGTTCCGTCTTTATAGTTGAACGTGAACGTAATTTTATCGTCGTAAACGTAAATAGCGTTTATAAAACCGTCTATCAGCCGTTGTTTTCCTTCTTTCGTCGAAATATCGAGTTTGTCGAACTTCTCTATTCCGAAACGAATTTGTTCTTTCGTTAAAAACGGCTTTTTGATTTTCTCCTGCAAAATCGTTATTTCAAGTTCTTTCTTTTCATTTTCGAGCGCGGCGAATCTCTCTTTCGTCGTATCGAAAATAATTCCCTGTTCTATGGCTTGCAGTATATTCGCAAGCCGTTTTTCCACGTCCGCAAGTTGCGCTTTCAGCTTCGGTATTCTCGGATTTTCTTCTCCTTGCAACGCATAAATTCTATCGGTAAGATAATCCTTGATTTCATCGTTTTTCAGAATATCGAGCGCGGCTTTTACAGCCAAATCTTCAATCCATTCTTTACGAACGGGCTTTTTATCGCAAATATGTACCTTTTTCGTGTTAGCGCATTTATAATAGCGATACACTCTCGAAGTCCCCGTCCCGCTTTCGCCGACCATATGCGCTCCGCATTTGCCGCAAAAAAGTTTCAACGTTAAAAGGTATTCGTCCTCGGCTTTTTTACGAGCCGGAGAACGCTTATTCTTTGCGAGGATTTCCTGTACGCGGTTGAATAATTCTTCCGAAATAATGGCGGGAATTCCGTTCGGCACTACGGTTTTCTGAAACTTATACTCGCCTATGTATCTGCGATTAGAAAGCATACGCTGAACGATATTTATCGTCATTTTGCCGTTGCGATACGTTCTGATATTGTGTTCGTTGAGATAATCAACGATTTCTTTAATTTTGTAACCGTCGGAATACATCTCGAAAATTTGTTCGACGATGGGGGAAGTAAGTTCGTCTTTTTCGTAGCAATGCTCGGCGTTGACTTTGTAACCGAAAGTAATTTGTCCGCCGTTACACAAACCTTTCAACACGTTTTCGGTCATACCGCGGGAGACTTTTTCGGCGAGTTCGGCGGAGTAATATTCAGCCATTCCTTCAAGGACGGATTCAAGAAGGATTCCCTCAGAGCCTTCGCCGATAGATTCTTTGGCTGATATAACTTTTACGCCGTTCTTTTTCAGAAGGCTTTTATAATGAGCGGAGTCGTAACGATTACGGGCAAACCTGTCAAGTTTCCAAACGATAATACAATCGAAAGCGTGCTTGTAACTATCTTTGATCATTCGTTGGAATTCGGGACGGTTATCTGTTTTAGCAGACAGAGCGCGGTCGATATACTGCCCGACAACGTCGATTTCGGCATGTTCGGCAAACTCCATACACTCGCGCAGTTGCCCTTCGATACTTGCTTCCGTCTGATTATCCGAACTATATCTCGCGTATATAACTG
Organism: uncultured Clostridia bacterium; assembly: GCA_945638575.1. GTDB lineage: Bacteria > Bacillota > Clostridia > Christensenellales > Borkfalkiaceae > UBA4636. Next base: position 6,554 of record CALZDP010000041.1, on the reverse strand, counting down.
CTTTCATTTTTATTTCCCCCACATCACATAGTAATTATTTTTTAAGATTTCGCGATCCCCGCTGTATTAATTATAATAACCTCAGCTATCGATTTAATTAACGGGATTTCACGCCGCAATTCATCATCATTATCAAACGGCTGATATCTTAACTTATCACAATCTTTGCTATGAACAATAGCATTCCTTACATCATATATTCTCTTACTGAGATTTTGATAAATCGTTTCGTCATTAAGTTTAAAATCAATTTCCACAGAATTCTGCGCAAAAGATACTTTATTGTTTTTATAATAATCCAAACAATTTGAATCGACATTATTTAACCTTTTAGTTAAATCTGAAAGAAGTAAATATTTTTTTAAACATAACTCTAACGCAAATTTTTCGCCTTGGCTACTATTCTCTTTTTGATTATCTATTTTTTTTCTTATTCCTTTTATAAACGCAGTGATCTCTCTTTTCGATGACAATGAAAACGATGGCTTTGTCAATTCATCTTTAACATATTTGAAAGTGTCCTCTTCAATTACAGATTGAAAATAGAACTCTAACACATGGTAAAAAGCAAGATATTGAGAAAACGGAGTATCTGCCGCTAACCCTTGATTGTAATAATCCACCACCTGAAGATTATATAATCTTAAAGGAGCCAATTGCCCTCCGCTATCTTTCCATATTTTAGATCTCTTTCTAACAATATTATTTATAGGCAATATGCACTCGTTATAATTAAAGGCTATATTAAATAGGTACGATGTAAGATAATGTCTCATTTCTTTTAGTTGCCATTTATTTTCACCTTTAAATTGAATTTTACAAGTGACACCAATCATTTGCTCCGTCCAATGCCAGAAATCATAATTATCCGATTCGGCTATGTGCGGATAAAAACATGCTCTTTTATATTCTATAGAATTAATATCGATACTACATATAGTAGCGATCAAATATTGTTTTGATGCGCAAGAAATTTCTATATTATACAAATCAGTATTAACTTTATATTTATCAAATCTTTCATGCCTGAAGAATACGTATGGTGTATTTGCCGTATCAACCCTTTCTTCTAAGGAGTCATCGTTATACAATTCATTATCCTTAAAATAAGAACCCTTTGCATTTAATTCTTCAATTATTTCTATTATCTCTTTTGAGTCGATTTGTATTTTGAGATCTCGATTCTTTATTGTGATAACTCCTTTTTCATCAAGAGCCTCACCAATTTTCAAAAACTTATTTAATCCGGATTTAAAATCCTCTATCGTAAACATTTTATTTATCCCCTGTCTGTTTTGTAAATCGTAAGTTTAACCCTTCGTAAAAACCATTTCGATTTCCAAAATAATCGGTAATCATAAATAACGACGTGTTAATTACAGATAAAACTTTATCTTTTGTTGCCAATTTTCTTTCCTCTGATAATATATTCGCAGAATCCGAATATCTTGAATACTCTTTATAATTCGGCTTATTCCACTTTTGTCCGCAAATCAAATTCAACTTATATAAATTTTGGAGAATCAATAAAGAAAATTGTTCCTTGGTATATTTATCGACATGCTTGCTGCACAATTTTTTCTTTGCCACCTGATTTTTGTAAGACGATAACTTTGAAATCGAAACCATTGCCGAAGCATACTCGTTTTCGAAATAATCGTCGCAATCGCGATAAGATTCCATCATCGGATAATTGATATACAGTTTCCCTATCGTAGGATCGGTTTCATCGATAAAATAATTCGCCATTTCAGATAATTTATCCAAATTAGTAAAAACAATTTCCTCTTGTGTACGGGTTTCATTTTCTCCGGCATGATGAGCGTCACAGTCAAAAATCAAGTATGTATAGGCAAATTTTTTTGACAACATTTCCTTTTTGTTCGGATGAATTTCAGATAATACATCTTTTATATCCCCGTTGAAATCGATTTCTTTCATCTTTTTATAAAGCGAATAAATATTCGTTTCAAGGCAATAAATATCGAATTTTAATGCGAAAACATCCGACAATCTGTTGAAGAAATTCGGCTCGGTTTTAGAGCCTTCAACAATAATCAGAATATTGCTTTCCATCATTCGTTAAACGCCCCGTTTATATACATTTTTTCAAGATTATGCGCTTCGCGGATCTCTTTATCCGTAGAATTAAACAAACTGTTTATTTTGTTTGCTGTCATAATATAGCAACAGTCGGGGCGGGTCAGTTTGTTTTGCATTAAATATGTGTTATGCGAAGTTAAAAGAGTCTGAAAGTTTTTGTTTTTATTTAATCTCAATACAATATTCTCCGCCGATTCGTAATGGAAAAACGCGTCGAATTCATCTATAAACAAGAATGAAATTTTATCGAATGCCGTTATGCTCCAAATAAAATATAAGAACAGCGACATCGTGCCGGTCGAAGCAATCGAAACAAACGACGTTTTCTTGCCGGTTGAAAATTTTGCCATAAGTTCATGAACGCCGTTATTATTTCGCCATTCCAAATTATAATGCAAATCGTTATCGGCAAGGAATTTCTCGAATTCATCCTTTTTACCGCTTTCATACAAACGTTCTACAAGCAATGTACCGCCGTTTGAAAAGCCGCAATACGCGTTACCGTCGCTGAGTCCGCGATACCATAACATATTCTCGACAAACGCCATCATTTTATAAAGCGGGGACTCCTGATTTGTCGGCGTATTTCTATAAATATATTTAAGGACAGAAAGTCTGTTATCAAGAAGTTCGATTTTAAGATTACCAACTAAATCATTATCTATAAAATTGTTCTTTTTATCAAAATAGTTATAGTAAAGGACTTGCTTATTATTGATTGTCAATTTTTCTTCTATTAAATAGAAAGAATCTCTTTTTTTATACTCATAAACAACTTCATCATCATCAAAAACAAAGCAATACTTAAATTCCGCATATTGTTTATCGGAATCAAGATTCAGATAGTTTGTCAGATATTGTAACGGCATTCTTTCCTTGTCTGTAAGATGCAACACAATGTCGAACAACGCAATGCCGAGATTGCTTTTACCGATACCGTTTTTACCGTAAATAATGCCCTTGTTGACAATACCGTTTACAACAAGATTTTTATTGAACTCATATTCTCTTGCGGTTAAATCAAATACAAGGCGATTCTTAAAGCCCTTAAAGTTTTCAACCTCAAATCTTTTTAACATATCAATACCAAACCTAAACAATTTATTTTTCATTGATTATACCACCTAAAATGTTATTTGTCAAGCATTACCGTAGTTAAATTACGGCTACGTAAAATATTTACGACAATATTATACTCTATAAATATGAAAAATAAACCTGTATATGTCAATTTTTAGCAAACAAAAAAGCAAGACATTGCTATTTGCCTCGCTTTTTGAGTTTTTTCATCTGAATAAATTATATTTCGTTAATTTTCAACGAAACTTCGACTTCCTCTTTAACTTTTGCTTGTTCGATAAAAGTGTTTACGGCGGAAACGGGAATAGCGTAATTCATCGCCAATGCGTCCTCTCTGCCTAACGTCGCAATGCCTATAACCTCGCCGTTACCGTTAAACACAGGTCCGCCGGAATTGCCATGAACAATCGGCGCGGAAAACATAATAAATTTGTCGCTACCGATAATACGCTCGCTGTCGCTGACTATTCCGTCAAGAATACAAATTCCTTGCCCCTTACTGTTGCCTATGGCGTAAATCTTTTCACCGGTCTCCACTTCTTTTGCGCAAAAAGTAACGCCGTCAACAGACAACTCATCGGAATGCAACAGCACCATATCTTTCTTAATATCGGCATAGATAAGGTCTAATTCGTATACGTTTTGCGACGCGTCTTTGCATAAAATTTCATTAGCGGCATATGCAACTCCGCGATCGCTTTTTTTATCGAACACAACATGAGCGTTTGACAGTATATAGCCGTCGCCGATAATTATTCCCGTACCGCGAGACGAAACTAAGCCGAAATCCGCTTGAATTTCAACCACAAATTTTCTATTTTTCTTGAAAATTTCCGTAGCAGAAAGCGGAGAGTGCTCTACTTGTTGCGACTCTTCTTCGCTTACCAACTTTAAGGCGGCTTCTTTTGCTTGCTTTGCCGCTTGTCGTGCCGCCTCTTTCTCTGCCTGTTTTTTCAATTTTTCTTGTTGCTTTAAGTATTTACTTTCGGTCGAAAACACTTCGCCACAGGCTTCGCAATGATATGTATAGAAAATATTTTCGCCGTCATTCTTATGTGAAATCAACTTGATTTTATCGCTTCCGCATGCTACACATTCTTTCGCTTTATAATCCATTGTAATCTCCGTTTTATTCCAAAATTTACAGATAATCGACTTATACGCTTACTTTTAATCCCCGTTATACGTTCCGTTGCGATACGCCGTGAACTTGTCAAGTTCTTCTTGCGTAATTACGTTGCGAGAGTTTGTAAGAATTTTATTGCAATCTTCTCTCGTGATTTTTTGCGGTTGCCCCGTAGAAACCTCACGTTTATATGGTTCGAGTTTTATTCTCTCGCAAATAGCCGTAACGTCTCCGCCTCCGTAGCCTTCCAATGCCCACGCGAGTTTAGATAAATCGACTTCTTCGTCGCGCTCGATACCGTCAAGAACTTTGTGAACAAGGAACTCTCGCGCCGTTTGATCGGGCACGCCGACATAAATTTGCGTATCAAACCTGCCGCCGCGAAGCATTGCGCTGTCTAACGCCCAAGGACGGTTAGTGGCGGCAATAAGCAACAACATTTTGTTTGCCGACGGCTTGAAACCGTCAACTTTGGTAAGAAACGTTGCCACGAAACGTGCCATTTCGGCATCCACTCCGCTTGTTCCGTCTCCGCGCTTACTTGCCACGGAATCGAATTCGTCAAAGAAAATTATGGCTTTATCGTGTTTTTCGGCTTCGGCGAAAAGGCTGTCAAGTTGCTTAGAACTGTCGCCCATGTATTTAGAAATAAGGTCTTGACAGTTTACGGCAAAAAACTCCGCGTCAACTTCGCCGGCGATTGCGCGGGCAATAAAAGTTTTGCCCGTTCCAGGAGGACCGTAAAGCAGAATTTTACCGCCTGCCTTAATTTTATATTTTTCGGCAAGTTCGGGACGCTGCATCGGCGATAAAACCTTGAAACGAATTTGTTCCTTTACGTCGTCAAGTCCTGCAACGTCGGAAAAAGTAATCTTCGTATCGGCGGACGATTTTTCTTGCGACTTGAATACAGGTTTGCTTTCCGCACTATCCGTTTCGGGAACGGCTTCCGTAACCGTCTTTTTATGTACGCATTCCTTTTTTACGAATTCTACTATTTTTACGGCGAGTTTATGGTATTCCATTTTCACGTCGTAAGAAGTCGCGTGGACTGAAATGTCATTAGCAAGTTCCGCCGCCTTCAAAAAAGCGTCTCTCGCGGCGGAGATATCCCCTGCGTTGTAATAATCTTTCGCTTGTTGATAAAAGCTTTTATACGCTTCGATTTTAGGTTGATTATTCATAATATTTCATCATAAATCCGCAAACAGTTTTTTAGGATTAATCACTCTCTTTCAAATAATTGTCTAAGTTTGACAATACTGTTTTTCTGTTCTTAGATTCATCAAAACTAACCTCTGCCTTTTTTCCCGCAAGTATCTCATTTATATTACAAGTCTCAGTTATGTCCGCTAATGATGGGATATTTAAAAAGAGACACTTATCTGCTACAAAAAAATCTTTGTAATAGTCAAAAACCAAATCATCTTTTTCTGACTTTATTACAACATTATCCAAAAGAATTCTAAATTCATGTTCTATTGAAAAATCATTCTTTTTGTTGAAAATTGGCACCAGTGGCAAATCAACACCAGAATAATCACAACATCCATAAAAAGAAGAAAATGGGGTTTGCTTTATTAATTCAATAAATTTTGGAACATCCTTTATTATTGTGGCATATTCCCCAAATGAATTTCTTAGTTTTTCATAATCTTCTCGGGTTATTTTTATGTTGGCACTATTTGTAGGAATATTGTCGATAATAGCGTAAAAACACACTATTGGTTTTAATGAGTTTGGTCTATCTAAAACCATAACATCAGCATCCCATACATTTATACGAGACATGTAAGAATCAAAAGGATCATTAACAGCTCTTACATTTTCAATCGAATTGAAAAACAATTTCCCATTAATTAAATCCTGTCTATATTCATCCTTTTGACTGAACTTTATCAACGCCTTAATGTATTCCATAATATTTTTAACTCCTTCTCGGCTTGGAAAAATTATTCCAAGCCGAATATTGTTATTACTGTATTGCTTCTATTGTAAGTTTCGACCATTGAGCATCTGCCTTGTAAGTTTCAAGCATATCGGAGGGAACATAAATAACCACGCTCGACTCACTGTTAAAGGCATATTCACTCAAAACGGGCATTGTCGTCGACTTTATCGTTACACTCTTTAGGTTTTCGCAGTTATAAAACGCATAATCCCCGATTTTTTCAACTTCGCCTTCGTAAGTAATGCTTTCTATCATAGAGCAGTTTACAAAGGCATTCGAGTAAATACTTTGATC
>CALZDP010000040.1 GCA_945638575.1 uncultured Clostridia bacterium | reverse complement strand
TACATAACACGCATATTGTGAATGAGATATGAAAAAAGCTGTCCAAAATTGAACAGCTTTTATTATTAACACCGTATTACACAAACGCCGACAGTGTGGACACGTTCAGTATTTTACTTCCGCTATATGTAAAACAGTTGATAAGAAATACGGGATTTTGCGGAACGCTGACAACGTCAATTTCTCGTACGTTCGAATCGTAGTTTATAGCAGTACCAGCCTTTTCAAAAATCTTACCAGTTGTAATGTCGGCTTTAATGCCTTTTACCATTACAAACACAGTATGCCCTGCGGCTGTGAACAAACTATCACTGACTGTGACTTTATTATTAACAGCCGTTACGGTCTGAAACATTGCAGTTGACGAAACAACATTGCTCGGATTGTTTATCCATTCTGCGGCAGTGCCTTGCAACTGGGTAACATCAGCTTGTAATGCCCCGACATCGGCATTTATTTCTGTGATATTACCATTTATGCCCGAAATCGTGGTATTGATATTTCCAATTGCAACGGTATTTGCGTGGCAAGCGTCCGAAACTTCTTTATTGTGCGCATCAACGTATTTTTTCGATGTTGCCGCAGCGTTATAGGTCGGATTTTCCGGCACAGAAACGTTTCCTGCAGTCGAACGCACGACTATATTTCCTTCTTGCGGGACATCGATTGCGGGATCCATCGTGAACACGGTATCAATAATTCCGCTGTCGGGCGTATTATTTATCCCGTATGCGTAACGACCTGCGGCAACCGTAGTATTTTTTGTAACCTTTGTATCAACAACTTTCGAAAGCTGTTCAATCGCGTTTGAAAGTGTTGCAATCTCTTCTTTTGTCGCTTGACCTGCTTTGAACTCCTCAAAATCGGCAAGAATCCAATACGCAAGCTGTTGCGCTGTGGTACAATCCTGCCAATTATCGGGCAGTGTCAGCGGCATATGTACCGGAATTTGTATTGTTTTTGACATAATTATATATTTCCTCCTTATGCATAAATCGCGGTTTGCAATCTATAATTTCACCATAAAGTTTATAAAACCGTTCGCACCCTTCAAGACGTGCGTCAAGCATTGAACGCAACGTTATAGCAAGACTATCGAGGTTGCTTTCCGCCTCGGCTGTTATCATGCGTTCGCCTTTGTCGTATTCGAGCGAATTTATCCCGAAACGCGATAAACACTCATGTATTGTGTTACGCCGTGCCGCCTGTAATGATTCGACCTGTAAAGGGCTGTCGATTTTCATCACAGACGTATTGACGCCCGTGAATTTGTCACCGTCTACAATTACAAGGGGTTCGCCATCGCAGGATTGACGCAAGGCTTCCCGAACGGCTTTTACCTGTTTCGGGTCGCCGACACCGATAATATACGGGCGTTTGTTACTGTTTATATTGTTTTGTATTGCGATGTCGATGTCCGTTATTTTGTTTGCGTAGTAGTCGATAACGGATAACGGGGAATTTTGGCAAATTATTCTGTTTTCACCGTAAATATTGACGGTGTTGAACATATACGCTATTTTTTCACGGTTCATCGTTCGGTTATATCCGTTACCGATACAATTATATATAAATGGGAATCCGTATATGTCAAGGCTACTCTGCCCCGTTATTTGAGTATTTATAAACGAATTGTATTTTTCTTCCCAAAAAATCGCCGCTTGACCCGTTGTCATTAGGTCGTATTCAAGTTTTTTTGCGTTACACCCCTCGGGAAGCGTCCAATCAAACAACCCGAACACAATATCAAATATCATGTTGCGATTGTTACGATATATTATATTTCTTGCTTGCATTATAAAGACCTCCAAACGCGAACACCGCTTGACAGTTTACCCGTTATATACTCCCGCGCTTCATCCGGAATGTTTCCCGCTATTACCGCATTTTTCAACGTGGTTTGTCTGTAATTTTCACCGTCTTTCGGGAATATATTCAATTCGGTAATAGCTTTATTAAAAGGAAAACCGATATAATTATAAAGGTTTACAATCCGTGTGCGCTCTGAAACGGTGGGAATCATAACATCAAGATATATCCCGAAATCGTTTACAGAGAATAGCGTGTCTGCGCTCGTTGCTCCACCTGTTTGAGGCGGCTCAAAAAGTGTCGCGATCCCTTGTCCCGCAATATTCAGCCCCGCCGACACCGCCGCCGCGCCGGGGGTTTTTCCCGGAATCGAGAGTAATCCCGAAATAATCGCGGGCCCGAGTTTATTATCGACCCATGCTTGCGCGGCTGATTGAGTAATCGGGACTGTCGGAAAACCGGACAGTGTAATAGGCGGTAACACTGCCATTTTCCCACCCGCAACTGCTGTCGTGTTTAACTTCATTTTAACAGATATTGACGGATTCGGGCAATTCATAGCAAACGAAACATAATAACCGATTTGGTTTGATTCGTTTATTTCCAAATCCTCAATATTGTATTCTTGTGTTACAGCACCAACGCGCAAACGAACTTTTACAGCGGGAGAACTCATCGCCCCGAAAAATTCCGAATTTTTATATGGGAGTGTATAATTATATTCGTTGTTTATAACACTTGAATTTGACGGCATAAGCCATAATTCAGTGTTTCCAACGTGAGTTAGAGTAAACAGACCGCCTATATCTACACCGAATAATGTTGTAGGAACTGAAACAATTGAAATAATTCGCTCAAGCTGTGAATCTAACGCATTCAACAAAGATATAACAGCGGCTTCCGTATGACAATATACCACGTACCCCATTGACGGCACAGGGGAGCGGTAATACTTGTATGTCGTTTTTTCCGCGTTGGGAAACGATGAAACATAGACAAGTAAAGCGTTGTCGGACGTAAACACCCTTTGACCAAGGGTATATGTAGTATGTGCGGCGGGCGATATATCCCCTCTGTTTGTAATCGGTATTGTTTTATCGTTCGACCGTTCAAGAAACCCGCTTTTTATTGTACATCTTGTAATGTATGTGTGCCACTGGTCAAGTGAAAAATCTACACGAACGCAATTATACGAAAGCCATTCGACACCCTTAATATATGCATAATATGTGCCGTCAGGGTTCTTTATTTGTACGTAGTTTTTCGTGTAGATGTCGTTATAGTTGAAGTTTGTTATATCAATCTTAAAAAACTTGTCCGACAGCTTAACGGGCGTTAATGTTGAAAAAGTCAATGCATTTGTAGGAGGGACGGGAGCGGACGACAAGAAATCCGCCCCCGATTCGGCAAAGGAAACATTATACAATTTTACGGTGCTATTCGTTGACATTGCTAATATCTCCTTAAAAGCAAATTAAAGTTCAGCGGTTACAAGTGCATGAGCGTTCGCAAAACCGACACAACCGGAAAGAACGCGGCGGCGCAACCAGTAATTTATACTAAGGTCAGCGGGATTTATGATACTTTCCACGGAGAACTTTCTGTCGCGGAACTGCAAATAGCCTTCATCCATGACAATTGCGGCGATTTTTCCCGCGTCATCGATTTTATCGACAAGGACAACGCGCGGCTTAAGCCTTATAAGTTCATCATGGAACGCGGAACTGTAATTATAAGTTAGCAGTCTATCCCACATCGCATAAGTCATCATTATGCGCTGATTTTCCACGTCACAAAAACTTATTGCAGGGGTATTACCGTTTTTCGCGTAGTTATAATCACTTGTCGGATAAGTCAGCGCGTTCACGGTATCAAGTAGTGCTATTATAGCCGCCTGTCCCGTTGCAAGGTCGGTTACGGGAGAAATCTGTGTTGCCTTCACCTTTTTCGTGGTGACGTTTGACGCGGCAAGTTTACGAATTTCGTTGTATTCCCATATATTATTTCCGGAATAAAGCGAATTTATGATAGACTGTACCATGACATCGAACTTTTCGTAACTGGTAAAAGCGTCAAGCAGTGTATCTTCGTAAATGGTCGCCTCGGCGATTTTGTTAATATTTACCGTCAGATACTCGCCGAATGTAACGGGTATCGCCGTTTTAAACGGGTCGGTATAGGCGGGTGCGGCGGGCTGTGCGTAGTCCGCAAGGGTGACGGGGTTTACATGGATAAATTCCGCATCGTACCCCATGGGGAGAGTTTCTTTTTTGAATCCCGCAAGCGGGTTTTCATACGTTTTTGTTCGCACTTCCTGCAATATGAATTTGTTAAAAAGAGTATTAAGAAATGCGTTTGCTGTTGCTGTGTATGCCATTATTCAGCCTTCCTTTCTGCTGTAAATCCGAGAGCCGCGGCGACTTCAGAAATATTGTTTTCTGTTGCGACAGGTACGACATTTTCAAGCCCCGCCATTTTTACGATTTCGTTAATTGCTTTCATGCCCCGTTCGGCACTGTTCGAATAATTGCCCATTGTCAATACATCCTTCCGTTATAATCTTCTTTTTCCGGTTTCGTGTCTGTGATATTTACAAGCGTTCGGAGACTTGCAATAATCGGTTCAAGGTCATACGTTGTTATTTTGTTTTCGATTTCTTCCAGTTTTGCCTTAATTTCAGCAATCGCGCTTTCAAAATCAAAATCAGAACTTTCAGAAACCGCATTTTCCGTTTCAACTTCTTCCGGAACTTCTTCCCGTTCATCTCTTTCGGGGCTCTCATAAATTTTGATATTTTCATCCATCGGTAAAATCCTTTCATAATGTTAATTTATGTAAAGGCGGGCGGGTTGCATCCCGCGCTGTCGGTGGGGGGAGTACACCGTGCAAATACAGCTTTCCCGCCTATACAACTAATAAAGCCCGATAAAACAAGGCGTGAACAGCTTTATGCAATAGTCAAAAGCTGTGACAATTTTCGGATTCATCAATACGCGGTATAATGTCCCCTCATCGGTTGTCGTGACAATTGTTTCCGCATATTCATCGTTGTGCGTGTCTTTTCCGGTCGCGCTTGATTTGCTCTTTGCCTTTGATGTATTCGTTGCGTAGTTATTATCAATCGCTCCCGCGCTTTGCGGAGTGTCGGAAAAAATATTGTCCGTTTCAGTCGTGGTTGTTATGCCCGGCGTATCTGTTTTTGTCGCGTTTCCCGTTTTCGTTTCGGATTCGTTTTGATGTGATAAATACCCGTCTTTATCAAGTTGTGCAAATATGTTGTTAATATACCCTGCCGCGCCTATCATGCAACGGTTGAAATCGAGCAAATAGCCCGCTGGCGTTCCCGTTTCTATCTCACATTCGCGGTAATAAAGTTCGTAGTATTTTCGGAAACTGTCGCGCAACGTGGTATTTGTTATCAACGCAAAAATGCTTGTTTCTTGTGCTTTCTGTGCGGGTGTCATAAGATTGTGCATTTCTTCATAACTTATCGTATAACGCGCCATATGCTCACCACCTTTTACAATTATATTATACACGATTTTTTTACGTTGTCAAGTCTTTTTGAACGTAGATTTTATAAATTCGTTCAACATTTCACCAACCTCTATATTTTCGGGTATAAAGTCGTTTTCCGCAACTGCCGATATAACGGAATTTTGCAGAGCCGTTAATATTTCATTTTTCGGAATTGTAGAAAACGGAAACACATTTTTAAATGTGCTATTGCCTTTTTGTTCGGTCGGTTTACAAATAACGAATTTTGCGGGCTTTCCTCTGCCGCATAATATTACCCCGTTATATACACGGAGTTCAAAATCCGTTCCGTTGTAACGGAAAGAAAACGGCAATTTTTTTGCGCGTTTGAAATCTTCAAAAGTCACGCCGTTTATGCCGCTTGTGTGCCTAAAGTCGCTTTCGAAATCGCCATCAGAAATCATGTTGCCGCCGTCTACAAGGTCGACAAAATATGAATTTCTATTTCGTGACACGTCACCGTTTGCTTTGCAATATTCACAAGTGATTTTAAAATCACCCGTTTTTTGATGAATTGTAAAGGTGTTTATGCTTCCTTTCTTCATCTTCAACGGGTCTATTCCGTAATGTTGAAAATACGTTGACGTTCTTTTAACGGTGTTTCCGACCATGTATATATTTACATCGTCACGTTCGCGGATAATCGTTGACAAAAGTATTTGCCATGTTTCAAACTCTCGCGGCAATTCGGGAAACCTTGTGAAACATTCGTCAAAAAATATCGTTTTTACCGACACGGGCAATTGTTCGCCGCTGACGTGTTCTGTGCCGGATAGGCAATAGGCATACCCAACAACGTCACCTGTTTCTTTTAATTTGAATTCACCGTTACGGAATGTTAAAAAATCGGGCTTTTGTTTTGCAAAGTGCCGGTTCATCGGTGCGGTTTTGATGTCCTCTTTCCAGCGCCGAATATATACAAATTGTTCGCCTTTTTCGATTCCGTCAAGTATAAGTTTATCAACCTGCCATGATTTCCCGTTCGTCTTCTGTCCGAAAAGCATCCGAATTTTTGCGCCTGCCCTGTCGGCTTCGTTTTTTAACGGTGTTATATCGTAGTAGTTTATTTTTTTGTTTTCCATGCTTTCACCTCTTTATAGCACCATAGCAACAATATAGAAAGAGCCAAACAAGCAACAAGTATGCACATTAGGCACATTATAAAGAATAATTGAACCATTATTTTTTCTTTATCTCCTTTTCATATATAGGTTTCCACCACATACAAACGTGGAACTCGTCTACATACCATTTTATGCTTTTGCAGAAATACAAATACCCGTTTCCGAATGGTATTGATTGACAAAAGCCGCAATTTTCACAACGTTTTTTCAATTGCATAACCTCCCTTTTTGTTTGTATAAAAATTCCGTGACATTAAAATTTTCTACATTTGTTAAACTATCGTGACAACCTAAATTATAGCCGTATTCTTCACAGTAATACATATCGTTTGCAGTTACATTCAAAGTATAACCACAATCGTAAAGGGCAACGCCGCCTTTTCCATAAACTTTTCCGGTGTATGGTATATACTTGTCACCGCTTTTGTAATACATCGTATCGGAAATTTGATTGTTGACAAACTTTTTCGCAAGTTTGACAGGGTAATATTCGCGCCCAATTTCGATGTCATCCCATGATTTCGGTGCGTTTTCGGATTTCGGAAATCCCGCTATTGTGTATCCGAATTTTCCTTTTTTCTCCGTGAAATACTTTTTTGCACCTAAATGCATAAACTTTTCCGCGAAATTCTTTGTTTCTTCCTCAAACTTTCCGAAATTCTTCACCGCGTCCCACTGTTCCGGCGTTAGTATCGCTTTCAGAAAATCAACCGTTTCGGGTGAAAAGTAGTCTTTTTTCGGTAATTTTACCAGTGTTTTATCGCTATCTGTGTCGGAATACACCCAATTATGCACTCCGATTTCGAGAATTGAATCGATTAAATCTTTTTTTGAATATGCGGTAATCCACACGCCCCACGCAAACACTCGCGACAGATTTTTCGGTTTTTTGTAGGGCATTATTTCCGTTTCCCACTCGCCCAAATCGTTTACAGAATAGACAAAATCACGGAATTTTTGAACGTTTGCACCGTATTCAGAGTTCAACATCTCTTTGTTGTGCATATATTCTTGTTCAAATTCTTCGTGACCGCTCTTTACAAGTTTTCCGATTCGCTCTTTTTCCTTTGCTAATTCTGCAATAGTCCGTAATAGCGGAATCGGTAACCGCCCCATTGATGTCACGGGACAGTATTTCACCGCCGTCACGTTTGTGAAGTAATAGCATTTATTCAGCATTTCCCACGTTACCGAATCAACGCAACAATACACATCATAGGCATGATATATTTTTCCGTTGAAAGTGGTCACATCTTCAGCGTGAAGGTTTATTTTGCTTTCGGAGTATACACAAAACCGCCTATCTTTCGATAACATTTCGTCAATGTGCAAATATGCGACAAAATGCTGTTTTTCCTTTATTGCTTTTTCAAATTGTGGTGTAGCGTTTTCGCGTATCTTTCCGAACTTCATCGGGAATTGATGTTCAAGCATCGTTGCGGGGTACGAACTTTTTTTGTCAAAGCTGTACACGTTTTCGACGATTTTTCCGAAATACTCCGCGTTTCCGCCGGAATACCCGCCATTGAAAGCCATTTCGAGCATATCGTAAACGTTTTTTGGCGGGAAAGCCTTGTCAGCTTTCGAGCGCAATTCGCGGCTCTCGTCGTTCTTGATGTTCAAAATTCGAACTTTGCCTGTTTTCGTCAAGGGCAATTTGTCAATTCCTCCGGCTTGTTTTATTTCATTTTTTAATGCCTTTATAACGATTTGACAATCCCGTGCGTTGTATTCGTAGTCTTTCGGGGTAAGATTTTCGCGGTTTCGTATGCCATCGTATTGGTATTCAAGTTTCGGAATTTTGAGCAACTCGCCAAGTTTTCGAACGGATTTATCAAGCAACATATAGCTACAACGATACTCTATGTTTCGGTCACGGTCCGTAACTTTTATGGGCTTGTGCGTCATGTTCGCGATTATATCCGAAAAATGGAAACCATTCCGACAAAGAAATTCGAATTCATACGCTAAATTATGAACGTATATTATAGATGGTTTCAATTCGTCAAGGATTTTTGCATATTCTTCCCATGTGTGAAAAAATATCGGCTTTTCGTCTTTCGAACTCATGATATTTCCCAAATATAACCATGTCGCAACTGGTGTTTTTTCCACATCGTACACGGTATTTGTTTCAATATCCATGACGAAAAATTCGTCACAAGTACATTTCGTCAAATTCTTCAAAGTTAAACCCTTTACTATTGAATGTTCGGAGCAACTGCCCCGCCGTTTTTCCCGTCTGAAAAATAGCCTCATTTGCTTTTTCTATTGCAAGGTCAGAATCCCACCCATATGCCTCCGCAATTCTTTGCGCTAATTTGAAAATATTTGAACGTTGTTTATTTGTCATGTGAACAACGTCGTACCATTCAAACCCGTGATTAGCAAGTGTTCTGTTCGCCGTGTCAACGCGCTCTTTGTACCGCTCTTGCACAACTCGCGGATTTATTGTCGAAAAGGAAAGAATATAATTCTGCTCTTTTATTTCGCGCTCGATGTCCTTTTTCAAAGTTTTTGTGTTTATTCTCGCGCGCTTCGTATTTTCAATAATCTGTTTATAGTTTCGTTGTGCGGCATAGAATCCATAGTCAAGGCTCTGGCGGGTGTATTTACCCGCCTTAGCCCAGTTTTCAAGAGTTCTTGCCGCCGTGTCTATTTCTTGTTTTTGTGAACGGTAAAGGTTCAATAACTCTTGTTTTGTCATGTTTTTATTCCTCTGCCGGAGCGTCAACAATCGTGCCGTATTCGCGTCCGTATTTCGACTTTGTGAATGTGAGCATAACGCGAACACCACCCGTTTTTATAATGTTCTCATCGTCCCTCGAAAGTCCGTGTAGCTGTCCTATCATGTTCGGTGTCAGATACACTTTCTTTTTTTCGGCTTTCAATTCTTCGAAAATCGCGATTGCGGCGGCGTTGCCGTTAAGCTGAAAAATTTCGAAATCTTTCAGCGTGAGCGGGCGGTCTGCAACTTCGCGTGCTTTTACTCCCGTCCATTCGGAATACTGTGACTTTGCGTGTTTTGTGTTAAACATTTGTTTGCTTTCTCCGCTGTTATTATTTTTTGAGTGTTCGCGGTTACACCCGACCCCGTTCGGGGTTTCGTATTAATTTTCAAAGACTCATCAGGGGTGTTTATTCGAATATTCTGTCTCGGTACCCTAAAATATAACAATAATCGTCGGGCGTTGTTCTTCTATCTCTCATAGCACATAGTATAACGGCTTGTGTTGCCCACCACGCCGTCACACTCGTAATTGTGCCTTCTGACATTAACCGGTTGTAATGGTCGATAACTTCAATATATTTATTTTTTTCCATTTGTCAACCTCTCTTGTCGAGTTCGTCGATTTCTTCAAACGATTCGGTTTTGATAATTTCTTCACCGAATCGCGCTACAACTGCTTGAATCAGATTGTACCGATTGAGGGGGACTATTATTGTCCCCTCTTTTCCGTTATTGGTGTAAGTGATTTTTAGTTTTGTCATTTTCCTATTTCCTCCGCAACTTTATCTTTATATCCGATAATTTCTATGTAATCTTCCAGTGTAATGCTGTAATCATGTTGCGCACACGATATGATCCCATCTAACATATAGTGAAATTCATTCGGGGTAAAATCATAACGCTTTGCATTTGATAGCGCATTGTCTAAAATTCTGTGATACTGCACTTTTATCATTTTCCTATTTCCTCGCATTTTTCTTTTATATCGTTTACCCGTGCTATAAGTCTCAAAAACTCCAGCGGCATAATGTCAGGGTCAAAAGTCGCTACACGGAGAATTCCCGCTAATTCATATTCTTTTGCAACTGTTATAATCTTGTCGTAAAGTTCCTTTTTCATTTTCTATTATCTCCTTTCCTTCATTATAATTTTGGTCATTTCATCAAGCAGTTCAACAAAATCATCGTGTTTGATATCGCTATCATAGATTGCAACGCGTATGATTCCGTCAAGCTTATCCGGTGTTTCCGTTGTTTGAAGAATGTGTTTGTACATCTCTTTTGTCATTGTGTTTTTTCCTGTCTTTCTTTTTTATTGTCGTCCGGTTCTCCCGTCCGCGTATATAGTATACCACCGTATAGAAATCTAAGCAATCATATAAAAGTAAATGTAAAAAATTTTCGCTAAATGGATTTCCGCATTTCATTCATAATATGCGTGTTATGTAAC
>CALZDP010000039.1 GCA_945638575.1 uncultured Clostridia bacterium | reverse complement strand
AGTGTTCATAGAGAACCATGCAAATGTGGAAGAAGCAAACATTGCTGCCGCAACCAACGTCATGCAAATTGCAGGAATTAATTTTTTCATTGAATGTCTCCTAAATATTTTTTTGTTTATTATTACAACGCACGGCTCGTGTGCGAAATAATCTTAATGTTTTGAGGAAAGTGGCACAACCCCTCAGGCAACTATGTTGCCGGCTCCCCTTGCACAGGGGCGCCATGGTAGGATAGTTCGGTGCCTGTAGTATTCTGTATAAGTTTGAGGGTCAAATTAGGGTTTTTACAGTTTTGTCAATGTAATCACAAACCCAGTCAAAACAATCGGTTACTTGTATGTTTGCAAACCTTATTACAGTAACACCAAAATTTTTTAAATATATTGTACGTTGTGTATCCTTGAAAACCTTTTCTTCTTCGGTATGGTGCAAACCGTCTATTTCGATAGCAAGTTTTATTTTTGCACAATAAAAATCTACAATATATCTTCCTAAAATTTTTTGTCTGACAAACTTTATTGGATACGTCCGCAAAAATTCATACCACAAAAGACTTTCTTCTTTTGTCATGTTTTTGCGTAGATTACGTGATTTACTTACGATACTTTTATTTTTGTTTTCTCTCCCTTGATTCGTCCATGTTACAAGTTCAATTTATTTGTTAGCATATTTTAAGCCGATAAGTTAAAAAACACTGCGAGTAACGCCCTTTAACGGACGTCGCCCCTGTGCAAGGGGAGATGTCGGCAGTGCCGACAGAGGGGTTGTGCCCCTGAGATTTCTCAAAGTTATACAAGGGCTTTTACAAACTACGCCTATTTGTCCGTGTCGGAAGCGGACAGCACGCTGAACTTCATATCCAACTTCATAACTCCGCCTATAACCGAGTCAACGCAGTCGGGGTCGTTGCCTTCAAGCCAAATGACGACGGTATACTTCATAACGTCGTCGGGCTTAAAGTCCTTAACAACGTCTTTTAATACGGTGGTTTTATTAAAGAAAGGCGTGGTATTCGGTTCGGGAACGGCGTTGCCTTTATCGTCTACGCCGGCGGAACGCGCATAATCGGTTTTGGAAACCAATTCTTCGTTAAGGTTTGCAATAAGCCTTATACGAACGGCCTTTTCGATATCCATAGTCATACCGGCGATGTTTACCGAGTATTCGTAGGAAAGTATCTCTTTACCGGTGTTTTTGCAGTAAAAGGTGTAGCAAAGATAATTTTCACCGCTATCGTTACCGTCCACCGCGCCGAGGTCTATTTCGTCCAAAGTAGCGCCGTCGATGTTGGTCATTTCTTCCTGCGCTTTGCAGTCAAGCCTTGACGTAGGGGTTAAAAAGTATCTGTCTTCCGATAGCGAAAGCCCGTATTGTAAAACGTGGTATTTGTTTACCGAAATCGTAAAACTGCCAAACTTTGTGTACATTACCGAAACCACGTACGCAAGGGCAATCAGTATGGCAATGACGGACAGTATTGTTGGTATAAGCCTTCTTAACATGCGGTAGTTACGCACTTCGGAAGCCTGCCTTCTTAAAAAGGACTTACTTTTCTTTTCCGAAATCATAATTCTTCAACCGCCTTCATACATTCGAGCGCACCGCTAAGGTCAAGTTTGTTACCGCCAAGTTCTATAAAGCCCAAACAGTCGGTATTCCTTAAAGCGCGCCGTTTTTCGCCGTCGCCCTCGGCAATGGTATCTATGCCCATAGACTTTACGTACGCCACTAACGAAGATACCAAGTTGGGCTTATCACGGCTGCCTGCCCACTCCGTAGCGGAATTATCCAAAATAACGGCGTCCGGGGGGACGGTAA
The DNA here is from genome assembly GCA_945638575.1 of uncultured Clostridia bacterium. Classification (GTDB taxonomy): domain Bacteria; phylum Bacillota; class Clostridia; order Christensenellales; family Borkfalkiaceae; genus UBA4636. The sequence continues at coordinate 10,007 of CALZDP010000039.1, read as the reverse complement.
TAAGTTTGGATAACGGAAAGTCTTCTTTACCGCAGCCCGTAAGCAGGGTTCTTACCTTTAAAATCTTCATATCCAAAAGGGCGGTGCGCGCTCTTTCGGTGTTTTTATCCATTAGCGAAGAAGGAAACTCTATACAAAGTTTATCAGGGTCCAACTTCGGGTTTTTTTCAAGTACGGCGGACATTATTTTGTATAAGTCAACCTCGTCGTTTTCCACGATCTCGGACGGACAGCGCAAGGATAAAAACTTAATGGGGGTTTCAAGTTTATCAAAACTTTTAAGGGCGGTTATCACGTGTTGCAGGCTGTGTTTAAAAACCTCTACACCCGTGTTAAGTTTGTCGCAAACCTCTTTGTAATCCTTTTCGTTAAGGGTTCCAAGCAGTATGCTGTTTATAACCGTTTCCGTTCTGAAAGCAATCGGAATCCCTCTATCGCAGTCTACAATCTTTTCAAACTTTAAGGTAAGCGGTTGTATACCGCTGTCGACAGAGAGCCTTACGTATTCGTTAAAAGATTGCGATTCATTCATAAGTACCCTCCTTTCAAGATTTCAGAGTTTAAATAATAAAGACGGATTTTAAAACTTTCGATAGGAATTTAAGCGGAATTTCCTTTTAATTTGTTTTAAACGGAATTGCTTCGGCTGTCGCCGATTTCTGCCTGAGTCAATAAAAAAAACAGCCCTTGTAAACGGTTAAACCCATTTGCAACTGGCTGCCACTTATTAAAAGGCCCTATAGCTTTGCGTAACATACTTTCGCATGTTTTGCCAAAATATAAAGGAATTAAATTCGTCTTTCGCATAAAAACATCACCGAAATCACTGAAAAGGTGATATTTACGGTTACATTTTAGCAAACGGATTTGCGTTTGTCAACAAAATGACCGAAAATTTTCACAAAATCCGCAGGTAATTTTTAACTTTCGTTACGCCGTACAAACTTAACGTTTTTATATTCATATACTGTGGTTATACGCTGTTTTTTGCAAGTTTTTTGCGCGTTTTATCCGCTTTTAGACAAATCTTTTAATAAAATTCCGCCCAAAGCGTTTGATTTAAACCGACTGAAAAGCCTTTCGGTAAAAAACGTAAAAATAGATTATACCCCTTAAAAACAGGCGTTAAACGGCTGTGGAATGTCTCAAAATTGAAACTATAAATCAAAGTTTTTTTAAAATTTATTGCTTCGTTCTCATATATTTTATCGCAAAAATTGCCGAATATGATACAAATTATATTTTTATCTGCAAAAAATCACGGTATTAAAATGGTTTTACAAATATTTTTTGTCGGTATCTGCGGTATTTATTTATATATGTATATTTTTTTCATTTTTATAAGTTTCATAAGTTTTATATTCAAAAACCTTGACAGGGCGAAAAAAATACAGTAAAATTATTTATACGCGTTTTTTAATTTTACCTTGGCGGAACAAAATTTTAAAAGCGCAAAGTTTTACTTAAATACCGCTTACACAGTCTGTTTGGGTTTACGGGGAAGTTTTTTAAATATGAATAAATTAAAAAAAGGGGAATCTAAAGGAATAAGCATACGAACGGTGTTAACCTTGTTTTCCGTTCTTTCGGTTACGATCTTTTTCGTAATCGGCTTAGTAACTTTCATTTTGCCCGTTTACAATAATAAAACTACAAATTTGGGTATGGAAATTTTAGACTGTCAGTTGCAGGTTTCAACCTTTAAGGACGGTTGCGAATATTTAACGAGGCAAGCAAGGCTGTACGTGGAAAACGGCGATATTGTTTACCTGAAAAATTATTGCAAAGAAGCATCCGAAACCAAACGCACAGACAGTGCCGTTAACAGCCTTAAAAACAAAAATTTGGGCGCAGAGGCCGACCGTCAGTTGCAAAATATGGTTGACAGCGCAAATAATCTTAGACAAAAGGAAACTTACGCCATAAAGTTAGCCGCGCTTACCTTAGGCGAAACCGACCTTCCCGAATCTTTAAAAAATATAGAGATTACCGAAGAAGATCTTGCGCTTACCGATGAAAAGAAGGCGAAAAAAATCCGCGCATTGGTTTTCGGCAACGATTACGTTAAACAGGAAGAAGATTTGCGCACCAACGCAGGCGTTTATTTAAAGCGCATTACCGAGGCTTTCAACGAAGATCTAACCGTAAACGACCGTTCCATTTACGCCTTAATGGTTACGCAACGCGTCTTGATAGGTTTGATGGTTATAGTTGTAGTTACCATGTTTGCTTTTTGGATAGCCTTCTTTATGTGGCCTATTAAAGATTACATTAAAAGTATCGAAGCAAACAAACCGTTCAGTTCGGGCGGTCTTAAAGAATTACGCTTGCTGTCCAAAAGTTACAATAAACTTTACAAAAAAAGCGCGCTCGAAAAAGAGGAACTTGTTATCCGCGCCGAAAGAGACGGCTTAACCGGCCTTATGAACCAACGCGCTTTCGTTCAACTTAACGACGTCCTTAAAGATTACAAAGGCGATTTGGCGCTTTTGGTTATCGATATAGACCACTTTAAACAGATAAACGACGTACACGGACACGAAGTAGGCGACACGATGCTTAAACTTGTGGCAACCGAACTTTTAAATGTTGCCGACGTCGACAGTCGGGTTATAAGGCTCGGCGGAGATGAATTCGTCGTGCTTGAAAAATCCAAGCCTGTAAACGCCGAAAATATCAAACGGAAAATCGACGGTATTAACGAATACTTTATGAAACCTTCCAAGGATAGGCCGTCCCTTTCCATTTCCGTAGGCGTAGCCTTTTCGGATAAAGGTTATACAGATGAACTTTTCCGTCATGCAGACCAAGCAATGTACTTTGTAAAACGCAACGGCGGAAAAGGCATACACATTTACGAAAATAATAATTCTTCAGACGGTAACCCTTCCAATTAAAGTTCGGTTAATTTTGAAAATTTAAAAATAGCAACTTGTTTGAACACTGCGAACGGGTTGCTTATTTTTGTTTGTAAAACTATTGTTTTTTTCATTCAATCGTTTGCAAGCCGCCAAAATTTATGCTATATTATAGAACAAGCGATACAGTTGTTTCTAAGGGCGTTTTTACGGCGAATTTCAACATAGGTTGCCTTTGTTTTCGGCAAAGAATTTGCGCCGTCAATGCAAAAATTTATTTTTGTAAGCCGTTAAACTTTGTCGCAAAATAAACATAAGTGTAGTGTTATACGAATTCTAAGACTAACGTTAAACAGAAGATACTCATTGTAGACGACTACGAAACGAACCGCGCAATTTTGGCAGATATGCTTTCCGACGAGTAGGACGTTATAGAAGCAAAAGACGGAGCCGAGGCTTTGGCGATTTTGCAAAAAAACAGCGAAGATATCTCGCTTGTAATGCTCGATATCGTCATGCCGGTTATGGACGGGTATGAGGTTTTGACCGTTATGAACCGTTCTCATCTTATCGACGATATTCCGGTTATAATAATATCTTCCGAAAACGCTCCGGCACACATTTATCGCGCTTACGATATGGGCGTAATGGACTTTATAAACAGACCTTTCGACGTAAATATAGTCCTTCACCGCGTTAAAAACGTTATACTTTTAAGCGCAAAAAAAAGGAATTTGGAAATTTTGGTTGCGGACCAACTTTACGAAAGGGAAAGGGCTAACCGCCTTATGGTTTCCATTTTGAGCCATATCGTAGAGTTCCGTAACGGTGAAAGCGGTATTCACGTTTTGCACGTAGAAAAATTTACCGAAGTTTTGCTTAACTGTCTTAATTCAAAAACCGATAAGTACGGGTTAACCGTTAAAGACATCGATTTGATAAGTACGGCGTCCGCCCTTCACGACATCGGCAAAATTGCCATTCCCGACGAAATTTTAAATAAACCCGGTAAACTTACCCCCGAAGAATACGAAGTCATTAAAACCAACCCTTTAATCGGCGCGCAGATGATTAAAAATCTCGAAAACGATTACAGGCAGGAAACTTTGCTTAAATACGCTTACCAAATTTGCCGTTGGCATCACGAAAGATACGACGGCAAAGGTTACCCCGACGGGCTTAAGGGGGAGGAAATTCCCATCGCCGCGCAAGTGGTTGCCATTGTCGACGTTTACGACGCGTTGACCTCGGATAGGTGCTATAAAAAAGCCTTTTCGCACGAAAAAGCCATTCAAATGATTTTGGACGGCGAATGCGGCGTCTTTAATCCGTTGCTGTTAGACTGCTTAAAGGAATCGCAAAACAGAATGGTTAAAATTCTTGATGAGATGGTGCCTAAAGAATATGTTGACGGCGACGTCAAAAAGGTCGCCAAAAAGATATACGAAACCCGTGAACTTTTCTCTTCCGACCGTATCGGCGGAATGATTGAAGTTTTACGCGCCAAGGCGGAGTTTACCGAAGATAACGCCAAGGAAATTTGGTTTGAGTACAATAAGGAATCGTCCGTTTTTGAAGTTTCAAAGTATGCGGCGGATATCTTCGGTATCGAAAGAATAACCCTTTCCCCGTACTTTACCCAAGGTTTTAAAAAAATATTCTCGGACGAAGTTGCCGTTAACGTAAAAAAACTGTTGGATTCGGCTACCTTGCAAGCCCCCGACGTAACTTATAACTGTAAAGTTAACGTTAAAAACGCTTCTTGCGACGCCGTAATAAAATGCCGCGCCGTTTGGACCAACGACGACGCGCCGTCTTATAGTTGCGTCGTCGGAAAAATAGAAATTTTGTAATTTGACCTTTAAAAAACAGAGGTGATATTTATGGAATTAAAGGAATTTTTTACCGCCGTCGGCGGAAATTACGAAAACGTTTTGACAAGGCTTCCGTCCGAAAGTTTTGCAAAAAAGTTTTTGTTTAAATTTTTACAAGACGAAAGTTACGCCTTACTTAAGGATTCTTTATCGAATAAAGACTTTTCAACCGCCTTCCGCGCCGCGCACACCCAGAAAGGTGTTTGCTTAAATTTGGGCTTTGACAGACTTTTACAGTCGGCTTCCGCCATTACCGAAGTCTTACGCGGAGGTAATAATCCGCCTTCTTATCTTTTTGAGGCGGTTACCAAAGACTATAACGAGGTAATAGAAAACCTTAAATTGCTTTTTGCCGTTAATTAACCTTTTAGAGGTTTATCCGTTAAAAAACGCAAGCCAAACGGCTTGCGTTTTTTGTATGGAAATTTTAATTTTTTAAGGCGGATAAATGTTCGAAAATGCTCGATAACGGGCTTATAGGCGCATATTTCGCCGTAATTGACCTTTTAAAAACAAAAATCTTTTTAAAAAAATCAAGTAATTTTACGGCGCGTCCGTACCTTTTTTATAATTGTTTTTTAAGTTCAGGCGGCGTCTATAAGCCTTACGCAAACGGCGGTCATATCGTCTGCGGCGTTGCCGTTACAAAGTTCAAGCGCGCGTTTAACCACGGTGTCCGCAAGTTCCTGCGGATTATACAGCGGTGCCGATTTTAAAAAGTCCAAAAGGTCGCCGGAAGATGAAAAGGCGTCCGTTATTCCGTCCGAAACCATCATTATGACGTCGCCCGAATTAACCGAGGCATAAGCCGTCGTCGGGTGCAGTTCGTCAAGTATGCCGATAGGTAAAGAGGAGCCTTCCACAAACCTAATGCCCGATTCCGAAAGTATAAAGCCGTAAGGAGAGCCGATTTTTATAAAAGCCGTGTTTTGCTCTCTTAAATTTATTAAGGCAATGTCTATTGCGGAAAAGTTGTCGTCAATGGATATGGACAAAAGTTTGTTTACAAGCGTAAGAATAAATTCCGAATTAAGCCCTGCTTTGTAAAGGGATTCTATAAGATTAAGCGCCGTTTCGGAGGTTTTTTTTGCCACTTCGCCGCTGCCCATTCCGTCGGATAACGCCACTAAAAAATTGCTTTCGTCGATTTTTATCAGGGAATGGCAGTCGCCGGAGGCAACCGAATCGTTTTTAGTAACCTTGCTTATGCCGAAAACCGCATCTAACGGCGGTGCAAACTTTACGCTGAGCGCCGTAACTCCGTTTGCGACTTCTTCCGCTCGGGTTACGGCAAGCCGTGTTTTAAAGGCTTCCGATAAAATTTTGCCGACGTCTTTATCTAAGTAGTAGTCGGACTGAAAAATTACTTCTATCTCGGTGTCCTTGCCTTCCCCGAAACAAAGCGCGCCGTCGCACTTTATTCCTTTTTTTGAAAGGGCTTTATAAATCCGCTTTTCTTCCGCCTTGTTTTCCGTCGAAGTTTTGGATAGCGAAAACGCCAGCCCTTTTAATACGCCAGCAACCCCTTCCGATTGCATACTTAAAATTTCTTTGGATTTATCACCGCTTTCAGCGTTCTTAATATATTGACAATATGCCCCTATAAGCCGATTAACTTCAAAAATTGCTCCGTTAGGATATCCGCAAACGTCGGTAAAATCACGCGGTAAATCCACAATGGTTACACGCCCTTTGGCTATGCCGATGCGGATAATTTTTTCGATAAGTTCGTATTTTGGGGTGTTTCGTTTTATACATCTATTTTCAAGTTGGCAACCGGTACACATATTGTAAACGGCTTCGTCAACCATTTTTTCCACTAAAACGTCGGTGCTTTCGGTGCACTTTTTAAGGTCCGAAAAGGCTTCGCGCATTTGAAAAAATACATTTGAAATATCATAAAGCCTTGCCGAAGTATCAAGTCTGTTTCTGTTTATTACCGAGCGTACAAGCGCGCTGTTCGTGTCAAAATTGTACTTTAAAGAGAGCGCTTCCATATGCTTATCCGAAATTAAAGAGGTCAAAAACAGTCCTGCAAGCGCGGGTACGGCGTTTATATATCCGTATTCGCCGTAAAAACCAAGGTACAGTCCGCAAACAAGTTCCGCTAAACACATTCCCACCGAAACTGCTATCGCAGGAGCGTTTTTTAAAAGAGCAAATACTCCCGACAGCAGTAAAAAGGCGGCAAAGTATTTGTAGTTTTGGGTTGTAACCACAAGCGGTAACGCGCAAGTTACCCCAACCGTTAAATGGGCGCTTGTTTTGTAGTACCTTGCCAAAAGCAAATATAAGGTTACGGCAATCGGCCTATATACTTCGACCGAAAACAAATGGATAAACCCAACCGAGATAAACAAGTAAAATGCAATAACGCATAAACCTTGATAAGCGGTAAGGTTACGGCTTAATTTTTTGCGGAAAACCGAATTCAACGCCACTTGCGACACAACGGAAAATATGGCGATAATCGACATATAGACCAACTTTTCCACCGCTTTTTGGTTAAAGTCTTTAAGGATATAAGGCAAAAGCCCGACAAAAACGTATAGGATGATTTCAGCCCCGATTTGTCGCTTTTTACGCCTATAAAGCGCAACCAAAAGGGCAAACAACAGTCCGAAAACCGCCCCTACGATTATGTAAAACCATTCTTTATACACCAAAAAGGAAAGTATAAAAGTTATCGTTGCTATTACGATAGGTTCCCCCGTAAGTAAAAGTCCGATAAACGCTCCGCATGAAAAGGGCGCTCCGCCGTAAACTTTGTTTAAGGAACAAAAAATCAAAAAGTAAACGGGATATGCAATAAAGTTTCTTAAAAGGTTGTTTTTCATAGTAAGTATACATTAACACAACTATGAATACTAAAATGTTGGTTTTATGCCCTTATTTGTCGCATAATGACAAAAATTCAAAATGAAAATGTTTTTTAACTTATTTATATTTTTTGCGTCTGGTTTTTAACCTTTTTTATCGGTATCGGGCTGTATAACGTAATCGGCAAAGCAATTTATATCAACAATATAAACTAATCCGTTGCTTAAATTTTTGCGGTAGTGTATAATGTGTTTATGAAAAAGTTTTTTACGATATTATCTTTAATCACCGCTCTTTTTGCTTTTACCTTAACGCAAAACGTAGCCTTAGCAAAGTCCGTTTGTTATAAAAATTTAAGTACGGACAGTCTATCCGACGGCGCAAACGGTCAAAAGATAAAAAATTACGGCGTTATTACGGTAACCTTTTTAGATCAAGATTTAGAAAAGGTTTTTCCGTCCGATTATGTAAACACCTTGTTTAAGACTTTGCAGACCTCTCCGCAAAGCGTAAAAAATTACTTTTCGGAAAGTTCAAGCGGTAAATATTTAACCGATTTTACCCTTTTAAACCAAACGCCGATAGTTATTGACGAGGAGCAAAATCGCTATATGCCAAAGTATTCTTTTGTCAACGATGAGTACCTTTCGGTGAACGAATTCGGCTACGACAACAGATATTTTGACGAAAACGATTTGCCTTGCTCGTCCGAAAATTTAGGCGCTAAACGGCATATAGACCGACTTTTGCGTGAACAATCCCTTATCAAAAAGATTATCGGCAAGATAAATGACGTTGACGTAAACCTTGACGGCGACAACAACGGCGTTATAGACGGACTCATTTTTATTTTCGGTACCGAAAGCGACGCCGAGTGGAACGAGGTCTTATGGGAACACCGCAGTAATCTTCCCGTGTTTAACGAAGAAAAATTAAAGTCGGACTATTATGTGCCGGAAGAGTTATCCGCTTTGGACTTCCTGCCTGCTTATATAAACGGTAAAGCGGCGGACAATTACACCGTCTTTAGGTCGTTAAAAGTTTCAAAAACTTTGCTTAAAGACCAAAACCAAGACATAATTTTTTCCTGCGGAATTTTCTGTCACGAACTCATGCACGACACGGGCGTTGCGGACTACTATCCGTATAGCGGCGACGCGCAGCCTGTGGGCGAACTGGATATTATGGGCGAAATAGGTATTTTGCCTTCGATGCCGTTAACTTACACGCGTGAACGCTTGGGTTGGCTTAACGACGGCGCTATTATTCCTGCCGAAAAAAGCGGAAACTACGCATTATATCCGGTTACGAGCGACAAAACGGTTAAGGCAATAAAACTTGTTTTAAACGACTATCGCGACAAGGGCGAATATTTTATGATAGAGGCGCGAACAAACAGCGGAAGTTTATCGGACGTAGGACTTTCTTCTTCCGGAATAATTGTCTACAGGGTGAACGAAAGATGCGGATATATCGGCGCAGACGGTAATCCTTCAACGCTTAATTTGGGCAATATGTACGGCGATAACGAAGTTTTCGTTTATCGATTAGGGGACGACAAACTGTATTCCAACAAGGAAAAATCCTCTTATGCCATTTTAAACGGAAGCGGAAAAATTAAACTTGACGGTAGCGGCAAATACGTTGACGCATCTACCGTCGGTAATCCCGATAAGTCCGCCTATAAGACTGTTATCGGGCAAAACGACCTTGTTTTAACCTCCCTTTATTACACCGATGAAACTAATAGCGGCGTGGTAATTTCAAACATAACGGAAACTAAGGACGGCGGATTTTCCTTTAACCTAAACTTTGACGACAGTGATGCTGTGTCGGAAAAATTTGCTTCCGTCGATAAATATTACGATGATAAAACGTCGGTTGTGAATTGGTTCGGAGAAAAAAGGAATGAAACGGTAACCGTGTATGCGGTAAGCGGCGAAGGTATTACTAAATATAAGAACGGAAGTTATGTTTTAAATAAAAAGGTAACTAAAGATGATTTTGAAAGCGGGAGTGTTTTAGGTAATCCCGTAATCTATAAAAGCCAAAACACGGCAAGTTACTGTCGCGCGTTTTTGCCAAAATTAGATACTATGACCGCGGTTTTTGTTGCGTTTTCCGACGGAAACGTGATTTACGCAGGTACGGTTAATCCGCGTAATCCCACCTTTAAAGAATACCTTTTCGGCACTCCTAAGTGGCTGTCGCTTATAATCGGTATAATCGCTTTGACGGCGGTACTTATCGTTGTTGCGGTTTACCTGATTATTAAAAGGGCGCGTAAAGACGCCGAAGTTTCCCAAATCGACGATAACGCCGAATACACCGCTATTTACGGCGAAAACTACTGGATGCGAGAAGAAGATACCGAAGCCGATATCGAAACCGATACCGAACAAGCAGACTTTGACGACTCAAATACCGAAGTAGATACCGAAGCCGACGTTGAGGA
>CALZDP010000038.1 GCA_945638575.1 uncultured Clostridia bacterium | reverse complement strand
TTTGAAAAAAATGCTTGACAGCTCGCTCCATATCTGCTATAATGAGTACATCAAAGAAAGAGAGGTAAATAAAAATGTTCGTAATCACCGCCACCGCTGAAATCCCCACCGTTGCAAAATCCTTTGAAAATGCCGCAATCACCGTTTGGAAAATCCTGCAGGATTGGGAAGAAGATTATTACACCCTTGAGAGTGTAAAAGCAAGGATACAGGAAGCCATCGACGAAAAGGAAGATTGGGCAGGCTGGTATGTGGACAGGCTCGAAATAAGGTGCTATGTAAAAGTTAAAGAGGCATGAGCCTCTTTTTTATTGCATTGCCGTGATATACGATATAATATATAATATATCCGAAATTTTATATATTATATATTATCTAAAAAAATCCAAAAGCCATGTGAAAATATATAATATATTATTTGATTCCCGAAATTATATATAATAGATAATGAAAAAAGATGTTGCAATTTGCGGAAAAAGTGATATAATACATACAGAAAGAAAAAAGGGGAGTAAAACAATGAACGCAATCATCAATGACGCAATCGCAAACGGACTGGACTGGGACATCTTCGAAACCGCGATCGGCAATATCTGCGTTCAGGTATTCTATAATAACTATTACTATGTGGAATATGAGTTCTGCGGTGATACGCTCGTGGACTGCGTGGAGTATCAAATCCACTAAAAATATATTATTTTTTCCGAGAAAAACGCTTGACAAGGCTATAGTCTTGTGCTATAATGAATACAGAAAAAAGAAAGAGAGGCACAAAAAATGAGCAACACCGAACGCAATGAAGCAATCGCAATCGTTGAGGAAATGATTACAATGGGTTATCACCTTTTCGGTGAGACCCCGGCGCAGATGGTCGACCGTATGGGGTTCGCACCTGCAGTCTGGGCAATGTTCCGCGACAGGTTCAAGAAGAATATCGAGGGCAGAGCCTAAAACGAGGGCGGGCAACCGCCTTTTTCTTTTTACCGTCAAATACGACAAATTGGAATAGACCCCGAAAAAATAATATATAATATAATATACAATTTTTTTCGCTCCAATAGCCAGCAAAATGTAATAGTGGGGGCATCCCGAAATGCGCTCACGGACTAAAAAATATATTATTTTTTCCGAGAAAAAACGCTTGACAACTCGCTCCATATCTGCTATAATGAGTACATCAAAAGAAAGAGAGGTAAATACCCTATGATGAACTTTGAAACTGCTTATGACCTTCTTGCCGAATATGTCACCGAGAATACCGAAGCTCTTGACCTTGCTTTTGCAGTCGGCGGATGCACCATTGAAACCGCCGAAGCCATCCTTTACTATTACACTGGCTGTCACAGCTTTGAAGACTATCTCGCCGAGATTAACGGCGAAGATGAAGAGCCCGATTGCGACGAAGCAGACCTCGAAATGGGATTTGACCCTTATGAGGGTTGCTACTCATATGACTGCTAATTGCACACACTTGCGGGGGGGGCTTTGCCCCCATTTTTTTATTTGGCGGCTCGTGAACTGGCGCCACGAGCCGTGTTTTCGATAATATATTATATACCATTTTTTTCAATCGCAAAATCGTATATAATATACTACTTCAAATTTCCCGAAAATATATTATTTTTTCCGTGCAAAAACGCTTGCAATGCCAATTCAAATGTGTTATACTATACCCGTGGTTAGGGAGACCGACCACAATTCAAGCGGCGGCTGTAAAACGTACGAAAGGTAAAACTATGGAAAACTTTGACTATATTAAGGCGGAAAACATCATTGACCGTATGATCGGGAGCTGGGAAGAACAAGGCTCATATTATGGCAAACTGCCGTTGAGCAACCGGATCAACGCTGATAATCATTATACTATGTTGCGAAAAAAACTCGTTTCGATTGCTGAAACGTACGGAATTGATTTTTTGATAGATCTTGACTACAGGATGAAATATGTCTTTGAGGAAAGAGCGAAATAATAAAATTTTTCAAGCTGTCCTAACAGGCTATACGGGGAGAGATGGCAAAAAGACAGAAATGAGGTATATATAATGAAATATTTCATCAATTACAAAACAGGCGGTTTGACTTGTACGGATAATATAGCAGAAGCTGAAAGACTGATAAACGTAGGTTTTACAGAGATTACTAAAGAAATTTATGTTGTAGAATATACGAGAACATGGGCGATTGCCGTAAACAATTGGTAATAGCTATCAGCAAATAGTCATTAATTAAGATTTAAATACTGTTAAGAGCGCAAGCTCTTTTTTATTACATTGCCGTGATATACGATATAATATGTAATATATCCGAAATTTTATATATAATATATTATCTAAAAAAATCCAAGAACAATGTGAAAATATAAAAAATAATATATTTTTCCCAAAACAAGTAAAATACTAAAGATATAATATATTATTGAAACAACATAATAATATATAATATTGTATATTATTTCTAACTTAGTTTAGAGTGGAAAGATAATATATTATATATTATTAGTGTTCAAGCCGAGTTAAAAAAATATATTTTTTCTTTCACTCAAAAACGCTTGTAATGCCGAATCGAATGTGTTATACTATAGTCACGGTGAGGGGATACCGAACCGAATCGGGCGGCGGCCGTAAAACGTACGAAAGGTAAATGCTATGAAAGATAAAGTACAGCTTATGAGCGTGAATGGTGTCAAAAAGGTTAGCCGAAAGATGCTTGAAAGAAATGCGCTTGAAAGAAATGCGCTTGATATACTGACAGTGGGTGATATAGCTATGGATTTTGAAGATGCCTTAGCATGGGTTAAAAGCGCGTCAAAATATGAATTGATTAGGTTTTTAATTGATAATAATTGAAAGAGGTAAAAAAAATGACTACTTCCACTCATTGCATCAATGTTCGCTCCATTCGCAAGCTCGCCAACAATGACGGAATGACGCTCCGCAAGGGTAAGACCGTTCAGTATAAGAGCGGTTGGCAGGTAGCTGAAGAGGGCTGTATCGTCAAGACGCCCGAACAGGCAATGATAATTGCTCGCTCCGTATATGGCGGCAACTGCGGTATCTGGTACTCCGACGGTCTGTATTATGTAGACCCTTCTCGCCGTGTAAATACCAAGCGCGAAGCAATGGCAATCGGCAAGGAACACAAACAAATTTCCGTTCTTTGTTGGAGGACTATGGGGCTGGCTTACTGCGAGCAGTAAGCCGCCACCTCCAAAAAATATATTATCCGGTGCGGGGCTGATGCCCCTTTTTTACATATGCAATTATATATAATATATTTTCGCATTTCTTTCACTTTTGGGCATTATATATAATATATTATTTTACACTGGCGATAATATATTATTGTTTGCGGCGCGCCGTGAACTGATGCCACGGCGCGATTTGCAGATTATATATAATATATCGAATTTTTTATTGGCATTTGTAATAATATATAATATATTATTTTCCTCCCGAAATTATATATAATAGATAATGAAAAAAGGTATTGCAATTTTCGGAAAAGGTGGTATAATACTCTCAGAAAGAAAAAAGGAGGACAAACCCCATGAAAACCATTAGCACCAACCATCTTATCTACTCCGTGGAAGCACCCTATGACATTCACCCCACCGCAACCGAAGATCTCAACCTTGTGATTGACCTTGTGGCGGAAGCCATATGGAATGTAAGCGATTACAACAGCGTGAATAAAAATTACATCAAGTCGGAAATCCTCGCTGGACTGGAAGATGACGAAGATTATACCTGCTTCATCGCCTACGATGATGACTACCATATGGAATATATCAAGGTACACTTCCTGCGACTGGTTGAGAGGGCATAAGCCCTCTCCACCCTCACAAAATATATTCCAAAAACCTCTTGACATTGTACCCCTTATATGCTATAATTAAGACACCAAAAGAAAAGGAGGTAAAAACTATGAGAACCTTCATCAAATTCATTGCCCTGCTTATCGCTCTTATGACCGCCTTTCTGATCGTCCTTCTGCTTTGCAGAGGTTGCTACAATAAAGCTGACCGTGTGTGCGACAACCTCGCCAAAGAAGCGGCTATCGAGGTCGGCGGGTCGGTCTTCTACAACTGAGTGGCGGTGTAAGCCACTTTTTTTATTTGGCGGCGCGCTAACGTGCCCAGCGCGCCGTAATTTACATTGTATATAATATACCATTTTTTTCTTCCAATAGCGCGATAATATATAATATATTATTTATATCCCGAAATTATATATAATATATTTTGGAAACCCCCTTGACAATCTCCAACAGGCATGCTATAATATAGTCACAGAAATGAAAGAGAGGAATTTCAAAAATGGGTAAGATTTTACTTGGCATTGCTGTTTATGGTGGAATTATTACAATAATAATGTCTCCTGCAATTTTCTGGTTTATCGTATTGATTAAACTATGGAAAGAGTACTATTAAGGGGTTTCGCCCCTTTTTTAGTTTTATCAAGTATATAATATATTTGAAAAAATCGCTTGACAACTTCCAATAGGTATGCTATAATATAGACACAGAAATGAAAGAGAGGTAAACAAAAAATGAAAAAGACATTGACTTTCTGGTTTGAAGTAATCGGTGAATACAGCGACCTTTGCGGCGAAGAGTTTTTCGTAGAGGTAAACGCTGACGAAGAAAACCCCCGCGCAACCGCAAGCGATATCGCCGCTGAAAACTTTCCCAACGAAAAGCTCAAGTGCCACGGGCGCGTCCCTTTGGAAATGGCTGAAATGATGGGTTTGGATACCTATTAAGGGCGCAAGCCCTTTTTTTAATGCCCCTAATGAATATATAATATATTTTCAAAAATCCATTGACAATCCCAAAATTATTTGCTATAATATAGACATCAAAAAAAAGGAGATAAAAATTATGAAAACCACTATCAAGCTCGTTGCTTTGCTTATCGCTCTTTTGACCGCTCTTTTGCTTTGCGTAGGTTGCTACAATGAAGCTAATCGTGTGCGCACAAACCTTGCCAAAGAAGCCGATGCTTTCAACTGCGTCCGCCGTGTTACCGTCGTTGATTGCATTACAAGCGAAGTTCTGTTCCAGTGCGAGGGCAAAATCTCTATCACCGCCGATACCGCCGACCATCAGCTCGAAATCTTGATTGAAGAAGAAGGCGGCACTTATAAGAAGGCTATCATCGGTTTATCCGACAATGTGACATACCTCGTAGAAGATATTTACTCCTCGTATGTAAATCCTTATCAGTATACAATTATGTGGAATCCCAAGATGGTGCTTCCCTTCGATGCCAAGTTAAGCGACTAAACAGAGGGCGCAAGCCCTCTTTTTCTTTTGGCGCGCCGTGAACTGATGCCACGGCGCGTTTTTCGTTTTATATATAATATACCAAAATTTCTCTCCAATTTTCGAAAATGCAGAATATATAATCCATGTCCCGAAATTATATATAATATATTTTGAAAAAACTATTGACAACGCCCCAATTATGCTGTATAATGTACTCAAGAAAAGACAAGGAGGACACCAAAATGTACACCACTTCCACTCTCAAGTTTATGCCCCATGCACAGGCTACCGTTCGCCGCTATGAGAATGGCGACATCTATATGATTAGCTACCGCACGGTTGTTATCCGCCTTTCCGCCGATGGCTGGCTCACCTGCACAGGCACCTATTCCCGCACCACTATCCGCCATATCGGCGCCTTTATGAAGGAATTTGTATCACTCCCGAACGGTGAACGCGGTTCCTACTATATGGCGAAGGAAGCCTACCTCGGCGGCTATGCTATCAACATCTACACTGGCGAGGTTCGCCCGTTAGAGGGGGAGTAATTCCCCTCTTTTGCTTTTGGCGGCTCGTGAACTGACGCCACGAGCCGTATTTGAAATAATATATAATATACCATTTTTTTTAATTGCAAAATCGTATATAATATACTATCCCAAATTTCCCGAAAATATATTATTTTTTCCGTATAAAAACACTTGATATTAGCGTTCATATGGTGTATAATAGGTCTACCGAAAGAAAGAGAGGTAAATAAAAATGGCTATCGAAACTACTTATACCTATGACACCCTTTTCGCAGCTTATCGCAAAAATTCTGTTACATCTCACTTTTTGCTTGGTTTTGCTTATTATGGCGAAATGTATGTTGTCGAAGCGGACTATGACCTTTTATATGCGGTCTGCAAGCTGGATAAAGCAAGCGATAACAACGGCGCTTCCCTCCGCTATGCTCCTACATATGACAAAAAGTTCATACTTCTCAACCACGGCGCGCGAAAGCTCAAGGATTACACCGAAAAACAGTTCAAAGCGGACTGCGAAAAGGCAAAAGCCGAACACAACTACAACAAGGGCGATGTATTCGAGAGCCACATCTTCCATATGCACGGTCAGCCGTGGCACAAGGACAACCGCCCATTCTTCACCCACCCTGATATTTATATTGACGGCGTAGGGTATCAAATAAAGTGGGAACGTGCCACCCTCTGCAACGAAAGTACCCTTGCCAATCTGCCCCAATAAGGGGCTTTTTTTATTGCCCTATATGCAAAGTTTTGAGCCGCTCGTGAACTGACGCCACGAGCGGTATTTTACTTTAATATATAATATACGAATTTTTTCTCATAGAAAATAATATATAATATATTGTTTTAAATTTCCCGAAAATATATTATTTTTTCCGTATAAAAACACTTGAAATTAGCGATCGTATGGTGTATAATAGGTCTACCGAAAGAAAGAGAGGTACATAATAATGACTACCAACACCGCTAATATTTATGGAACCCTTTTTGCCGCTTATCGCAAAAATTCTGCTACGTCTCACTTCCTGCTTGGTTTTACCTACTATGGCGAAATGTACGTTGTAGAGGCAGATTACGAACTCTTATATGCAGTTTGCAAACTTGATAAAGCAAGCCGTAATAATGGATTTTCTCTCCGTTATGCGCCTACATATGACAAAAAGCTCATGCTTATCAATCATGGCGCACGTAAACTTACGGATTATACCGAAGAGCAATTTAAAGCTGATTGTAATAAAGCTAAAGCCGAACATAACTATAATAAAGGCGAAGTATTCGAAAAGTATATCTTTCATATATGCAACCAACAGTGGCACAAAGATAACCGCCCATTTTTTACACATCCTGATATTTACATTGACGGTATCGGCTATCAGATAAAATGGGAACGTGCTACGCTTTGTAATGAAAGCACCCTTGCCAAACTGCCCCAATAAGGGGCTTTCTTTTTATTATATTATATATAAAGTTTTGAGCCGCTCGTGAACTAGCGCCACGAGCGGTGTTTCGATTTAATATATAATATACTAATTTTATTTTACAAATTAGCTTTTGATTTATATATAATATATTTTCCCAAAAAGTATTGACTTTTTAGCGCAATCTGATATAATAGTATCAGAAATTGAAAGGAGATACCTCAAATGAAAGCTATTACACACGAAAATTATATTATTCCTATTTCCTCTATTAACTTTATTCATTGGACTAATCCAAAGGAAATTAAAGTTTACCTTAAGTCCCCTATCGATGGTCGTGTTTATATATGTTTACATTATGATGAATCAGACGAATGTGCAGTCGCATATACTGATATGCTCATGATGTTTAGATAAGCATAATATATTCTAAAAATCCCTTGACATATGCTCCATTATATGGTATAATAATGACAACAAAAGAGAAGGAGATATAAACCAATGGAAACCGCTGAATTCTGCATCTCAATCTATTCCAACGACAATCGTGTGAACCTCTATTACAATGGCACGGAAGTCACTGCCGAAGCCTATGAGAGTATCATTGCTGCAAGTCAGATGAGCTCCAGTCCCATGACTATTACCTTATGGCACAAAGAAAATGACAAATGGGAGAATATCGATCAACTCGACCTGCCCATAGAAGAATAAGGGGAAAACCCCTTATTTTTATATTCTAAATGAAAATATATTATATATAATGCTTTTGGCCGGCCGCTTTCCCACGCAGCGGCCGGAATTTCGATTTCATATATAATATACAATTTTTTCTTCGCAAACCTCGGGCCACATTATATATGATATATTTTCCCATAACCCATTGACAGCCCACCCTCTTTATGCTATAATAGCATTGTCAAGAGGAAAGACGACCATCGCAAGAAATCTTGTCGGAAGTCTTGGAACACAGACACGTGCTATGCCACCGCAGAAGGTAGGGCATATCGGAGAGGACTTAAAAAATTTTTTGAAAAACTTTTCAAAAACCCCTTGACAATTCACTCCCTATATGCTATAATACCAATAGCAAAAGCAACCAAGAAATTATCTGCCATTCGATATACCTCCATCTCTTTCTGCTGATAGGCGGGACTGAACATCCCGCCTTTTCAGCACCCCCGCAAATATATAATATAGTATATTAAGCCGCCCGGGCAGAATATATAATATAATATATAACCTATAATCGGGCGCGCAAATATATTATATATAATGAAAAAACCTATTGATTTCCCGCTCCCAATCTGTTATAATGGACTTGTTCCAAAAGGGGAATGGAAATCCCCCAAGCGCAAGGGAAACCCAAAGAAAATATATTTTTGAAACCCCTTGACAAATCCCACCCCCTATGGTACAATATAGTCACAACAAGGGAACGACACCCTCTAAAACGAGAAAGGTTACCATTTATGGCAAAGAACCCCCTCACTTATGCGGACGCGCTGACCAATGCCCTCGCCCTTGATGGACTGAATGAGGACACCCGTGTAACCCTGCTTGCGCTCAAGACTTCTATCGAGAAGAAGAACTCCGCAGACCGCAAGCCCACCGCTACGCAGACCGCGAACGAGAATATCAAGGCTGAAATCCGCGCCGCTCTCGCAGACGGCACCCCTCGCACCGTAACCGAGCTTATGGCGGTTGTACCCACCCTCAATGGTGCTTCCAATCAGAAGGCTTCTGCCCTCGTGCGGCAGTTGGTAGAGGACGGCACCCTCAAGCGCGAACTCGTCAAGCGCAAGGCGTACTTCTCTCTCGCTCGATAAGGGAGAACCATTCCTGCCTGTTGCCTCCGCAGGCAGGAATATATTTTGTCCTCGAAAATATATAATATATTTTCGCGCCCGGCCGCGATTATATATAATATATTTACAAAAAGAGGGTTGACTTTTCATAAAAGATTTGATATAATTACTATGCTGAAAGAAAGAAAGGAGAATACCTCAATGACTATTTACTTTGATATGGACGGAACGATTGCTGACTTCTACGGAGTGGAAAACTGGCTGAATTATCTTGAAGCCCACGATACCACCCCTTACGAAGTTGCAAAGCCCCTCATTCATTTTTCTACCCTCGCCCGTATGTTAAACCGCTTGAAGCGTGAAGGCTACACCCTCGGCATTATTTCTTGGTGTTCCCGAAGCGGTACTCCCGAATATAATGACCGCACCGCCGAAGCAAAGCGGAATTGGCTCGCAAAACACTTGCCGAGCGTACAATTTGACATAATTCACATTATCCCCTATGGAACTCCCAAAAATCGTTATAACAAAGGAAATGACATTTTGTTTGATGACGAAGAACGCAACCGCAAAGCATGGACGGGCAGAGCTTACCGACAAGATGAAATATTTGAAGTGCTAAAAGAGCTGTAAAGCTCTTTTATTTTACATCAACAGATTGTATATAATATATTTGCGAGACCGGGCCGGAAAATATATTGTTTTTTTTTGAAAAAAGTGCTTGACATTTGCGCTCTAATCTGCTATAATACCAATAGTGGAAATGAAAGGAGATACCACAATGAAAAAGTCACTTTATTTTCAGACCGAGCTTGAACGCATTACTGACCTCACCCTGCGCGAGTTTTGCGCCCGTTTTCTGGACCAACGTGTAGGCGCATGGTTTTGGTTAAGCGGTGCTTCTTCTTCGGGCAAATTTCACCCTGTTTTTTCGCAGGGAATAGGCGGTTTAGTCCGTCATGTTAAAGCTGCTTGTATGTTCCTCGAAGAACTACTGCGTTTAAGCCGTTGGAGCTATATGCCCGAGCTGTACAAGGACTACGCCCGAGTTGCGATCCTGCTCCATGACTGCGCCAAGTATGGCAAGGGGGACGAAATGAACAAGGACGATTATGCCCAACATGGCGCAATTTGCGCCGAGATGGTAAAAGAGTTTTGGGACGAAGAATATGCCGACCGCTATGGCAAAATACCTGATTTAATCCCTATGGCTATCCGCTCCCACATGGGTCAATGGGTCACAGACCGAGAGGATAGACCTTTTACATCGCTCGACCAGCTCGTACATTATGCGGATTATATTTCAAGTCGTAATTTTATCGACATTCCGAGCGTGACTGAGGACTACAACGCAGTTGCGGAGCAGGAGCGTAAGGAGTTTGAGGAACTGACCGCCGACATTCCGTTGCCGTTCTAAAAGAGGGGACACCCCCTCTTTTTTCGTTCCAAAAAATAATATATAATATATTTGCAGGCCCGGGCGCAAAAATATATTATTTTAAGGCATTGACTTTGCTTGACAAATGTGTTATACTATAATCACCAAAAGAAAGGAGATACCAAAATGAAGATTTACCTCTGCGGCTCGTGCGGTTCGACCGAGCGCACACGAATGGTCAAAGTTGCCGAGCTTCTGCGCTCGTTGGGGTATGATGTGTACTGCCCCTTTGAACTCCAAATCCCTAATGCGTGGGATATGTCACAAGAAGATTGGGCGAAAAAAGTATTCAAGGCTGATGTGCAAGCTATCCTGCATAGCGATATTTTCCTCTTTATCTCTGTTGGACGTGTTAGCACAGCAGGCTCTAACTGGGAACAGGGCTATGCTTACGCCCACGAAATTCCCACCTATGTATTCCAAATCACCGATGCGCAGACCTCGTTAATGACCTATTGTGGGTGCGACAATTTTGTCAATACTTCCGAAGAAAATCTTGAAAAGGATTTACGTTCCGTCTTTGAAAAGGAATGCCGCCCTTATCATACAGAATGTAAAACAATCTTAACATAAGACGCGCAAGCGTCTTTTTTTTATCTCAAATAATATACAATCTTGCCCGGGCGCGCGAATATATAATATATTTTGAAAAAGTGCTTGACAATCTCAAACCAGTTGTGTATAATAGAGCTATCAAGAAAAGCAAAGGAGATAACAATAATGAACGAAACTACAAAGACTACCGCCACTTCTGGTGGCATCGGACTTGGCACGCTCTGCCTTCTCACCTCCATCATCCTCATCGTCCTCCGTGCTTGCGGCGTTTTCTCTTGCGCCCTTTGGCTCTGTTTCCTTCCTCTCATCATCTGGGTTGGGCTGATTGCGTCAATTGTCATCATCGCTCTGCTCGTGTGGCTTATAATAGTGATTATCGCCTGCATCGCCGCAAGGTAAGGGGGTACACCCCCTTATTTTTTTCAAAAAAAAGAATATATAATATAGTATATTCCTCAGCCCGGGCCGGAAAATATATTATATATAATGCAAAATGGGGGTTGCATTTTTTTGACTGCTATGGTATAATAGAGCCGATGAAGGAAAGGAGACCTTTGAAATGTACAAAATGATTATTGACACCGAAACCGCAAATGGCTTGAACTATCCGCTCCCTTACGATATTGGCTATGCCATATTCGATGATAAGACAGGGCGAGTTGTTTGCTCTCGCTCGTTTGTGGTTGCGGAAATCTTCCTCAACAAAGAACTTATGACAGGTGCTTACTACGCCTACAAAATGCCGCAGTATTGGGAAGATATACAAAACGGCAAGCGAGAAATAAAGCGTTTTCTTAATATCCGCAAAATCCTGCTTGATGACCTCAAAAAGTGGAATGTGACCGAGGTTGGTGCTTACAATATGCAATTTGACAAGCGAGCCGTGGTCAACGATGTGCGAGAACTGACCGATTATCTGCGTCAACTGTTTCCCGCTGAAATCAATTTCTTCTGCATTTGGAATATGGCTTGCACCTCCATCTGTCAGACCGATGAATACATACAGTTTATCATAGATAACAACCTCTTGACCGAAA
>CALZDP010000037.1 GCA_945638575.1 uncultured Clostridia bacterium | reverse complement strand
GTTTGACAGAGTGATGGACGAAAATAAGCGTGGGAATAAGATTTTGCGTAATATCGTAATTCGTCCCGAAGTGGACGGATATTCTCGCTACGTTCTGCCCGAAACATACGATTTTATGGTAATCGGCGACGTTACATTTGGGAACGTTACGGAAATATCCGTAAAAGGGATAGATTTGATAGACAGACGAACGGTAAAATACGGTGAAAAACGAGTTTTTTGTTCGTCACTTTGTGCGTTTGCAAAGAAGGAAATATATAGCAGAAATACCGGAAATACGTTTTCGGTTCCTGATTACGGTAACGGCGAATTGCACGATTCTGTTCTTACAAACGACTTTGTAAATGAAATAGCCACCAAACTATTTCCTGTTCCGAATCCCGCCGAGGCGATTGGCATTTTTAATCAATGGTTGCGATATATCGATTTTCGCAGATACTATTTAGGAAAACAATCCGAGCGTTGCGAAGAAATTACGGACGTTCACGTATGCGACGCATATATGGTAACGAAAGAATCCTATCGCAGAAACGAAGAGGCTTTTTCGGGACTTCTTTTGGACGGAGTTAAAGATTTCGGCAAAAGCGAGCAAATAATATTATCGAAAGAAGTGGCGGGCGCCGACGGTTTTCCGCTGATTTGCGTTGCGATAGAAAAGAACAGAAAGGAAATATTGTCCGAAACGGTTGGCAGAAACGGAAAAGGAAAACCGAAGTTCGAGGTTAACCTGAACCGATATACTCGGGACGCTATGGGATTGTCGCCGTATCAGCCGAAATCGGACGATAAAGGTAATATCAGAAGTATCAAATCGTATCTTCTCGGCGAACGATATTTATTCACATACATAGATATAGAGCCTGATTTATCTGCTCTCGACAAGAAATACGAAAAAGACTTGACTGCCAAATTTGGAGAAATAAACAGCAAATATAATAGTATAATTCTTGCCGAGATTAACCGTTATATGACAGACGTTTCTGCTAAAACGCAAGAAAAATTTAATTCGCAACTTATTGAATACAAAACAGAGCTTGACGATAGACTTGATTCCGACATTACAAATAATTCTGATAAAGACGTATACAAGACATACCAAAGCGAAATAGCTCGTCTTCTCTCACCGATTGAAACCGAAAGAAAGAAACTGCTTAGCTCAATTCGTGCTGAAATAGACCAAATCAGACATTCTAAACCGTCTACTATCGAAAAAGACGAACAGATCAATGCTTTGAGCAGTAATGAATCGGCATTAAATGACGAATACGATAAGCGTATAGAAAGAGCGAAGTCACAGGTATCTTTGCGCGACTTTTATATTCGTCGCAATACGGCACTTATCGAGAAAAAACAAAAGAGTTTGGCAATACGTTGTCAGGAAGAACTGGATAAACTTAAAAAGGAAAAGAAAAATCAATTAGAATTTCAATATGCAGAGGGTATCGATTCCGAGAAAACCGAAATAAAAAACGTTTTACTTCAAAAATTAAACGAAGATAAGGCTGATAAAATCGAGAACGAAACGATACGCCGATATCAGATTTATTTCCGTCCGCAAGATATCACAGACAAAGTAAAAGAAATCGAAAAGCAAATCGAGGAAATTGCGCCGAGGTATCTTACTTATGATAATCGTGCGGAAAAAGCAAAAATAGACAGACAAGAAAAGGCGTTGACTTCTATTTTGGGCGGGTACGTTAAGAATCCGTTCTTACCGACGTATCTTTTTTCGCCCGAAACGCTTGCGCAGTCTTCCGTAGAAGAGATCAAAGATCCCGAGTGGTGTCTTGAAAGTTTGAACGACAGACAAAAACTTGCCGTAAAACGCGCGCTTCAAAGCGAAAGTATATTTTTGTTGCAAGGTCCTCCGGGAACGGGAAAAACACAGGTTATAGCCGAGATTACGGCGCAACTGACGAAACGCGGTAAGAAAGTTTTAATATCTTCCGAAACACATAAGGCAATCGATAACGTATTTGACAGATTGCCTAAAATCCCCGAAATACGTCCGCTTCGTCTTATTCCGTCGCAAAACGGTAAAGAAACGAATTACAGTCCCGAAAGGCTTGTAGACAATTTCTATCTCAATATTTGCGGAAACCTTGAAAAGCAAGTAGCAAGATACGACAATTACAAAGAGACGAGAGAAGAATTCGATTCGACGATGAAATCTCTTCGCCTCGATTACGATCGCCTTTTGAAATTGCAACGGGAGAATGCAGATACGGAAAGAAAGCGGAACAATTTGCTTTCAGAAATAAACCGTTTAACCGGAGAAAACGAAGTTTTAAGAGAAAAACTTCTTGCCGCAAAAGAAGATACCGAAAAGTATACGAGAACGCTTAAATACGTCGAATCGTATCGTTTTTCGGGCGAAGGCGCAGATAGCAACGTATTGGATAAATACGCCGAACAAGTAGAACGCCTGTTAAAGTGCTTTGCTTGTTTTGAAGAGGTAACGCTCGATAAGGTTGCCGAGCTTGTTAATGCCGATATTCAGGCAATAAACAAAGAATTAGAGCGTTTTTTGAGCGAAGACGCGATTGTGGAGTTAAAAAATCGCCAGCGTGCTTTGCGAAACGTTTTGAGCGGTTTGCGAGATCCCGATACGGACGAAGCACCGAATGAAGGAGATTTTAATTACGAAGAGTATAAAAAGAATCAAAGCGAGTTGATTGCCGTAGGCAAAAAGATTAAAGAATACGAAAATAATTCGGAGTTCGATATTGCCGGAAGCGTGATTTACTCTCTCGTCCCCGGTATTACGGGTGCAAAAGAAATATTGAAGCAATTGCCTTCCGAACTTGCGCAATTCAAGGCAAAACTTGCCGATATTGTAAACACACAGAGAAATATAATCGAATTCAAAATCAATGGCGATATAGACAACGAAAACGCTATATCCGATAAAATAAACGAACTAAAAATCCAAATAAGCGAGAAAAAACGTTTATACGAAAAACTCGGAGAAAATCCCGATATTGAAGAATACGGTGAGTTGAATTCCGTACTAAAACAAAAGATTATGAGATTTTTCCGCGATTTCGGAATTGTCAGGGAATACGATTCGGACAATCTTGAAACGGCTTTCGACATTATCAGCGACGAGTGGAATAAACTCGAAACCGAGTATAATGCTTCGTCTTCCGAAAACAAAATAAAAATTCCGATGTATAAGGATATCGTAAAATACTTGTCGCAGGAAGATATCTTAGAGGAAGATAGAGCCGCATATACGAGAGAACTTTACAATTCGGCAAACGTTTTCGGTATTACCTGCACAAGCCGCGACAGATTCACGCCGTCGCAACTTGCCGAACTCGGTAAATACGGAATCGAATCGGTAGATATCAGAACGCAAGGCATAGACGTTGTAATCGTGGACGAAGTGTCAAAGTCGTCTTTTCTCGATTTGCTGATACCTATTTTATACGGCAAGACGGTTATTCTCGTCGGCGACCATCGTCAACTTCCGCCTATGTACGATTTGCGACATATGCGGGGAGATGATTTCGACGGACTCGACGAAGAAAAAATCACAAAGGAAATCAACGACGGATATACAAAGTTATATGAAGAATGTTTCTTCAAAACGCTGTATGAGAAAGTTCCGAGCGATTTCAGAGTAATGCTTAATAAGCAATACCGTTGCCACAGCCACATTATGGAAGTGTTCAATCATTTCTATGGCGGTAATGGTAAAGGTCTTGTTGTAGGAAAAAAACAACAAGACGACGAAAAAGAGCATAATCTTACCGTAAAAATCAACGGAAATACCGTTATCGATCCCAAACGGCACATATATTTTGTGGATTGCGACCAAAAAGAATCGAGCGCATTCGAAGGCAGTACGTCCAAAATCAACGAGCAGGAAGCGCAGGTTGCGATAACGCTATTAAAGGAACTCGACAAAGCGGCGAAAGTGCTTGTTTCCGAGCATAAAATTATCGTTGATCCGTCAAGGAAAATCGACGAAAGACCGAGCGCGGGTATTATTTGTACATATGGCGATCAGGCGGGACTAATAAAAAAGAAACGTAAAGGCTATCAATTTACGGGCTTTTCGGGTAAACCGGACGAAAAACTTGTTATCAGTACCGTTGACGATTTCCAAGGCGATGAAAGGGATATCATTATCGTTTCGATGGTAAGAAATCCGAGCGGCGCGAGGTATGATGCGGAATTTGTTAAAAAATTCGAGCGTATCAACGTTGCCTTATCAAGGGCGAGAAAACTTTTGATTATTGTCGGCTCGAAAAAGTTTTTATCGGAAGCGGGCATAATCGACCTTCCCGATCTCGAAGGCGATCACAGTCGCGATAAAATCAACTTCCCCGTATACAGAGAAATTATCGACACGATAAACTTCCGCGGAAGAATACTTACGGCGAAAGATATTTTAGGAGAGTAAAATGGAAGAGAAAAGTTTGTTAAAATTCACTACGGCTATTCCGTTTCCGCTACTTGTCTATAAAGTAAACGTGCGATATAACGAGGTAAGGAAGGCGTCGGGCGTTGCATATATTTTACTCGACGTAATCGAAAAAACTGCGGGTTCGGAAGACAAAATATGCGACGTGCTTCTTAAATTCGGTATTCCGAGAGATTTGCACTATATTTTCGGAAAAGAAATTTCAAATCTTATCGGTACCGAAATACTCTCTTACGACTACGATCCGTCGCATTTTATGAATCCGAAATACTTTTCGGAAATCAGAGTAAAAGACGTTTCGCTTACCGCGAAAGGCAGAAAAATGTTCCGTGAAGGCGCGATTCCCACAGGCGAAGAAAAAGTAAAGACGAAAGATATTTTTTATAGCCCCGTAACGCGGAAATTCGACGTGAGTTATTCGCTTCCTTATACCTCTCTCGATTCGTCTGTTCTTTACGAAGATATCGAAAGGTTTTTAGGGAAAACAATAGACATAAGCGGACTTAAAGATTATATCGAAGCGAATCCGACAAAAGTAGGGCTAAAAGCCGAAGAACGCGTTGTCGAAGTTGAAATACCTGAGGTCGGAGAAGAAAAACAAGTCAGAAAAGAGGACGGAACGCAAGTTATAATAAACAAAAGCGGCGTTGTATTTTCGTTTGAAACGTCGGACGAAACCGCATATTTTGACAAGTGGTATTCATCCGCATTTATGACGAAATGTTTGCTTGCCAAAGAAAAGTATAAGTTTGTGGACGCGCTTAAAAATGCGGTAGACGTGCCGACGGTGTTACTTTCCGAGCTTACCGATATCGTGGGCGCATATATCCCGAACGACGTATCCAAGCAGGCGAAACGACCTTGTAAAATTTTTATCGACGGCGGCAGACTTGCAACCGACAGAACGGATAACGTTTTAAGAACGGATAAAGATTTTTCGATAAAGATACTTGGCGAAATAAGCGGGAATGCCGAGTTTGCTTTGCTCGATACTTCCGCGCTTCACTACTATTCCGCCGTAAACGTAAAAATGCCTTGCAACCAGCTTGGCGATACGTTTGAAATGCAGTTGCTTACCGAAAGCGTTTTAGACGAAATGCGCTATAAAGAAACGGTAGAAGAAATTTTTGAGTATTACGTACAAAAAGATTTTGCCGACGACGTTGCAAAAGTGGTTTTGTTTACGGTTGCCGCATTGAAAGATTCTTTGTATTTTGATAAAACCATCAAGGCGTTGTTTAAAAATGCGAAAATCGTTGACGATAAGATAGAAATTATATTAAAACTGAATAACGCCTTTTCTAAGAATGCCGAGTGGCAAAAATATTTCGTTTCGGCGGCGAAAGAATTGTTTGAAGAAAGCGCAAGCGAGATAAAAATCGATAATGCGATTTATAAATCGTCGGTGTTGAATCCGCTCAGAAAAGCACTCGGGATGAACGATTTCGACTACGTTTCCGCCTTTGCGAAAGAAATGAAAAAAACGGAAGACGACGACATTGTTTACGAAGCACTTTTAAGCGCAGGTTTTACCGTTGACGCCGTTTTAAGCGTTGTGAACGTGGTGGCAAATTTTGCCGAGAAAGTTGTAAATAACGAAGAAATATACTCGGATTCCGATCTCGGGAACGCTTTTAATAACGTTAAACGGAATTTGTGGAAACTGAACGATATGCTCGGGATAGAGAGCCTTTCGGAGTATACGCTTAAAGACGATTATAACGAAGACGAATTTTTTAATGCTTACGCCACGCTTAATTCTGAGTTGAAATCGGTGGCAAAATACGAGAAATACGCGCCTAAATCCTATGCTGTAATCAGAAAGTTTATAGAGATTTACGAGCCGATTCACGATTTGTTGTCTATTGAGCGCAGCGCATCTTCTCATCCCGAAAAAATTACGAAAAAATACATTGACGAGCAGATTGCACGCGGAAAATATAAAGACGTAATTTGCGATTTATTCGTAAAACTGCAATACGATTTAAGAGATATGCTTAATACCGAACCTATGACGTCTGCACACGATTTACTCGTTATGGCAAAAGATGAAGGCATTCTCGACGGCAAGCAGGAATCCGCATTACATAAACTTCGTATGTGCAGAAACGGATTGCAACATCCGGAAAAGTCGCAAACACGTTTCGATAAAGAAACGATTGAAAATTGGCGCGATATAGTATTTGCGATAAAGGGGGAACGAAAATGAGTCATCAGGTACAAATAGACTACGAGGCGATAGCGATAAGATGCGAAAGCATTTGCGAAGTTGCTGAAAAGCAGATCGCCGAACTAGACCAGATACTTTCGGACATAGAAAACGGCTCGCAAAGCTTACACAATAGTCGGACGGCGGCATTACAACAATTGATTGTAGAAGAACGAGATTCTCTCGTTAGAAAAATCGAAAACTTAAAAGCGCAGGCAAAAGAAGTAGCAAAAAAAGGCGTTGTAAGCGGAGATAGCGACAGATTAAGACTGAATTCCGCCGATAACGTGGATAAAGCGGCGCAAGAATTACAAAATCGGGTAAACGAGCTGGCTGCTAAAAGATTAGTCGAAATGCGCGCGCTTTATCAAAGTTTGCTTGAAAGCAGTATCGAAGAAAATCAAAAAAGATTGAGGGATAAAGCAAACGGAGTCGTTACAATCCCCGCCGAGATTCAAAAAAATATAGATTCCATTCAGGACGAAACGGAAAGGCAGTTTGCTTACCATGCATATCTTAAAAAAGATATGCTTTCGGGCAACGCTATAATCAGAGCGGGCAGGGAGCTTAAAAACGAGACTTACGAATCGCGTATCGAAAAAGAATGTGAAAAAATCCGCCGCGAACTCGAAGCCGCAAGAGTTGAAAAGGCGACCATCGATAAAGTCGTAACAGAGAACAAAACGCTTTCCGAAATAAGATCGGCGGCGACGGAAGAAATCGTAGGCGAAAAAATCCGTCAGAAGTCGCTTAAAATCATAATGTCGGCAATAACCGCCCGCGGATTTATCGTGGATAAAAAGAATATAAAAATCAAACGCGACACAAACGAAGTGATTTTAGTCGGACTGAAAGCAAGTGGCGAAAAAGCGGAATTCCGCGTGTTTTTGGACGGTAAATTTATTTACGACTTCCGAGGTTACGAAGGACAGGCGTGCCAAAAGGATATACAGCCTTTTTTGAACGATTTGGAAGACATTTACGGTTTACACGTTACCAAAACGCAGGAAATTTGGAGCAATCCCGATAAAATATCGTCTATGAAGTACCAAACGGTAAAAACGAACACAAATAAGAGGTGAAAATAATGGCATTACAAACAACGTTTAACAGGTTAAAACGCGAAGTCGGTATCAAAAGATGCGTAATACTCGACGGCAACGTCGGCGACGTGTATCTTAACGACAAAAAGCAAATCGTCGATCTGAAACAATATCTTACGGATATGCTCAAAGGTATGGAATACGACGATGTTTTGTATTGGGATCGTATCGACGGCATAGACGGAGACGTTTCAAGGCTTTCCGTGATTGATGAAGTCGAGGTGGAAGGCGACGCTTATTCTTTTGACGATGACGAAGAAAATCAACCGCAAGCGGAAGAAAAAACGGGAAGCGGTCAGTTCAAAGAACCCGCCGAGATTTTCAATATCGTATTCAAAAACTTGAAGAAGCCGAACAGAAAAACAGCTTTCGTGCTGAATTGGGCGGATTATCTCTTTTCAAGCGGCGGACAATTACCGCCCGACGAGAGAGAACTTATCACAATGCTCGGGAAAGCGATAAAAGATAAAAAAACGGAATATTTGTCTGCCGAAGTAAACGAAAGTACGGTTATTCTCATTACGAGCAAACTGGCAATGTTCCCGATTTCCTTCTATCAGGGCAACCCCGAAGTCGCCTGCCTTACTCTTTCAAAACCCGACAGAGAAGAACGCGCTAAAATGATGGAAAAAATCGAGAGCGGATTTGACGTAAAACTCAAACCCGGAGAAACACTTCTGACTTCGGATAAATTTAACGAATACGTCGATATGCTCGACGATTTTACAAACCGTGAAATCGTTCAGATGGCGCGCCTTTCGAGAAAAGAAGGCAAAATGCCGTTCGAGCAGTTGTACTTGCTGTTTAAGTACGGCGAAAAAGACAATCCTTGGGAAAAACTCGACTATAAGTCGGTTAAAAACATCAAAAAGATTTTAAGCGAACGTGTAGTCGGTCAGGAAGAGGCTATCGAAAAGATTGAAAAAGTCGTTGTTAAGGCTTATATGGGACTTACGGGAATACATAAATCGTCTTCTCGTTCTGCTCCGAAAGGAGTGCTGTTCTTTGTCGGACCTACGGGTGTAGGTAAAACCGAACTTTCAAAAGCTCTTGCAAAATTCCTTTTCGGCGACGAACAGGCTTGTATTCGCTTCGATATGTCGGAATATGCGCAGGAAAACAGCGATCAGAAACTTATCGGTGCGCCTCCGGGATACGTCGGTTATGAAGAAGGCGGGCAACTTACTAACGCCGTAAAAGAAAAACCGTTCAGCATAATTCTATTCGACGAAATCGAAAAAGCGGCAAAACCGAATCCGAGAATTCTGGATATATTCCTGCAAATTCTCGAAGACGGTAGGCTTACCGACAGCAAAGGCGAAACGGTTTATTTCAGCGAAAGCGTAATTATCTTTACGTCAAATCTCGGAGCGTCCGAAGTGTCGTCTAACGGTTCTAACGAAGAAGTGGCGGAAGAGTTTATAAAAATCGTTAAAAACTATTTCGATAACGAAATCAAACGTCCCGAAATTCTCGGTCGTATCGGTTACAGCAATATCGTTCCGTTCAACTTCATCAAAGACAGGGAGTTTAGTGTAAAAATCGCGAAATCGAAACTTCGTCCCGTGCAGAAAGCAATATCCGAAAAGTATCGTATCGACCTTGAATTTGAAGACGAACTTAAATTTATAGATTACGTTCTCGGCGGAGCGGACAGCAGTAAAGGCGGTCGTGATATTCTTAACGCCATCAATGATAAATTGCTTGACGAACTTGCTATGTTTATGTTTGAAAACAAAGAAGAATTGCCGTCGATGAAAGGCTCGAAAATCGTAGTAAAAACGACGAAAAACGGGCTTGAATTTGATTTTGACAATGATTAAGTTTAACGTTGCGAGTATAAATCGTTGTACGGAAACGGAAGGTCCGCATAAAAGATTATGTATATGGTTTCAGGGTTGCGATATTCGTTGCAACGAGTGTTGTAACCCTGATTACCAGCCGTTTATAGCGCACCATATTATGTCGATCGACGAGATTATTTCGGTAATTAAAAAGTCGATTTACGAATTTGGCATCGAAGGTGTAACGTATTCCGGCGGAGAACCTACTTGCCAACAAAACCTTCCGCTTTTAACCGACGAAATAAAAAAACTCGGGCTTGGCGTTATATCGTTTACGGGCAGAAAATACGAAGAGGTTTCAGACTTTCTTGCCGGCGTAGACCTTGTGCTTGATGGCGAATACGTTTTGGAAGAAAAAGAAACAAAACGCAGGTTACTCGGCTCTGAAAATCAACGCATTTTATGCTTGACGGACAGATATAAAAATGATATTTCTTGGTTTGATATAGATAAAAACGGTAAATCCGTGGAAGTGAATTTGTCTAATAAAATTGTATTCAATGGAGATAAAATCTGATGGATAGAGTCGTTGTATATCAAAAAATGCGCGAACTTGAAATTAAAATACATTACCATTTTAACGATATCGCGTGGCTTTCAAAGGCAATGAGATCGGAAAAACTAGAAGTTTTCGGAGAGGGAAAGAACCATAGCGAATACACTAACGACGGGCTTGCAACAATCGGCGATACTGTATTGAAATCCGTTATTGCCGATTATCTCTATCGGAAAGGAATAACTACAAAAGGCGAGATTACGCAGATAAAAAGTAAACTTGAAAATAATGAAGTTATGCATAATATTATGCTGAAATGCGGTTTAATCGGATATGCATACAACGCAAAACACTTCCAATCGGATTCGAATGTTCCAGATCACGAAAAAGTAGTAAATAAAGGACACGATCCTTATATCGAAGCGATTGTCGGCGCGGTGTTTTACGATTCAAATTACGACACGACAAAACGTTGGATATTAAAATGGCTTTTACCGCTTCTAATTAGTGAATCGGAATGCGGCATTAACTAAAATTACTTATTATAAAAACCGTGAGAAACGCTCAAAAATATGGTGTCGCTTAACTTGTACACCTTACTCTTTACATTCGTATAGATTTATGCTATAATATGGTTAACTAAAATGGGAGAGGTATAGGAGTCGGTCGATGAAGCAAGAGAAAGCGTACAAAATAAAACTCATAAAAATCCTTGAGATACTGCGCCAAGATTCGGACGAAGACCATTACATAGAGTCCACGGAAATACTGTCCAAACTTGCTGCTATGGGCATAGAGTGCGATAGGCGAACGCTGTACGGAGATATTGACGTTCTCAATGATTTCGGGTACGAAGTATTGTGCGAAAAGAACCCCGGCAAGCCGAACAAGTATTGCGTGGTGGATCGTAGCTTTGACGTCCCAGAACTTCGCATTCTTATGGACGCGGTGCAGGCATCGAGTTTTATTACACCGAGCAAAACCGAAGTCCTATTAGATAAAATAGCCGACCTTGGTGGTAGCCACCGCGCGGAACTCTTGCGGAGTAATATCGTAAAATTCAATACGACAAAGAGCGCAAACGAAAGCATTTTTTATTCGATAAGCGAAATCAACTTGGCGATAGAGAACAACAAAAAGGTGTCGTTTGAATACTTCGACTTCAACTCAAAACACGAGCGAGTTTACAGACGAAACGGGAAACGGTATTTCGTCAATCCGCTTGCCACGATTTATGACGATGACAACTACTACCTGATATGCTACTACGGGAGATTTGAGGGTGTGGTGCATTATCGCATAGACCGCATGGATCGTGTCGAAATGGTCGTCAATCAACCTATAGACGTATATAAAGGCGAGCCGATCGATTTGAAAAGGCACAAAAAGACCTTGTTCGGAATGTTCCAAGGCGAAGAACAGTTGGTAGAGTTTCAAGCCGACGCGAGCATTTTAGACCCCATCTTCGATATCTTTGGAGACAAGGTGGAAATTGCCCAAGACGATAACGGGAAACTGCGTTTCAAAGCGGCGGTACAGTTGAGTCCGACATTCTTTGGGTGGTGCTTGTCGTTCGGAGATAAATTGCAAGTGGTCGGTCCGAACGAAGTGGTGGAAAAAGTAGTCGAGTATATTCAATCGCTTATGCAAGGGTACAAACGGAATCAAGAAAAATAACGTGTCCGATAATTAAAGTTTTTCTTTGATTTGTCGAACATCGAATTGATTTATTTTTTTATTTATGATATAATGTAAAAAAAGAATTAGAGGAAATCTTATGACGATAAGTTACGACAAATTATGGAAAAAACTCATAGATAAAAAAATGACAAAAAATGCGTTACGGATAAAAGCGGAAATGTCATCTTCAACTATGGCAAAGATGAGTAAAAACGAGACGGTTTCTATGGATGTAATGCTCCGAATTTGTAAGGTGCTGGATTGTGAATTCGATGATATCATAGGGATAAAAAAAGATTAAAGGCAATTCTTTAATAATGGAGCATATATTCGTTTGAATGAAAAATATAATTGTCGCTTGATCGAGAAACTTTATCGC
>CALZDP010000036.1 GCA_945638575.1 uncultured Clostridia bacterium | reverse complement strand
GCCGACTTTGTTCATGATCTTCTGCTTAATGAGTTCGGCATCGCCGCTTGTTAAAACTTTAATCGTTCCGCCAACCGTCGTATTCAATACGTTAGCGATAAGTTTCTGTAAATATTCGCTTTGAACATACCACTTTCCGGAGGAGTTCGTAACTTTCAACTCTAAGGGAAGAATGTTGTTGATTACGTATGCAGTAAGATCGCCGACGGAAATTCGACCTACGCGATCAAGCCAGAAGTTTGCGTCAGTCGCACTGTTAACGAAATCGTTTACGGTAAGGGTAAGAATGACTTTGGACAAAGGTCCGAAGTCCGCATATTCACCGCCGACCAAATAGGTGGTAAGGTCGCCGATAGTGGTTTCTTCCAAGATACCGTCAAGTCCGCATACCAAAAGTACGGTATAGGCTACGTCGGCAATCTGAATACCGCCGACGACGGACATTATATCGAAATCGTATTCTTTGTCGAAGATGGCGACAAAGCGTGAAATAGGCATATTCATCAAAGGAATAAGTCCCTTTGCAACGAACTTGCCGTCTTTACCCCAATTGTTTTGGGCTTCGTCGTATGTATAACCGGTAAGCGCGCCGAATACTTCACCAACCTTATATTGACCGATGAAACTATCCGCTATTTCGGTAGGAGACTTGTCGCCGTCCAAAATAGCGATAATGCCTTCAAGGATGTTACCGATTCTGTAATTTATCAATAAACCGAGCGCGTCGTCGGAAGGTTCAACGCCGGCAATGTCGCCGATGGTCAAATCGCCGATAGCGTTGTTTACGATGCCGATAATATCCTGTACGGTATATTCGTCGCGGATAAATTCATCGATTTCGATATCGAGAAGTTTATCGACGATAACGATGGATTCCAATTTTTCCTGAACGCTTTCGTCCACGAAAGAGTAAACCACGTCACGTAAGGTAGTACCGTCAAGCGCAACTTTAAGGCTTAATTTTAAGTTGTCGACGATCTTGTCCGCGCCGTCGCCCAAAATATCGCTGACCTTAATTGTGCCGAGGCGTTCGATGATAACGGGATATCTTCCGTCTTCATCGGGATCGAAAATGGTTTCGTATACGGTCATAAGCGACAAATCGCCCGCCGCAGCATTTATCATGCCAACCACGTCGCCCTTGTTATCAAGGATATCGCCGACGGAAATGCCTGCGACAAAGCCAAGTAAACCCGTTGCGGGATTACCTTCTTTATCAACCCATTGACCGTCTTTTTTGGTGTATCCTACGAGATAACCGAGTTCTAATCCGCTTAAAAGATTTTCGTAAGCGAACTCATATTCTCCGGCGTCGTTTTTAACGAACATATCCGCAATAGTCGTATCGCCAAACACCTGAGTGTACTGCGAAATGGTTTCGGCAACCTCTTCGCCGGCAACGTTTGCAAACATGTCGAGAATTTCTTTAATGGGTTTGTGCGTTATGGACTTAAGTTCGCCTTCCATCAACTCGTCTATAGCGTCCTTGCCTTCAACGATGTTGAAAATACCTTGAAGGGGAATGTCTGCTATAAGGTTGAGGAAAGTTAAATCCTTTAACGCGCCGTCCTGCTTAACGGTATACACGTATTCGTGCGTATTTACGTCGAAAGTCGATTCAAAAATCTCGGGCAAGAAGGAGCCTATCTTAAGACCTTTAATCGCTTTAACGATACCGAGTTCGCCGGTCGCTTCGTCTGCGGAAATAAGTTCGGACAACGAATAATCACCGAGTGCGCTTTGCGCCTCGGGTGAAAGATAGTCGTCTATAGGTCCGCCGAGAATTGAAGGCAACAGGACGTACAACGATTTGAGTTTCATCGACTCAAGCACCTTGGAAGGATCCGAAAGCACCGATAAGACGGAAATGTTTTCAAGCGCTTTCCAATCGCTGCTTTCTTTGTCGATTTCGCTTACGTCGAGCCCCATCGTCGTCAGTAACTTTTCAAGATCGAGATTATACTCTTCCGCTAAACGCGCAAAGGTGTACTCACCGTTCTTTTCGGGGTCCATGGCATTGGTGATTAAATCAAGCAACTGCTCGATTGAAGCGTTTTGCAAGTCACCAAGACCGGAATCTTCAGGCAATACCGTTTCGAGCGGGGCTACGTTTTTGTAAGCGTAATAAGCACCGCCGACGACACCGCCGACCATTGCGGTAATCGTAAATACTATACCAAGTAAAAATGCGACTACCCTGCGTAGAATGTTTCCCATACAGTCTCTCCTATGGAAATATTTTCTTTAGCTTCCTGAAAAAGGGCATACTACCCGCAAAAGCCTTGTAGTTATTATATATTTATTTTTTTCACTTGTCAACACATAAATCAAAATTTTTATCACATTTTGCCCAAAACGGGGCTCGATTTCGTTGGTAAATTTAACCGCAAATTTTTAAATCTTTAAAAAAAACGCCGCAAAAACCGACCTATAGGGCATTTTTTTAAAATTCGGCTTCATTTAGCGACTATTTAGTCCGCTATGTTGCCACAACAAAACCAAACGGTTAGTTTCTGTCCGCAACGGCAACTGAAATTAGGTTGTTTAATAAAAAATTGAGTAATTTTTTGTGCAAAAAAGTCGGCATATAAGCCCGTTATCGTTGTTTTTCGCAAATTACCGTATCTTTTGGGGGTGTTTTTTCGTCAAATTTCTTCAATGATTTCGTTTTTTATGGGTTTTTGGGGCTGTTTTACGCTTAAAATAACAAAAAAAGCGGGCTATAAGCCCGTTATTAGCCATTTTTATGATTTTTCGCAGTTTTACGCCAAAAAGTGCCCTTAAAATTTTTTTAATTTTTTTTAAAACGGCGGATTTTTTAAAATAGTTTTTAGCAGATTTTTACGCAAAAGTGCCTTAAAACCGTCAAAAAAGACAGTTATCTGCATATTTTAAATATAGACGTTATTTTTAAGGCATGATAAAAGCGTATGCCTTGACTAAAGCATACGCCCTTTAAAAAGATTATTCTTCGATAGGTTCGCCCTTAATAAATTTGATTAAGTCCTCTTTAGGCACACTGCCGACCATCATGCGCGTCGGCTTACCGCTTTCAAACATTATAAAAGAAGGAATGCTTCTTATTCTGAAAGTTCTTGCCAAAAAATCCTCGTCGTCGACGTTCACCTTTCCCACTTTAATATCGTCACAGTCTTCGGCAATTTCTTCAACGATGGGTATCATGTCTTTACACGGACCGCACCATGTCGCCCAAAAGTCAACCAAAACAGGCTTGTCGGATTCTATAACTTCCTGTCTAAAATTTTCCTGCGTTAGCGTTATTTCTTTCATAATAGCCTCCCGTTATTGACAAAAAGACTTTCCTATTCTATAATTATCTCGATTTGTCGGTATTATTGTATACCGAATTACACCCTTTTGTCAAGGTGTTTTATAATTTATGCTTTTACAAAAATTATCATGATTTTATAAAATCATCCGCTTATATTCTTGACAGCAAAAACATTTATCATTATAATAAGAAACATAAGTTGCGCAACATATGTTAACTTGCGTTTTACTTTATTTTTAAAATATTTTTTAAATGGAACAAGGAGGCTTAAATGCTGAAAATACAACATCTTTCAAAATATTACGGTTTAAAAAAGGCGGTTGACGACCTTTCGCTTGAAATAAACGCAGGTGAAATTTACGCCTTTATAGGTCATAACGGCGCAGGCAAAACCACCACGATAAAATGTTGCGCCGGAATTTTGGATTTTGAGGGCGGTGAAATCTTTATCGACGGCATATCCGTAAAGCAAGATCCTTTAAGTTGTAAAAAACTTATCGCCTACATTCCTGATAACCCCGACCTTTACAACTTTATGACAGGGTCAAAATACCTTGACTTTATTGCGGACGCTTTTCAGATACCGACTTCGGAAAGGCAGGAAAGGATTGTAAAATACGCAAAAATCTTTTCTATTTTCGACAACTTAGGTCAACCTATCGGCGAATATTCCCACGGCATGAAGCAAAAACTTGCAGTTGTTTCTGCCCTTATACACGAGCCTAAATTGATAATCATGGACGAACCTTTCGTTGGGTTAGATCCTTCAAGCGCCCACACCTTAAAGGTTATCATGCGTGAACTTTGCGATAAAGGTTCGGCGATATTCTTTTCCACCCATGTTTTAGAGGTTGCCGAAAAACTTTGCGACAAAGTTGCAATAATTAAGGAAGGCAAATTGATAGTTTCCGGAACCATGGAAGAAATAGCCGGCAACGAAGGTCTTGAAAACGCTTTCTTGGAAACTGTGGAAGGTGCAAAAAATGCTTAAAACCCTTATTAAAAAGGAATTCCTCGGATTTTTCGGCAGAATGTTTGCATCAAGAAGATCCAAAAAGAATTCAAAAGGCAGTATCGTTCTGTTTATAATACTGTTTTTATATCTGTTTATTGTGTTGGGGGTTTCTTTCGGAACCTTGTGTTACACCGTTTTGCAAGCGCTTATCGAAAACGGCAACCTTTGGTTTTACGGAGCTTTTACCGCAGTTTTGGCGTCGATGTTCGCGCTTTTGGGAAGCGTTTTTACATCTATGACTCAACTATATGACGCAAAAGATAACGACCTGTTACTATCCCTTCCCATACCGCCGTCTTACATTCTTTTGGCAAGAATGATACCGCTTGGGGTGTTCAACGTTATATACGCTTCGTTGGTTTTGCTTCCTGCGATAATCGTTTACGCGACGGTAATGGGTTTAAGTTACGCCCTTCTTTTGCAAATAGTAATTTTGCTTCTTGTTTCGGTGATAACGCTTGCAATAAGTTGCCTTATAGGTCGATTACTTGCAGGTTTACTTGCGAAAGTAAAGCGTAAAACACTTATTACAACCATCTTTTCGATAGTCTTTTTAGTTGCTTATATGCTGCTGATGTTCAATATTAACGCAGTATTGGACTCCATTTTGAACAACGTAATTTCGCTTACGGCGGTCTTTGAAAAATATCTGCCCACACTTTATTGGACGGGGCTTGGTTTCGGCGGTAACGGCATTTGGTTTTTGGTAACCTTTGTTTTAAACGCGGTTATTTCGGTCGGAATATTCTTTATTATTTCCAAAACCTACATTAAGACCATTAACGGAAGCAAAGGCACCGCTAAAAAGAAATATAAAAATCAAATTCAAAAGGCAAAATCGCCGTTTGTTTCCCTATTATATAAAGAATGGAAACGCTTCAGCGGTTCGGCAACATACTTTATGAACTGTGCGATAGGCGTTTTTATGGTTATTATTGCCGCCGTAGTAATGCTTATTAACACCGAAAACATTAAAACGGTCTTTAAAGAATCGGAAATCCTTTCTTCGATAATGCCCGTCGTTTTTCTTGGATGTTTGTTGTTTTTGCTTTCCACGGTGTGCGTAAGCGCTTGCTCGGTATCACTTGAAGGAAAAGCCTTATGGATACTGAAATCTTTGCCGATTAAGGCATATGACGTGCTTTTGGCAAAAATTACACTGCACCTGTTGGTTTCGGCGCCTGTTTCCGTTGTAGTTTACGCACTGCTTGGAATAGTTTACAGCTTCGACTTTTTGTCCGTACTGTTTGGCTGTATACTAATCGTTGCTTTTGTTTTCGTAATGGGCTCGTTCGGCTTAAAACGCAATCTTAAAAACCCCGACCTTGAGTGGACTAACGAAACCCAACCGGTAAAACAGTCCATAAACGTGCTTATATGTATGCTTTTAGGGGCGGTTTTC
Organism: uncultured Clostridia bacterium; assembly: GCA_945638575.1. GTDB lineage: Bacteria > Bacillota > Clostridia > Christensenellales > Borkfalkiaceae > UBA4636. The sequence continues at coordinate 7,216 of CALZDP010000036.1, read as the reverse complement.
TCAACCGTATTCATGACCGGCGGTATCTTCCTGTCGCTTATAATTCCGCCTTACGTTGCAATTATTTTATTTGCCCTATTATTTACCCTTTTTGCCATTCTTTACAACCGTTGGTTTAAAAAACACGGCGCGCAAAAATTGATGGATTTATAATAAATGTTAACAAAGTTTTAACAAAAAAACGGGGCTATAAGCCCGTTATCGATATTTTAAAGAATTTAGGAAAATAAAAAATGTATCAAAAAATTATTAACTACGTTGAAGAAGTTTTTAAAAACAACAAAGATAATTCGGTGGTGGGCTTTACCAAAAAAGGCTTTATAAATTCCATCACCAAAAAGTATGAAAATAACCTTGCAAAAGGTCTTTCGGAAGAAGATGCTTACAACTTAGCAATTTCCCAAACGCCGGAAATCCACAGCGTGGCAAAGGATATGGAAAAGGTTATGGGTAGGCGTGATCCCGAAGCGGATAACGGCTATACCGAAAATAGCGGTTATACAGAACATAACGCCTATACCGAAAGCAGCGGTTATACACAAAGTAGCGGATATACGGAAAACAATGGTTGCGCCAAAGCAAATAATACTTGTAACGACGAATTTCATTATTCAAACAATACTACAACTTCGGAAGATTTTGAAAAATCCCTAAGTAATCAAAAAAAGATAAAAACCTTTTTTTCCATATTTTGGCCGCTTGTAATTGCCGCCTGTTTTTTGGTCGGTATTTTGTTCGGCGGAAGGGTTTGGCGGTATACGTGGTTGATTATTATTGCCGCTTGCGTTGTGCAGGCGATGGTTACGTTTTTCTTTGCAAAAACGCCCAACGACAAAAAAGGCGCGCTTTCGGGTTCTTTATGGCTGCTTATTGTAGCCGTTTATTTAGCCTGTTCGTTTTCAAGCGGTTTGTGGCGGTATACATGGATATTGTTTTTAATCGGAGCCGCTTTGCAGTGTTTAATAAACTTTTTCACGGCAAAAACCCGCCAAGGAAAAAGGGATGCCGTTGGCGGTTCAATTTGGCTTATATTAGTGGTTTTGTACTTCTCTTTAAGTTATTTGACCGGTCGTTGGGACGTAACTTGGATAATCTTTATATTAGGTATTGCCGTTCATTCGATTGCAATGCTTATATTTGACAAATTTACTTTAAAATAATGACTATTACAGAAAGACTTATAAGTTTAAGTAACGTTAAAGACGGGGATTTTTCGGCAAAACTTACCCCCTCGGTGGAAAGGTCCGCTGTTTTGGGGGTTAAAGTGCCGGTACTTAGAAAACTTGCCAAAGAATATTACGGCACATTGCAAGGCAATGATTTTTTAAAAAGCCTTCCTCATAAGTACCTTGAAGAAAATTCCTTACACTTTTTTATGGTGAGTTTGGAAAAGGATTTTGATAAGCAAATAATACTTGTAAATCAATTTTTGCCCTACGTTGACAATTGGGCGACTTGCGACGAATTTTCTTCCGCAACATTCAAAAAAAATCCCGACAAACTGCTGCCGTATATTAAAACTTGGATAAAATCCGACAAAACTTATACCGTACGCTTCGGCATCGGCATGCTTTTAAAATACTATCTTGACGACAACTATTTTACAGGCGTATTGGATATGGTTGCGGAAGTTAAGTCGGAAGAATACTACGTCAATATGATGACGGCATGGTTTTTTGCCACCGCCCTTGCAAAAAGATACGACGACGCCATAAAGTTTTTCACCCATAAAACTCTTTCAACCTTTTGTCATAATAAAAGCATACAAAAAGCGTGTGAAAGTTTTAGAATCTCAGACGAACATAAAGCCTTTTTAAAGGCTTTAAAGGTATAAAAATATCAAAAAGTGGGGCTATAAGCCCGTTAACGAACATTTTACCTAAATCACGCCAAATAACTAAGGAGCAAAATATGAAAAGGTTTACCAAAATTATTACACCATTAATACTAGTCTGCGCCATTTTTTCCTTTGTCGGTTGCGGTCTGCCGGTAAGCGGTTACACCGCCGTAGGATTGGTAAAGTCCCATACGTCAAAAAACGCATACATGAATTTTTACGCATTTAACGGCAGTATGGTTATTACTTTAAATTGCGAGGAGGGCGATACAATAGAATGTACCGCCGAACTTGAAAAGGGCAACGCTAAAATATATAGTAAAGACGACGGCGCGAAAACAGAACTTTTTTCGTTATCCGCAGGCGACAACATAAATCGGATGTTTGACGGAATGAAAAAAGGCAAGGTTTACATCGTAATCGAGGGGGAAGACTGTCAAAACGGCAAATTCACCTTCTCGGTTAAATAATTAAAAAACTTTTAAGGCTAACCGCGCGGTTAGCCTTTTATTTTATAATGTTAATAACGTCTTAAAAAAACTTTTGACAAAATATGAAAAAACCGTTGACATAAAATAATCGACGTGCTAAAATTTATTTGAACAATTGAGAAAGCGTTCAACTGTTTTATTAAGGAGTGTCATATGTCGCCTGAAGAAAAATATAATAAGATAAGAGGGCAAATGCCTGACGAGGCGACCGTTTCCGACCTAACCGACCTGTTTAAAGTTTTCGGCGATCCTACCCGCGCAAAAATTTTGTGCTGTTTAAACGTGCAATCGTTATTCGTCGGTGAAATTGCCGAAGTTTTAAATATGAGCCTTTCGGCGGTTTCCCACCAATTAAGGATTTTAAGAAACGCCAAACTCGTTAAAGGCGATAAAATGGGAAAAGAGGTTTTGTATTCGCTTGACGACGACCACGTTATGTCTATTATAAACCTAACGTTAACGCACATCGCCGAATAAATCGAAACAGGAATTATCCTGTTTTTTAATGAAATATAATTGAACGGTTGTTCAATAAATCAATAATAAATTGTTTTATAACAATTATCAAGGAATTATAAATGAAAAGAACTTACAAATTGGAAGAATTAGACTGTGCCAACTGTGCCTTAAAAATCGAAAACGCAATTCAAAAAATAGAAGGCGTAAACTTTGCTTCCGTCAATTTTATGACTCAAAAACTTACCGTAGATATCGATGACGGCATTTTTGACGGCGTGTTTAACACGGTTGTAAAGATTTGCAAAAAAATAGAACCCGACATGGATATAGTCTTGTAAAGGTACGATATGGAAAAATACAAAATGAGTAAAAAACTCAAAAAACGGTTATACCGCATTATATTGGCGCTAACCCTTTTCGCCGTAATATTTACGATAGATAAAATCGTAAATTTAGCAAGTCTTTCGGGCGGAAGTTCGGGATGGATTTTACCTTTTATGCTGTATCTTGCCGTCTATATACTAATCGGTTACGACGTAATTTTAAAGGCGGTAAAAAACATCGTCCGCGGACAGGTTTTCGACGAAAACTTTTTAATGTGCGTAGCAACGCTCGGCGCGTTTTCGCTTGCGGTATACCGCGGTGTAAAAGGGCTTGAAACAGAAGGCTTTGACGAAGCCTGCGCCGTGCTTTTATTCTATCAGGTTGGGGAATTCTTCCAAAGTTACGCTACGGGGCGGTCGAGAAAGTCTATCGCTTCGCTTATGGATATAAGACCGGACTACGCAAATCTATATAAAGACGGAAACGCCCTTACAGTTTCCCCCGAAGAAGTGAAAATCGGCGATACGATAGTGGTTAATCCGGGTGAAAGGGTTCCGCTTGACGGCGTTATAATAAGCGGTGAAACCACTTTGGACGTGAAAGCGCTTACAGGCGAATCTTTGCCGAAAGAGGCATTTTCGGGCGAAGAAATTTTAAGCGGAAGCGTCAACCTTACCACGCAGATTCAAATAAAAGTAACAAAAGTTTTTTACGATTCCACGGTGTCGAAGATTTTGGATTTGGTGGAAAACGCTTCCTCGCAAAAGTCCAAATCGGAAAACTTTATAACCAAGTTTTCAAAAATTTACACTCCTTTCGTTTGCGTAACGGCGCTTCTTCTTGCGGTTATCCCTTCGCTTATTACGGATAATTGGCAGACTTGGATTTACCGCGCGCTCAGTTTTTTGGTAGTTTCCTGCCCTTGCGCATTGGTAATTTCCATTCCGCTGTCATTTTTCGTAGGCCTTGGCAGCGCATCCAAAAACGGCATACTTGTCAAAGGTTCAAACTACCTTGAAATGTTAAAACAAGCAAATATATTTTACTTCGATAAGACGGGAACGCTCACCAAAGGCAATTTTAAAGTTACGAAAATTTATCCGCATGATAAGGCAGACGAAGTTTTACGCTTGGCGGCTATTGCGGAAAAAGATTCCAACCACCCGATTGCAAAATCTATCGTGGCGGAATACGGAAAGCAAGCGGACGGCGGTTACGCTTTAACCAATATCGCCGGCGCAGGCATTTCGGCGGTAAAGGGCGAAGAGGTTATTTTGTGCGGTAACGATAAACTTATGAAGGACCTTAACGTAGACTTTACCCCCGTAACCGATACAGGCACCGTCGTCTACGTTGCCCAAAATAGCAAATTTGTAGGCTCGATAATTATTTCAGACCAACTGAAAGAGGAAGCAAAAGAAGTTATTTCTTCCCTTACCCAAATGAAAGCGCAAACCTATATGCTTACAGGCGACAACGACGCCATCGCCGAAGAAGTGGCAAATTCCCTAAACCTTACCGGTTATAAAGCCTCCCTTTTGCCCCAGAACAAGGTTTTTGAAGTGGAAACAGCACTCGCTAATAAAAAAACAGGCGACGTTTTATGCTTTGTCGGCGACGGCATAAACGACGCACCCGTACTTATGCGGTCGGATATAGGTATCGCAATGGGCGGTGTTGGCAGCGACGCCGCAATAGAGGCTTCCGACGTCGTTTTAATGCAGGATAACCTAAAAGGCATAACTTTGGCGAAAAAGATTGCCAATAAAACTATGCGGATAGTTTCACAAAACATAGTTTTTTCAATTGCAGTTAAACTTATTATACTATTGCTTTCAGCCCTCGGAATTGCCAATATGTGGCTTGCCGTATTCGGGGACGTAGGCGTAGCCGTTTTAGCCATACTTAACGCCATGCGCGTAAATTCTAAATACTAATATAGTATAAAAGGTGCGCCTAAAAGCGCACCTTTTTTTAAAATTGTTAGATAACGGGCTTATAGCCCGATTTTTTAATATAATTTTTTAATTTCTATCGCCAAAACGCCGTAAAGGGCTTCGTCCTCTTTCGTATAGTAAGCGTACATATCTTTATAATCCGCTATTTCCGAATCGTCATATCCCAAAAGAATACTATCGTAAGCCTTATATAAATCTTCAAAACTATCAAAGCGTACAACGTTTAAAACGGCTGTTTCGATAGCGTTATAGGTGTCGACTTCGGTAAAAACTATATTGTCGCCCTTGGCTATTTTTTGCCGTTTACGGTCATATAGGCGGACTTCTACGGTTTTTAAACCGCTGTCTATTTTGTAAAACGGGACTTTATTTAACTTCATAAAATGCGTCATACTTACTTCCTTTACGATAAAACACTTCTACTATCTTTATTGTATCGAAATAAACTTTACTTGTCAAAATAATTTTAAAATTTGATAAAACAACCCATTTAGTTTTTCATTTTCAAACTTTTGTGCTATCATATGTAAAAGAGTTTTTAGGAGAAAGAGTTTTCAGAAGGCGGACTATGAAAAATATAGCAAATAAAGTTGAATTATTTGAAACAAAACCCATTCCTTCCGCCGTTGCCGCCCTTTGTATTCCGACGGTTTTGGCGTCATTAGTCGGCATTTTATATAATTTGGCGGACACCTTTTTCGTCGGCGCTTTAAAAGACCCTGTTCAAAACGCAGGCGTAACCTTGGCGGCGCCGGTACTGCTTGCGTTTAACGCCATAACCAACCTTTTCGGGGTGGGTACTTCAAGCAAAATGAGTCGTGCGCTCGGCGTAAAAGATTACGACACCGTATACAAATCAAGCGCTTTCGGGTTTTATTGCACCCTTGTTTCGGGCATTTTGTTTGCCACCCTTTGCACAGTTTTAAAAAATCCTTTATTAAACCTTTTGGGCGCGGACGAAACCACTAAATCGGCGACTTCGGACTACCTGTTTTGGACGGTAACTTTGGGAACTTTGCCGGCGGTATTAAACGTAACCATCGCCTATTTTGTGCGCTCGGAAGGGGCTTCCCTTCACGCAAGCATAGGGACGATGAGCGGCTGTTTACTCAACATAATTTTAGACCCAATATTCATTTTGCCGTGGGGATTTAACATGGGTGCCGAAGGGGCGGGACTTGCAACTTTTATTTCCAACACCGTTGCCTGCCTGTATTTTGCCGTTTTGTTGTTTGTTAAACGCGGAAAAACTTTCGTTTGCGTAAATCCTCGCAAATTCACTTTCGATAAAATTATCGCAAAAGATATTTTTATAGTAGGAATCCCCGCTTCCATACAAAACCTTTTAAACGTAACAGGTATGACCATTTTAAACAATTTTACGGCAGACTTCAAAATTGCGGCGGCAACGGCGGCGATGGGGATTTCGCACAAAATTGCCATGGTTCCATTGTACGTATCTAACGGACTTTCGCAAGGGATTATGCCGCTTATAAGTTACAATTACGCCAGCGGAAACGTAGACAGAATGAAAAAGACCTTAAAGTTTACGGTAGCGATTTCCATGTCGATTATAACGGCTCTGTCCTTAATTTTGATAATCTTTTCCGCACCCGTAACCGCTTTATTTTTAAACGACCCCGAAGTTATCGGCTACGGTAAGTGGTTTTTAAGGGGACAAGCGTTAAGTCTTCCGTTTTTGTGTTTCGACTTTATCGGCGTAGCGGTCTTTCAAGCCTGCGGTATGGGCGGTAAATCATTGATATTTGCCGTACTTCGTAAAATCGTTTTTGAAATACCGGCGCTGTTTGTATTGAACATGCTGTTCCCCCTTTACGGTCTTGCCTACGCGCAATTTGTTTCGGAAATAATACTTGCCTTCGCCGCGCTTATAGTTCTTATTAAAACCTTTAAACGGCTTGAAAAGGCTGTTCCGGATACAGCAAAAAACAACCAATAACAGGCTTATAGCGTGACTTTTTAATGATAACAGACAACTACTTATGAAAAGGCTGACGAATTTGTCAGCCTTTTATATTTTAAATATTTAACGATACTTTAATCTATGACGCTTTTTTTAATTTACCCTGTATTATGTGATATGTACGCCGTAAAAAATCTTCATAATCATTATATATAACGCTATT
>CALZDP010000035.1 GCA_945638575.1 uncultured Clostridia bacterium | reverse complement strand
GTCAAAGATATCGTTAACGGTATTTTCGTCTGCCGCGGTGATAACCTCCGCTTCGTTTTCCGTTTGCGTAGTAGGTTCTTCCGCTTTTGCTTCGGCGGCCGCCTCGGCTTTGGGTTCATTATTTAAAACATCGTAAGCGTCGCTATAGGTATCTTCGCAAACATTATCGTTTTCCTTTCTGTTTAAGTGGAAAACAGAATCGAAGATATCGTCAACTTCCTTTTCGGTAAGAGAAGTCGTAGTATTTGCGTCTTTGCCGTCGTCTGTCGATATTTCCGTGTTGGGTTCTAATGTAGATACGGTATCGGATTGTTCAAAATCACCGTTATCGTCGGATTTTGGGCAATCGTCGGTTTGTTCTACTGCGCAAGTTTCGGTAATGTTTTGCATAGCGTCTCTTTCCTGCAAAAGTTTAAGATATTTTTGTTTTTCTTCACCGCTTGAGGTTTGGTATTGACATTCCAGCGTAACGTTACAGTCGTCGCAATCGCCTTTGCAGTCTAAAATCATGTCGTCATAATTCATAAGAGACACCCCTCGTATTTTATAGTAGTGTTATTATACTCTAAAACCGATTTTCTGTCAAATGTAATAATGCACTTACTTAATATATAACCATACTACTATAATATGTATTATATAATAATGTTTAGCAATGATGTTTACCTTTGTTTAACAATAATGTTTACCGCTTTCGACCCGTTTATCGTCTTTTTGCGCATAGCGTAACGGCATTTGCCGTATATAAAAGCAGCGTTAAATTGCATACCTTTTTACTACATACCGTTGCGCAGAACTATGCGCAGGCCTATGCGCTTAGTTGTTTTTAAATAAGCGTAAATAATATACCGCCGAATTTAATATTAAAGCGGTAAGTTTGTTATCTTATGTTGCAGAAAGTTCTTCCGAGGATTTTGCAACGATAAATTTATAGGTTTACCTAAAACTTTAACATAAAAATCCTCTTTCCGCACCGAAAGAGGATTTTTAAAAGGTTTTTATCGGTCTTTTAAAAATTTGCTTTTCAAAAAGTTTATTTCGGCAAACTTAAAGACGAGGGGTTATTCTTCCAAATTACATTCGTAAGAATCACAGCAGGTGCAATCTTCACAGTCGCAGGTAACTTTAACGGTATCAAGGGTGCAACGTCTGCCCGAATAATTGTGTCTGCACTTTTTAACGTCGCAAACGATGCCGCGGTTAAAATCTTCCATCTTACAGCCTCCTAAAATAGATATATTATTAGTATTGCCAAAGCCGAAAGGAAACATACAAAATTCGGCGGTTAAAAAACATAAAAATCGCAACCCTTAAAATGTTTGCTTTGAAGCCTTTAAATGGGGTTCTATACCGCGGTATATCGGCATAAATATAACCACAGGAAAATATCAGAGGTGTATTTTATGGTTAATGTGAGTAAAGAAACCTTAAAAGATTTAGTTATGACAACGTTTAAAGACAGTTCCCCCGTAGAGGCGTCTTTAAATTTGGCGTCCGAACAGCAGGAAAAAATTCTTTCGGTCAGCGGTTTTGTCGGCGGTACGCAGGTATCGGTGGAAAACGGTTTTGCGGTGTACTCGGGTAAAGTTTTTTTTAATATAGTTTTTATGGGCGAAGAAGCGGAACGCATCGAAACAGGCGTGCGGTTTGAATTCAAAAAGGCGGTGGACGGCATTATAGAAACTGCATTTTGCGAATACGATTTAGATGATTTTGCCGTAAAAAACGAAGGCGGTATGCTTTTCGTTACCTGCGAACTAACCCATACCCTTGTCGTTTTTACGGAAAGATCTACGCAATTTGTGGCGGACGTTGACGCGCTTTGCAAAAAAGGGGAGTTTTTTGCCCCCAAAACTTGTATATGTCGCGCAACTATGGATGCGGACGATAAATTCGACCTTCCCAAAATCAAAAAAGTCCTTTCTTCGCAGGTGCAAGCCTTGGTTTGTTCGGCAAAAGCGGGCAACAATATGATAACCGTGGAAGGCAGTGCGGTAATTTCTTTCCTTTTCTTGCCTTTTTCGGAAAATAGTGATATATTTAAAGAAACAAGGGTTTTGCCTTTCAAGTTTGAACTTGACTGTTTAGGCGTTTCACCCGATTTTACCGCTTTATCCAAAGTTTTAATCAATAAACTTTCGGTAAAAGTTTACACCGACGAGCAGGAAAGAAGTACGGTCGAAAGCCTTTTGACCCTCGATTTTTCCGCAGCCGCTTACGGAAAGGAAGCAAAAACCTGCGTTTTGGATTCCGTACTAAGCGGTTTTGAGCCGAATATTACCAAAACCGATTTCGATTATGAAATGTTGGTCGGTCAAAAATGTATTACCGAAAGGGTTTCGGGCAAAGCGGATGTAAACGTTCCGGAGTATTCTCGTTTTATAAAAGCCTTTTCCGAAAGGGCGACCGTGTACGAAGTAACTACGCACGACGGCGAAATAACCGTTAGCGGAGTTATCGAAGCCGACTGCCTGTTTACCGGCGATAACGGTTTGGTTTCCGAAAGGTCAAAACTGCCCTTTACCGCGGTTGGGGACGCGCAAGGAAGAGTAGGCTTTGTAAGCGTTATTGTGGAAAACTTGCAAGGGCGTTTAAGAAGCGGTAAACTTGAAGAAGACGCAACCGTTCGCATAAGTTTTCAGGAGTTCGTTTCCGAAAAAGAAAGTTTTATTACGGATATATCGGAAGGCGCGCAAAAGCCCGAACGTAAAGCCTGCATTTCCGTCTATATGGGAAAACGTGGCGACGAGGAGTGGGACGTTGTTAAAACCGTCGGAGAGGATCCTTCCCTTATATACGAATTTAATCCGGAAATCTCATTTCCGCTTAAGGGGGACGAAAAGATTTTAGTCCTTAGAAAAAAGAATTAAAATTTAAAAAAGTCCGCCTATAAGCCTGTTATTTGATGTTTTTCGATTTTATAAAGTAAAAAAACGTCAATGTTTTAAGGTTTTTTTATGAATACTGTAAAAGAAAAAGGCTATGCAAAAGTTAATCTGTTTTTGGACGTTTTATCTAAAACGGAAGAGTTCCACGAGATTGATACCGTGGTTGCTTCCGTCAACCTTTTTGATACCGTAACCGTTTCAAAAAGAAAGGACGATAAAATTATTTTACGTACTAACGACTCCTATTACAGCCTTCCAAAAGAAAACAATAACGCCGTTAAGGCGGCAAAACTCTTTCAAACCACCTTTAACACCAAAGGCGTGGACATTTTTTTGAATAAAAAAATCCCCGTCGGCGGCGGTTTGGGGGGGTCCAGCGCAGATATTTCCGCTACCCTTAAGGCGATGAAGAAACTTTTTGACATAAAAGAAGACGTTAAACCGCTTGCGGACCTTCTCGGCAGTGATTCGGGCTATATGCTGTCAGGCGGTTTTGCACGCTTAAAAGGGCGGGGCGAAAAGGTGGAACTTTTAGACTTCGGCAATTTAAAGTTACACCTTCTTATAGCCGTTCCCAATGAAGGCGTTTCGGCTAAGGACGCTTATTTGACATATGACCTATCGCCTTTAAAAAAAATAGAAAACGGGGCGGAAAAGATTGTTGAAAACCTGTCTTTAAAAAGGGTTTTAAAGGACGATTTTTACAACGCTTTATATCAATCATCCTGTAAGATAAATCCGCAAATAATGGACGTTTACGGGCTTATAGCCTCACTTTCGCCAAATGCTGTCGTAATGAGCGGCAGCGGAAGCGCTGTTTTCGGCGTCTTTGAAACAAAGGAACTTTGCGAGTGGGCAAAGGACAAATTAAAGCACGAAAAACTTAAACTTTACGTAACGGAAACCGTTACGAGAGAGGAAATGTCAAAACCGTCTGTTTTTAAAAATCCGTTTGTTTTATACTAAAAAGGGATCCCGTCGGATCCCTTTTTAGTATAAAATCAAAAATTAATTTTCTTTATTTTTGCTTATAAGATTGCATATTGCCATAACTACGGGAGACAAAACGCCGGCAACCGCAAACACAATCCAAGTAAGGTTCCATTTATTCGTCAAAAAACTCAGCAGTAAAAACAGTGCGACCGCAATGCCCCAGTAAATGGATGAAACCGCTTCTTTTAAACGGTTGCGCTTTTTTCCTTCGTCGGTATAATCTCCTTGTTTAAGCAACTTTTGCATGGAAGCATACCGTACCCCCGCAAAAACGAACATATAAACGGCAACCGCAACTATAACAAGGGTAACGCACAGCATGGATATTGCTAAAAAATCCTTTTCGGTAAAAGCGCTTGCGATAATGGGAACGGGAGCAAATATACACAGGCAGGTGCCGATTATATTATATAATGTATAACTGCCTTTAAACTGTTTTATCCTTTCGTTTACTATCCCTTTAACGCCGTATTCAAGTTCAAAAGGAATGTCTTTATCTAAAAATTCGTAATGGGAATTTTTAAAACGGCTATACATAAATAAAGGTACGGCACAGGCAACAAAGGCAAATAAAACTATCAGCCCGATAACCCCTGCAAAAGTTTCGCTTACGCTAAAGTTAGGGGATGCCGACGCGCCTGCAAGCATCAATAAAGTGATAGGCGATAATATACATAAAACGCTTGCTAAGGCAATTTTTTTAGCCGCGCTTTTTCTCGAAGCAAGGTAGTCGTTTGCCGTTTCCAAAGAAATTTTGATTACGGAATTGTTTTCTTCCGAAGTGGACTCTTCGGTTTCGATTTCATCTTTTAACAAATAGTCGCTTGTTACCCCGAAAAGTTCGCTTAACTGAAGTATCTTTTCCAAACTCGGTATTGCCGTTGCGCTTTCCCATTTGGAAACCGCTTGCCTTGAAACGTTTAATTTATCCGCAAGTTCCTCTTGAGATAAACCGCTGCTCTTTCTTAACTTAATTATTTTATCTGCTAAAATCATAATTCTCCTTTTAGCCGCACTTAATGCGATAGATTTTTGTTGTCGCCGTACGGCCGCTTTTCAGTACGGCAATATTCTATCATAACTTTAATGCGCAAGCAACAACCGACGGCTTTCAATTTGTCAACCGGCGGTTGCATTTCAAAAAATTGTCGTTTACAAGCCTTAAAAAGCATGAAATTCGGCATTTTACAGTTAAAAAATGTTTTTTTAAACAATAAATTTAACCTAAAAAAAGCGGAATGCACAAACTTTATGCCGTCCGCTTTTTTGATGTTTTGTTAAAAACGAAATGTCATAAACAGCCGATGTTTTTTAATGTGCAAAACAAGCAAAAAACATCGATAACGGGCTTATAGCCCTACTTTTCGGTTTTTACGGTTAGGTAATGTTATGTTCACGCGAAGTGTTGGCGAATATAATATAGTCGGATAGCGGTAAAGGATACGAATAATAGTATCCTTGAACCACGTCGCAGCCAAGGCTTATAAGTCTGTCTAAGTCCTCTTTGTATTCCACGCCTTCCTGCGTAACTTTCATGCCTAAATTTTTGGCAAGTTGAATAATGCTTGTGAAAATAGCAAAGTCTCTTTCTTCCGAATCGCTTTTTTCAAGGAAGAATTTATCAAGTTTGATTTCGTCCATAGGAAGCGATTTTAAAATACGGTAGGAAGAATAACCGCTTCCGAAGTCGTCTATCGAGCATTTAAAGCCTTTGGAATGTAACCCGTCCACGATAACGCGCAAAGTTTCGTAATCTTCATACGCAAAACTTTCGGTAAATTCTATCATGATAAGTCCGTCCGAAATGCCGTATTTTCGCTTGGTTTTGTAGTAATAATCCACAAAGTCGGGCTGTACCGCCGTGATACGCGAAACGTTTACGGAAACGGGATAAACGGTATTGCCTCTTGCAATAGAATAACTTATATATTCGCACACCTTTGTGTAAACGTATTTATCAAGTTTAATGACAAAGCCGTTGGACTCGAAAAGTTGCATAAAAAGCGCAGGGGGGTTGAACTTTTTGGTTTTGGGGTCGTACCACCTGACCAAGGCTTCGCAACCGTCTTGTTTTCCTAAACGCAAGTTGTATTTGGGCTGATAAAAAAGTTGAAATTCGCCGTCTTTCAGCGCCCCTTCCATACGGAGTTCCATATCTTCGTTTAAGGAACGGATTTTGCGAAGTTCGCTGTTGTAATAGTTAAATTGCAGGTTGGCGTTATCCGCAACCGCGCGTGAAAGCGAATAGTTGGCTTCGTTGGCAAAGTCTACCATTTGGGTTACGTTAAGGTGTTCGTTAAAATCCACTTCGTAAATACCGTATCTCAATTTTATATCGAATTTTTGGGCGCTTTTATACTGTGCTGCAAGGTAAGAAATGATTTTCAGCCTTGTCAAAAGGTCGTCCTTATCCTTTATGTGTATAAGCATTACGAACTGACCGTTGTTAATATGCCCGAAGGATTCTTCCAAACCGATGATTTTGGTAAGCGCAACCCTAATGTGCAGTAACAGGTTGGAAGTTTCGCTTTCGCCAAAAGTTTCTTCGATGTACTTGTAGTGACTTAAATGGACGGCGACAATGACGAACCTTGCGTTGGTTGCGGCGTTTCTGTCAAGTATTTTTTTGGCAAGTTTTTCAAAGCCGTGTCTGTTAAGACATTGAAGTTTGGTGTCGGTGGTTTCCATATTGAAGTATTCTCGTTCGCGGTGGATGTGCTTAATTATAAGGTAAATTATAACCGCAACCGCCACTATTGCGAACAGAATTATTATCATTATAATGGTATCGACAAAGTCCAAATTAGCGGTGCACAATATGTCTACGTCGTATAGTTCGACAACGGCAAGGTCTTTTAATTTTTCCGCGTCTGCACCGACCGAAATCACGTAATCTTTACCGGTAATTTTGGTTTTAATGACGCCGTCTTTGCCTTCGTGGATATACGCTAAAACCTCCTCAACGGGGGCGGATTCTCCTATTTGCAGGCGTAAGGTGTCCTTTATGCTTGTGCGGTCGAGATTATCACCGCCGACTAAAATTTCATTTATGGAATTATCTATCGTAAGTACCGAAAATTGTGCGTCCGAATTTGCGCCGCCTTCCGGAAAGAATGACAAAAGTTTGTTTCTGGGATAGTAAATTACCACGCCGTTTAAAAAACCGTTTGCCTCTACGGGGGCGTAAAACCCAACCATAGTCATAGTGCCTTCTCGGAAAGTTTGCTCGTCAAAAGAACCGATATAGCCGGCAACGGTAGGGGATTTTCGGTAGTAATCGTCCGCTACGTCATTGCCGTTGTAAGGCTCGCCTGTTTCGTCGCACAAAACGTCGCCCTTAAAGTAGCGGAAGTTTTTTACCTCTTTAAAATCTTCCTTTCCGGCGGCGGTACGTATGGTGTCGAGAACGTCGGTTTCGTTCGTACAGTCGGCTAAAAGAATGGCAAGCGACTTTGCCTTTGCGGTATACTCGGTAATATTTTCGTACACCTTATCTTTAGCGTCGACCGTCCTTAAATGGGCCTCTGAAACAGCCCTTACGGAAATGTCGTCATTATATCTTATCAACATCGAAACCGCCGAAACAAGCAGTATCGCGCTGACGATTGCGATTATAAACAGTAATATTCTTCTGCCGTTAATAACTGATATTTTACGCAAGGCTATTTCTCCTTTAATAGTTTGATTTTATTCCCTACAGGGGAACGGATTTTTATTTTGTGGAATTATCGTCGGAATTTTTTGCGGAAGCGTCGCTAACTTGCGATTTTTCGGCGGTATCTTCCAAGCGTTTGACTTCCTCTTTTACAAGCCTGTCAAAATCTTCCGAAGAAAGTGATGTTTCCGCGTTTTCGGTTTTAGGCTTGCGTTTGGAAACAAAGTATCTGTAAAACCAAAAAACAGTACCTGCAAGCATAAGTACCATGCAAATAACGAAGCCGTAAGTAGTAGTAAACACTCTGCCGAAAAATGACAGTATAGGCAGGTTTTTAATGTATTTTGCCTCGATATCCTGCGCAAAAACGTGGGTTTTGTCGGGAATAGGATTGGCGTCGCCTTTGGTAACGAACTCTTCGTTATCGCCGATAATTTCCACCACGCGGTGTGTGTTAAGGTCGCCTGCAATCGCACCGTCTCTCGAGCGGAATGTGATTATGTCGTCCACCTTAACCTCTTTTGCGTTCACCGTTTTTACAAGGACGTAACTTTTTTGCGGAATGGTGTCTTCCATGCTCGGGGTAAGCACCCATAAAACGCTGTACGGCACTATCTTTTTGCCGGTAATCTTTTGTATCGCCAAAAGGGCTATAACTATGCCGACAAAAACTATAAATAGGGTAAGAAAAAGGTTTAAAATCTTTTTAAAGGTAATCTTTTTCATGGCAACCTGTTAAATTTGTTTCTCGGCTTCTTTTTAAGTTTTAATTTACGCTTGTTTGCGCAATAAACTTCGCCGTCTATCTCGGTTTCGTCCGTTTGCTCCAAATAGGCTTCGTCCTTGTCGGCGGCTTCGTCCGAAAGGGTTTCTTCTAAGGAAGGTTCCGATTTCTCATTTTCCGCGGTAATGGTTTCTTCGCCGTCGGCTGTATTCGATTCTTCTGTGATATTTTCAAAATCAGCGGTTAAATCAACAGTTTCTTCGGTTTCCGAAGTATCTGTTTCAACAGTTTCGGTTACCGCGGTTTCGGCTTCAACGTTTTCGGTTTTCGGCGAAAATTCTTCGGCGATAGGCTTGATTTTGTTTAAATCGAAAACTTCTTCAAAAATATCGTCAACGGTCTTTTTGTCTGCGCTAATCAAGGGGGCGTTTGCCGTTTGCGTATGTGTTACCGAAGGCACAACGGCCTTGTCGGGAGCGCCTGTGGGGGCGTTTCCGCCGACGTGAGAGGTCTTAACTAACGGCTTGGGAAGATTCATAAGTTCTTCGGCGGTCATGTAATCTAAGGAATAATCGACCGTGGGGATTTCCCCCTGAACGGCGCCGTAAACCGCCATAACGTCGTTTATAAGTTCCTTAGCCCACTTGACTCCGCGTGAACTTTTTACCTTTAGCATTAAAGGAAGTTGCGGTCTGCCGTCCTCGTCGGTAAGGTCTTTTAAGTTGTACTTACTGTCAACGTAGTCGTCCGGATTAAGCGCAAAGTATATTGCAAGGGCCTTTCCGCGAATTTTAAATTTGATAAGGGTATTGCGGCCGAAACGGAAGGTTTCGTGTCCCCAAGCCATGCTTGTACGTACCTTTTGGTAGGATAAAATATGGTTTTTAACTTCGCCGTAGTATGACTGAAGTTTTTCGTCTGCCTGAATAAGACGTGCTTTAAAGGAATAACGGTAACGATAGGTAACGATAAGGTCGGTCAAAAGTCCGACGGTATCGACGTTACCGTCCGAATCTTCGTCATCGTCGTCGCGGTCGCCGTCAAGTTCGTTGTATTCCGAACCGTCGTCCAAAAGTTCGGCGGCGGCGATTTCCGCTTCGGAAGTCTCGGCTTGTTCGTCATCTTTTTTGCCGTCGAAGGCAACTTCCGTTCCGTCTTGATTGATGATTTTAACAAGGGGCGGATCCCATGACGCCATTTCTTCTCTTGTGGCGTAAGGAATGTGATAATCGACATATACGGGGGTTTCGAGTTTTTCGATTCCGAGGTTTGCCATTACGATATCGATAAGTTCCTTAGCCCATTTAACTCCGCGGTCGCTGCGGATACGCATAAGGGCGGGGTAGTCCTTGTTTGACTTACTGTCAGAAACGTCCTGCAAGCGGTATTTTTTGTCTGCTTCTTCGATGTTAACGGGGATATACAGGAATAACGTCTTGCCCTTTACGTTTAAGCGCGCGCATTTTTTTCTACCGCAGTTAAAGGCTTCGTGATTCCAACTTACGCGTGATTTTACCCCTTTAAAGGATAAAATGTAGTTTTTGACTTCGGTATAAAAATCCTGCGTGGGGTTTTGGGCAAGTATAAGCCTCGAAGTAAACGAGTAGCGGTAACGATAAAGAATATTGCCGTCAACAAGGTCGACTTCTTCTTCGCTGTCCTGATCCTCTTGAACGATAAAGTCGTCAACGGCAAGGGCTACGCGGACGGCAAAGTCGATTTCTTCGGCTTCTTCCGTCATATCGATAGGTTCGGGTTCTTTATCCGGTATTTTTTGGGTAAAGTCATGTTCACGCATGGAAAGGGGATCGAGTTCGTCTTTTATCTCGACAGGTAAAAGACCGACGGGACCGCGCATATCCAAAGCATTGTCAAATTCAAAGTAATTTCTTACGTGCTTTTGAAAGAGTACGTACTGTTCGGCAAGGGAATTGTAAAAGTCCTTTAAAAGTTGGTCGTCAACCTTTTCAACGTCTTCCTGAATAAGGGTTTCGTAACCTAAATTTTCGTAACTTTCCAAAAATTCCCACAAGGCAAGACATTGACGGAAATCAACGTTTTTAAGCAGCATATTTGTACGCATGATGGGCGGTCGAACGTAGTTTTTGCCTACGGAATGTACAAATCCCGAATCCATATAGGAAGTAACAAGCCGTTTTAAACGCAAAACACGTTTCCACAAATCGCTCGTGTAAATATAGTTTTTAACCACTTCGTGTTCGTGCGGTTTTTCGGCGTACTCTATTTTTAATGAAATTTTACCGTGTTTTTCGCCGTCGGTAAAGGTTTGGTCAAATGAAAGGGTAGATAACTTTTCGTCGGTACCGCATTGTTCGGCGGCGTCAACCCTTACGCAAACAAAGGCGTATAAGCGGTTTATTAAGGTGTTTATAAAGCGGTTTTCGTAAGTTAAAACCGTTTCGTCCTGAAAGACGTTCAAAAGTTTCGCCGGCATAACGGAGCCGTCGCGTTTGATTTCGTTTATAAGGTCGGTATGTTGCGAAAGGTGCTGTATGGAGCGTGAAGTAACCTTTCTTGTTTGTTCTATGGGTTTAAGTTCTTCTACTTCCTGCAAAAGTCTGCCGGGGTTGCGGATAATCAGGTCAAGCGAAGGTATGGTGTCCTCAATCATTTTAACCCATTCTTCGTCGATCATTTTAAGCATAAAGCGTTTTTTAAGTTCTACAACCCCTTCTCCGCCCTTAAAAAAGCCCATTACATTTTGGTAATAGGAAAATTTACTTACCAAATTTTCCAAATCGGTAACTGTGCCCGTAAATACGTCCTGCGCACCCGTTTGACTTTCGTCATTAAGGTTGTCTTCGGAAAGAATTAAATTGTCGGTAATTTTTTCGCCGTCCAAAACGAAAGCCTCCTTTTAGGCGCGCAGCCTAAGGGTAAAAGTAGATTTGCGGTTTTAAAAATTTGGTAAAAATCGGTCTATAAGCCTATTATCCGCCAAAATATCCCTTTCTAAAAATATTCGTAAGGAACTTTTTATTAAAAGCCCCTTACGAAAAATATCATAAATAGGAAATTATAAAATCAAAATTGCAAAATATTGTACAGTCTGAAAATCCATTTAAAAATCAGTAAGATTTTTGTAATCTTCTTAAAAAGGCGATACTTTCGTTCATGGTGTCTTTACCGAATGTAGCGTCAAGGAAGTTAATAAGACCTCTTAACTCGTCGCGGATAAGACCTAAGTTCAAACTTTCAAACTTACGGAAAACTTTGGTTGCCAACATATAGTCAAGCGCTTCAAGTTCATTGCCTCCGCAAGCGACGTAAACGGGAACGAAGATTTTTAACTGCTTCATAATACGGTTACCGAAAGCCACCCTGAAGTGTTCGATAACGTAGTTGTCCAACTTCTCGATTTGCGAAAGCATTTCTTCGGTAACGGGGTGATCTTCAACCGCTTTGTTGTAAAGGGAATCCACGCGGCTGTAACTGACCTTTCTCGGCTTAGTTTCGGGCGCTTCAAACGGCACGCCTTTTTTATCGAGGTTTATAACGAACGCACGGTCGTAAACCTTATCGGATACCGCAAAGGTAGAGTCGTCGTTGTTAGCCGTACCGACGTACCAAACGTTGGTGGGTATTTTAAGTTTGCCGTCCGTCAAAAGAAGGGGATCGTTCGGCCAAACGGAAGGAACAAGTTGTATCTTCCATTCTTCGGGGTCGGGCATTTCCAAAATGGAAAGCATTTCTGCGAAGTAGTATTCTACACGCGCGATGTTCATTTCGTCAAGGACGATGATGTTGATATCGTTAATGTAAGCGGATTCGTAAATACGGCGCAAAACTTCGGTTTCGTTAAACTTTTTGGTGAATTCGTTGAAGAATCCGAAAAGTTCGGAACGGTCCCTCCAAGAAGGCTGAACGGAAGCGATAGTGGCGTCGTTATCGAAGTATTTACCCATAACGTAGGGAAGCGAAGTTTTACCTGTACCGGAAATACCTTGTAAAAGTATCATTTTTGTGGAAGCAAAACCGGCTATCATAAGACGAATGGTTTTGATTTCGTAATACAAACGGGAATTAAAGCAGGCAAAGTTTCTGATTTCTTCGCAAAGTTGTTCAAGCGACAAACCTTCGTCGTCAAAGGGTTGGGGTTGATAGTTGGAAAACTTTTCGTCCACCGCGCCGAGGCGGAAAAATCTCGGTTCGTAAATCTTCGGTTCTTCGGTGATTTTATCGGCTGAAACGGTAACTTCGCCGGTGGTGGTAAGCGCTTCGGTCGGGAGGTCCATATCGTTGTCTTTTAAAATAACGCTTAACTCTTCACCGCCGATAGAAGCAGAACTTTTCAACGCCATAATGCGTTCCTTTTCACGGGTAAGGCGAATAACGTCCTTATGAAGATTTGCGATTTCTTCCAACAAATCTTCGTTGCACACAAGGGAAGATCTGAATCTTATATATTTACGAACCAATAAAATGATTAAAAATATAAGCCCGAACCAAAAAGCGTATACCAAAATAAAGGACAATATGGCAAGAACCCAACCCCAAAAGCCGAAGCCGCTTTGGAACATCGAAAAATATCCGAAATATGTTCCGAAGTCGAATATATGGATTATTCCGAAAAACAGTTCCTTAATACCTTGCCAAATTCCGCTGAACATGGAAGTTATAAAGGTAAAAAACCAATTCAAAAAAGCATCCATTCAAATTTGTCTCCAAATAAAAACGTGGGTAAAAACGTAGGTAAAAGTAGAGTTTTGACCGATAAAGCGTGTATTTAGGTATCGCTTAAAATAGCGTAACGGCTTTTTTGACTGCGTTTAACGCAGTCTAAATTAGCCTCCGCGTAAATATATCGGGATAGATTCGGCAAAGCCGATTTTTAGTTGTTGTCGTCGGAAGATTCTTCCTTAGCCTTATCGCCGTTACCTTGTTTGGCAAGGTATTCTTCGATAGCGCGCTGTTTGATAAGTTCTTCGTCCTCTTTGGTAATCTGTTTTTTACCTTTATTGCGGATTTTGTTTATGGTGTTAATCATAACGACAAGTTCATAAATAAAGAATGCCGCAAGGGGTAAAACTATGCAAACCAAAAAACCGGTACTGCTACGCAAAAAACCGATAAAGGCGCCGATACCGCCGATACGTTTACCCGTCCAAACAGCCTCGATATCGCTTAAGCCTATCGGTGCGTCGGGCTGGGCGGACATTTCTCTGTTGTCGCCTTGGGTAACGTATGTTATAACGCCGTCTTGTTCTTTACGTTCGATGATTCTGTGGGTGTTAAGTTCCTTTTCGCCGTCAAAGTTAAGGTCGACAAAAAAGGTAATAACGTCGCCCACTTGAAGATTTTGTTTTTCTTCGTCCGTCAAAACGTGTGAAATTATAAGGTCGCCCTTTTTAAATCCTTTCCCGTCTTGTCCGTTCATGGAATCGGATTCGACCGTAAGTAAACAGGTGTCGCCAAGTTTGGGATAACCGGCGTTGCTTGCTTGCGCCGAAAACGCAAGTATGGTCATAAACAACGCAAGTGCCAAAAACACCCATAGCAGTACGTTTACGACGATTTTGATGGTTTTTTTAACTGTTTGATTCATTGTGTTTTCCTTTTTGTTTGTTTTTAAAGGATTTCCGCTTTGGTGTAACGCCCGAGCGGAAGTTATTACTTAGCAAAATTTTCAGGCTGAAAAACCATAAATCCGTCTAAAAGGCTTGCCCCGATAACAAAAAAGCCGTTACAAATGTAAAATTTGCAACTGGTTGCCTTAAATTGAAGACCCTATAGTTTTGCGTCGTATGCTTTCGCATACTTTGCCCTACGTTGCCGTGCCCTAAGATACGACCGTATAAAATTTTCTACTATATAATAACTTTTAGATAAGTATAACATAAATAAAGGGGCTTGTCAATCGCTAAAAATAAATATGTAAAAATATTATGCGTTTTAACCCTGTTTTTTTATCCGTTTTTTGCAATAAGTCGCGCTTATGTAGCGTTTTAACGGTTTTTATCCGATTTGCAATTTAAAAATTGCGGTCGAAAATTATTATATGATTTTTTTATTCGCACTTGCTTTTTTTGTAAAGGCGGGTTTTTTAAACCACGCTTAAACCTATACAAAATACTACGGTTAAGTAAACTTAAACAAGGGGAGTTGTCGCAAGACCGCAAAAGTATATAAAAAAGCGCCGTTTGCCGAAAGGCAAAGGGCGCTTTTTCCTTAGCGTTTCAAAACCGAGCCTGTTTTGTTGCCGCAAGTTTATGGTAAGTAAGGATAACTTATCCCATACCCCGCTCATAATTTGCGGGTGCACGGCTTATTAACGCTTCGGATAAGTATTTTTTGTAATAATCGGCATTTCTGTCGCGTAAAGTTTCTGTCGCGTAATAAAGTGTTATTCGTTGCTTAAAAAACGCGCTAATTACTTTTTGTTACTTAAAAATTCGTTATGTAGTTA
>CALZDP010000034.1 GCA_945638575.1 uncultured Clostridia bacterium | reverse complement strand
CAACGGTTCTGCCGCCTTCACGGATAGCGAAACGAAGACCTTCTTCGATAGCGATCGGGGTGATGAGGCTAACGGTGATGGTTACGTGGTCGCCGGGCATAACCATTTCAACGCCTTCGGGAAGGCTGATGGTGCCGGTAACGTCGGTTGTTCTGAAATAGAACTGAGGACGATAGTTGTTGAAGAAAGGAGTATGTCTTCCGCCTTCAGACTGAGTTAAAACGTAAACTTGACCGGTGAATTCGGTATGAGGATGAATTGAACCGGGTTTAGCGATAACTTGACCGCGTTCAACGTTCTTTCTGTCGATACCACGGAGCAAAGCGCCTACGTTGTCGCCTGCTTGTGCTTCGTCAAGAAGTTTACGGAACATTTCAAGACCGGTAATAACGGTGTTGGTGGATTTTTCTTTAAGACCAACGATTTCAGCGGGATCGCCAACGTGTGCAACACCCCTTTCAACACGGCCGGTAGCAACGGTACCACGACCGGAAATGGTGAATACGTCTTCTATAGGGAGTAAGAAAGGCTTGCTGTCTTCTCTTGCAGGAGTAGGAATGTAAGCGTCAATAGCTTCCATAAGTTGAAGAACGCATTGGCATTCGGGAGCCGCTAATACTTCTGCATCGGGGCAGCCGCTGGTTGCTTTTTCCAAAGCCTTGAGTGCGGAACCGCGGATGATAGGAGTATCGTCGCCGGGGAAGTCATATTCGTTAAGAAGTTCTCTTACTTCCATTTCAACGAGGTCTAAAAGTTCGGGATCGTCAACTTGATCGGTCTTATTTAAGAATACTACGATGTAAGGAACGCCTACCTGACGAGCGAGAAGGATGTGTTCTCTGGTCTGGGGCATCGGACCGTCGGTAGCAGCAACAACCAAGATTGCGCCGTCCATCTGAGCAGCACCGGTAATCATGTTTTTAACATAGTCGGCGTGGCCCGGGCAGTCTACATGTGCGTAGTGACGGGTAGCGGTTTGGTATTCAACGTGTGCGGTGTTGATTGTAATACCTCTTGCTTTTTCTTCAGGTGCTTTATCGATTTCATCATATCTCATCTTAGCAGCCTGTCCGTTGCAAGCCAAAACCATGGTGATTGCAGCGGTCAAAGTGGTTTTACCATGGTCAACGTGACCGATGGTACCAACGTTTACATGGGGTTTACTTCTGTCAAATTTTGCCTTTGCCATAATGTTTTTGTTTCCTCCGAATTAAAAAATTATTTGTTTGTTTTTCTTTATTTTTTTAAGCGTTTTTACGCTAATTTTTAATTAGTTGCCCGCTCTGTCGCCGATAATTTTTTCGGCAACCGATTTGGGGACTTCGTTATAGTGTGCAAACTGCATCGTGTACTGTCCTCTGCCTTGGGTTCTTGACCTTAGGTCGGTTGCATAACCGAACATTTCGGACAAAGGAATTTCGCAGTCGATGACTTTTGCACCGTTTCTGTCATCGGTACCGACGATGTTACCTCTTCTTGAAGAAACGTCGCCCATAAGATCACCGAAATAATCGTCCGGGGTTACGATTTCAACCTTCATAATAGGTTCAAGTAAAACGGGCTTAGCACGTTTTACGCCGTCTTTAAACGCCATAGACCCTGCAATACGGAAAGCGATTTCCGAAGAGTCGACTTCGTGATAACTTCCGTCGTAAACGGTTGCTTTAAAATCAACAACTTCATATCCTGCCAAAATACCGTTTTTAGCAGCGTCCTCGATACCCTTTCTGACAGGTTCGATATACTCTTTGGGGATAGATCCGCCGACCGTCTTGTCTTCAAAGACGAATCCCGAACCGGGTTCCAAAGGCTCAAAGGTAACCTTACAATGGCCGTACTGACCTTTACCGCCGGACTGACGCTTATACATACCTTCGGCGTCAACTGCTTGACGGAAGGTTTCTCTGTAAGCAACCTGCGGTTTGCCGACCGTCGCTTCAACCTTGAATTCGCGAAGCAACCTGTCAACGATAATTTCTAAGTGTAACTCTCCCATACCGGCGATAATGGTTTGACCTGTTTCGTTATCGGTATAGAACTTGAACGAAGGATCTTCTTCGGCAAGTTTTAAAAGGGACATAGACATCTTTTCCTGACCTTGTTTGGTCTTAGGTTCTATGGCTACGCGGATAACGGGATCGGGGAATTCCATTTGTTCCAAAATAATGGGGGCGTTTTCACTGCACAAAGTATCGCCTGTGGAAGTGTCCTTTAAACCTACGATGGCGCAAATATCGCCGGCATAGATTTCGGGGATTTCTTCACGGTGGTTAGCGTGCATTAAAAGCAGTCTTCCTACCCTTTCGCGCTTACCCTTAGTGCTGTTGTAAACGTATGAACCCGAAGTAAGGTGTCCGGAGTACACTCTGAAGAAAGCGATTCTTCCGACAAAAGGATCTGCAACGATTTTAAAAGCAAGCCCCGAAAACGGCGCTTCGTCCGACGTAATCCTTTCTTCTTCCTCGCCCTTTTTGTTAACGCCGACTATGTGGCTGACGTCAAGGGGGCTTGGGAGATAGTCTACGATTGCGTCCAAAAGATGTTGCACGCCCTTGTTGCGATAACTTGAACCGCAAAGTACGGGTACAAGTTGCATTGAAATAGTGCCTTTGCGGATAACACGTTTAAGGTCGTCCGTAGTGATTTCTTCACCTAAAAGGTACTTTTCACCGAAGTCGTCGTCGATATCGGCGCAGGCTTCGATAAGTTTTTCTCTGTATTCAGCGGCTAAATCCTTATAGTCATCGGGGATATCCACGATTTCTTCAGATTTGCCGAGTGAATCGCTGTAAACTATAGCGTCTTGATTTATAAGGTCTATGATACCGGTAAAGGTATCTTCCTTGCCGATAGGAAGGGTTACCGGAACGGCGTTTGCGCCTAACCTATCGTGCATCATTTGTACGGCGCCTAAAAAGTTCGCACCGTTTATGTCCATTTTGTTTACGTAAGCGATACGGGGTACGCGGTACTTGTCCGCCTGACGCCAAACGGTTTCGCTTTGCGGTTCGACACCGCCTTTTGCGCAAAACGTGGCAACAGCGCCGTCTAGAACTCTCAAAGACCTTTCAACCTCAACGGTAAAGTCTACGTGGCCGGGGGTATCGATGATATTTATCCGATTACCTTTCCAAAAACAGGTAGTAGCGGCTGACGTAATGGTTATGCCCCTTTCCTGTTCCTGTACCATCCAGTCCATGGTGGCAGCGCCCTCATGAACCTCCCCGAGTTTGTGGGTTTTCCCCGTATAGAAGAGAATGCGCTCCGTAGTTGTGGTCTTACCGGCGTCGATATGCGCCATAATACCAATGTTTCTGGTATCTTTAAGTTCAACTTGTCTTGGCATTCTTCTCCTTTATTACCAACGGAAGTGTGCAAACGCTTTGTTTGCTTCCGCCATTCTGTGCATATCTTCCTTTTTCTTAACAGCACCGCCGGTGTTGTTGGAAGCGTCTATAAGTTCGTTGGCGAGCCTTACGTACATATCACGGTCGCTGCGCTTTCTTGCGTTTAAAACTATCCAACGAATTGCTAAAGTTTGTCTTCTTTCTTCCCTGATTTCAATAGGAACTTGGTAGTTGGAACCGCCTACACGTCTTGCCTTTACTTCGAGCTGGGGCATAGAATTAGCAAGCGCTTGATTGAAAACTTCCATAGCGTCCTTACCCGTCTTTTCACTCATCATAGTAAAAGCATCGTAAACGATACCTTGTGCTATACCCTTTTTACCGTCGAGCATGATTTGGTTTACGAGTTTCGTAACAACCTTGCTTCCGTATAAAGGATCAGGTAGCACGTCCCTTTTGGGAACTGAGCCTCTTCTTGGCATAATAATTATCTCCTTTTAATATTTTTGGGCATCTGCCCGGTACAGCTATCGCACGCTCTATCATTATTATAATATACAGAGTAGCGAACCTTCTCCCTTTTGGGGATACTGCCTACTTGGCTTCGGGCAAATACCTTGGTCGATATTCCGAATAAGTAGGTAAAAATTACAGGTTAAAAATTACTTAGGCTTTTTAGCGCCGTATTTAGAACGTGCCTGTTTGCGTTTTGCAACGCCTGCGGTATCGAGTGTACCACGGATAATGTGATATCTGACACCAGGTAAATCTCTAACCCTACCGCCCCTGATAAGTACGGAGCTGTGTTCCTGAAGATTGTGACCTTCGCCGGGAATGTACACGGTACCTTCCTGCTTGTTCGTCAATCTT
Source organism: uncultured Clostridia bacterium (assembly GCA_945638575.1). Taxonomy (GTDB): domain Bacteria; phylum Bacillota; class Clostridia; order Christensenellales; family Borkfalkiaceae; genus UBA4636. Next base: position 10,603 of record CALZDP010000034.1, on the reverse strand, counting down.
ATCCTGGCTATCTTACGCATAGCGGAGTTAGGCTTTTTGGGTGATGTTGTAGTAACAGAAAGGCATACGCCTCTTCTTTGCGGACATGAATCCAGGATAGGAGCCTTGCTCTTTTCCGTTGCCGTACGTCTGCTGTGCTTGATAATCTGGTTAATTGTTGGCATGTTTTACCTCCTTTTAAGATTTCGGAATATTTCTGACCAACTGCCAAAAAAGGCATGGTTGAAAACAAATTATATAAAAAAGTCGCAAAATACCGTTAACTGAACCCACCTTGCCCGTAAATTCTAACAAATTTTAACATATTAGTCAAACGAATTGACGGTTTTTATGCAGATATGCAATCCTTATTTATATAAATGATTGCCAATTTTAACGGTATAAATTCAAACTTTGTACCGAAAAGGCAGGTATACTGCCTTTTCGGAGAATTTAATTAGTTTTTATCGCCGTTTGCGTTGTTAAGTTGAGGATTTAACACCTTGTAATCCTTAACGCCCGTACCTGCGGGAATAAGTTTACCGATAATTACGTTTTCTTTAAGACCGATTAACGGGTCAACCTTATTCTTGATAGCCGCTTCCGTCAAAACCTTTGCGGTTTCTTGGAAGGACGCGGCGGATAAGAAACTTTCGGTAGCAAGCGCGGCTTTTGTGATACCGAGCAATGTCCTCTTTGCGGTTGCCGGTCTTAAACCCTTGTCCATAGCCTTTTCGTTTTCCTCTTCAAAACGGATAAGGTCAACGGATTCGCCGGGGAGTAAATCGGTGTCTCCGCAGTTTTCGACGCGGACTTTGCGTAACATTTGACGAACGATGATTTCTACGTGTTTATCGTTAATGTCAACGCCCTGTGCACGGTAAACCGATTGAACTTCACGCAAAATGTAATCTTGAACGCCTTTTACGCCTTGCGTTCTTAAAATGTCCTGCGGATATACGGAACCGGAAGTCAAAATCTTACCGGGTTCTACGTAATCGCCGGTCTTAACTTTAAGATCCGCAGAGAAAGGAATGGCGTAGTCCTTAACGCTGTCTTTGCCTGTGCCTTCGCCCTTAACGATAACGTGGCGAAGACCTTCTCTTTCTTCAACGGTAACCAAACCGCTGGTTTCGCAGACGACAGCCTGCCCCTTTGGACGGCGAGCCTCGAACAATTCTTCGATTCTCGGCAAACCTTGGGTAATATCTTCGGTAGAAGCAATACCGCCGGTGTGGAAGGTTCTCATGGTAAGTTGAGTGCCCGGTTCGCCGATGGACTGAGCGGCTATAACGCCGACCGCTTCACCGATATTAACAACCAAGTTGTTACTCATGTTTTTGCCGTAACACTTAGCGCATACGCCGTTTTTGGAACGGCAGGTAAAGGTGCTTCTTATCAAAACTTTATCGATACCGGCTTTTGTAATTTCCTTAGCCTGTTCTTCGGAAATCATGGTGTCGCCCTTAACGATTACTTCGCCAGACCTTTCATGTCCTTCGGGATAGCAAACGTCGTCTATTGCGAAACGCCCGATGATTCTGTCTTCCAAAGATTCGATAACCTTTTCTTTGTTGCCTTCAAATCCCATTATGTTGGAGATCCAAACGCCCTTCGGCTTTTCGCCTGTGCCTTCGAAGCAGTCTTCTTCACGAATAATTACATTGTGGGAAACGTCAACAAGACGTCTTGTCAAATAACCGGAGTCCGCCGTCTTTAAAGCGGTGTCCGCCAAACCTTTTCTTCCGCCGTGAGAGGAAATGAAGTATTCCAAAACGGAAAGCCCTTCACGGAAGCAGGATTTAACAGGGATTTCTATGATCTTACCGTTAGGGTTGGTCATAAGTCCGCGCATACCGACAAGTTGCTTAATCTGGTCTTTTGAACCACGCGCGCCGGAGTCAACCATCATTGTGATAGGATTGAATTTTTCGGTATTGTTGGTGATTTGGTCGGATACTTCATCGGTTGCTTCCGTCCAAAGGTCAACCACCTTTTTATACCTTTCGTTTTCGGTAAGAAGTCCCCTTGCGTGCAATTTATCTACCTTTAACACCTCTTTTTCGGCGGTGGCAAGGATTTCTTCCTTCTTTTCGGGGATGTGCATATCGAAAACGCTGGTCGTTAAGCCTGCAATGGTGGAATACTTGTAACCTAAAGCCTTGATACTGTCTAAGGCTTCGGCTGCAAGCGGAGATCCGCCGGTCTTGAAGCAAGCGTTAACTATCTTTTTAAGGTCGCCCTTTTTGACAAGTGCGTTTACTTCGAGTTCGCAGTAGTCGGTAGGAACTTCCCTTTTTATAAGACCGATATTCTGAGGAATAGCGCGGTTGAATATAATTCTGCCCGTGGTGGTCTTAATCATCTTGCTGACCTTTTCGCCGTCCGGTGTGGTTGCCGTGTTACGAACGAAAATTTCGTCCTGCAAGTGTAGTTGTTTTGTTTGGTAAGCGATGATGGCTTCGTCGGGGGTGTAAATACCTGCCGTGTAAAGTTTGCCGTCATCGGTTTCGTTAAACTTAGCGTCGTATTTTTTGCCGTGTTCACGCCTTACGATGGTTAAATAGTAGCAACCTAAAACCATGTCTTGCGTAGGCGACATAACGGGCTTACCGTCGGCAAGTTTTAAAATGTTGTTAGAAGAAAGCATTAAAAATCTTGCTTCGGCTTGCGCTTCGATGGACAGAGGAACGTGAACGGACATCTGGTCGCCGTCGAAGTCTGCGTTGAACGCACCGCATACGAGCGGATGCAGTTTAATTGCCCTGCCTTCGATCAAAACAGGTTCAAACGCCTGAATGGAAAGACGGTGAAGGGTAGGCGCACGGTTTAAAAGTACGGGGTGGTCTTTAATGACCTTTTCCAAAATTTCCCATACGCAAGGTTTCATCCTTTCAACCGTACGTTTAGCACTCTTTATATTGTGACATTGGTTGTTTTCAACCAACTTCTTCATTACGAAGGGTTTGAAAAGTTCGATTGCCATTTCTTTAGGCAAACCGCACTGGTAAAGTTTGAGTTCGGGACCGACTACGATAACCGAACGGCCGGAATAGTCGACACGTTTACCCAAAAGGTTCTGTCTGAAACGTCCCTGTTTACCTTTAAGCATACCGGACAGTGATTTAAGATCACGATTACCGGCGCCGGAAACCGCTTTACCGCGGCGACCGTTATCGATAAGAGCGTCAACGGCTTCCTGCAACATTCTTTTTTCGTTTCTTATAATGATATCGGGCGCGCCGAGTTCCATAAGTTTACGAAGTCTGTTGTTACGGTTGATTACCCTGCGATACAAGTCGTTAAGGTCGCTTGTGGCAAACCTGCCGCCTTCCAGCGGAACCATAGGACGAAGTTCGGGAGGAATAACGGGAATAACGTCCAAAATCATCCATTCGGGGCGGTTTCCGCTGCGGCGGAAGGCTTCCAAAATGTCTAATCTTTTAACCGCTTTTACCTTCTTTTGACCGGAAGGACTGTTTGCGATAATGTTTCTTACTTCCTCTACTTCTTTATCAAGGTCAACCGCCATTAAAAGTTCTTTAATGGCTTCGGCGCCCATACCCGCTTTAAAGGAATTATAGCCGTACTTTTCGATGGCTTCATCCCTTTGTTTGTCGTTGATTACTTCTTTATAAGTAAATTCGGTGGGACCTGGATCCAAAACTACGAAATTTGCAAAATACAAAACCTGTTCCAAATGCTTAGGACTCATATCGAGCACTAAACCTATTCTTGAAGGAACGCCCCTGAAATACCAAATGTGTGAAACGGGTGCGGCAAGTTCGATATGCCCCATACGTTCGCGCCTTACTTTGGAACGGGTAACTTCTACGCCGCATTTGTCGCAGATTACGCCTTTATAACGAATTCTTTTATATTTACCGCAATGACATTCCCAATCTTTTGTCGGCCCGAAAATTCTTTCGCAAAAAAGTCCGTCCTTTTCGGGTTTTTGAGTGCGGTAGTTAATGGTTTCCGGCTTAGTTACTTCGCCGTAAGACCATCCTCTGATTTTTTCAGGAGAAGCCACGCCTATTTGAATGGCGTCGAAATTGTTAAGTTCAAACATATGTTACTGCCTCCCTATTAGTTATTGTCGTCGTCGAAATCATCGTCCAAAAGATCGAGATTGTCAAGATTTTCGAGATCGTCATAGTCGTCGTCCAACAAATCGTCGCTGGTGAAGTTCTCGAGATCGTTATCGTCAAGTCCGAATTCTTCGTCGTCGAACAACGTTGCGCCGGCGGTTTCTTCTTCAACGTTCGTATCTTCTTCGATGCCGAGATCGACGCTTTCGGTCTTTTCTCTTTCGGGAACGATCATTCTTTCGTCGATTTCATCGTCTTCGAGTTCTTTAAGAGAGATTTCGTCGCCCGTTTCGGTAAGAACTTTCATATCTAATGCCAAGGACTGAAGTTCCTTCAAAAGTACCTTAAAGGATGCCGGAATACCCGGTTCGGAATTGTCGTCTCCCTTATTTACGATAGAATCGTAAGTCTTTCTTCTGCCTACGATATCGTCCGACTTAACGGTTAAAATTTCCTGCAAAATGTGCGCCGCGCCGTAGGCTTCGAGCGCCCAAACTTCCATTTCGCCGAAACGTTGTCCGCCGAACTGCGCTTTACCGCCCAAAGGTTGCTGGGTTACAAGCGAGTAAGGACCTGTGGATCTTGCGTGAATCTTATCGTCGACTAAGTGGTGCAGTTTAATCATGTACATCTGACCTACCGTAGAACGGTTTTCAAAAGGTTCGCCCGTTCTGCCGTCGTAAAGTTGAATCTTACCGTCGACTTCGCCGTCCGGATTAACGATTTGATTTTCCGCAAGTAATTGTTTAATCTCATCGCCCGTCGCACCGTCGAATACGGGGGTTGCGATCTTCCAACCGAGTTGTTTGCATACAAGGCCTAAATGCACTTCGAGCACTTGACCGATGTTCATACGGGAAGGAACGCCCAACGGGTTCAATAATATCTGTAAAGGTGTGCCGTCAGCAAGGAAAGGCATATCGTATCTGGGTAAAACTCTGGATATTACGCCTTTATTACCGTGACGACCCGCCATTTTGTCGCCTACCGAAATCTTACGCTTTTGAGCGATATAAACCCTTACGAGTTTGTTAACGCCGGGCGCAAGTTCGTCTTTGTTTTCTCTTGTAAATATTTTAACGTCTACCACTATACCGCTTTCGCCGTGAGGCACGCGCAAAGAAGTATCCCTAACCTCTCTTGCCTTTTCGCCGAAGATTGCACGAAGCAGTCTTTCTTCGGGGGTAAGTTCGGTTTCGCCCTTAGGCGTAACCTTACCGACAAGGATATCGCCGCTCATAACTTCGGCGCCGATTCTTATAATACCGTCGGAATCGAGGTCTTTCAAAGCGTCGTCGCCGACGTTGGGAATTTCACGAGTGATTTCTTCTTCGCCGAGTTTGGTATCACGGGCTTCGGTTTCGTGTTCTTCAATGTGAATGGAAGTAAATACGTCGTCCTGAACCAATTCTTCGGAAAGCAAAATTGCGTCTTCGTAGTTATAACCTTCCCACGTCATAAAGCCGATGAGAATGTTTCTGCCGAGGGCTAATTCGCCGTTAGATGTCGCAGGACCGTCCGCAATCACGTCCCCTGTTTTGACTTTATCGCCTGCCGATACGATAGGACGTTGGTTAATGCAGGTTCCTTGGTTGGAACGCTGGAATTTTTTAAGTTCGTAAACGTGGTCTACGCCTTCGTCGTCGGTAACCACTATTCTGTCACCGCAAGAAGACTTAACTACGCCCGATTCCTTTGCGATAATCATTACGCCGGAGTCGTAAGCGATTTTTGCTTCGATACCCGTACCGACGATTGCGTTTTCCGGTTTTAATAAAGGAACTGCCTGACGTTGCATGTTGGAACCCATCAATGTTCTGTGGGTATCGTCGCTTTCCAAGAAAGGAATAAGCGCGGTTGCAACGGAAACCAACTGCATGGGCGATACGTCCATGTAATCGATAAGTTTTTTGTCGACTTCGGTAATTTCTTCTCTGTGACGGCAGGAAACACGATCGTTTACGAATCTGCCCATGTCGTCCAAAGGTTCGTTGGCCTGCGCAACGATGAATTCGTCTTCTTCGTCGGCGGTCAAATACCTTACGTCGTCGGTAACGACGCCGGTTTCTTTGTCGACGCGTCTGTAAGGCGCTTCGATAAAGCCGTATTCGTTAACTTTTGCGTAAGTCGTAAGGGAAGAAATAAGACCTATGTTTTGACCTTCAGGGGTTTCGATAGGGCACATTCTGCCGTAGTGGGTGTAGTGAACGTCCCTGACTTCAAAGGTCGCCCTTTCTCTGTTCAAACCGCCGGGGCCCAATGCGGAAAGTTTCCTTTTGTGGGTAAGTTCAGCAATGGGGTTGGTTTGGTCCATGAATTGCGATAACTGAGATGAACCGAAGAATTCCTTTATGGCAGAGTTAACCGGTCTTATGTTGATAAGCCCCTGCGGAGTAACTTCCTTCGGATCCTGCGTCGCCATTCTTTCTTTAATAAGCCTTTCAAGCCTTGCAATACCGATTCTGAATTGATTTTGTAAAAGTTCGCCGACCGAACGTACGCGACGGTTGCCCAAGTGGTCGATATTGTCAACTTCGCCGATGCCGTAGCAAAGGTCTAAGTTTACGGATATGGAGGCGATAATATCGTCTACGGTGATATGTTTATGGTTTAATACGTTAAGTAACGGCTTAACGGTTTTCTTTCTTTCGGCGTCAAGTTTTTCGGTAATGCCTTCTTCCAAAATTTTATAGAATTCCACGCAAGCAACGACGAATTTTCTTCTCTGTTCCTTACGTTTTTCGGCGTTCTTTTTGGTTTCGGGTTTTTCTTCTGCGCCGTCAACCTGAGTTTCTTCGGTGTAGTAAAGGGCGTTAATTTCGTTTATAAGCCTTTCGCCCGCTTCTTCCACGCCGACTTCCGCCGCCAAATCTTTAACATTTTCGGCAAACTTTAAGGACGGATAATGAACGGTATCCAAAAGACCGAAATACCTTGCGTTGCAACCGGTGGTTGCTTTGAAACTTACGGTGTTGTTGGCGATTACTCTGTGTTTTACGCCTGCGGACAAAACGTCGATTTCGTTTATGCCTGCGTCGCGGATTTCCACAGCCTTTTCACGAGTGATTACTTCGCCTTTTACCGCTAAAACTTCGCCGTCCTCGGAAATAACGTCCTCGGCAAGCGTAAGACCTACGATACGCGCGGCAAGATTCAAACGTTTGTTGAATTTATAGCGACCTACTTTTGCAAGGTCGTAACGGCGCGGGTCGAAGAATACGTTTCTTAAGTTTAACTTAACCGCGTCGTCGTTGGGAACTTCGCCCGGACGAAGACGACGGTAAAGTTCGTATAAACCTTCCTTAACCGTTTTGGTGTTATCCTTTTCGATAGTCGCTTTAATATACTCGTCTCCGCCGAAAAGTTCGATAATGTCTTTATTTGTTTCAAAACCTAAGGCACGCAAAAGGATGCTGACCTGAAGTTTACGCGTTCTGTCAACTTTTACCCATAAAACCTTTTGGTTGTCCTGCTCGAGTTCAAGCCATGCGCCGCGGTTGGGGATAACCGTGGTGTTATATAATTTTTTACCGGATTTATCGAATTCGAATCCGTTGTAAACGCCGGGTGAACGAACAAGTTGCGAAACTATAACCCTTTCCGCACCGTTTATAATGAATGAACCGTTGTCCGTCATTTTGGGTATATCACCCATAAAAACGTCTTGATTTATAACTTCGTCGGTGATTTTATTTACAAGCCTTACGTTAACCCTTAAAGGAATGGCATAAGTTGCATCACGATCACGGCATTCTTTTTCACTGTATTTGGGCTTGTCAATCAATTTATGGTCCAGAAAATAGAGTTCAAAACGGTCAGAGAAGTCGGTTATCGGCGAGAAATCCTCAAAAACCTCTGCAATACCTTCGTCTATGAAAGATTGATAGGAGTCCTTTTGTACTTCTACGAGGTTGGGCATTTCCTGTGAACCCTTAATGCGTGAGAAAGTCTTTCTTTCTACGTTTCCGAACATCGCTGACGGTAAATTTCGTGTCATTAGCTTCGCTCCTTTTTTGAAAAATTGCTACTTATCAATTGCTTTTTTGCACAATATGTTGTATAATGACAGACGTAATTACACAAAAAGTTGTGTTTTAAGTCCGCCATATCGCAAAATTCCACATATTTACGGCTATTTTTTAACACCGAAAATTCGGGTGGAACGCTTCTTTACACAATACGGCATTATAGCATTGTTAGATTATAGTATTTCGGCGGAAGTATGTCAAGCGTTTTTACGCGCATATTTAATATTTTTATATAATAAAATAAAAAATAATAGAGAAACGGGCGGTTTTTTATGAGAATCGACAAATTTTTAAAAGTTTCACGCATATTGAAAAGAAGAACTGTGGCTGCCGACGCTTGCAAGGGCGGTAAGGTTATGGTTTTCGGTAAGGAAGTAAAGCCGTCGTATTCCTTAAAAGTCGGCGACGAGGTGGAAATCCGCTTCGGCAACGGCTCGGTTAAGTTCAGAGTGCTTAATTTAAAGGAAACAGTCAAAAAGGAAGAGGCGGAAACCTTATACGAAATTTTGTAAATCGGTTTACTTGAGACTTGCCGAATCCTCAAAGGCACAACCCCTCTGTCAACTTTGTTGACATCTCCCCTCGATAAAAAGTTTGAGGAAATCTCAAGGGCACAACCCCTCTGTCAACTTTGTTGACATCTCCCCTTGCACAGGGGCGACATATGCGGATAGTTCGTTACCCCGTAGTATTCTGTATAGGTTTTGTAGCGCGTCAAAGTTTTATACAATCACTCCCGACCGCAAGCAATTCTTAATTCAAAATTCAAAATTCTTAATTGAAGGGCGAGAAACACCCTTTAAATTCCACACCCCACATTCAAAATTGGACATAGTCCTCCGGCAATTCTTAATTCTTAATTGAAGGGCGCTATGCGACCGAAAGAGGCAACAATGAACTATGCGATAATAACTTCGGCAGGAAGCGGAAAACGCGCCGGATTGAAAATCGACAAAAATTTATTCTTTTTTGACGGAAGCACCGTTATCGAAAAAACGGTCGCCGTCTTTTTGAAGATTAAAAAAATAGATAAAATCATCGTTACCGTACCCCAAAAAAACAAAAGGACGTATGAAAAACTTTTAAACAAACTTTCCCCAAAAATCACGGTGGTTTGCGGCGGAGAAACAAGGACGGAATCGGTTAAAAACGCACTTGATTTATGTACGGGCGGATATGTACTCATCCACGACGGCGCAAGACCGTTTGTCAGTGAAAAACTTGTTAAAAAGTGCCTCTATAAGGCGATTAACGAAGGAAATTGCGTACCGACGCTTCCCGTTACGGACACCCTTTCAAAGGTAAATAACGGCAAAATAGAAAGCACCTGCCGAGACGGTTTTTTAAGAGCGCAAACTCCGCAAGTTTTTAAAACGGAAGAAATTAAAAAGGCATACTCGAAACTTGAAGCCGACGATGTTTTTACCGACGACTGCGGAGTGTACTGTAAATATATAGGTGCCGCAAACTTTATCTGCGGTGAAGTTGGCAATATAAAACTTACTTATAAAAAGGACTTTGAAAACCTTATACCGAAAAGAACGGGCATAGGCTATGACCTGCACACCCTTGTTTACGGCAGAAAACTAATGCTCGGCGGTGTGAAAATCCCCCACGATAAAGGGCTTTTAGGTCACAGCGACGCCGACGTGGTTATCCACGCTTTAATGGACGCAATGCTTTCCGCCTGCGCACTAAAAGATATAGGACATTATTTTCCTGACACCGACCCGAATTACAAAGATATTTCCGGAATAATTTTGCTTAAAAAAGTTTTGAAAATTATCAAAAAGCAGGGCTATAAGCCGATTAACGCAAGTTTAGTCATCATGGCGGAAAAGCCAAAACTATCCCCTTACGTCGAAAATATCAAATGCTCGCTTGCAAATATTTTAAAGATTAAACCAAGCGATATAGGTATTACTTGCACCACCGCCGAAGGCGTGGGGCTTGTCGGCAGAGAAGAAGCCATTGCCTGTTACGCCACGGCAACGCTCGGCTAAAACAGCATAACAAATAATACCGAACATTTGCACCGCCGACGAAAAGTAGGCAGTTATCGCTAAATTGCAACAGTTGTATCTGCAGACTGCATAAGCGATTTTTGATGACGGGGGCTGACATAACTCCTTGCGCAATAAAAAATGCACCGCCGTATGTTACCGTGTGTCATAAAAAATTATATAAATTATCCCTTAACGGCATTATTTATTTTTAAATTCCGCACTTACATTTACATTGTCAACGACGTGAACATGGGAATGGGCTTACGAATAGGAAATTTGTTTATTGATTTGACGGCAATTTTTTATTTTGGTAATTTACGCCGTAATTTGTTGACATAAAGTTTAAAAAGTGGTAGGCTTTTCGAGTACGGAGGCGTAGCTCAGTTGGTTAGAGCGCACGGTCCACATCCGTGAGGTCATGGGTTCGAGTCCCCTCGTCTCTACCAAATATATGTACGGTCGTGTTTAACGACCGTACATATATTTTTTTAGTCTATTT
>CALZDP010000033.1 GCA_945638575.1 uncultured Clostridia bacterium | reverse complement strand
GAGCATCCGGCTGTTAACCGGAGGGTCGTAAGTTCGAATCTTACAGGGGGAGCCATCTGAATTACCTATTGTAATCTGAACATCTTGTTCGTGACAACAATAGGTAATTTTTTTATTATGTCTTGTTTTTCGGTATATTTATTATGCTTTGTGATGTGTTTAAATTGTTTTTTGAAAGAAGCAAAATGTGACACATATTTTGGAAATAGGTGAAAAGCGAGATATAAAAGAAAAAAGCAGTCACATTTGAACTCTTGGTTTGATACAAATCTATTTTGATAAATATTCGCTTTCTTTTGATGTGGGTGTTTTGTAGTTGTTGCTTGAATGAGGTCGCTTTGAATTGTAGAATTCGATGTATTCGTCAATAGAGTCACGCAATTCTTTTTCGGATTTATATTTTCGTCGATACAATTCTTCCCTTTTCATTGAAGCAAAGAAAGATTCTACAACTGAATTGTCATAAGGTATATGCGCTCTTGAAAACGATTGAATAATGCCGTATGTTTTTAAATAAGACATAAAAGTATATGATTTGTAGCTCGCGCCTCTGTCGGTATGAAAGATTAAACCTTTGGGTGGATTGCGAAACGCATATGCTATTTTGAATGTGCTTTTTACAAGTTGCGTACTGTTTTTGTAGCTTATTTTATATCCGACGACCATTCTTGAAAACAGATCAAGTATAACGCAGATATAATAGTTTCTCTCTTGAAAACTATAACAAGTAACGTCGCTAACCCATATCTGATTGGGCGCAATAGCTGTAAAGTTTTGATTAACACGATTCTTGCAATATGCTTTTCTTTCTTTTTCATATAAGGCTTTTGCTCGTTGACGAATGCTCGTTAAGCCCATATCAGCCATAAGTCTGCGTACTGTGTCTTCGCTTGTTACATATCCTTGTTCTTTAAGAATAGCAGTAATTTTTCCGGCTCCGAAAATCTGACGATTTTCGTCATAGACTTTTTGAATGGCAACACGGAGAACTTCACGCTGTTGTGCATATATGGTGTTTGTTTTTTTGTTTCGAAAAATATGGTTATAGAATGTTCCTCGATCAACATTAAGAGCTTCACAAAGGACATGAACGCTATGAGTGCCGTATATCTTTTCGAGCGCATAAAGCCGTTCCTTAAGCAGAGCAGAAGGTAAACAGTTTGCTTCGTTTATGATTTGAATAATTTCTTCTAAGCGTTCAACCCGTCGCATAAGTCGTTTGATTTCTTTATTATTCGCGGAACTATACTTTTCTGCGATTTCTGTTTCTTTTAACCAACGGTAGATAGTGTTGCGCGAAATAATATACTGCTTTGACAATTTCGTAACGGATTGTTTTTCTTTGAGTTCTGTAAGTATTTTTGCTTTTAACTCATCACTATAGTGCTGCATTTTACTTGCTCCTTGGAAATATGATGAGTTTATTATACCTTGAAAAGCAAATAAACGACAGGACAATTACATATCTAAAATAAAGCAATATCAGTTAAAACGGGAATTAGATTGGCATTATATCGTTTGGTAGATTATTGATACAATAAAATATTCAATCTTGAGGAGGTCTGAAATATTGTTTCGGACTTCTTGTCTTGTTTGAGTGAAGCGGCTTGAAAAAAAATAACGAAATATGCTATAATATATGGTATAATATTTGTATAATCAAAGTTAAAAATGCTTATGATGCAGGAGAGATGAAAGAAATGAATAAACCGCATTATATAGATTGGTTAATTGAAGAAAAAGGGGTTGTGCTTGAAGGGACGCATGAGGTGAAGAGCTATAGAATTGATTACTCTGATGATTCCGAAGTAATAGATGACTGGGCTTTACATATAAGAAGGAACTATATTAACGATCAAGACTTGACGGAAAGCGCTGAACTAAACGGTATGACAATAGAGCAATACCTTAAAAAATATGTCATACCACAAAAAGGAGAGAAACTCGGTGCTACTGCCAGATCCGGAGATATTGCCGAGATAGTAGTTTCGGATTTGTTGGAGTTTGTTATGGGATATACAGTTCCAAGATACAAACAAATGAATCGATCCGGCAAGAACAATTCTGAACATGGAACGGACGTTATAGGGTATAAGTTTTATAAAAAAGATAAGTCGCCTAATGAGAAAGATGAACTTGTTGCGGCGGAAGTTAAAGCAGAATTGGCTTCAGAAGGTTATGGGGCACTAAAAAAAGCAATTGAAGACTCAAGAAAAGATGAGTATCGTTTAGCGAGAACAATAGAATATTGTAGAAAAAAATTGCGAAATCAGAATGACTTTAACTCAAGCGAGGAGGTCGCGAGATTTTTAATCAAGCCGGAAAATAATTATAAAATTACTTATATTGCAGCTGGAGTTAGCAGTAGGACTACTGTCGATGATAATATTATCATAAGTACAGACGGAGAGGAAGTAAAGATAAGCTATGGACAAGCTATATTTTTTATTCATGGTCGAAAGCTGATGGAATTAACTCACAAAATATATGAGAGGTGCTCGCGATGATATTTGCAGAGAAATCAAAATGGATGCTTAAATATCAAAAGGCAAAAGCTAAACTTGTTGAGTACGATGTAAGAAGAGAAGATTATCCGCACTTTCCTTTAAATTCTAATGACTTATCTTTTTCTACAACATATATTTTGTCAAGATACGCAGAAAGCATTATTGAAGAAGATGATAAAGGCAAAAGTGAATTTGGAAGATTTCTTTGTGAAACCGCACAATATTATGATGCAGCTGTAAGTTCGGAAGATAGAAGTGACTATGATATAGATTTTCTACTTTCTGGTGCGACTGCCTATTTCTTTTCAAATAATTTTGGCAGCTCTAAGGTTTTATTGCAGAAAGTATTTAAAAAAGTAGATAGAACAAAAAAAACGGCACAAGTGTTCCTAACGAGACTTCTAGCCTTTTTGTTCGATAATGTCCCTTTAGAGCCTTTGAAAAACGAGGATGAATATTCAAAATTGAATAATACAGTAAAGATGTATTATGAAACAGGGGCAGGAAGTTGCGATGTTAAAAAACTCTCATTCGACTATCGAAAGGCAGTGTACGATAAAGGAGATATAGATGAGGTTTTTTATGTTGATCTATTTATTGCAGTCCTGTTTCTATCAATTAACAAATCTGCATGGAAATTATTGCCGAGCTATACTGGTTTGTCGGAACAATCTTGGAAAAATTACTTGCACAGTAAAAATGGATTAAAGATGTTGTGGTCAGCTCAGCAACTCATAGGCGAATCTAATATATTGCGCGGAATGAATGGGATCGTTCAGCTTCCAACAGGAGTAGGAAAAACAAAAAGCATTGAGTTGATTATTCGTTCGGCATTCATTGAGCAGAGAGCTTTGATTGTTGTAATTGTTGCTCCACTTAGAGCTCTTTGTAATGAAATAACAATTGATATGATGAAAGCTTTTGGCAAGGAGGTTAAGGTTAATCAATTTTCTGATGTATTACAAGAGGATATTGTTTTTTTTGATGACCCAGGTTGTAAACAAATTGTTATATGTACGCCAGAGAAACTTAGTTACATTGTCCATCACCAAAAGGGCATTATCAACTTAATAGATCTTTTCATATTTGACGAAGCACATATGTTTGATGATGGCACTCGCGGTGCTATTTATGAACTTTTGATGACTCATATTCGGAGTATCATAGACGAAAATCAACAGCTTGTTCTTATGTCAGCTGTATTACCAAATGCTGAGGATATAAAAATATGGCTGTTCGGTGAAAACGGTGTTCTTGCTACAAATCCAGAAATATTGTCGACTCCGAAATCAATTGGTTTTGTTTCAGGAAGTAGAGATATCTTTTATTTTTCCAATAATTCTTCTACATACGATTATTATATTCCAAGAATTATTACGCCTAAGAAAATAAAAACAAATTCAAGAGAAAAAGATAGATTTTTTCCAGAAAAAAAATCTACGGATGTTGCAATTTATAATGCTTTGAAGCTTTGCAAGAATGGTGGTGTTGCCATATACATAGGGAAACAGAAGTCAATTGCCACTGTTTTAAAGAGAATAATTGAATTGCAAGCAAGAGAAGTTGATTTTAGCCCGTTTCTTGTAAATGTAGATGAGATACAACTTGAGAAGTTGGGCAATTTTTTCTCTGAATATTACGGAATAGAAAATATTTATACAAAGTGCAGTAAACTTGGTGTTGTCCCTCATTCTTCTAATATTCCCAATGGAATAAAACTAGCTATTGAGTATGCACTAAAGCAAAAATATATTCAAATAGTTGTATGCACTTCCACTTTGGCTCAAGGAGTGAATATTCCTATTCGATATTTATTAATGACGACGTTGCGAAACGATAAAGAATTTATGAAAATTCGTAATTTTCAGAATTTGATTGGGAGAACAGCTCGCTCTGGTATTTTTACCGAAGGAAGTATTATAATAACCGATCCTGATATTTATGATCAAAGAAAACATGGAAAAGGGTATTATACATGGAAACAGTGTTCGTCTATGTTTAATGCAAACTGTTCCGAACCATGCGAGAGTTCAATTCTTAAACTCGTCCAAGATATTCAGATTGATAATAATACTCCTTTTTCGGCTGAAAAATTTGTAAGATACTATGTCGACCACGTTGAAAAAGAGAATGTAATTGATGAGCTGACGCACAAATTACTTGAGAGATTTTCTAAAGAATTTCCTAAAAGAAAGAGTAACAACATATATGAAGAACTTTCGCTTAGGAAAAAAACTTTAGAAGCAATTGAAAGCTATCTGTTTCTTGTGTTTGAAAATACAGAAGAATGCGATAGAAATGTCGTTGCTGAAGATGTTTGTAAAAATACATTAGCATATTCCTTGGCAAACGATAAAGAAAAAAAGATGCTTGAAATCATTTTTGAAGCGGTTGTCAAAAAGATTGCTCATTTGGTAGGAGCGGATGTCCGTAGATATGCGTTTTCTATGTCTGGAATTGAATTATCGGGAAAAATTGAAGCGTGGTTTTCCAGTATAAACATATCAGCTTTGTTGATGTCAGAAAAGGATTGCTTGAAAGAAGTATTGGCTTTTTATAAAAGTGTTTATACTGTAGGCAAATATCAAGAACAATTTGACGATTTGTGTAATCTTTGGATTGATGGCGTTTTACCTCAAGCAATGTCTGAATTAACTGGAATTCAAGTTTTTGATATTGACGATATATGTAGTAAAAAAATCTCTTATGAACTCAACTTTTTAATCGGAAATATTTGTGATATGGTACCGGATAGTCAAGGTCTTGAATTTGACCGATTAAAAAATATGCTTAATATTTTACAAAAGAAGGTGAAGTATGGTGTGGCAACTCAAACAGCTATTTCCATTTGCGAAACTATATTCTATGATCGGATTCTTGCAACGAAACTGACAAATATTCTTGGGGATAATGACATATCTTCAGATAAAATTTTAGAAACAATAGCTCAACGTAAAGAGGAGATATTTGCGAGTTTAGCACAGTATCCAGAATATTTTGAATATCGGTTAAAATTTCTATTGCAATAAGTTCTGCTTGACATCACTTAAATGAAAAATGGAGAATTATAAACCATGATAGGAAAACAATTATTTGAGAATTTGCAATATCAGTATTCGCCGATTATAAGTGATATAATTAACTCCGATGTTGGGTTTTATAGAACAAATAGAACGATACAATGGCGGTTCGGATATGATGAGCGGGTTGCTATTTTTGCGTGTTGCGATAGAAAAACAAATATTGTTACAGTGAATATTGCGGCAGTAGATTTTTCATTTCAGCAGAATGAACCATTACATATTGAATATTTTCTTTTACACGAAATTCGGCATATTTATCAGCATTTGGAAATTGAAGATTATCGAACTGATCCATCGAAGTGCAACAATGTGGAATTAGCAAAAAAATGGTCAGAAGAAGAGGATAACTATGTAAAGGCTTTGGACAAAGACGGCAATGAGAATGCCGAGTATTTCGCGCAAGATATGGAGATGGATGCTTTT
Source organism: uncultured Clostridia bacterium (assembly GCA_945638575.1). GTDB lineage: Bacteria > Bacillota > Clostridia > Christensenellales > Borkfalkiaceae > UBA4636. Next base: position 10,443 of record CALZDP010000033.1, on the reverse strand, counting down.
GCATATTCTTATGCTGTAATGAAATACAAGTATGGTGATGTAGAATATCTATATATACCAATGGCGTATAGAAATGAGGAATTTGATAAAATAGTAGCCGAATGGCAGGAAACTTTTAAGAACGAGGGATTGTAATAACAATAGAAAGTGCAGCTATTTCGTACAACAAAGACAAAAAAGCGATACACAAATGTGTATCGCTTTTCCTTTTTTTGCACTTATAATTTTAAAAAGTCGGGCTATAGGCCCGTTAACGCCTATTTTTAAATATAAAAAAGAGACGCTTTTACTCAATTTAAAAGTTAATTATACTTATATAAAAGTTGTTATTGCAAATCAAAAAAGTTAGTGTTATAATACAAGTGAAAATGTTTGCTTGCAAATGCGTTTGCATCCGGCGCTTCAGTATTTATTTTTTTAAAAACGAGTGCGCTTGCAGGGCACAGACAAAAATCCTGTTTTTTACATTTTAATGTTATAATGACTTACAAAAAAAATACAAGGTGGTTTTATGGAATACGTTTTAGTTACGGGCGCTAACGGCGGAATGGGGCGGCGCACGGTGGAAAATTTTGTCAATAAAGGTTATACGGTATTTGCGCTTGACTTAAATCCTTGTGAAATGTCTGACAGAGTAATTTCAGTAACTGCGGACGTTACCGATGAAAATTCAGTTAAAGCGGCGTATCAGTTTATCAGAAGCAAAACCGATAATTTATCTTTAATTGTGCATTTTGCAGGCATTTATCTTTTAAATTCCCTTATGGAAGTTGATACTAAGACCTTTAAAAGGGCGTTTGACATCAACTTTTTCGGCGCTTACATCATTAACAAAACTTTTTTACCGCTTATAAAAAAGGGCGGTAAAATCATAATGACTACTAGCGAACTTGCCTCCATTTATCCGTTACCTTTTACAGGTATTTATGCAGTTACCAAAACCGCGCTTGACAGGTACGCATATTCCCTTAAAATGGAACTTCAACTTTTGGATATTTCCGTTTCGGTATTGCGTGCCGGCGCGGTGGATACAGGTATGCTTTCCGTTTCAACTAAGGCGCTTGACGACTTTTGCCAAAATACAAAGTTGTATTCTTGCAACGCAAAACGTTTTAAAAAGATAGTAGACAGCGTAGAAGCAAGGCGTGTTCCGCCTCAAGCAATCGCCGACAAAGTATGTAAAATCTATAATAAAAAACGCCCTAAATTTGCTTATTCGATAAACCGTAATCCGCTTTTAATTATGCTTAATCTTTTGCCTAAAAGACTGCAACTTTACATTATCAAAAAGGTGTTACAGTAACAAAAAGTCCGCCTATAAGCCTATTATCGCCCATTTAACGGATGTTTTGCAACTTAAAATCCGTTATTTAATCGCCAAACGGCGCCTTTATTAAAACACTTATTGAAAGTGTAAAAGTATATATTTAAAACCATACAATAATAATAAAAAATCAACACGTTTTCAACACAATAAAAGGTTACAATTAAGGCAAGTTTGTATAGGATTTTTTAAGCATGCAACTTTTCATCACTATTTTAGTAACCTTTATTGCAGGCATGGGCGCCGGACTTGGTACGGGGCTTGCGGGCATGAGCGCCGCGGCGGTTATAGCGCCGATGCTTATAGTTTTTTTGAAAATCGACCCCTATATGACGGTCGGTATAGCGCTTGCGTCGGACGTTTTGGCGAGCGCGGTGTCTGCCGTTACTTATGCGAAAAATAAAAACATAGACCTTAAAAACGGTATTGTTTTAATGGTAACAATACTTTTGTTTACTATTTTGGGAAGTTTTGTCGCCAGCAAAATAAACGCTACCTTTATGGGCGGTTTTTCAATGGTCTTAACTGTATTTTTGGGAATAAAATTTATTGTTAAGCCTATTACCACAACTAAAGAACAAATGCTTGAAGTTTCCTCAAAAAAGCGTTTTATACGTTCTGTGATTTCCGGCGTTATAGTCGGTTTTATATGCGGTTTTGTCGGAGCCGGCGGTGGAATAATGATGCTTATACTCCTTACGGGCGTATTGGGTTACGAACTAAAAACCGCAGTCGGTACAAGCGTTTTTATAATGACCTTTACCGCTCTTTTGGGTTCGGTATCGCATTTTGTAATAGGCGGTGTTCCGGACTTTTTAATACTATGTTTGTGCGTGGTGTTTACATTTATTTGGGCAAGGCTTGCCGCAAAGTTTGCCAACAAAGTAAGCCCTTTGGTTTTAAATCGTTCCTTAGGCGTGGTCCTGTTGGCTTTAGGCATTGTAACAACGATATTTAATTTTATTTAACATAAAAAGCGGGCTATAAGCCCGTTATCCAACAATTTTGCCCCAAAAGCCCCCGACGGTTAAGCGTAACCGTCGGGGGTTTTTGTTATTCAAGCATAATGCTTTTAACCGATTGGCGACTGATTTTTTTGGAGTACAAAAACAAAATAACTTCGTACGCTATTATAAAGGCGACAGCGGAAATTATTAAAGCCTTATAGTTAAAAGTGAAATCCGGAATGGTATCAAGGTCTTTAAAAACGATTTCCACCATAATTTTTAATAGGCCGTATTGATAAAATGTCCCTATAAAAAATCCCACGTATGAAACGGGGCGGTATCCGCCGAGAATAGAATAAAAACATTCCTTTTCGGTATACCCGAAAACTTTCATCATGGCGATTTTTTTAGCGTTGGATTTTACAACTTCGCTAAGAGAAAGCAGTAAAGACATAAACGCCAAAATAAGCCCGATACTAATTATCATAAAGGAAAAGGACTCGCTTGAAAGTTCTTCCATAGACATTGACATTTGCGTCATTGCCGAAAAACAAAACGCCGAAAACCCGACAAAAAAGGTTAATATTTTTCTTTTTAAAGTGTTTTTTCTTAAATTTTTTAAAAACGGAAGGTCAGGGTCGGTATTAAGTTTTTTGATTTTTGTTTTTGTGCTTTTTGCTTCATGCAGTAAATCCAAAACGGGGCGTTTTAATTTAAAGTAAGAGTAAAAAATCGACAAAAGTATGAAAAACAGCGTGGGCAGCACTATTACAAAAACAAGCAGCGACAGATTAAAATTAGGTTTTACGGTAGGAAAAATGCCATCTTTATTTTGCACTTCGTAAAAGGTCGGCATGTATATAAAAGCGGAGATAAAACCTATTACCGCGCCGATAAAAACGCTCAGTCCGAACACCCAAAACCTTTTTGCGACATTTATATCGGTATACCCCAAAGCCTTTAAAATGCCGAGTTCCTTACAGTGGCTGTCAATGTAATTTTTTACGTAAAAAATAAGAAGCAGTACGCTTGTCGCTATAAGACATCCGCCGGAAATCCCCGCAACGGTTTTACCCGATGCAACTAAGGCTTCGTACATAATTACCCCTTGAGGATGGGTGATTTGATCTTTTATGCCGACTATATCGAGGTTGTAATTCAAAAAAAGGGTGCAAACGAATGCCGCGCAGCAGATGACGACGCTTATTGCTAAAAGTTTAAATAAGTCTTTTATACCTACAAGCATATTTTACCATCCTATTTCGTAAGCGGTTTTGCGTATATTGTTTTTGTAAACTTCGCAAATTTTACCGCTGTTTAATTTTACGACGGTGTCCGCCATTTCCGCAATGTTTTGATTGTGCGTAACCATAACCATCGTAAAACCGTACTGTTTTTGCAATGCGCACACATAGTCCAAAATCTGCCTTCCGGTTTCTTCATCGAGCGCCCCTGTCGGCTCGTCTAAAAATAAAATCTTCGGTTTTTTGGCTAATGCGCGCGCTATGGAAACCCTTTGCTGTTCACCGCCTGAAAGTTCGCTCGGGTATTTTTTAAGTTTACCGTCAAGGCCGACCGCTTTAATTATTTCTTTATAATTTTTGTTGCCGACAAGGTCCGCGCCCATTTTAACGTTTTTGTCAACGTTCATGTTGGGCAAAAGATAGTATTGTTGAAAGATAAAACCTATCTTTTCCCGTCTAAGGTCGCTAAGGTTGCCTTCCGTTAACTTAGTTATATCTTTTTCATCGTAAAAAACACTGCCTTCGTTAGGCTTTTCAAGAGCGGAAAGCACATTTAAAAGGGTTGACTTGCCAGAGCCCGACGCTCCTAAAATTACTGTAAAATCACCGTCGTTAATTTTCAAATCGACGTTTTTCAGCACCTTAAAGCGACTTTCGCCGCTGCCGTAAAACTTACTTATATTTTTTGCTTCTATCATTTATTCGGTTTCCTTAATATTTTTTAAAAGGCTTTTGAAAACTTGCGTTAACATATCGCTGATTTCTTGTGCGGAAAACTTGCAGGTTTTAGTTGCGCACAAAGAGGCGATTCCGTGTGTGTAAATCCAAAGATGACGATAAAGATTTTTCGCGCTTTCGTAAGGCAAATCGTAGCCGGTTATAACCGAGTTAAGTATGGCTTCATAATTGCCGTCTATAACGGGAAGCGCCGAAGAAATCTCCGTTCCGTTCTTTTCGGTCATAAACAAAAGTTGAAACAGTTTCGGTTCCTTTATCGAAAACAATATATACTGCGTACCTACCCCTTTAAAGGCAATCGTATCGGCAAGTCCCGTTTTAACGTATTCGTTATAAAGGTTTTTTGCCTTTTCCGTAACGGCGGAACGCACGTCTTCCATACTGCTGAAAAGGGTGAATATCGGGCGAGGGGAACTTCCCAATTTATCGCCGAGGCTTCTTGCCGTCAAGGCTTCCGCACCTTCTTGTCGGACTAAATCCAAAGCGGTGTTAATAATTTCTTCTTTGCTGAATTTGGCTTTTGGAGGCATTTTGATATACTCCTTTAATTAAAACATCTGTTTTGCAACAAGTGTTTTAATTATAAACGATGTTTTTGCAAATGTCAACGATTTTTTTAAAATTATAAAAAAACTTCCTGCCGAATATTCGACGGGAAGTTTTTAAGCGGACTGAAAATATGAAATTTGTTATTAAAGTTGATTTTTATTTTCAGTTAGTTTTCTTCGGAAAACATATCTTTACCTACTCCGCAAAGAGGGCAAGCAAAATCTTCCGGAAGATCTTCAAACTTTGTTCCGGGGGCGATTCCGTTTTCGGGGTCGCCTAAAGTTTCGTCATAAACCCAACCGCAAGCAGTGCATACGTATTTCATAGTAAAAGCCTCCTTATAGTATTTAACAATATTTTTCGGCGTTAAATCACCGTTTTTATAATTTTTTAAATCTTTATATTCTTGTTTTTATGGGCGTATATTTTTGTCGCGACAAAAATTACAACGCTTATTATCGCCGAAATCAGCACGAAGTAATTGACTTCTTCGCTAATTCGTAACCCCACGACCAAAGCGTCGGCAATAATCATGGTTAAAAATATGGGTGTGGAAAACAGGTCGGTTTTTCCGCCGAAAAGTTTTAGACTTAGGCAGGTAAACGCCCCGACAAGCAGGTATGTGGTTATGCCCTCGACAATGTGAAACAGAACCGCATAATCCAAATTTGACCTATAACTAACCGGTATCGCCATTGAAAACGCCACTACGTAGCAAACGGACAACCATAAAATCCGTTTGTTTTCCGCACTGCCGTTAAGTAGTACCGCCTGCAAAATTATAGCCGTTATATAAAAGCCGTAAGAGGCAAACTGCAGTGGGGATATAGTGTACTCGCTATGTACCATACCGGATAAAAGAAGTATTCCGCCCGCTTTAACAAGACCTGTAAAGTCTATTTTTTGTATTGCAGTCTCGTTCGGGACAAAAAGCGCTTTAACCGCCGAGCCGTTTTTTATAATAACGTAAATCAAAAACAGCAAGACGGACATAAAAATCGTCAAATATACGAATGTATTGAAACCGTCGAAAAGTTTTACGCCGTTTGCGATTGACAGCGAAACCGACGTTATGCGTTCCGCAAGTAAAATCGCAAAGTACATAAAAAAGCACAAATTCATAAAATATTTGATTTTTGTTTCTTTCATACTATTCCTCTATAAAGCCATGCCGATCATTCAAACTTGAAAAAGGACAAAAGTGTGCCTATAAGCCGATTATCGTTAGTTTATTGGCTCAAAATCCGCAGCGCCGTGTTTGCAAAGCGGACAGATAAAATCTTCGGGAAGTTCTTCGCCCTCGTAAACGTAACCGCAAACTTTACAAACGTAACCTTTTTTGCCTTCGGTCTTTGGCTTTGGTTTTACGTTGTTTTGGTAGTAAGTATATGTCATGGTTTCTTTATCGGAAATCACGCGCGCTTCGTTAACGTGGCAAATAAACATTCCGTGGGTGTCAAGGTCGACGTAACCGTCCACCGTTAAAGACATAAAGGAATTGATGTATTTAGGCAGGAAAACAAGTCCGTTATCCGAGCGCAAGGGGGAGCACCCCGCAAACTTGTCGACGGTTCTTCCGCTTTTAAAGCCGAAAGCCTCGAACACGGAAAACGGAGCGTCTACCGACAGACAGTTAACGTTCATAATGCCCGTTTGTTTTATTACGTGATGGGAATAATTCTGTTTGTTAATGCAAACCGCAATGCGGTCGGGGGAATTCGCCACCTGAGAAACTGTATTGACGATAAGCCCGTTGTCCTTTTTGCCGTCGTTGGAAGTTACGACGTAAAGCCCGTAGCCGATTTTGAAAAGCGCGGTCATATCTTTTTTATTGGCAGTTTCGCCGTTTCGGGCTACGTAATCTTTTGTAAGTTCTTTCGCAAGCGACTCGATTTCCTCTTTATTCTGCTCGCTTAAAGCGGACAAAATCTTTACGTTGTTTTCGGTGTAAGTAATGTTTTTACAGCCCTCAAGCATTGTTTTCATGGTCTTGTGGGCAAGTGGCGCCCATGAACCGTTTTCGATAAACCCCACCGTTTTGTTTTTGTAACCGCGCTCGGTAAGGTGGTTGATAAATTCCTTCATAAAGGGGAAGATATCGGCGTTATAGGTAGTGGTTGCAAATACCGCCTTGCCGTAACGGAAGGCGTTTGCCACGGCTTCCGACATATCTGTGCGCGCCAAATCGAATACTTTCACGTCGGGACAGCCCTTTGTTTTTAATTTTTCCGAAAGCATTTCCACCGCTTTTTTGGTGTTGCCGTAAACGGAAGTGTAAAAAACCGCTATGCCGTCCGTTTCCGTCGTATAACTTGACCAAGTGTTGTACAGCCCGATATAGTAACTTAAATTTTCTTTCAAAACAGGGCCGTGAAGAGGACAAATAGTATGTATGTCGAGATTAGCCGCCTTTTTTAAAAGCGCCTGAACTTGCATACCGTATTTACCTACAATGCCTATATAATAACGTCTTGCTTCGTCCGTCCAGTCTTCTTCCGCGTCCAAAGCGCCGAATTTCCCGAAACCGTCCGCCGAAAACAAAATTTTATCTGCGTCGTCGTAAGTAACGATAACTTCCGGCCAGTGTACCATGGGCGCGGTTACGAAAGTCAACGTGTGCTTGCCAAGGGAAAGCGTACTGTTTTCGCCCACGATAATTCGTTTTTCCTCAAAGTCCGTACCGAAAAAGTTTTTCATCATCATAAACGCTTTTTGAGATGAAACGACCGTTGCGTCGGGGTAGGCGTTCATAAACCGAACTATGTTTGCGGAATGGTCCGGTTCCATGTGTTGCACGACTAAATAGTCCGGTTTTCTGTCGCCCAAGGCGGTAGCAATATTGTCAAGCCATTCGTGGGTAAAGTTTTTGTCAACGGTGTCCATTACGGCAACTTTTTGGTCTAAAATGACGTACGAATTGTAAGCCATTCCGTTTTTAACAACGTACTGACCTTCAAAAAGGTCTATTTTACGGTCGTTTACGCCGACATATTTTACATCTTCGGAAATGAACATATTAAATCTTCCTTATAATTGAATTTTTTATAAAATTTTGAGCATGTTTACGGGGTCTTGGGCGGCTTTGACTTTATCGTTTGCAAAGGCGATTTTCCCGTTCTCATCGATAAGATAGGTGGTTCTTACTACGCCTAAAAAGGTGTTGCCGTAAAGTTTTTTCTCCTTCCACACGTCATAGGCTTTAATGACTTCTAAACCTTCGTCCGAAAGCAGTGTGATTTTTAAGTCCTTGCTATCGTAAAACTTTTTATGCGACGATACCGAATCTTTACTAACCGCAAGTACGGTTACCCCTTTATTGGTAAACTCTTCCAAAGTTTCGCTGTAACCTTTTGCCTGCAAGGTGCAACCCGAAGTGTTGTCCTTCGGATAAAAGTACAAAAGGACTTTTTTGTCTTTATAATCGGAAAGCGAATGACTGTTTCCATTTTGATCCGAAAGGGTAAAGTTTGGCGCGGTAGTTCCTATTTCCAACATAAATCTCTCCTAAAAAACATTTTTATGCGACGTCCGATCCGTCTTAAATGTATGTAAAAATTTATCTTATTTTTTCAAAAAGTGGGGCTATAAGCCGTTTAACGGCATAATTTTGTTTTAAACGACGGTAATATCCGATTAAACCCCGTCAAGGATATGTGCGTTTCTTAAATTGCAGTCGGTAATTTTATCGTTTACGCTATAGGCGTGTTTTATAAGATCTTCGCACGCCGAGTTCGTCAGTTGTAAACTTTTAAGTTTATTTATGAAGATTGCCGAAATTTCATCGATGACTTTGCATTTTTCGTTTGCGGTCGTTTGATTGTTGTTATCCCCGAAAAGCAAAAGCGAAAGTTTTTGTTTTAAAAACTTACCGCCGTCAAGCAAGGTTAGGGCGCGAAAGCACCATTTATAATAAGGCGCGAATTTGTCGTTAAGCAAAAACCAAACCTTTACGGCTGAAGTTACAAATTCGTTGCAGGCAATTTGCGCGGATTCCGGCTCGCCGTGGGCAAGGCAACGCGTAAAATTGTACTGACCTGCCTGCGCCATTATAAAAAGGTTACCCGCTATTCTTTTAAGTTTAACGTCCGCAGGCATCTTTTTTAAGGCTTCGCGTATCCTTGTAAATTCGCCATAGTTGTCGAAAAAAACCTCTCCGTCCACCGCTTCAAACAGCGCGTAATCGGGTATGCGCAACCATTGCGAAAGGCTTAAATCCCCATTCTTTTCGCCGACCGCCGAAAGGTAAAAATCCGCGATTCTTTTTACGCCGTTGCGGTTTCCGCCGACTGGGGATAGCGGTTGGCGTTTTATCCCTAAATACTCTTTCGGAAGTTTTGCATACGCCCTTTCCAAAAGGAATTCCTGCCGTCTGTCTATTATATCTTCGTCCGGCAAAAAAATGCAAAACCCCGGCTCGAAGTCGTGGTCTTTAGAGGTTTCGTCGTCAAAACCGTAACGCTCGGAACCGCTTCCGACAAAACCGACCGCAAGATAGGGTAAAAGGTCGGGGAATTTTTCAAGCATGGGCTTCCCGTATTCTTCGTAATAAGCCTTAGATAAGTCAATTCCTTTCATAAATTTGTTTAGCCTTTTCGGCAAGCCTTTTTGCCACCGCAAACCGTCCGTAATAATCGAATATCGGCGCGCATTTTTCATAGATATAGGCGGTGTTTCCGTCCTTTTTAAGATCGGCTTCAAGCAACTTTTCAGCCTTATCAAGGCAGTTTTCTATCAAACCTTCGCCGTCTAAAAAACCGAGTTTTAAGGTGTAAAGGTCGGCAAGATTAAGGTAAGTTATCGCTTGTTCGCCTTCGCGGCTTGGGGTAGCCGACATAATTTTAACGGCTTTAAAGTAAAGTTCTTCCGCTTGGTCAAAGTCCTTTAAATCAGCCAAAGAAAGCGCCATGTTATTATACAGACCGCCAAGCCTTTCATCCCTTTCGTCAAGGTTCTTTTCGTAAACTTCACGGGCGGCGGAGTATAGGGGAAGGGCGCTTTCGGGCATACCGAAAGCCTTATATAAAGTGGCGCAGTTAATTAAAGTTGTGGCATAAGTCAAGGTGTTTTTTATCGCCAAACGTTCGCACAGTTTAAGTGCGCCGTCTACCGCGGATAATCCCTTTTGTTTTTCGCCCAACTTGCGGTAAAGACCGATTTGTTCGTTTAAAAGGGTAAGTTTTCCGCGCATATCTTTGTTGGCGTCCGCCTCTTTAAGCCAATAGTCAAGGTGCTTTTGCGCGGAATCGTAATCGTTTAATGAAAGATATTCGACCAACCTTTCGATAATGCGCAAAGCGGGTATCGGCGTTATCGCATTGGGGCTTTTAAGCGGGCACAAAGGCTCTAAATAATCTTCTTTTTCTAAAAACATAATTGTAATCGGGTGCTTATAAAGGTAAGCGGTAGGGGCAATCCGAAGAATTACCGAAGTCCAAAATGCTTGTTTTAGATAATTATAACATATAAAATCGTCAAAATAAAGCAACTTAGGTGAAAAATTTTTTAAAAAAGTATTGACAAGCGAAATTTTTATGGTATTATGAACATGTTACTTTTCTGCGCACGCGCATCATAATATTAAAATATTCATAATATTAAAATATTAAAGAAACAAAATCGATTCTTCAAAATATCGATTTGC
>CALZDP010000032.1 GCA_945638575.1 uncultured Clostridia bacterium | reverse complement strand
AACCCTTTGCGAGAAATACCGTGTATCACCTGCTCGCCAATGAAAAATACAGCGGAATATACAGGCACGGGGAAGAAGTATTCACTAATATGTACCCACGTATTGTACCTCAAGATATATTCGACGCAGTAAAAAGCAAAATCGACAGCAACAAATACGGCAAGCATAAACCGAATATTGTTTATTTGCTTAAAAACAAAGTGAAGTGCGGTTATTGCGGTAAACCCGTTAATTCCGACGCAGGTACTTCTAAAAACGGAAGTATAATGCGATACTACAAATGTTCCGGAAAAAGAGTCAGTAAACAGTGTCAATTAAGACCTATACGAAAAGAAACACTTGAAACATTAATTCTTGAATCAGTGTTGGAAGCGTTTGAGACTCCTCAAAACCTATTAAAATTTGCAGACGATGTTATGCTTCTTCTAAAAAAGCAATACCACGATCACTCTGTTTTGAACTTGCTGCGGAACGATCTGGCAAAAGTTGAAAAATCTATTTCAAACCTACTTGATTGTATGGAACAAGGTATTTCCACTGCTTCTACCAAAAAACGGTTAGAAGAGTTGGAAGAAAAGCGTTCCTTATTAACAGAAAATATTTTGATGGAACAATATAAGGAACGGCAACTTTTGACAAAAGACGAAATCGTCAAACATATCAGTAATGCCTTACGAAAAAATCCCAAACAGCTCATTGATCTGTTGGTCAAAGAGATCCGACTATACAACGATAAAATAGAAATTGACTTACATTTCACAGACAAGAAAAGTCCCGATGATGAAAATCATTGGGACTTTTGTTTTTATCAGTGTGAAAAGAGTTATATCGTTGATACTCACATTTTCAAATCGAAACCGAAAGAATATCGCGTCAAAATCAAGTTAAAAGTATAAAAAAACACCCAACTAAACCTTTTTACGGGTTCAGTTGGGTACCGCTTGGCGGAGCGTTAGTAACGTAAATCGAATTTTATTCTTTAATGGTTTAATCAATTAGTGTTCACAAACTAATCGCTCCAAATAACAATTTTTCTTGCGATATCATCACATTTTATACTTACTTTCTTTAATTCGATTATCGATTTTAATTATGCTGTTTTTGTCTTTCGTAAACAATTTACATCTGATATGCATAATGAATTGGGCAAAAATAACCATTAGGGCGGCTCCAATCGACAGCAGATACATTCCCGCGCCCGTTGCCATGCCTATCCCCGCAGTAGTCCACACTCCCGCAGCAGTAGTAAGACCGTAAACGGTTTGCTTTTTATAAAAAATCATTCCCGCGCCTATAAAACCTATACCGGATACCACCTGCGCCGCTATTCTAGATGCATCGAATTTAGTTCCGTCCATGTCAAAAAATCCGTATTTTGACACCAACATAAACAAACACGCCCCAACCGCGACTATAGTATGCGTTCGAATCGCCGCTTCTTTCGAACGAAGTCTGCGTTCGAAACCGACGGCAAATCCGAGAACCACCGCTAAAAACAGCCGTAGTAAATAGACCTATTCTCATCCATTATCTTCACCTTACAAACATATTTGTTTTTAACACTCTGAAAATATTTTTTGCGGCGGCAGAATATAATTCGGTTGCGTTTTCAATCGATTGAGAGAGATCCATCGGTTTATTTATTATGGAAAATATAGCCGTGACCCCCGTATCGTATAGAGGTTCCGCATCGTCTCCGACGCAACCGACAATACAAATAAGCGGCTTATTGAATTTTTTGCAATGCTTGGCAATGCCCGAGACAACTTTACCTCCACCCGTTTGCCCGTCGATTTTTCCTTCCCCGCTAAAAACGCAATCGGCGTTTAAAACTTCATCGTCAAAATTATTCAGACGCAAAATGTAATTTATTCCGCTTTCTATTTCCGCTTTCAAAAATACCTTTAATGCAAAGCCCAATCCACCGGCAGCCCCGCCTCCTTCAAAATCAGTCACACAATTAAAACGTCTTTGAACAACTTTTGCAAAGTTTTGCATTCCGTCTTCCAATTGCTGTACCGTTTTACGGTCGGCTCCTTTCTGCGGAGCAAATGTAAAGCATGCGCCGGATACTCCGAGCAAAGTATTGTTTACGTCGCAAAGTAAAGTAAACTTGATATCGTTAAAATCATGGCAATTTTTAAGCGAAACGTTTCTTATTTTAATCAACTCTTCGCCGACGCCCTTGCAAACATCACCGTTTTCGGCAAAAAACTCAACGCCCAACGCCGTCAACGCACCGATTCCCCCGTCGCAGGTTGCGCTACCACCCAAAGCTATACAAATTTTTTTATACCCGCGATCTATCGCATCGGCGATTAATTGACCTGCGCCGTAAGAACTTGCCTTTAACGGATCTCTTTCATCATTTTTTAAAAGAGTAAGTCCTATGGCTTCCGCAACCGATATAACGGCGCAATCGTCACAAACCAAATACTTTGCGGTAATATCTCTGAAAAAGGGGTCTTTAACCTTGACGTTAACATATTCTCCGCCCTTGGCGGCCTTTATCGCCTGAATAGTCCCCTCGCCGCCGTCTGCCGTTATTATGTTTTTGCAAACGCAATCGGGAAATATTTCCCTCGCGGCTTCGGTCATAATTTTGCCAACGGCTTCGGACGACAAACTGCCTTTAAAGGAATCGGAAGCAAATAAAAATCTCATACTCACCCCTGAGCGGTTAAAATCGAAGTTAAAACGTTGCCGTCAACCGTAGACGGAGATATCAATCCGTTCAGATGATAAATCGTCGGAACAATATCGACCGTTCGGCAGACGGGAGCATAAGAGAATCCGCTCTTGATTCCCCTGCCGCTGAAAAATAGAATCGTATGTCTTTGAGCATAAGAGCCGTGTTCGGCAGCCGATGTCGAAAAAGCATAACCGACATCGCAATCGACAACCAAATCCCCTAAATTTTTAGGGGTATTCATTTGGTCTAATTGCGCTCTGTCGTAAACGTTGGCTACACCCGTAATATTTGATAATGCAGTTATAAGCGTAGATTGTTCGATTGACGTTAACGGCTTTCTAAAATAAATCTGAGCCGCACCGCTAGCCAAATTATAAACAATTTTAGTTTGGCTATCAAAAGGTCCCATATCGAGAGCCGCGTTTTCAAAAGGGATATTCGTGCTTTGCAATGCGTTTACCAACGCTGAAGTTAAGTTAACCGAAACGTCGTCCATTCCGTGATCCGAGCTGATGATAAAAGTGGTGTCATCCAAATTGCCCTTAATCCTATACGCTTCTTTAATGCTTCCTATGGCGTCGTCAATCTCTTCTACCGCCTGCTTGATTTGCGCGCTGTTTGTTCCGTATTTATGGGCAACGCTATCCGACGTATTAAATAAAACGACCAATAAATCGGGATCGTCGGAATTGATGATATTTACCGCGAACAGTACCGATGTTGTCAAAACCGTTGATAACGCCCATAATTCTTACGGGCATACCTTCAAAACGAAATCCCGGATCTTTTTCGACTTCCTCATACAACGGGTCTGTAAAAATCGGATACGCATCGGGCAAAGTATGCACTTCGCTGATTTTGGTTATATCGTTTATTGAATTCGGAACAATGACCGTAGTCCCTGCATCCGATGAATATCCGTTATTTTTCAGCACACCGGTAACAATCACTTTATCGCCCTTGTTTATATTTTGAATTTTATGCCCGGGTAAGTATACAGCAACGCCTCCCGAAAACCTATAATCTGTCTTTTCGGTTGTAATCGTGAAATACGACGCGGAATCATGTCACACACCCATATCCACCGAAACAACACCTTGAACGGAAACCGTTTGATTATTATATATCGGTTGCCCGACACCGTTGTTTTCGTGAACTTTATATAAATCTTTCGAATTAACATACGCCGCGGCTTGCATTTTCAAAGAATCATTCAGCCATATCGACGTATGCATAAACAAAGACAAAAGGAAACATACTTCATAAGAATTTCCTTTTTCATTATCCCTCTCCTGATTTATTTTATTTTTTTATTAAACACTCCATCATATTTCTATCGGTTGAACGATGCTGTCCTTCAGCGTCAGATTAAAATAGTTTTTTAATATTGACGGCAGCAGCTCAATTACGTTTACTTTATCGGTATAAATTTGACCTTTATGATTTACGTTGCCGAATACAAGCCCGAAAATATGTTGAGAGGTTTCGTGAAAGGAATCGTGACTTGCCCCGAAATAATTCTCTTCGCAATCCTTTTTATAGAAATGATTGCCGTAAGTCGGGCTGATAAGCATATCGGGACCTCTTTCATCAAGCCCGTAGTTTTTTTCCATTTCCTCTTTCACAAACACTCTGTCCACATAGTCCTTGCTTTCAAGCAAACTTATTAAGCGTTCTCGTTGTGAAGAAGTCATGGGCTTTATAAAATAAAGCGAAAGCTCTATTGTATAAGGTAGCGCGATAATTTGCGATTCGTCGTCAAAATCAAAAGCCGAGTCCGCTTTTATCCCCGATTTATTTATTAAATCCAAGACATCAGACAATTTTGATTTGCCGAAAAACGGAGTCATTCCGTGATCGGTGGTGATCAAAATTATCAAATCGTCATAAAGCCCCGTGCTTTTACAAATATTTATAAATTCATCCAGCTCTTGTTGAAACTCGACCAGACAATCAATAATATCTTTTTGTCTGTCTTCGAAGTTATGCCTTTTGGGAACGTCGCCGTAATCGTTATTATGCCCGAGAGAGTCTATATCGTCAAAATATACCGCCATAAAGTCCGGAAATTCTTTGAAAGACATTTTTTTCTCACCGCTTATTACGTATTTTCCTTGGACTATATCCTTCAATATCTTAAATCTGTCCTTAAAATTACTGTGCGCCAACGGACTTTTGATATAAGTATTGCCCTCGACACCTTCCTTGCAAGGGTTATCTTCCAGCATAAACTGGTGTAGCGAGCAAACGGTCTTATTGCTTTTCAAAAAAACATCGGCTACGTTTTCGGCGTCAAAGGTACGTTTATGTTTGACGATTTGTAAAGACTTTTTATCGAAATGCTGATAAAAATTATGCGTTTTGTTGCTGTAAGCCCCGCAAAGAATAGCGCTTTGCATCGGGTTCGTAATGGACACGAGTCCGCTCGATAAATTGTGAAAAAACGTTCCGTCTCCCGCCAATTTATCAAATATTTGCGATTTTCCTTCCTTTTTCAGCCGTTCATAGTAAGAATAGGAAAATCCGTCGATATTTATATATAATAATTTTTTCATATACACTCCAAGCAAGTAAAACTTGCGGGGATTATCGGACGGATAATTTCCGATATCGTATCGTTTTGTTCGCAATAATTAAACAACGCGTAAACAAATTCCGACAACTTATATTTCTTATCGCATAAGCCGTCCGTTTCTTCGACGCATACGTTTCCCCGATCGATTTTCAGCCTGTAACCTTTGCCGTCCACGTTAAAATGATATTTCCGCATTTCTCTGTTTTTCGCAACGCAGGTTTGTTCGATAAATTTTTTAATATTCAAAACGTTTATACTCGTTTTTAATTTGACGGTGTAACCCTTAGCGTTCTTTGCAAGGCGAGAATCGTGACAATTGTAAGGCGATTCGGCGTAAATAGAGGTTTGATTGTAACTTTGTCCTATTGAATTCAAGACTTCATAAAAATCGATATCCCCGTAACATTCTAAAACAACAGCGTTTTTTTCATCATAAACCGCATAAGAATATTTATCGTTGAGATGAAGCTTCAAAACGGTATTTCCGTTGGTCTTTAAAACGTCCGAGAAATTTTCCTTAAGCCGGCAAACGCCGATATTATATTTTCGATAAATGTCATAAAGCAGTTTTTCGTCTTTGGCCTCGGCGCGCTCGCACTTTACGGCGGATAAATTTTTTGACACCGAAAATTTATAAGTATAGCTTTCAATAACCTTGGAAAAACCGAAATGCTCGTATCTCGATTTATCGCCATTCAGCGTAGCTATATCGTTATCAAAATAATTTTCTTTTTTCAGATATTCGAAAAAGCCGCTCATAACGCCTTGGTTTCTGTATTGCCGAGCTACGCATACCGTACCGATCGACATGCATTTTAAGTTTTTATAAGCAAATTCGTATATTGAAAACATGCCCGCCATGCTTTCGCCGCAGAAAGCCGTAAAAGTTTTTCCGATAGTATCGTGCAAATAAATTTTGGGCTCGATCTTTTTGAAGTCGGTTTCAAACTGTTCGTTCGCAAATTCTATCGCGGCTTCCGCTTCCTTGATGGTTTCAACCTTTTTTATGACCATTTTACACCTGTTCCACGGTAATCGATCTTCCCAATAAATCTCTTATGGTTTTGCCGTCTTCGGTAAACAGCAGCATGAACATGGAGACAAAAAGGGGTATTACAAAAAGCGTTTCAATTATCGCTCTTCCGAGAAGCTCTCTCAGAAATAACCTCGGCACGCTTAATTCCTCACCCGTATCTCTGCTGACCAAATTAATTTTAAAAATAAGCTTGCCGACAGTTCTTCCCTTTCCCAAAACAGCGGGTACAAGACAATAATATAACACTTCGACAAACATCAGCTTAAAGATAAAACTGACGTATAGTTTGATTATCGCTTCGGCAAAAATATCTGCCGCGCCCACGGCGTCGGGGTCAAGCGTTTCCAACAAGACGTTTACTTTTTCCAAATCCTTTTTCGTCAACAAATACCAAAAAACAAAAAGAATAAAAAAATCGATAATATAAGCCCCGAATCTTTTAATTTTAGGCGCAAAAGTTACTTCTTCCACTGTTTACCCGATATTCCTCATGAATTCTTCCACATTTTGAACCTGTCCGCCGTTCAGTCTTGATTTTTCCGCAAAAAGCGCCATAACATGTGACTCGATCGACTTATCGAGCGACGATTCCATCGGCAAAGACTGCACGTATTTATCCATAAAGGTCTTTATAAAATCTTTATCCGCACCGCCGTGTCCGCCCTCCGCTATATCAAGATCAATAACGGTTGTCTTATCGGTTCTGAAATCGGTGGTCTCTATAATGTAAGGTTTTTCTATCCCGCGGATTTCCCCGTACTCGCACATAATTTTAATCGATCTGTTGACTTTTGCCGTAAAAGCCGACAGGCTGAAAGTAGCGGTTACTCCGTCGTCGAACAGAATCGAGGAGGACTGATGATCGCAAACGTTATTGTCGCATTTGAACACGCACCTGCCGTACTTATTGTTGCCGAGACTCTCGTTGATTTTTTCGACGCTGGACATATCGAATACGATCGATTTGATTTTTTTTGTTCCGTAAATACGTACGGCGGAATAGGCGCAAACGTCTTTTTGAGGACAGTTTATACATTTTTCAGCCATTGTTTCCGCGTTATAATTTTTTTCGCAAAAAAAACTCAGGCTGCCCACGGAAGAAATGGTTTTCGCTCTCTTATCCCCCAAGAGATATAACAGTATATCCATATCGTGGCAGCTTTTTGTCATAATAAGCGGTCCGCTGGTTTCGGAGTTATTCCACGGACCGCGCACGTAACTGTGCGCGTAGTGATAATACCCTATATTTTCGTTATGCGCTATCGAAACCACCTTGCCGAGCCGCTCGGAATCGATAATTTCCTTTAACTTATTGAAAAATTTACTATACCTCAAAACATGACAAACCGCCACAGTAACGCCCGGATGTTTTTTATAACATTCATATAAACTCGTTATTTCGTTTATATTGCTTGAAATAGGTTTTTCAAGAATTAAATCGTAGCCTTTCCCGATAAGCGCGGTCGCCTCTCTGTAATGCAAACCGTCCTGCGTGCCTATAACGGCAACATCGGACAATCTCGGCTTTTCCATTAAAGCCAAGTCGCTTTCAAAAACATTTCGAGAGGGAATATCAAATTCTTTGGCGGCATTTTCTCTTTTTTCCTTGTCCGGTTCGGCAATAGCCGACACTTCGAATTTCCCCGCAAAAAGCTCTTTTAACGCATTTAGGTAGGCGCGTGAGCGCCCACCTAAACCTATTATCGAAAACGATATTCTGTCTTTTGAAATTCTCATTACTGATTGGCCTCTATTGTGTACTGAGCCCTTTCCGTAACCTTTTTAACGATTTCCTCGATGCTCATATTCGGCTCGGACCAGATATATTTGCAATATTTGTTGATTTCGGAATCGCAGGCAACTTTGGCCTTTCCCTGCGGAGATTTAACGCCGAATATCATCAGTTCCGCAGCCGTTTTCAACAGCGGGGTTTCCTTGTAAATCTCAACCAATTCGGGTTCATTCATGGCGGCGGGGTGTAACGGCAAATATCCCGACGCCTTACACATTTTGGCTATATTCGACGGTTTGTTGAGCCATCTTAAAAATTCCGCCGCAGCGTCTATTTCTTTTTGAGGCTTATTATTCAAAATAACGATGCCCGAACCGCCCTGATTCGTAAAATAGTCGGTTTTCTTGGGGAAAGGCAACACTTCCAGCTCGTAATTGTTTTCTTTCGCCTGCTTCGAGAGGTTGACTATATTGGACGAAGTTGTGTATATCATCCCCACTTTTTGCTCGTAAAATTCCGAAACGATAATCGTTCCGTGATTCGAACGGGAATTAGGGTTCAACATGCAATTTTCGGTAACCAAAGAGCGCCAGAATTCAAGTCCTTTGGCAAACTTATCGTCCTTGGTAAACGCAAGCTCGGTAACCGTTTTATTATATAAGCTTCCGCCCTGCTGATACATCATTCCGATCGGATCCAAAGAGTTGGAGGCAAACCCGTAAATCCCTTTTTCGGTATCGGTAACCTTCTTTGCCGCTGCGATAAACTTATCCCAAGTCCAATCGTCGCCTTTCGGTTGTTTGATTATGTCCGCGGCAGTCGGCAAAGTAACGCCCTTAGAACTCATCAACGTTTTATTTGCGACTATAATGTTGCTCGCGCTCGGGAAATAAGGATTTAATACAAATGCGCCGTTATACAACGAATATTGAAGCAGCCCCTGATTTTGCGCCTGCAATTCTTCATATGTAAACACTCTGCGAAGATCTATCGTTTTCGACGCGAACAGAGGAACGGACGAAACGCCTATCGCCGATATAACGGGATTGTTTCCTGACAGGATCGACGCCTGAAGCTTTTCGTTAAGCGTGCTTGATTTGCCTTGATACTCAACGGTTACCGTAATATTTTTTCCCGGATTGTTCGTCGCTTGTTCCTGATTGAACAAATCCGCCAGCGTCTGAACACCGACGCCCATTGTAGATGTGGCGGAGTTCGGTATCCACATGGTAATATTGACGGGTTCCGAGGGCTTTGACGTTATCATTTCCCAATTAGTGCCTTCGGGATAAAGCTCCCCGTCGACAACATTATCCGCCGGCCCCGTGCAGGCTCCGAGGGCCATAACGATAGCCAACACAACCACTAACATTACACCAAATCTTTTGCTCTTTTTCATAAATAATCTCCTTTATTTTTTTACTTTATTTCCAACCATCGATGTTTTAATTTTTCCGTTTGCAAAAATATACATCAACAGTATCGGAGCCAATTGAATCATCGTTCCCGCCATGGCAACGTTCCATTGGGGAACACCTTCATCAACCTGCAACAGCCCTCTCAGGGCGACAGGCAAGGTTCTTAAAGACTCGCTGTTCGTCATAACCAACACCCAATAATATTCGTTCCAGTTGCTTATAAAGGAAGTAATCAAGTGCGTTATAAAAATAGGCGTTACCATAGGAACCATTATTTTTAACATAATTACGCGGTTAGATGCTTTATCCATTTTTGCGCTTTCGATAACCTCTTTGGGAAGTTGTTTGAACGCGCCCATAAACATATATATTCCGAACATGGAAAACAACGAAGGCAAAATCAACCCGCCCCAGGTATCGACAAGCCCCAGCTTGCTATAAAAGAAGTAAACGGGTATAAGAGTCGCTTCGGCGGGGAGCATCATGCCCAAAAACTTTACTCCCCACAAAAATTTTTTACCCTTGAATTCCATCGTGGCAAACGCATAAGCCGCAGGAATAATCGTTAAGTATTGCAACCCTATTACCAAAGCCGAATATATCAGCGAATTGCCGATATAATGCGAAACCCGCGCCTGATTCCATGCAAAAATGTAGTTGTCCCATACCGGATTTTTTATTATGATGTTCGGATTAAATTTTAAGGCTTCTGTAAGCGGCCTTAAAGACATAGAAGCCATCCAGGCAAACGGATAAACAAACATCAACCCTATGCCCAAAGCAAAAATGCAGTTCAAAACTTTCAAAATATATACAAGCCGCTTTTTAACTTTGACCCAAAGTAAAAACTTTTCTTTATCCTTAATCTCTTTCGGAGAATAAGCGTCGGTATAATTTTCTATCCTCATAGTTTATCCTTTATCCTTAAACGCTTTATTCGAAATAATCGTAAAGAAAGCAACCATTATCGTCATAACAATCGCGCCGGCCATTGCCTGACCGTAGTTTGAATTTACCCTGCCCACGGTGTATATCCAATAGCCCAAAACTATGCTCGAACCCTGCGGACCGCCCTGCGTCATAACGTCTATCGCCGCAAACGATTTGAAAGAATTGATAAATTTCATTACGAATACGAACGAAAGCGTCGGCGCAAGCAAAGGCAGCGTAATTTTTCTGAGAATCGTAAACCTTCCCGCTTTATCCAGCTTTGCAGCTTCATACACGTCTGACGGAAGAGACTGCAACCCCGCGATTATTATCAGCGTATAATAGCCTATCGATTTCCATACGGAAACGATTGCAACCGAGATAAGCGACGTTCTTGGATCCAACAGCCATCTCGGCCCCTTAATTCCGAATACCGCCAATATCTGATTTATTATACCTATAGGATCCAGCATCAGTACCCACAATATGGCTACAGCGACCATAGAAGAAATATGAGGCGTAAAAATCAAGGTTTGCACAAAATTGTTTATTTTCGTGTTTTTTTGCAACCATGACGCCATAAGGACGGTTATTACCATCAACAATATGATCGTCATAAAAGCAAACAGCGCGGTATTGCCGAGAGCCTTCTGGAACTCTATATCTCTGGTAAAAATCATTATAAAATTCTTGAAGCCGACAAAATAAGAGGAGCCTAAATCGACCAAATCCACCTTAAAAAACGCACCGATAATCATAAACAGAGCAGGACAAAGCGTAAAGAAGAAAGCGCCGAACGCCGCCGGAATCATATAGATATACGCCGGGTTTAGCTTTTTGAAAATTTTCCTTTCGATTTTATCGCCCTTCTTTCTCAGCTCGCAATATTTAATATCGAAACGAATTTTCTTATAGTCCGAATAAGCTTCCAGCTCTTCTTTTGTCAGCGACGACTTATAGTCTTTAAGCTCTTGTTTTAAGTCTTGTATTTTTTTATTGAATTTAAGTTTTTCCGATTTGTCTTTTTGCGATTTTTTATCGTTTTTTGTCTGATCTATCAAATCGCAAAGTTCGTTATAACGCTTCCCTACCGCTCTTAAATTCTCTAAAGACTCTGCCGATTGTCTCTTCATCATACACCCTCTTTTCTTGTTCGTCGAAAACATAAATATTCTTTTTCGATATGCTGAACGTTAAATTTTCTCCTATTTGTCGGCACCCCTTGCTCATTTCTTTAACAAAAATTTTCTGGTCGTCTATATCCAGCAAATATAAAAACTCCGAACCATGATTTTCAAAACTGATGATTTTTTCATTTATCACTATCGAATCCGAAGCGCGGCGGTCGCAGTCGAATATGACGTCTCTCGGTCTGAAACCTATTTTATAACCGCTTGCGCATTCGATAATATTCATGCCCGGATCCCCGATAAATTTGGCGACGAACACGCAGTTAGGATCGTTGTGAACTTCTCCTGGTTTGCCCTGCTGCATTACCTTGCCCTTATCCAAAATGACAACGTTTGTACCCATCGTCATCGCCTCTATCTGATCGTGAGTAACATAAATAAAAGTCGATTGTAATTTTTCATGGAGAGAAATGAGTTCGGAGCGCATATCGCTTCTCAGCTTGGCGTCGAGGTTAGACAGTGGTTCGTCCATTAAAAAACATTCCGGATATTTTGATATTGCCCTTGCGAGCGCCACCCTCTGTCTTTGACCGCCCGACATTTTTGCGGGCTTTCTGTTTGCAAATTCCGTCAGTCCTACGACCTCTAACGCCTCTTTTACTCTTTCCTCAATCTCAAATTTGGGTATTCTGGCATTTTTCAATCCAAATTCTATATTTTCCCTTACCGTCATATGAGGATACAACGCATAGTTCTGAAAAACCATAGCGAGTCCCCTGTCACCCGGTTCCAAATTGGTGATATTTATATCTCCCATCATTATCTGACCGTCGGTAATAGTTTCGAGACCGGCTATCATCCTGAGCAACGTCGTCTTTCCACAGCCAGAAGGTCCGAGCAGAACGGTGAAACTCCCCGACGGAATAACGATATCGACCCCGTCTATCGCACGCGTACCCTGAATCTCTGCGCTTTTCTTTTTTTTGAAAAATGCTTTTTTCTGCACGATAGGATCATATATTTTTACTATGTTTTTTAATGTTATATCCGCCATTTTTCTACCTTTGGAAATAAGATTTCAAATGATTATAATTTATCAAATCTATATTGTTATCCGATAAAAATTTTTTGATATTCGAACACGTCAAAACTTTATGCTCGATTATCCGCTGGAGGTTATACGAAGAACAATTTAAGGCATAGTCATCAATAAATCCCGGATGAGCTAACACTTCAAGAATTTCGTCCGACTGTAAATGACCTTCTACTATTTTATAAAACTTTTTTTCAAGGTCTCTTTCGTTTTCGGCTTCCTTTACTTTGAAACATCCGTCATAACCGATTGCCTTAAAATATTTTGTCTCGTATTCCCTTACGGGGATTCCATGTTTGTCGGCAAGCCTCAATGCGGCAAACCTTACGTTATCGTAAATTTGATGCATATATAAATGAGAATCGATATGCGTGGGTTCTTTATCCGTCAGCTCGCAGAATTTTTCATATTGCGCGTCAAGTTCTTTATCGAGGTCTTCATCGGTAAAACGATCGTGAATATCGCAATTTTTGGGTTTGACAAACAGTCCTTCACGTGTCAGGCTGAAACAGTCGGTCAAAGGTTTTTCCAAACTTAAATTCAAATGCAACCCGACGGAAAGAGAATCGTCCCGTTTGACCATTTCTCCCGCAAGCGCGCTTGCCCTCGTGTTTACCATCATAGTCGTCGAAGTCACCACACCTCGTTTAATGGCGTCGTAAATCCCGTAAGTCACGCCCTCCGACAACCCGAAATCATCCGCATTAATAATTAATTTCATTTCAACTCGGGCCACTTTCCTTTATTGATATCCAACAGATCGTCAAGAATAGCCTTAGCTTTTCCCGCATCGACAACCGTTCTGTTCATCGTCAATGCCTGCAACGCTTTTTCGTAGGATTTTTCGAAATACGCATCGACGGTTAAGTTTTCGTATGCCAGCTGTCCTTCCATCAGTCCCTTCATAAAAACGTCCAATTTTCCGAAATGATACCCATTCACCCCGGCTCCGCCGACTTTTGCCCGACACTCAACCATTGCGTCTTTACTGAAATTATCTATAATGCCGTCGTTTTTAACTATAAGAATAAATTCCTGATTTTTATCGTAATAAATGCTGGACGCGACGTCCACTATCATATCGGCATGCGCTTCGTTTTTTGCAATTATCGATCCTTTTGCCGTTCCCGCTCTTTTAACCCTTGCGCACTCTTCAAACACTCTTTTTTCCCGGCCCTCCTTCACCTCGTCTGTCCGCGTATGATTTGCGTCAAGGTGTTCGACTACCTTTTCGGGATACAGATAATATTGAAGATAGGTATTGGGGATATACTCCGGAAAGTCCGAAACGATTCTTTTCACCATTCCGTAGGTCACAAGCCAGGAAGCGTCTCTTTCTGCCGCGTCGCTCGGTGCAAAGCCGTTATCCAATATATTTTCTCTTAACTTAGGCAACAAATCCTTTCCTTGCCTGTCGCTCAATTTTGTAAACCAGCCGAAATGATTGAGGCCTATATATTCCGGAATTATTTCCGTCGGAGCGACATCCAATATCTTGGCGAACGAATTGATTAAATTGACGGGCTGGTCGCACATATTGATGATTTTTTTATCGTTCGGAAAAACTCTGTCCAACGCCAAAGCCACTATAGCCGCAGGGTTTGTATAATTTAATATCCAAGGATCTTTAGCATACCTTCTCGCGTCGTTGATAATTTCTATCATATCGGGTATCGAGCGCAAGCCATAGGCAAACCCGCCCGGTCCGCAAGTCTCCTGCCCCACCACGCCGTAAGATAAAGGTATGCGCTCGTCGTATTGCCTCATTTCAAATCCGCCCGAACGTATCTGACAGAATACGAAATCGACGTCTTTATAGGCTTCTTCTTTGTTAATAGTATAAATAATTTTTGCTTCGGGATATTCTTCTTTAAATAATATTTCCGCAAATTCGCCTATCTGTCTTTGACGTTCCTCGTCTATGTCAAACATTCTTAATTCTTCTATTGGAAATTCTTCTTTTTTTATGCACAAGCTTTTTAGTAATCCCGGCGTCCATGTCGATCCGCCACCCACCAATACTATTTTTAATCTCTTGCTTTTATTCATTATATTTAACTCCTCAAGCAACGCTTTTCACGACATGGGCAGTATGACATATGTAAGCCGTTTTGTCAATACCCTTTGCCGAAAACGTACTAAATGAGAACAATGTGTAATTTGTTACACAATATGTCATTTATTACACCTTTTTTTTCATTTTGTTATTGATTTAAACGCTTCGTTGTGCTACAATATATACAATTAGATTTAAGGGGCAAGCCTATGTTTAATCTCTTTCCGTCTTCGGTTTTAAACTCTTTAAGCTCGCTTGAGTTGGAAATTTTAAGATATATCGATAATCATAAAAACGAAATTTGCGATATGCCTATTCAGGTTTTGGCAAAAAACACTTTCGTTTCAACAACCACAATAATCAGATTATGCCGTAAGCTTAATTTGGAAGGCTTTAGCCATCTCAAATTTTTTATAAAGAACAATGCACTGAAAAGCGCCGCCCCCCCTTTGTCTGCTCAAACCTTTTCCGTACAAAAAATGATAGCCGAAGAATTAAGCGATATCGAAAAAACGTCTGAACTTCTCGATGAATCCGTAATCGAAAAAGTCGCAGACGTTATGACCCAAAGTTCTCAGATACATTTTTTCGCGAAAGGTTTAACCGAATTGGCGCTTGAATATACCGCCAGGCATCTACTTTCTCTTTCCAAGCACGTCACGCTTTATCAGGATACCCATATTGCTTATATTCAGTCGAAAAACCTTTCCGATAAAGACATTATATTTTTAGCATCTTTAAGCGGCGAAACCGAACAGGTTGTCCGCGTAGCGCAAATAGCACGATCGAGAAACGCAACGGTAATAACCTTTTCTGTCAATCCGACATCTTCGCTCGCAAAACTCGGAAATTATAATTTTCAATTAATAAACGATGCCGAAACAACGTTAGATGTCGATACAAAATCGCGTTGTCAATTAATGTTTATTTTAAACATTTTAGTTAAGGCTTTTATTCATAAATCAAACAAAGCAATAACTGAAAAACACAATACGCATCAGTAGAATACGGCAATTGATTATGACAAGGAAGCACTATCAACAAAACGCTTTTTATGCAACCGTTCAAAACAAATTGCATGATGACGTTCACGGTTATACTGCGGCAGAATTGATTGTGGGGTGTGCCAACGCAACCAAAGAACACATAGGGCTTACCGCTTGGAAAGATGCTACCGACGGCAAAATTCAAAAGTCTGATGTCATTATTGTCAAACACTATCTGAGCGAGTTTGAACTTGGACAACTTAACAGAATGGCTACTGCATATCTCGATTTTGCCGAAAGTATGGCACAGAGGAAAATTCCTTTGACGATGGCGTATTAGGAAAAACGTTTGAACTCGTTTATCGAAATGTTCGAATATGGGCTTTTGCAAGACGCGGGTAAAGTTTCCAATGAAATCGCAAAACTTTATGTAGAAACGGAGTTTGAAAAATACAGAGTAATTCAGGATAAAAAACAATGCCTAAAACGGCTAAAAACGTAACAAAATTGCCTTTTTTAACGCTATTTTAGAGGAAACCGAAACCCCTAAGGCGGGTTGTCAGACGTTCGAATCGTCTCGGGCAGGCCAGATTTCAGTCACTTCTTTCGGGGAATGACTGATTTTTTATGTCCAATCGAGCCATATATTCTCATAACATCTGCTGCCAATACATATAAGTTATATATCTTATCGACAATCTGTTTCCTCCAACGATGATATATACTCTCCGATAAAGCAACAGACTGCCATATTGTTAAATCTTTTTCGCCGTTTTCAATGTTGCGTCGTATAATTTCTCTTACCGTATGATTTTCCGATCTTCCCACTAAATTTAGGAATTCCGGGAACTTATACATCCATGGCTTAATTTTTACCCTTACATTACGATTTCGTTTTATTATTTCTACGGCATCGCTCCTTTTAATCAAAGCGTTTTTGATTTCAGCATATATTTGCACGAAATTTTTTAACTCAGATTTTCTCATATCCCTCTCCTCGGAGCCTTTCGGTTGCATTATTTTTCTTTACGCATCCATATTATAGCATATTTATTCTGCTTTTTACTGTCAAGTTTTTGTTTTTCCTCTTTTATCCCAAATTTCGATAAAAATCCATTAAAAAAATACTGAACATTCCCGATTTGCAACCCTGGCGTGTGCTTGTCTTGATACAAGCGCGACGCTTCGCGTCGCGGTCAAGCACCCGCCAAACAACTCGCTTAA
>CALZDP010000031.1 GCA_945638575.1 uncultured Clostridia bacterium | reverse complement strand
ACAATCCCTCAGGCACATTCGTGCCAGCTCCCTTTACACAAAGGAGCCTAATAAGGATTCTTAAAATTTTATCACAAGTTCCTAAAACAGTTTCAGGACGTCGACGAGGATTGCGAAAAGTAAAAGTGCAATTAATCCTACGAAGTGGATCATGCCTTCTACGTTGCGGTTTATGGGTTTTTTGCGAATCCATTCTATAAGCACGAAAACCGCCCTTGCGCCGTCAAGCGCAGGTATGGGTAAAAGGTTAAATATAGCAATCGATAAACCTATCATAGAGGCTATGTTCAGCACATATTTGAAACCTAATTGAACGTATTGCGTGGTTAAACTTATTGTTCCGACCGGTCCGCTTACCGACGTTAACGAAAGCCTTCCCGTTAAAAGTTGCCCGAAAGACCTAAGCGTAATACCGATAGTTTTAAAGGAATACACAATTCCCCTGCCTATGCCTTCAAAAAAGCCGAAACGTATGGTTTCGCTGGAAATCTGATAGGACAAAGATTCTTCGTTTTTGATACCGAAAGCGCCAAGGACAGCCGTTTTGTCCGCCTTATCAACCCCGTTAAAGTTTATGGGGGCGGTAATGGTTAAAAGGTCGTTTTCGGTGTCCTCGTCCTCGCCGTCGGGCACGATTAAAGTTATGGTTTCGCCTGCGTTTAAAGTTTTCAAGCCGTTATACAAGTCGTCTAAAGTGTAAATTCTGGTGCAGTCGGCATTGTTTTCGTTATCCTTAAAACGGAAAACGTAGCCGTCCTTAAAAGGACTATCTTGCTCGGTCGAAAGTTTTAAAACGGTGGCAACGCCCAAACCCCTTAGCGCAGGATAAATATCCGACATATCGCTTATGTTAACGTCCTCGCGCATGGTTACGGTTTTCGTTTCACGCGTGCCGTCCTCATGCTGAACGGTTACTTCAACCCTGTCCCCCTGCTTTTTGCCGTCTAAGGCGTCGGCAAGGTCGGTTGTAAAATACAAAAATTTGCCGTTGACCGACAATAACACGTCGCCGTTACTAAGCGAAGTTTCCGCTTCCGTAAGGCTATTTGGGGCGGCGACTTCATACGCCATAAAACCGAAATGCCCGTACGCCGTGATTTGAATTATTACTATCAATACGGCGACTATAAAGTTAAAGGTCGCACCTGCCAAAAGCACCAAAATCCTTTGCCAAGGCTTTTTATTGTTAAACGCGTCTTTGGAAAGCGGCTTGATTTCAGGCTCCTTTTGAGCGGTTTCAAGTCCTTTATCTTTGTTATCTTTATATTCGTCGTATACCGCATTATTCTCGTTTTCGGCGTGTAAGGCGGTATCGTTAAGATCGTTTGCGCCCATTCCTTTTTTGGACTTTTTTGCAAGTTCCTGCTTTTTTTTGATGGTTTCGTCGTCCTCGTCTTCACCTTCAAAGGCACAAAAACCGCCCAACGGGAAAACCCTTATGGAAAAAACTTCGCCGTTCTTTTTGGTCTTTTTAAATATCGCAGGGCCCATGCCGATTGCAAATTCTTTTATCTTAAATTTTAATATCTTTCCGACGATGTAATGCCCGAACTCATGCACCGTTATCGTTGCAAGCAATATTAAAAGCGCAACGATTACGCTGAATACGGTTTGTAGCGCCGCCGGCACTAACAGTTGTTGTAACATATTTCACCTTAAAAGGAATTTTATTTTGAAATTTCGGCAAGTTGTACAAGTTGAAATTTTATTGATTAAATTTGGTCGATAAACGGCTTATAGCCCGACTTCTTGCCAATATATCGGTTTCGATAACCGTTTCATAATCAATCGATTTTTCTGTAGTACGTTCCAATGCGTCCGCCAAAAAACCATAAATATCCGTAAACTTTATCTTGCCCTGCAAAAAGGCGTTTACGGCGACTTCGTTCGCCGCAGATACCGCACACGGATAATTGCTGCCCGCCTTTATCGCCTTTAAAACAAGCGGAAAACAGGGGTAACGTGCAACGTCGATATCTTCAAAGGTTAAAGATTTCCCTTTCAAATTAAGGCGGTCAAGCCCTAAATCAAGCCTTTCGGGATAGTTAAGCGCTAAACTTATAGGTATTTTCATGTCCGGAACAGCCATTTGAGAAATCACCGAGCCGTCAATAAACTCTACCATAGAATGTATTATGCTTTGACGGTGCAATAACACTTCGATTTTGTCTGCGTCGCAGTTGAAAAGCCACTTGGCTTCGGAAACTTCAAAGCCCTTGTTTACCATGGTTGCGCAGTCCACCGTGATTTTTGCGCCCATTTGCCAATTAGGGTGGTTTAATGCGTCTTTGGCAGTTACTTTTTCAAGGTTTTCAATAGGTTCGTCCCTGAAAGCACCGCCGGACGCCGTAATTATAAGTTTAGTAAACGGTTTTTTACGGTCAAAATCCAACGCTTGCCATATGGCGGAATGTTCGCTGTCCACGGGAATAAGGTTTACGCCCAAACTATCGGCAAGTTTTGTAACGTACTCTCCGCCGGCGACCAATGTTTCTTTATTTGCTATGGCGACGTCTTTTCCGCACTTTATAGCGGCAACCGTCGCTTTAAATCCGGCAAAGCCCATTACCGCCACAAACACCAAATCGGCGTCGCTTACCGCGGCGTGCATTAGGGCGTTTTCACCGTAATACAAAGACGTTTCTTTGGGGACGGAAGTAATTTTGTTTGCGTATTCTGCATCCGATAAAACGGCGATATCGGGCTTATAGCGCCACATTTGCGCTTCTATGCCCTTGTAATCGCGGTTTGCAGCAATCGCCGTTATTTTAAATTTTTCCGGAAACTTATCCACGATTTCAAGCACTTGCCTGCCGATAGAACCGGTGCTTCCGATAAGCGCAATTTTCTTCATAATATTTTGTTATTATTTTATTTACCGATTTTGCCGTTTATGTGCTTTCAGGTCGATGTTTGCGCCCTTTAAGTCCGATTAACCCAAAAAGGCAAAAATCATATATATGAAAGCCGCACAAATCATATTGCCGTCTATTCTGTCTAAAATTCCGCCGTGTCCGGGGAGAAGGTTGCCCATGTCCTTTATGCCAAGTTTGCGCTTTATTGCGCCTTCAACCAAATCGCCGAGTTCTGTAAACAGCGCGCCGAAAAGCCCTATCGTTACAAACAGTAAAACTTCCGCCCAAACGGTAGCGGTAATACTGCCTTTCGCATATACAAGCCAAAACAGTACGGAAACGATTATTCCGCCCAAAAGTCCGCCTATAGCACCGCTAATCGTCTTTTTGGGGCTTACCCTTTCGCAAAGTTTAGGACCTTTTAGCAAAGAACCGACTATGTACGCCAATGCGTCCGCTACCGGCGAAATGATAAATATCAAAACGAGCGCAATAAACGAATTGCTTTCAAGGGTGTTGCAAAGAAGCATCGGTATAAGCAGTCCCGTGGGGTAAAACAAGCCGAAAAATGCGCAACCCGTCCTTTCGACGGTGGCGTTATCAAATTCAAAAACCATTGCCAAAAGAAGCAACAGGCAGGCGCACATACAAACGACCGCAACCGCCATTACGCCGAAAAACACGTAAACAGGGGTTACCGTAAGCGCAAATGCAAATATTACGCACTTTT
Organism: uncultured Clostridia bacterium; assembly: GCA_945638575.1. Classification (GTDB taxonomy): domain Bacteria; phylum Bacillota; class Clostridia; order Christensenellales; family Borkfalkiaceae; genus UBA4636. The sequence goes on along the minus strand of CALZDP010000031.1, from coordinate 13,698 downwards.
GAAAATTTGTGATTCTGTCGCCTAACGCACGAGTAATTTCATACGAGCCTATCAAGGCAAACGCATAAAATAAAATGTTCATCAGTCTTATATCGACTAACTGCCTAAGCACAAAAAAACCTACTACTACCGCCACTATAAACACGCTGGTAACAAGTCTTGTCAGAAAATTTTTCATATTTTCACCTTTTAAGGCGGAACTCATTTTATTCCGCCGTATCGACGGGATCTTCCTTCAAACCAACAAATTGCCTCGTCTAAATCGCTTTTTGTAAAGTCGGGCCATAAAACGTCGGTAAAATAAAGTTCGGTATACGCGGACTGCCACAGCATAAAATTGCTAAGTCGCTTTTCTCCGCCCGTCCTTATCAAAAGGTCCACGGGCGGTAGTTCTTTCGTGTAAAGTTCCGCCTCAAAATCCCTTTCGGTAGGATTTGTTATACCCTTTTCGACTAAGCCCTTAAATGCGTGCAAAATGTCGCTTTTTCCGCCGTAATTGAATAATATATTGACCGTTTTTGTGTTATCTTTGGTTTTTTCTATCGCATCCGTTATGCGCCTTTTTCTGCTTTCGGAAAGGGGCGAAAGGTCGCCTGAAACCATAAGTTTTATATCGTTTTCCATTAAAAACTTAAAGTTTCTTTTTAATAGCAACATCAAAAGCGAAAGTATGCCGTTGACTTCCCCTTTCGGCCTCGACCAGTTTTCCGTTGAAAAAGCATAAAAGGACAGAACGGTCGCCCCGCGGGAAAACGCGTAAGGCACTAAATTTTCCATTGCCTTAGCGCCTTCCTTATGCCCGTTTAAGCGAGGCTCTCCTTTTGCCGTCGCCCAGCGCCCGTTTCCGTCCATTATAAATGCAACGTGTTTTAAACCGCCCATTAAACGGTCATCACGTCCTTTTCTTTTTCGGTTTGCAGTTTGTCGATGCGGTCGATTGCGTTGTTTACCGTATCGTTGACTTCCTTTTCAAATGAAGTATATTCGTCCTCGGAAATTTCTTTGGAAGTTTTCATTTTCTTTAAGGTGTCCAAAACGTCCCTGCGAATGTTTCTTACCGCAACTTTGGCGTCTTCGCCCATCTTTCTTACCTGCTTGCTGATTTCTTTACGTCTTTCTTCGGTAAGATCGGGGAAAACAAGCCTTATAACGTTACCGTCGTTAGTCGGCGTAATGCCTACGTTAGAGCCTAAAATAGCCTTTTCAACGTTTTTAAGCATACTTTTATCCCACGGCGCGATAACAAGACATTTACCTTCCTGTACGGAAATATTGCTCATTTGCGCAACGGGGGTGGGCTGACCGTAAAAATCAACCGCAACTTTATCAAGCACGTGCGGATTTGCCCTGCCGAGCCTGATTTGTATATACGCTTCCTTTAATACGCTGATGGTTTTACCTGCTTTGTCTTCACATTCAAGTAAAATCATCTCGATTTTTTCCATATCAGCTGCCATAATAAATTCCTCTCTTTCTCATAATTTTTAACAGTTTGTATTTATTTTATCCAAGTACCCGGAGTTTTGTTTTCCGCCGCGCGTGCGATTGCGCCCTTTTCAAGTAAAAAACAAAGTACGGGAATGGAATTTTCCATGCACATGGTTATGGCTGTCATATCCATAGCCTTTAAACCTTTTTTGATAAAGTCCATATAAGAAATTTCGTCAAACTTTACCGCCGAGGGGTCGGTTTTCGGATCGCCCGAATACACGCCGTCCACGTTTTTGGCAAGTAAAATCACTTCCGCGCCGATTTCCGCCGCCCTTAACGCCGCCGCCGTATCGGTGGAAAAGTAAGGACTGCCCGTACCCCCGCCGAAGATTACGATGTAACCTTCTTCAAGGTACTTTAAAGCGCGTTGTTTGGTGTAAAATTCCGCAACTTTGTTCATTTCGACCGAGGTCAAAACCACCGCTTTACCGCCGTTATGGTTAATAGCGTCCGCCAAACATAGTGAATTTATTACCGTTGCAAGCATTCCCATTTGGTCGGCAACACTTCTGTCCATATCCGCGCCCTGTCTACCGCGCCAAATATTGCCTGCGCCTATTACCAAAGATACCTGTACGCCCGAGCGCTGCAACGATATAAGTTCGCAAGCGACCTCGTCTAAAAAATCCCTATCGTAGCCGAAGCCTTTGTCTTGCGCAAGGGCTTCTCCGCTTAACTTTAACAAAACTTTTTTAAATTTTGACATTTTAGTCCTTCTTTTTATCGTTTTAGTAGCGGTTTTTAACCTAAAAATGTTGCGATAACGGGCTTATAGCCCCGTTTTTTTAAAAAAGAGGAAACAAAAATCGTGTTTCCTCTTTTTTGCGAAAAAGTTATTTCTTCATTGCTTCGACTTGTGCTGCAACTTCGTCGGCAAGGTTTTCACTCTTTTTCTGTAAGCCTTCACCCATTTCGTAACGGACGAATCTTCTTATAGCAATCTTTTCGCCTATCGTAGCGGTTGCTTCGATAACGAGTTGTTCGATTGTCTTAGAAGGATCTTTAACGAACTTTTGATTTAACAAGCAGTTGTCGTCATAGAAACTTTTGATTCTGCCTTCAACCATCTTTTCAACGATAGCGGCAGGTTTGCCTTCTTCGAGAGCCTGAGCCTTTAAAACTGCCTTTTCTCTTTCCAATACGTCGGCGGGAACTTCGTCTTTGTTAAGATATGAAGGGTTTGCCGCAGCAATATGCAAGCAGATATCGTGCGCTAAGTTTTTGAATTGTTCACCGCGTGCAACGAAGTCGGTTTCGCAGTTAATCTCTAACAAAACACCGATTTTACCGCCCATGTGAATGTAACTGTCAACGATACCTTCGGCAGCAATACGACCTGCTTTTTTAGCCGCCTTTGCCATGCCTTTTTCTCTTAAATAATCTATAGCCTTTTCCATGTCGCCGTTGGTTTCGGTAAGAGCGTTCTTACAATCCATCATACCGCAACCGGTTCTTTCTCTCAATGCTTTAACGTCTTGTGCTGTAAAACTCATAAAAATCTCCTTGTAAAAAGTTGTTTATCGCCAAAAGATTATTCGGCAACGGTTTCTGTTTCAGCGGTTTCGGTTGCTTCTTCGGCTGCTTCTTCGGTAGAAGCGGTTTTAGCCGCGTCGTTTTGAGCGCGAAGTTTAGCCGCTTGTTCTCTCATAGCGATAACGGCGTCTTCACCTTGCTTACCTTCGATAACGGCGTCTGCGATTACGGAAGTGATTAACTTAACTGCCTTAATAGCGTCGTCGTTTGCCGAAATAACATAGTCGATAAGGTCGGGGTCGCAGTTGGTGTCGGTGATAGCAACAACGGGAATGTTGAGTTTGTTTGCTTCTTTAACTGCAATATCTTCGCAAGAAGGGTCAACAACGAACATTATGTCGGGAAGTTGACGCATTTCTCTTATACCGCCGAGATTTTGGTTAAGTTTTTCACGTTCCTGCTTTAAAGCAAGGACTTCTTTTTTGGGAAGAAGGTCGAATTCGCCCATCTTTTCCATTTGATCGAGTTTGTTTAATCTTTCGATTCTGGAACGAATGGTTTTAAAGTTGGTAAGCGTACCGCCCAGCCAACGATAATTTACATAAAACATACCGCAACGTTCGGCTTCCTGCTGAATAGCCTCCTGAGCCTGACGTTTGGTCCCGACGAAAAGTACGGTTTTGTTTTCCTTAACGGCGTCTGCAACGAATCTATATGCGTCTTCGATAAGTTTTAAGGTAATCTGCAAATCGATGATATGAATACCGTTTCTGCTGCCATAGATGTACTTTTTCATCTTAGGGTTCCATCTTCTCGTCTGGTGTCCGAAATGAACGCCGGCTTCGAGAAGTTGCTTCATAGTTGTAACTTCCATAAAATATACCTCCGTTAATCCTCCCCGCCGTTTTTTTATACGGCTTATAGCCTTCCGATAAGTTTTTTTGAAAGCCACGGCCTGCCGTAAACGTGCGAGTGTGAATTTTTTAGCGTTGTTATTATAACATAGATTTTATATACAGGCAAACATTTTTTGCCAATTTTTAAATATTTGCGCTTGAAGTTGTTTTGTTCGGTAAAGCCGCTTATTTTGGTTTAAGCAAAACTTATGCGCACCCCCCTTTCGCCGCGGCCGACATTTCCCATTAAGCGGCTATAAAGATGACGATTGTAAGTCCCGTGGTGTTCTGTGTGGAAACGACGTACCTACGCGGAATTTTGTCAAATTTATAATTATTAAATATATTGTCGGGGTTTTATTGGTAAAATATGGCAAAAACACTTGTAATTTTAATACTTTTTTTGATAGAATGTATTAAAATTATGCGATTATGAAACATAATTTTAAATTTAAATATAGGTAGAACGAACATAACAAACAAATTAGCGTAGGTATTATTCAATACCGACGTTATAATTTAAACGGCGTAATCTTTTAATGGTTGCGGACATGATTTTTTTGAAAGTTTTACAATGGGGAGATCAAATATGAAAAAGAAAATTATAATTATTTCGGCGGTGTTGACGGTTTTGGCGGTTTGTGCGATAGTAACTACCGTTTTGCTTTTAAACAACCGACCGCTTGATACGCCTGTATCGCTTACTATCGAGGACGACTTTCTTAAATGGGAAGCCGTCCCCAATGCTAATGGATACATGGTGGATATGAATGACGAACTTTTTGAAGTCAAAGACAACGTCTTTGACATACTTGAGTTGACTAACGAATGTAAAACTTATACCTTTAAAGTTTACGCTTTAAGTAAAAAGGGGCACAGATACGATTCCGAACTATCCGAAAGCATATATTATACCATACCGCGTATAGCGTTTCAGTATAAAAAGGTTGAAATAAACCAAGAGTTAGGCGGTGACAATGCTTACGAAATTGCACCTACTGATAAAAATATAACGGGCAAAATAATAATTCCATCCGAAATTGATGGAAAGCCTGTTATACAAATCGGCGGTTTTAACGACTGCATAAATATAACTTCCGTATATATCCCCGACAGCGTTGCAAAAATAAATACCACTGCTTTTAGAAACTGCACAAACTTAACACGTGCAAGGCTACCTAAAAATTTAGATAAGTTATCAAGTAATTCATTTGAAAACAGCGGTTTAAAAACAATATCTATACCTCAATCGGTGACAACTATTGCTCATGGTGCGCTTGCATCTTGTAATTTTTTAACAGAACTTGTCATACCCGAAGGCGTTGAAAATTTAGGCTATCAATTTATTTTACATTGCGATAATTTAGAATCTATTAAATTACCCAAAAGTCTTAAAAACACTGAAACCCCGTTTTTTTGCAAATCTCTTTCAAAAATAGAAATTGACGCAGACAACCGGATTTATAAGACGGAAAATAACTGCTAATAAGAAAGGAAGATAACGTACTTATAGCCGGTTGCAAAACGAGCGTTATACCCGATTATGTTGTTGAAATTGGTGAGTCCGCTTTTTGCTCTACCGGTGCAGAAAGTATAGTAATACCTAAAAACGTAACAAAAATCGATAGCGAAGCCTTCGCTTCTTGCGCTAATTTGAGTAGTATCAAAGTCGCCGACGATAATCCTGTTTTTATGGCGAAAAGTAATTGTTTAATTACTAACGATACACACTTTACATCCCCTGTATTAGAGATTTCCTCTGATATAGTGGAATTTTTGTGCATATCCATCTTTATACTTATAATAATCTCCACTCTGTCCTCGAATAGTTCGATTCTATCTACCACTTGAAATAGCATTGATTTTTTGCCTTCTATTTCTTGCGTGTCAAAATCTTCTGACCAATTCTGCATTTTACTGTTCAAATAAAATGCGTGTTGCTTTATTACTTTTAGTGTAGCAAGTTCTCGTTCTGCATTCTCAATTTCTTCCGATTTTGATTTTAATTCAAGTTCCTTTTGCGAAAGTATCTCTTGAAGCATTTTACTATCAAAATTACTTGTTCCTAAAAGTGATTTTACTACCTCATCCTTTAAGGTTTTTAGCTCAACTGAAATTTGCGTATAAGAGTTTTTTACTTCTTCTATTATGCCGTTATAATAGTCTATCCGTCCGTTGATTTGCTCTATGTGTTTTGTCATAAGCTCTTGTGTATTCAATGTTTCCATATACCGCTTTATAGCTCGTATAACGGCAGTTTCAACCTTCTTTGCTCCGTATGTAGTCTGACCTATACAAAGGTCTTGCTTGGGAAAATAAACTGAATTACAGCGGTATTTAGGCACATACCTATATGTCTGTACTCCGTCAATGACCTTGCTTCTTCCTTTTGATTGAAACGAGGTCATTATTCTACCACAAGTTCCGCAAAACATAATCCCTGCCAAAAGCATACTTCCGTGATTGCTTTTCTTACCGCCTTTGCTTTTGGTTGTGTGCTTTTGCATTTCCTCGTGCGTGGCGTTCCATTCTTCCTCTGATATAATAACAAGTTCGGGCATAAAGGGAGATATAAGTTTCGGATTTTCTCTCGCCCCGTTTTTATAATTCAGTTGATAATATCCTTTATAGCAAGGGTTATTTAATATTTGTCTTATCTGCGATGCTCTCCACAAAACTCCCGTCCTCGTCGGATAATTGTTTTCGTTCAAATATCTTGCTATTCTTCTATACCCGTAATTCCGTTCTCTTGCAAGAGTGAACATCAACCGAAGGATAGGAGCTTCGCCTTCTTCATCTACCGTAATATCGAGTACTGGTCTGCCTTTATAGTTGTTGTGTCCGTTATTGACCATCTTGTAGCCATAAGCAATATTTCCACCTCTAAAACGCCCTTGTAATACCGCTTGCGTAATAGCATCCGAAACTCTTTGTGATGTTTTTCTGCTTTCGCCTTCGGCTTGCCAATAGCGGATATAGGTTATAAGCTTGCTCGTGTGGTCTCTTGCGCTGATTTCACCCTCGGTATAGGAGAACACTATAATACCTCTTTGATTGAGATAGGAGACGATTAAAGGCGTTTCATCGGCAATTCTGCCGAGACGGTCTGACATATAAATTACAAGGCGGTCAAACTCTCTGTTGTCTGCCATTTTCTTTATGTCTTGAATAGCGTCTCTATTATTTGCAGATACCTTAAATCCCGATACACCGCCCTCGGTAAACACCTTTACCAACTCCCAACCTTGTGAATCGACAAAGGGCAAGAGAATGGATTTCTGTTGCGGTATGTCAAAGTCGTGTTCTCGGTCTGTCTGTTGCTTTGACGAGGCTCTTAATAATACGACAACTCTTTCTCTTTCAATACTGTTCTGTGCTTTCATTTGTATATTCTCCGATTTATATATTTTTTGCATTTGATAACCTTAAATCTTTTACGGAACACTTCGGGTAATTTTTCGGTTGTAATCGTTCCGTCTTTTATAGACACAACCGAAACACCGTTTTGAGATAAATACCGTATTTCTTCCGTGATGTTTTCGGGCGAGGTGTTAAGCACATCAAGAGTATCTATGAGCAAAATCTCATACTCTCGGTATCTTGCCATAATCCGTAATGTTTGCCAAGTCATATCGTCTAAATTTCCAAACTCCGATATGGTACGCACGATATGGTAGGCGTTCCTTTCGGCAAAAGTCTGTAGTTTTTCATACTGCAAATTCAACTCCGTTTGCGTGTTTCCACGACAATACGCAACTGATTTTAACTGTTCCATTTTTACCTCCAAAATCTCTATTTTACTCACAAAAAAGTGAGCAGGTTAACGTCTTGATGCAAATTGATGCAACCATCAATTTTTCCAAGACAAAATCCTTGCGGAAGTGGGATCCCCACCTTCGTCTGAAAGACAAAAAATGGAGAGTTTGTTCGTCTCATTGAAACGAATCAAACCCTCCAAGTTATCCAACGGATTATGATTGTTTTATTCAATTTTCAGTTATCTAAAGCAAAGACGGGTATCCTGTTTTGTCGTTTTTGGAAGTGATGAAAAGTGTATTATGACGGCACTTTGAGCCACTTCCTTAACCTGCTCACTTTTTTACCTATTCCAAATCAAAACTTTATTGGGATTTGTTTTTTAATAATAAGTTCGTTGTTTTTGAATTGACACGAAAACCCATAAAGCTTCATTCCTTTTTGCACGCAATCAAGAACTTTGTTACACAATTGATTTTTATTATCAAGTTCTATGTATTTTGTGTATGGGTTGAAAGATATAAAGATATAAATCGCAGTATAATTTTCATCAAGATATTTCTCTATTGCTCCCAATTGTCGCAAAGCTCTTTTTGAATTTATTAGAAAGGGAATTGCAATCTCTTTTGTTGTTATTATAGATTTTAATTCAACAATAGTGTTAGTTTTCTCAAAGAAAAAATCGCATTTATAACTGTCCAAACTATATTCTGAGTGATATATTTTCTGCCCACGCAAAAAATTAAAAGCTTTTCTTTTGAGAATTTGATTTTTAAACAAGGTGTTGGCAGCAGAAGCGTTAATTGCAATATAATTTCTTTTGTGTTTAATCGCTATTAAAGTTAAACTATTCTGCAATAAAGAGGAGTTTTTCTTTAATAGGACTTTTTTATCACGAGGAAGAGCTATTAACTTAGATAGTTTACAAGAACAAGGTACATAGCATTGTTCTCGGTTATCATTTACCAAAACATCACAAAGAAAACGTGTAGTGCCTTCAGATAGGAATTTTCCCTCTAAAAAGTTTTCTGACATCATATTTTAGGAATCATTGTAGAAGCTTCGGGAGAATTTTTTGTTATACTCCAAACCGCAACCTTCATTTTCTTAATTCTTTTTCCATCTCCAAAATCAAGCAAATCTTCTCTTTTGTAGATATTAAGTAGTTTATTAAGGCTACCTAAGTCGGCAGAAGTCATCAAAAAGGCTTCTTCGGGGTCAATTAATTTACAATATGCCCAAAGTTGTCCTAAGTCTCGAAGCGTTAAACTTGTCTTTTTTGCTTCTATGAAAAACAGTTTAAACCCTTTCGTATCTTTTACAATGCCTAAAACATCTATTTGAATATCAATACCGGTAGCAACATCGTGAACAATGCCATACTTCATCAAAACACGGTCTAACCTCTCACTATGTGCATCAAGCGTTATAATCTTGGACTTCTTATATTTATCCTTCAAATAAGAGTCAAGCCACACTCTCATTGGTTCGTATAATTCTTGTTCTGTCATATATGCTCCTTATAACCTAAATCGAAAGCGATATCTTTCCAAGAATCATAATGCTTTCCTCTGATTTCAGTCGGTATAAATTCATCATTTTCGCTCGGATGATTAGGTTTTAACTTGTTTTTACCATTCGATTCCCAATAAAACCTATGCGTAAGTTCTTCAACTTCCTTGCCTTCGCCTTCGATTCCTTCCGTCAACTCTTTAGCAAAAATCTCAAGAGCTTCTTTTTTGTGAAGAACAGCAAAGCCGATTGGTAAAAACTCATTTGCCCAAATTTTGATCTGATGCTCTTTTTTCCAAAAGTCCGGTTTTCCTTCATTAAACTTAACGAGATTTCCGTCTCTCATATTTGGATGAGCCCAATCGATTACCTGCACAGGAATATTGACTTCCTTCAGTAATCGACAAACATCTGTTACTAAATACCAATTATGCGGGACTTCCAAATAAACTCGGTGCATATATTTTTTGAAGAAATAGTTGCTTCGTCTTATGTATCCAGTAACATCTGCAAAACCTTGCAAAAAGGAAAGCTTCTCATCTCTCGTAAAGTCAAATACTTCATCGTTTATTCTAATATTTTCGTGAGATATCGCATTACCGATATAACGTAAAATCTCTCTCATCAGATATTCGTTATTCGGCTTGGTAAAGGATATAATGGAATAATTATCTTGTTGCGTAAAGCTCAAGCCGGTCCCAATTAAGGGTTCCAAAACAGCTCGAATATCTGTAATACTCGCACGAACATATATTCTTACATCGTTATTATTTTCAGTAGCTAATTTTTTGTGGGGAATTTCTATAGAAACTGTGGTCTCCGAAGCGCCTCTTTTAATTTCGCCGTTTCCACAAATTAATCCCAACAAATATGACATTTCTCTATTCATTTCTATACATCCTTTAATTTAATCCTATCTTGCAGCCTCTATCAAATAGTGCTTCAATAATATCATTATCATTTAAACGGTAGGGGAATTCTCCACGGTACACGGAGGTTCTTGTAAATAAATGTTCAATTGCTCTTGGCGGAACAATTGGTACATACAAACGCAACTCCAATCCCCATTTGTTTGCATCTTCTTGTAAACATATAATACCCTCGCTGTTTTCATTGATGGTAGGAGAATGAGATGAATTATATTTATCAATAAAACTCATCATTCTACGAGGTATAGCCTCCGCTTCAATAAAATAACAATACCTTCGTTCTTTAATTTCATTTAAAAAGTCTATAACACTATGTAGCATCTTAAATCTCCTTACAAATTATATCCTCGGTCAAAGTCTATTACATTTGCAGGGTGCAAGCGTGAAACCGTATTTCTTATAGCTGTAACATTTTGATGTTCACCAAAACTAAAGCCATAATGTTTTACAATTTTTTCTATAAAAAGACCTCTATTTATTCGCTTGGTAAATTTTCCTACGCCCGTCCTCAAGTGTGGCTGAAGAACAAGAGGGCAATTTCTCGTATTGAGAAAATATATACGCAACTGACACCCCTGCTTCATCATATTGCCGCCCGTTGTTTCGCCTTGAGTTATTGGATAATACGGCTCTCCCGGAAAATCACGTTCAAAAATAAATGCCTTTTCCTCGGGTATTTGTGCCTCTATTAGACCAACTCTTCCCGGAGAACATAAATATCCGAGAATCAAACAAAAATCTGCGGTTGATACATTTATATCAGTTGCTCTATGACCTAATATTGACATATTTACTACTCCTTTACAAATATCAAAAGATATTCGTGGACTTTATTAATTCTAAACTTATAGGGATAACCCAAAGGGCGCATATTATTATAATCGGACTGTCTATCCCAAATAATTAAATCATCATAAACAAAACCTATTTTTTGTAATGCCGTTGCTAAATCGCTATGTAAGGGATAAAACTTGCTTTTTTTACGTATATCCATAACATTTACAATACAATAACCGCCTTTTTTTAGAGTGCGATTTACTAAAGCAAAAAGTTCAGATAGAGTATTTATAAAGTTATCATAATCAGGAATATTTCCAACATCATTTTCCTTGTCTGAATAACTTACAGAATCTTTTTGGTCGGCACTACGCTTCATATTTAAAATATCCCAATAGGGTGGTGATGTAACGCAAATATCAAAATAGTTTGCAGGCAATCCTCTTAAAACTTCAAAACTATCTCCGTTTATAACCGTAACTTTTTCAGATTCGCCGATTCTTTCTTGAGCAATTTGGCAAAATTCTTCAGATAAATCTATACCTAAAGCTTCACAATCTAAATTTTTAGCGGCTACCGTTGTTGAACCAATTCCATTAAAGGGATCTAATACCTTTGCATCTTTTTTTGCAAAGGTTCTTATCAATTTTTCGCACAAGGAAATTGGATACGAAGCAGGATGCTTTAACGCTTTTTCTTCTTTTGTCTTGGACAACTCTCTCCATATACTAAAGGAATTTTGTAACCATTCCTTGCCAGTGAGATCGTTACATTTTTTTGAATCATCCATCTGCAAGCCACCTCTTTGATTGAATTCTTTTAACTTCGGAATCTATGTATTCCGACTCTTTTTTAGTTATATTGTAAGCCTTGTAAACAATTTGATTTAATTCTTCCAGACAATCAAACCACGCTTGACTCATATAATCGTTATTTTCCAACCTACTCACAAGACTCAATATAGAGTCAAAATAAATTACTTGTTGTTTTTGAGGAGGCAACGGAATTTTTTTCAAATATTTAGCATCCGTATGCATAGTCAACTTGGAATAATTGTAACAGTATTTGTACAAGAACAAATTGCAAAGACGAGAGTGCAAAATCCCCAATATATACCGACACATTTTTTCATCACCGTCTGTAAACACAGTTACGGTTTGCGATGCTTCTAAATCACCACCAAAGGCAGCAATAATACCGGCTTCGGCACTATAAATATTCTGTATAAAAACTTTATTGCCTTTCGTTGGAACACTATGATTTTTATAACCGAATTTCCGTATTTCTTTTCCAACAATCGCATCGTTCGAAATGGATTTTCCCCTACCTACATATCCATTACACAAATCCGCCATCGTCTGATACGAGGAGGTCAGCTTCCTATAAGTTGAGAAATCCTCATCACAATTAAAAGTCAAAATTTCATCTTTGTAAAAACTCTGTGGAATATTGGTCATTTTTACAAATCTATTACTACTCATTTTCTTGAATTTAATTTTGTGTGCCTTCTCAGCTTTTGAATTCTTTATAGTGAGAATGATTTGTTCCCCACGAACATTCTTGAAGTATGCTCCGATATCTATTACAGACAAAATAGTTTTTTCTTCAAGCAATGTTCTTCTCAACAAGCTATAACTTGACACGTGCAAAAAGTTTTTGGGGATAATGTAAGAAATCAATCCACCATCTTTTACAATTTCCAAAGAACGCATTAAAGCCGCAATAAACAAGTTGTTTCCGGAGTCTGATACACGGCGTCTGAAAAGGTAATCACTATTAATATCAACTCCATTCGCTAACGGAACATATGGGGGGTTTCCTATTATAACATCTGGACGTTGATTAAGCTCTATCTTCTTTAAAAGTTGCTCTCCGCTATTACCGATTGAATCTTCTGTATTAAAGGAAACATTATTGATATTATTCAAACAAAAATTTATAGCGTTTTTATCTTGGTCAACACCATAAAGATTAATATAACCGTGTTTTTTTGCGGCATATAAAAACACGCCCGAACCACAACAGGGATCCATTATAATCGCCTCTTTAGAAAGTTTAAGTTCTAAAAGCATTTTCTCCGCAAGAGACAAATCTGTATAGAAAATGCCGTTGTCTCTTTTAAAAGAATTTTCTAAAGAGTTCTCATATACATTTGAAGCATCTATATAAGCATTTTGTGCTAAACTCATACTACACCTCCTGCTTTCTTTCGTCTATGACATCCATAATGTCGCCAATATTGCATTCTAAAACACTGCACAGTTTCATCATTACCTCGATAGAAACCGGTTGATTCTTGCTCAATTTGGATAATGTAGTTGAGCCAATTCCGGCAACTTCTTTCAACTGCATCTTCTTCATATTTTTGTCTATTAACTTTTTCCAAAGTTTACTATAAGAAACAGCCAAGAAAACACCCTCTCTTTTCTTTTTTATTTAGTATACCATATTTTTGTAAAAAATGCAATACTAAAACACGATTATAGAGAAAAAAGTTTTCTCCTATCGGTTGTTTTTTAAAAAGTGAAGGGCAAGATTACTTAATCCTACCCTTGTAAAACTATTATTTGAAGTATTCAACTATTTTTGTGGGGATGTAAATTGAGGATTGTTGTTTTAGCAAAAAGGATAATATGGCGGTGTTTGGTTGCGAACCTTGTACAATTCCCACTTACGTAGTAGGTTTAGCGGAAAAGGCATTTTACGGTTCTAATATCGAAAGTATAGTTTTGCCGGATAATATTACGGTTAGCGGAAAATATGCGTTTATGTACTGCAACCAACTTAAAACAATTACGCTATCACCAAATATGGAAGTAATACCTTTTGGTTTTATGAAATATTGCACTTCATTAACAGAATTA
>CALZDP010000030.1 GCA_945638575.1 uncultured Clostridia bacterium | reverse complement strand
GTAATAACCATACCGGCGTTGTGGTTAACATAACAGATAACGTATTTTATAATAGTGGCAACACTGCAAACGCAAGCGGCGCTACACTTACCAAACCTATAACAAACCCCGAAACAGATATTTACTATTTTTGGTGCGACGATACCGTATTAGAGGGAAACCCAACCTATACTTATTCACGCGACAACACAAAGTACACAGAAAAACCGACTGAAACGGCAGAAAAAACACCTTCCGGCAAACCGATATATCGTAGCGCAGACGGTAAAAAAGGCGTACTTGTAGAAAGATATCCTACTTATACCTTTTCAAACGGCGAGAACTATTTGAGAATGATTGCCGCTTCGTTTCCACTTTACGGTACGCGATATGCACTATGGAACGGTAACAATGATGCGGCCGGAACAGCAAGTAATTTTACACACACCTTTACAGCTATTCCTCTAACGCCATCCGTCAACAACAGCACCGAAGCAACTTTGCGTTTCGACAGAGACGTAAACAGCGAGCATTACGGCACTTGTTATATACAATACACAATCGGTAATACAAGTTTGTTTGTAAACTCGACAGGTTCTGTTTTTGATACGGCAACGTCAAATACGACAACCGGAACCAGACTTTGCATTTACACGGTGGAAGGTACGCAGGATATTGCTTACGGGCGCATAACTTACGACCCCGTTGACGATACGGCAAGCGACACCGACTGTTACACTTTTAATGCAGGCAAATACGTACTTAAAGCGGACGCTGCAGAGGGTACAACCGAATACGAAGTGATTTCCTTAGCAGACCTTAGTTGGAACAACGGTTTAGGCAATACCCTTTCTAAAGACGACCTTACCGGAAAGTTTAAGATGGTAAAAGGCATTACCTTCGGTTGGTCGTTTAACCTATTTAACGGCACGCTCGGCTCAAGAGGTATTATTACCGCCCCTGTCGGAACGGACGGCGTAGAAGCAAATATACCGCAAGCCTGCGTTGCCTTTAAGATAAATAAGGCTGTTGAAAATGCAAAAATAAGGGTAATATTATCGGTTGCCACGTCAGAGTTCTTCCCCGCAGCCGGAACGGAGGCGGCGGAAGAAGGTTACGACCTTGGCGACTATACAAGATACTTTAACCTTTGGAAAATGGAAGCCGCCGGTGAAAGTATTGTGCAAGTATTCCAAGCGGACGATTATTTGGAAAGGTTTATGGTACCGCGTTCCCACCCGTACAACCCCAAAGGAAGTATATCGGAAGCGGAATCTATAACGGTCAAATATAAGTACGACGGTACTAATTATGCCGACTATCGCTGTTATCTTAACGGCGACAGAGTGCTTATCGCACATGAATTTGTTATTGATACAACCGACGCAGGTACGGGCATAGGCGTTTACTGCTTGGGTATGAGCGGCGTTGACACCAAAGGTGAAACGGTTGGCAACGTTCCCATGGAAATAGTTTACTTTTCGGCGGACGGCGTTGCTTCGGCAGGTCGTGACGGCGCAACGGGTTCGCAAATCGGCACTATCGACTTTGTTTACGATTATCAAGGCAACATCGTTACGGTAAAAGAAAGTTCTTCCACCGACAAGGACGGAAATGAAGATTACAACACTTATTATCCGTCCTACTGCTTGTTGTACTTTAATAACTCTCAACAAACGGAGCAATCAACGGACACCGATTTACAATTCGTTTCAATAAACAATGAAGTCGTAACGGTGCGACGATACGTGGCTGACACAGCAAATTCCGACGCCAACCATAACGACACACAAAGTTTATCGACGTTAACCTTTAGCGTCGAGGGGGATAAATACGTACTTATAGTACAGTATTCACGCGTGGCGGACAACGTACGCGAAAAGGGCGTCCGGTTAGAATAACCCGAACTACTTGACAAAATAAAAATTGAAAAAATTCAAAGGAGGCAAAAATGAAATTCTCGAAAAAAGAACCGTCGCTTGTTTTACACGGCGTGTATATAGTAGCATTGTTTTGCCTTCTTGGGCTAAGCGTTGTGATACTTTGGAATAATTCCGTCGCTTGGTTTGCCGAAAACAAACGGGTTACCGCGGGCGGGGCTTCGGTTACGTTACAGGACCTTAACATAACCGATAAGTATTACGCCACGGCGATAAACGGAACCGATTATACCGAAATAACCGCTTGGGATCATTTGTTTGAAAACCTTATGCCCGGCGACGCCGTAAAATTAAAGGCTGAATTCACAAATAATTCAGACGCGGACAGAACCTTCGATATCTGTTTTGAAAATATTAACGGCGACGATACACCGCTTACAAAAACGGTTGAAACGAATAGCGGCGGAGCAGCCTCGACGGAAACGCGTTATTATTACTTAGGAACGCAACTCAAAATTACCGCAATAACTTTTAACGAGGGCGGAACCGTCGGCGACTCGGCTTTAAACGGTTTTTTGACGGAACCGTCGGAAAACAAAATTTATTACACGGCAACAAAAGCGCCCAACAGCATAAAACTCGGTAGCGCTAACATTTCCGCCGGCGAAACCTGCACCGTGGAATTTACTGTGGAATTTGTAAACTATGACGATATCGACCAAAACGATTATCAAGGATACGGCAAGCCCGTAACCGCCGAAGACGGCACCGAAGCAGCGGCAAACGAAACCTGTTTGCGTCAAATAGTTTGCTATGTAAAAGAATAATATTTTATACCCCTCGGACTTTTGCCCGAGGGGTATAAGTTTGCCTATAGGTCGATTATCCGACAATTTTACTTTTTGTGTATTTTTATTTGCCAGCCTTACCCACCTCGTTTGAGATGGGACAACGTGCGATAACGGCAGGATATTACCATACAAAAAAGGCGTTTTACAAATTGTAAAAACGCCTTTTTTTAAAGCGGAATTATATTACTTTAATTATAATCCGACTGTTATATTACTGTTTTTTTATGGTCTTTTCGGTCGCTTTGTCGAAAATGTGGACCTTTTCGAGATCGAAATCAAAGTAAACTTTATCCCCTCTTGACGGGTTCTGTTTTAATTTTACGCTTGCCGTAATCGCCGTGGGAGAATGTTCCATTGACGCATTGTTGTTTTCATCGCAGTCTGCGTAAATAATTGTTTCGTTGCCTAAAGCCTCGATAACTTCTACCTTACAGGTAACTGAAGAACCTTCGTTAAAGGTATCGGAAACTTTAATATCGCCGGGGCGAATACCGAGGACTATTTCAAGACCGTTGCCGATTTTTTCCGTATCGAATTTATCCAAAATTTCAGTCGGCAGTTTAATGCTTTGGTTGTTTGCAAAGGTAACCTTTCCGTCTGCGGTTACATAGCCGTCAAAAAAGTTCATTTGAGGCGTGCCTATAAACCCTGCGACAAAAACGTTTTCGGGATCGTCATACAAATGTTGGGGCGCGCCTATCTGCTGTACGAAACCGTCCTTCATAACGACGATTCTCGTACCCATGGTCATTGCCTCCACTTGGTCGTGGGTAACATAGATAAATGTTGCGCCTAATTTTTCATGTAACTTAATTATTTCCGCACGCATGGTGGCGCGTAGTTTAGCGTCTAAGTTGGATAAAGGTTCGTCAAGAAGGAATACTTTGGGCTTTCTTACAATGGTTCTTCCTAAGGCGACACGCTGACGCTGACCGCCCGAAAGAGCCTTTGGCTTACGGTCAAGGTATTCTTCGATAGCAAGTATTTTTGCCGCTTCCTGTACCTTTTCATCGATTTCCGCCTTGGTGTACTTACGCTTAACGGGAATCTGCTTTCCGTCGGCGTCTAAAATAGGTTTGCCCTCTTTATCCCTTTTTACGTCGTCGATACGGCGAAGTTTAAGACCGAATGCCATGTTTTCATAAACGGACATATGGGGGTACAAGGCGTAGTTTTGGAATACCATTGCGATATCCCTGTCTTTGGGTTCGACGTTGTTTACAAGTTTGTCGTCAATGAAGATTTCACCGTCGGTGATTTCTTCAAGGCCTGCTATCATACGAAGCGTTGTGGACTTTCCGCAGCCGGAAGGTCCGACGAAAACGATGAATTCTTTGTCCTGTATTTCCATACAAAAGTCGGAAACGGCAGGTTTTACTTCCTCTGTTTTCTTGCTCTGATTTTGGTAAACCTTGTAAACGTGATTAAGTGTTACGGTTGCCATAAAATAAAAATCTCCTTTGCCGCACTCTTTTGGCCGTAAAATAACAACGGTTTTCCTCAAATGCGATGCAACGTATTTATTGTAACTTATATTTATGTGTTTGTCAATGCCGAAATGAAAATTTCCTTCAACTTTCACAGTAGCAAAAATTTTTTCGTTTATATCTGAAATTTTTTTTCAAACACAAAACAATGGTCGCTGTAACAAAGAAAGTAAAACTTCCTTTCCCGTAGCGGTGTTAACGAAGTCGCAATTTTACAACTGCGCTTCCGTTATATAAGCGTTGTGTAAGGGCGAAATATTTACAAGCAAATTAACGATAGTTTAACACAAAATGCGGTCTAAACAAACAAAACGCAAACCGTAATGCCGAAAAAACTGCCGAAAGTCGGGCTATAAGCCCGTTTTCGGCAGTTTTTGAATTATTTTATAAAGCCAATAGGTCAGTGCTTCATTAGTATTTATTTGGTTTTTTAAGGTCTAAATTATAAAAGTTTTGCGGCTTCTTTATCGGCAATTAAAATGCAGTCGGGGTGGTTTTGAAGCACGCTTGCCGGACAATTTTCGTTAGGTTGTTTCTTAACGGTGTCATACACCGCTTGCGCTTTATTTGCCCCGCTTGCCAAAATCAAAACGGTTTTAGACTTCATAATTTCGCCGATACCCATAGTTACGGCCTTTGTGGGGACTTCTGAAATATCGTTAAAAAGACGGGAATTATCTTTTATTGTGCTTTCGGTAAGGTTTACAACGTGTGTGGCGCTGTCAAAGGGGGTACCGGGTTCGTTAAAACCGATATGACCGTTACTACCGATACCCAAAACCTGTAAATCCTGCCGATTAGCCATTAAAAATTCGCTGTAACGCGCACATTCCTTTTGTAAATCTTGCTTACTGCCGTCGGGGATATTTAAGTTTTCTTCTTTGATATCCACGTAATTAAACAGGTTGTGGTGCATAAAATAGTCGTAACTTTGGTCGTGGTCTTTTTGTAAACCAACGTACTCGTCAAGGTTGGCGGTGGTTACTTCCTTAAAGGAAACTTCGCCGTCGTTATAAGCCTTTATAAGGTTTTTATATAAGCCTATCGGCGTTGTGCCGGTTGCCAAACCCAGCACGCACTTCGGCTTGTTTTTTAAAAGGTCGATAATAATTTCAGATGCCTTTCTGCTCATGTCTTCGTAATTTTCGGTAATAATAACTTTCATTTTTTCTCCTTTTTTGCAAATCCGATTAGCGGTATCATTTAAAAAATCTAAGGTGAATTCTAATACAAAAGCCTTGCTTTGTCGGGAAGGTCCAAAACCTTGCGGTCATCGCCTTTTACGCTGAAATATTCCTGATGATAGGTTCTGTGCGGAACAAGATAAATCCTTTTGTCTTTCCAAATTTTGCTTACGTCTTTGGTAAGCGCGCCCGTTTTAAAAATGAAATCGCAAATATCCGTATTCAAATCCACGATAGCGCAGGAATGTTCTTCCGCAAATAGGTCCAAAAGCGCGCAACGTATCTTCATAACTATATAATCGTTGCTGAATATCACGCCTTCGCCGCGGCAATAAGGACAGTTTTTTACTAGGGAAGAAAAACTTTCTTTACGAGTCTTTTTTCTTGTAAGTTCCACAAGCCCGAGCCCCGTCATACCTACAACGTTACAACGGGTGCGGTCCTCTTTTAAGGCGGTTTTCAATCTTTCCACTACCGCTTCACGGTGGGTTTCGTCCTCCATATCGATAAAATCGATAATCACGATACCGCCGATGTTCCTTAGCCGCAACTGACGCGCGATTTCGTCGCTTGCCATAAGGTTGGTTTCAAAAACAGTCTTTTCCAAACTGTCGTCGCCGATGTATTTGCCGGTGTTGACGTCGATTACCGTAAGCGCTTCGGTTTTATCGATAATAATGTATGCTCCGCTTTCCAGATTGACTTTTTTTCTAAGCATACCGTCCACTTCGCCGTCAAGACCGTAATCGGTGAACAAATCACGCGTTTTGTCGTAGTATTTTACCTTGTCTACGATTGCGCCTCCGCGTTTTATGGCTTCGTCCAACACTTCGCAGTAAAGTTGGTAGTCGGAAACGATAATCTCTTGAACGTCGGGGGTGTAAACGTCCCTTAACATACGTTTTGACAGGTTGCCGTCCTCGTATAAAAGCGCAGGCGCTTTAACTGCCTTACTTTTTAAAAGGATTTCTTCGTAAACCTTTTCAAGATATTTTCTTTCTTCTATAAAATATTCTTTATTTTCGACTTTCGCCACCGTTCGCATAATGAGTCCGCCTTTTTCGGGCTTTATCTCTTCGCCGATTTTTAAAAGTTGCTCTCGTAAACTTTCGTCCTCAATACGGCGCGAAACCACGACAAAGTCGTATTCGGGCATATAAACGACGTCTCTTGCCGCAAAAGATATATGCGTGGTAAGCCTTACCCCTTTTGTGCCGGAAGTGTCTTTTACCACCTGAACGATTACTTCGTCTCCTTCTTTAACGTCAAGTTTGGTAGGCAGACTTACCGCTTCTTCCAGTTGCGCTTTACTGACCAAACTTTCGCCTGTGGATAGGTAACCGTTTTTTTCTAATCCGATATTGACAAACGCCACCTGCATGCCCGGTAAAACGTTTTCCACCCTGCCTTTAAAAACGCTTCCCACAATTACCTTTCCGTTTAATTTTTCCGTTTGGTATTCAAGCAGTCTTTTGTCATCTGCCAAAGCGGATATAACGTTGCCTGCGTAACTGTCGATAAATATCCTTTTCATTCTAAAACCGCTCCTCTACCTTTACACCGCGGATAAAAGCGTTAAGTTTTAAAACGTCTTTTACTTCACCGCCGTAAATTTTAGCAAGCGCTTCCCCGAAAACATCCGGTCGTAGAGTAAAGTTTCCGAAAGAAAGTGTGGCTATAAGCCCGTTATCGCTCTTTTTTAAATCCAAAACCCTTTCACGTACTTCCTTTTCTTCCCCTCGTTTATCTAATACTTTAAACTCTTTTAACGACAAAAATTCGGCTACGTCAAAGTCGTTTATACCCGTAATCAAATATTCGGCGCTGTCCATATCCGCCTGCAAATTTACCTTTTTTTGGGTTTTGACCGCACATAAACATTTAAAACCCGACGGACAGTATTTATTGAAAAGTTCCGGAAAGTCATTCCCGCCGAAGTTTGTTTCGACGGCAAAATATTCCGCCTGACTTTTTATGCCTACCCCTAACGGCGCAGACATATATAAAAGCATATGCGGATTGTAACCCTTGGAATATTCCACGGGGATTTTTGCGCGGATGAGTATTTTTTGAAGATGCCTTAACGTATCAAGATGCGAAATGTATTCCGCGCCTTCTTCTTTTGCATACCTTAACACTAACATAATTGACACCTGAATTCTTTATGAACTCCGCAACCTTTACAACCTTTAAAACAACTGCCCGTAACCTTTTCAGCCGTGGCTTTTTCCGCTTCCTGTTTAAGGTAATTTTTGTCAACGAAAATATTTATAAAGTCCCACGGTAAAATTTCGGAAAACTCGTGTTTACGGGTATATAGGTCGGGATTTACGTTGTTTTCTTCAAAAGCGCGTTGCCAAATTTCCGCGCTGAAAAACTCCGACCAACTGTCCAAATGCGCGCCTGATTTGTAAGCGGAAAGTATTACAGGCGAAAGCCTTCTGTCTCCGCGCGCAAGTACGGCCTCCAAACGCGAAAGGGTAAAATCGTTCCAACTTAAAGTTACGCCTTTTACAAACAGCCTCTTTTTTAACAGGTCGATTTTTTGTTTGAATTCTTCTTCGGTAATCTGTCTTTCCCACTGGAAAGGGGTAAACGGCTTAGGGATAAATGTGGAAACGCTTACGCTTACGCGAAGTTCCCTCGGCATACGTTTATGCTTAGAATAAATTTCTCTTATTTTATATACTATGTCCGCAATTCCGTTTAAATCTTCATCGGTTTCGGTAGGAAGTCCCATCATAAAGTACAGTTTTATCGAGGTATAGCCTTGATCGAAAGCAGCGATAACGCAACGTTCGATTTGCTCGTCGGTAACGTCTTTATTGATAACGTCCCTTAACCTTTGCGTGCCGGCTTCGGGCGCAAAAGTAAGACTGTTCTTTTTGGACTCCGAAACAAACTCGCTGTCAAAACTGTCTATCCTAAGGGACGGAAGGGCAATTTTTGTGTCCGGAAGTTCCTTTTTAAGGTCGGAAAGCAGTTCTATAAGGCAGGGATAATCCCCCGTTGAAAGGCTGTTTAAACTCAGTTCGTCATATCCCGAGCCTTCCGCTATGGATTTTGCTTGAGCGGTTACGGTTTCGGGCGTGCGCAATCTTATCGGGCGGTAAATATACCCTGCCTGACAAAACCTGCAGCCGCGCGGACATCCGCGCATGACTTCGACAACGGCGCGGTCGAAAACCGCTTCTATATTGCCAACCGGCTGAATAGGCGGAAACACCGCTTTATCCAAGTCCTTAATAACGGCTTTTTTGACTTCGGTTATTCCGTAAAACCCCTCTATAAGCCCGTTATCGCCATATTTTACTTCCATCATCGATGGAACGTAAACCCCTTGAAGTTTACTTGCTTTTTCAAGATATTCCGCTTTTGAAGCGCAACTTAGCCTTAACTTTGCAAGTTTATCGTTTATCGCTTCGCCGTCGCCTAAAATAAAAAGATCTATAAAATCGGACATAGGTTCGGGATTACAAGTGCAAGGTCCGCCCGCTTCGATTACGGGGTAGTCTTCACCCCTGTCCTTTCTTAAAAGGGGAATCTTTGCTAAGTCAAGCATGTATAATACGGTAGTATAACAAAGTTCAAACCCCATAGAAAACCCTATGCCGTCAAAATCCTTTAGCGGACGTTTTGAATTAAGTCCGTAAAGGGGCATATCGTTTTCTTTTAACAGTTTGCCGAAGTCATCCCACGGGGCGAAACAACGGTCTACAAACACGCCGTCCACGTCCGACATAACCTTTTCGACTATCCTGATACCGAGGTTGGACATAGCGACTTCATACACGTCGGGAAAACACAGACAGTAATTGTACTTTTTGAATTCCTTACCGCCGGAACCGTATTCACCGCCTATATATCTTGCGGGTTTTTCCGCTTTTTTGAGTAAATCTTCTATTCTCATAAATTTTATTTTACCACATTAACTTTGATTTTGCAATACTTTGCCGCTTATTACCCTACTTTTTTGATGTTTGGGCAAAAACACACGGCAGAACGCCAAAGTAATTGTATTATGACTCTTCCGAAACTGCCCGTTTAAAAGCAAAAATATTTCAAAATATTTTACCGCAAAATAACAAGTGATAATAATCGGCGCGCCTATTAGTCCATTATACTATTAGGCTTAGATTTCTCTTTTTTTAATCCATTGACATATTTAATGGGTTATAGTATAATTAAGTAAACATCTAAGCGCAAAAGGAAAAGTTATGTTAGACTTCGGCAACGATTGGAATATTGTTTTAAAAGACCTTATAAACAGCGAAAATTACAAAAAAATAAGAGAGTTTTTAAAGACCGAATACTTCACCCGTGAAATTTACCCGCCCATGCAGGAGATTTTTAACGCTTTTAAACTTACCCCCTATAGCGATGTAAAAGCGGTAATTTTGGGGCAAGATCCGTACCATGAGCCAAACGAAGCACACGGCCTTTGCTTTTCGGTAAGACAAGGTGTAAAAATGCCGCCTTCGCTTGCTAATATTTATAAGGAATTAAAAACCGATTTGGGCGTGGACAACGGCACAAAAACCGATTTGACCGCTTGGGCGAAACAAGGCGTACTTTTACTTAACACCACCTTAACCGTAAGAAGAGGTCAAGCAAATTCCCATAAAAATTGCGGTTGGACGGAGTTTACAGACGAAGTTATTAAACTGCTTAATAAGCGTGAAAAGCCTATCGTGTTTATACTTTGGGGGCAAAACGCAAGAAGCAAAAAGGCGTTTATCGATACCGAAAAGCACTTTGTACTTGAAAGCGCACACCCATCCCCCTTATCTGCCTTTAACGGATTTTTCGGTTGCAAACACTTTTCTAAAACCAACGACTTTTTAATTAAGACAAACCAAACGCCGATAAATTGGCAACTTTAATACAATTTTTAAGTCCGAAAGCGGAAATGCTTTCGGGCTTTGTTTTTTAAATATTTTACTGAAAAGTGGGGCTATAAGCCCGTTATCTGTGGTTTTTAAACAAAAGCAGAATGCCGTTTAATGGGGAAGATCGGTCTTTTTCCACCTGAAATTCCCGCGGACGCCCGTTACGTCGCAATAATAAATAAAGGTATCGGGAAGTTCTTTTATTATATTTGTAAGTTCACCGAGTTGGCGCATATTGATTATTGTAATAATCATATAACGGTCGTTATCGGTATACATACCTTTACACTCTATTACGGTGGCGCCGTGTTTTAAATTAAACAAAATCTTTTCTTTAAGAAGATCCGGATTTTTGGTGATTATTTTAACTTCGATAGCGTTACGGCTGTCTTTTAAAACAAAACTTACACCCTTTTCAAGCACGAAGGTTTGAATAATAGACAAAAGCACACTTGTTAAATCTTTATATACAAAGTAAGAAAGACAGATGATAAAATAACAAATAACGGAAATAAACTTTTCGATATTGACGTGCGGTTTTTTAGACTGAATCATGCATGCAATAATGTCTATACCGCCGGTAGAACCGCCTATTTTTATTATAAGCCCCGTTCTTACGCCCAAAATTATGCCTGCAAATATTGCAGGTAAGATTCTGTCGGTTTCCGAAACGTATATGTAAAAATCAACCAATTCCAACAAAAAAACCAAACCGGACGATAAAACTGTAAAAAGTACGGTATACAAAACATACTTTTTGTTAAGTTTAAAAAACGCCCATATAAGTAGAGGCAAATTAAGCACCGCCATGTATACGCCTGCGTTTACGCCGGTAATTTCCTGTAGCATAGCGGAAATGCCGTCCACTCCGCTTGGGGCAAACTTTGCAGGGTACACGAAAACGTGAAGCCCGACGGCAGATAACACGGCAGACAGTATTACAAGTAAAACTTCGCCTAAAACAATCAATTTTTGCTTGGTAGTGTGTGATTCCATACCCTTTACGATCCGAAAAATTCGATACTACTATGATAAAACATTTTTGCCTGAGATTCAACCTTTTTTAAGGCGAGTAGCAATAAATTTTTTATTTTTTGTGTTAGTCTTTTTCGTAAATGATTTTGCCATTCCTTACGGTAAGTAAAACTTCAAAATTTCCGTCCAAAACGGTAAAATCGGCACGTTTGCCAACCCTTATCGAACCCATTTTATCATAGATACCCAAATTTTTAGCAGGATTTTGAGTGGCAAAATCTATTGCGTCGGTAAAGGGAACGCCGTTTTTGACAAGGTTTGATACTGCAACGTTCATTTTTAAAATACTTCCTGCCAAAGCGCCGTTTTCAAGACGAGCCTCGCCGTTTTTAACGATTACTTTTTGTCCGCCGAGTTCCGACTCCCCTTCCGGCATCTGTTTGGCACGCATGGCGTCGGTTATTAAGGTTACTTTATCGTGCGGTTTAGACTTGATTAAAAGTTTTATGGCGGGTACGGAAACATGAACGGTATCGCAAATTACTTCGCAGTTGAGTTGGTCGTTAAATAAAGCGCTTCCAACCGTACCGATATCCCTATGGTGTAAAGGAGATTGGGCGTTATAGGTGTGCGTAACGTTTGAACCGCCGTTTAAAATTCCCCTTTCGATATCTTCACGCTTAGCGGCGGTATGACCGAAAGAAGCGATTATGCCCTTGCTTTTTAGGTGAGCGATAAACTTATCCGCGCCTTCGACTTCGGGCGCAACGGTTACGATTTTTACGGCGTTACCGCTTGCCTTGTTGTATTCGTCGAACTCTTGTATATCAGGCTTAACTACGTATTCCGGCGGTTGCGCGCCGACAAACTTCGGGGATATGTAAGGACCTTCTAAATGAACACCCAAAACCTCTGCCCCCGTATTTCTATTTAAAGCCATATATTCCTTAACGTTAGTTAACGCTTTTGTAATATTTTGTTTGCTTTGAGTCATGGTTGTTGCCAAAAAAGCCACAGTGCCTTCCGAAGGAAGAGCGTTTGCCATGGTTTGAAGCGCATAAAATGTTCCGTCCATGGTGTCGCATCCCTTAGCGCCGTGGATATGTTCGTCAATAAAACCGGGCACTACCGTACAGTCATCGGGGAAACTTAAGTAATCGCCGTCAAAGTTAACGTCGCCTATTTTTGTAATGACGCCGTCAGATACTTCCACGTCGGTTTTTACTACCCCTAAAGACTCCACGTATACGTTGCAATTTTTAAAACCTTTCATTACTATCTCCTATATTGCCGATTGCTTGTGCAACACTCGATTAAAATTTTTGAACGAGCGTTTGAGTAATTTTTAAAATATACTTTCAACCATCGGCAATTCTTAATTCAAAATTCTTAATTTTTAATTGGCGATTTTTGACTAAAAAACCGCTTTAACGGGCTTATAGCCCTATTTTTGCTGTCTTTTAACGATTTGCATTTCAAACTCGTTAGTGTGTTTTTTGGCTATCAAGTTATAAACGTCGTTAGCGTAAACATCCTTTGCAAAACAAAGTTTTTGGGTTACGGAAAAATTGTCGGTATCTGACTTTCTTGTAACAAGTTTGTTTTTACAGCCGGAAAACGCCGATAAAAGATTCACCTTATCGCTTGCTATAGCCAAAACTTTAAGATACAAATTACTTTTAAGGCATTTTAAGGTAAAATCCTTTGTAATGCCCAGCATATTTGCCGTAATTATACGCCTAAGCCTTGCGCGCGTATAACGACGCGTTTCGAGTTTTTGCATGAATTCTTCCATATTCTTGCAAAACGGAACCAAAGCCTTTAATCTGTTTTCAAGCCCCTCGGTGCAGTCTAAGACCTCTCTTAACCCTCTTTTGTCCGACCGCAAAACGCCGTAAAGCATAAGGTCGTCGAAGCAGGGAATTTTGTCGGGTAAATCACCGTACACATTTTCGGGAAGAAAGTTTTTTGTTTTTTTTCGTTTACCGTCTGAAATTGCTTCCCTTATCGCTAAAGCGGAAGCGAAATTTCCGTCTAACGCGGTACCGTTATAGTCGGTGTTTCTTAAAATGGGCTGTACTTTGATTTTAGAACCGCTTTTTAATATCGCCTTACAATATTCTATGCCCAAAATGCCGTTTGGGTTTGTCAAAACTGAAAAATCGCAGTCGGGATAGGTATCCCTATATGCTTCAAAGCGCGCCTGCGCATAAGGAAGCCCTTTATTTAATTTGTTTTTAAGCGACTGTTTAAGTTCTGCCGTTTCGTTTAAAAGCAGGCTGCTTACCTTTAAAAAATCTTCCTGCCTGCCTGTTTCCGTTCCGAAATACAGCGTTTTCTCTCCGTAAAGAGAATCCAACAGTTTAACGGCTCCGCTTGCAAAAACTTCTGCAGGGGCGACCGAAAAGACCGTTGGAAGTTCAAAAACAATATCGGCGCCGTTTAAAACCGCGTGGCGGGCGCGCGTGTACTTGTCAAGCAGGGCGGCCTCACCCCGTTGACAAAAATTACCGCTCATAATGACGGCAACTGCGTCGGGCGACTGTTCGCGCATCCTATCTAAATGAAGTTTATGCCCGTTATGGAAGGGGTTGTATTCGCATACGGCAACGGATAATTTTAACGGCTTCATAACTGTTTAACCAAAACCTTTATTTTAAAAGAGCAAATTATTAAAATTTTTTCTTTACTTTATCGGTTTATTATAGTATAATTAAAAGTGCGGCGGAAAAATCAAGGTCGGCAACGGTTTTTGAAAAGCCAAATTAACCGAACTTAAAATTTAACCGCTTTTACACTTAAAGTGTAAACCATTTCCCAAAAAAATTCAAGGATTTTTAATTAAAAGGAGAATTTTATGACAAAAGTTGTTGAAAGCATTATCGAAAGGGCCGCCCTTTTACACAAAAACATCGTGCTTCCCGAAAGCGAGGACCAAAGGGTTATCGCCGCGGCGGAAGAAATAATCAAACAAGGCTTTGCAGACGTTACACTTCTTGGCAACAAGGAAGAAATTATGAAAAACAATCCTCCCGCAAACCTTGACGGAATAAAAGTTATCGACCCCGTAAATTACGAGAAAACCGACCTATACGCGCAGATTTTGTTCGACGCAAGAAAGGGTAAAATCAACAAAAAAACGGGCAATCCCGAATTTACTACCGTAGATGACGCCAAAGCCGCCATTTTAAAAGATTACACAATGTACGGTGCGCTTATGCTTAAAAACGACGATGTCGACGGTATGGTTTCAGGCGCTTGCCATTCAACGGCAAACACTCTGCGTCCGGGACTTCAGGTAATAAAGACCGCCCCCGGTGAAAAAATCGTTTCCGCCTACTTTTTAATGATAGCGCCCCCGCAAGGCAATAAGTATTGCGAAGACGGTTGCTACATTTACGCAGACAGCGGTTTAAATCAAAATCCCACCTCGGAAGAATTAGCCTATATCGCCCTTTCTTCGGCAAAATCGGCTACCGCTATCGCAGGGATAGAACCGAGAATCGCTTTTATATCTCACTCGTCTAAAGGTTCCGCAAGACACGCCGACGTCGACAAGGTTACGGAAGCGGTCAGAATATTTAAAGAAATCGCCCCCGACTATAAGGCGGACGGAGAACTTCAGTTTGACGCGGCAATCGTACCCGACGTTGCAAAATCCAAAGCGCCCGATTCCCCTGTCGCAGGACACGCTAACGTATTGATCTTCCCCGACCTTGACGCAGGCAACTCCAACTACAAAAACACCGAAAGACTTGGCGGTTTCCAAGCGGTAGGTCCGCTTTGTCAAGGCTTTGCGAAACCTATTAACGACCTATCACGCGGTTGCCACGCAGAAGACATAGTGGTAGCGGTCGCAATAACGGCGCTTCAAACTCAAATATAAGCGATAACCGACTTATAGGCAGACTTTTTAAAAATCAATAAAGGAATTCAGTTATGAAAATTTTAGTTATCAATGCAGGAAGTTCTTCTTTAAAGTATCAACTTATCGATATGGAAACCGAAAAAGCCATCGCTAAAGGCGGTTGCGAAAGAATCGGTCTTGACGGCTCCTTTTTGAAACATAACGGCAGTAAGGAAGTTACCATAACTTCACCTATGCCCAATCACGAAGCCGCAATAAAATTAGTGCTTGACGCGCTTGTTTCCAAAGAATACGGCGTAATTTCAGAAATGAAAGAGATAGATGCCGTCGGACACAGAATAGTCCACAGCGGTGAAGATTTTGACAAATCGGTGCTTTTGACCGATGAAGTCATTGAAATCTGCAAAAACAATACCGAACTTGCCCCCTTACATCAACCGGCAAACCTTACGGGAATATCCGCTTGCAAAAAAGTTATGCCGGAGGGCACGCCGATGGTCGCTGTATTTGACACGGCTTTCCATTCCACCATGCCCGAAAAGGCTTATATTTACGGAATTCCTTACGACGACTACAAAAATTATAAGGTACGCCGTTACGGGTTCCACGGCTCCAGCCACCGCTTTGTTTCCGAAGAAGCGGCAAAATATCTCGGAAAGGACGCTAAAGACCTTAAAATCGTTACCTGCCATTTAGGAAACGGCTCTTCTATTTCTGCAATCGACGGCGGAAAGTCGGTTGACACAAGCATGAGTTTTACCCCCCTCGGCGGCGTTCCTATGGGAACCAGATCGGGCGATTTAGACCCTGCTATCGTGGAATTTTTGTGCAAAAAACACGGCTTTACCGTATCGGAATGTGTAAATTATCTTAACAAAATGTCAGGCGTTTCGGGGCTATCCGGCGTATCAAGCGACTTTAGAGATTTAAGTTCCGCCAAAGCCGAAGGTAACCACCGCGCGGAACTTGCGCTTGACGTGTTTACTTATTCCTGCAAAAAATACGTCGGCGCATACGCAGCCGCTATGGGCGGAATCGACTGTCTTGTATTTACCGCAGGTATCGGCGAACACGACGCTTACGTAAGATATGAAGTCGCCAAAAATCTTGAGTTTATGGGCGTTAAAGTCGACGAATTTAAAAATAACAACCTATCCGACGGCATAAACGATATTACCGCCGAAGAGGGCAAAGTCAAAGTTTTGGTTATCCCCACCAACGAAGAACTTGTTATCGCAAGAGACACCAAAGCAATAGTGGAAAGTCTTAAATAATTTGTCAAAATTTGCAAATAGCGTTACCGCAAAAGGGTTTTAGGGTTAAAACGGAACTTTTTTGCGGTAACTGTTAACATATTGTAACATAATTAGATTTATTTTTGCTAAAAACATTTGACAAATAAAAGTTGTTACTATATAATATTAGGGCTATTTATGATTATAGACGTTTACAAACTGCGCTTAATCGGTAAAGAAGAAGAGTCTTTCAAGTTCGACTTTTTTCCGAATCGCGCCTTGCTTTCTATACCGGAAGCGGAATTTTCCGCCCCTGCGCAAGCGGATATCCTTGTTGAAGTTTATCCTGAAGAGGTTTATATTTCGGGGGTTTTAACCTATAAAATTTCCGCGCCTTGTTCAAGGTGTTTAAAGAATACGGAATCGTTTAGAAGCATTGAATTTGACGAAAGATTTTTGCCAAGTCAAAGGGCGGACGAAGAAGAAGATTCGGCGCTCGTTTATGAGCGCGATAAAATAGATCTTACCCCCTATTTTAACGAACTTATCTTGACGGATTTACCGCTTAGCATACTGTGTAAAGAAAATTGCAAAGGTCTTTGCCCCGTTTGCGGACAGGATCTTAACGCAGGCGACTGCGGTCATCATATAGAATAAAGATTGAGAGGTATATATTATGGCAACACCAAAAAGCAAAATTTCCAAACAGAGAGGAAACACCAGATTCGCTTCCACCTATAAAGCACATTCTGCTAACCTCGTAGAATGTCCTCAGTGCCACGAACTTAAGGCTTCACATCAGGTTTGCCCTAAATGCGGTTATTATAACGGCGTTCAGGTAAAAGTTATCGGCAGCGAAGATAAGTAATTTATGAATGACGGCGTAAAAAAAGACGATACTTTAAAAAACTCTCCATCCGCCCCTAAGGTCAAAAAAACAACTGTTACCAAAGAGGCAAAAAAGACGGAAGAGTTTAAAATGGCATATCGTCAGTTTTACGATGACGTAAAATTAAGCGATCGCGAAGATTGGTAGATTCCGATTTTCGCATCATATCGGATGCAATTTTTTGCGTCTTTATGGAGGCGTAGCCCAGTTGGCTAGAGCGCCACGTTGACATCGTGGAGGTCAATGGTTCGAGCCCATCCGTCTCCACCAATAAAGACCTAAAACGAATTACTTCGTTTTAGGTCTTTATTATCTATAAAATTATAATGTTGCTGTAGGAAAATGCAAAATGTTAGAGTTAAACGTTAAATTTCAAGAAAAATATAAGCAATTAGACTTGCTGTGTAAAGATATCTTTTCAAGTAAAGAAGGCGTTTCCGAATATATAAAAGAAATGGAAAATACTAATTCGCAATTTAGTAGATATATCCTTGATTGGGCAAACGTATATAAACAATTAAAGCATATGCGTTGGTTAAGAAATCAATTAGCGCACGAAGTGGGTGCGTTTAATTTTGATTTGTGCAGCGACTATGATTTAAAATGGCTAAATGATTTTTATAATTCAATATTAAACAGAACGGACCCCCTTGCCCAAGTCGGACAACTCGAGCGTCAAAAACAACTACATCAAAATAATTCAAATAGCAACAAAACACAAATCAATATTAAGACAAAAGTTTCATTGTGGGACAAAATCAAAGCAAAATTTAAAAGTTGGTTTTCTTAATTTAAAGTTTTGATATAAACAAGCGAATTTAGTCAATAATTGTCTACAAAAATAACCTAAACCGAACTGCCGTTAAACGTTCGATTTAGGTTTTTTGGTGTCTTTTGTGCATTTTGTTGCGCAAAACAATTTAATAATTTGTTTCCATTTGTCTTTTAGAATCAAAAATATTGCTATTGCCGTTTGAAAAAATATTATTTAAACACGAGGCAGGCTTAACCTAACGAATACGCGCATAACCGCGCTAAATACTTTCTATGCTTTTATTGATGATAACAAACAACAAAGAAAATAACAAAGCGGTAATTGAAACGGGCGCTTTCTTTTTAGTATAATTAGTTTTTACGACATCTATGTCTTCGACGGGGATTTCATACTTATCGTAAGTAAAACAATTTTGTTGCTTAGTTTTTTCATCTACCATAGAATTGTTGATTAACCGCTTGTTGGTAAGAGTAAAATTTTCGATAAGATTATAATCTCTACTCGTTACCGTACGATAATCGCAACTTGCCAAGACTTCTTCACCAGAAGCCAGTTTAAGTTCAAACTTACCTTGTTCTTCCATTAAATAAGACCTTCCTTTTGTATAATTTATGTTGATATACAAACCTTTAAATGATTATCCGTAAATAAAAGATAATACATAAATTTGTATAGTCACATAACGTATAAATTTTGCCGCCCCCCCCGAAGATATGACGTGGGGTGGGGGGTGGTGTGGGCTAAGTAGAAGGTCGGGGGGGTGGTGAAGTTGTTGGTGTGTTCTGGGGGGT
>CALZDP010000029.1 GCA_945638575.1 uncultured Clostridia bacterium | reverse complement strand
GCTTGAGCAGCGGCGAGGCGCGCGATGGGAACCCTGTAAGGCGAGCAAGATACGTAGTTAAGACCTATAGCGTGGCAGAATTCGATGGAAGAAGGATCTCCGCCGTGTTCACCGCAGATACCTACGTGCAAATTCTTTCTGGTAGCCTTGCCGAGTTTAGTAGCAAGTTCCATAAGTTTGCCGACGCCTTCGGTGTCAAGCCTTGCAAAAGGATCGCTTTCAAAAATCTTATTCTTATAGTAAGCGCCTAAGAACTTGCCTGCGTCGTCACGGCTGAAGCCGAAAGTCATTTGGGTTAAGTCGTTGGTGCCGAAGCAGAAGAATTCCGCTTCTGTAGCAATCTTATCCGCAGTAATAGCCGCGCGCGGAATTTCAATCATAGTACCGACTTCGTATTTAAGATCGCTGTTTGCTTCCTTAATAAGAGCGTCTGCGGTTTCTACGACGAACTTTTTGCAGTAAGCAAGTTCCTTAACGTCGCCTACAAGCGGAATCATGATTTCGGGAACCAAATTCCAATCGGGGTGGCGTTCGGTAACGGCGATAGCGGCTTTAATAATAGCGCGAGTCTGCATTACGGCGATTTCGGGATAAGTAACCGTAAGACGGCAACCGCGGTGTCCCATCATGGGGTTGAATTCGTGTAAGGAGTTGCAAAGCGCTTTAATTTCGGCAACACTTTTATCCTTAACTTTAGCCAAAGCCTTAATGTCCTCTTCTTCGGTAGGAACGAATTCGTGTAAAGGAGGATCAAGGAAACGAATGGTTACGGGGTAGCCTTTAAGCGCTTCCATAAGCCCTTCAAAGTCCTGTTGTTGCATTCCTTCGATTTTATCGAGGGCGGCTTTTCTTTCTTCGACGGTTTCGGAGCAAATCATTTCACGGAACTTATCGATTCTGCCGGGGCCGAAGAACATATGCTCGGTACGGCAAAGACCGATACCCTGAGCGCCTAATTCTTCTGCGCGAACTGCGTCTTCGGGAGTATCTGCGTTGGTTCTTACGCCCAAAGCCTTATACTTATCGGCAAGTTTCATAACTCTGCCGAAATAACCGCTGTTGGGATCTGCGGGAACGGTTTTGATTTCGCAATTATAAATTTTGCCGGTGCTTCCGTCCAAAGACAGGCTGTCGCCTTCTTTGTAAATCTTGCCGCCGAGTTCAAAATATTTTTCCTCTTCGTGCATGGTGATTTCACCGCAACCGGAAACACAGCATCTGCCCATACCCCTTGCTACAACCGCCGCATGGGAAGTCTGTCCGCCGCGAACGGTTAAAATGCCCTGTGCATACTTCATACCTTCGATATCTTCGGGGGAAGTTTCAAGTCTGACCAAAATTACCTTCTCGCCTGCTTTGCCTTGACTAACGGCATCTTCGGGAGTAAACACGATTTTACCTGTGGCAGCGCCGGGAGAAGCGGCGATACCCTTACCGACAACGTTGTTTTTATCCGCTTCCTTTAACGCCTGTACGTCGAACTGCGGGTGCAAAAGCATATCGAGAGATTTAGCGTCTATCTGCATCAAAGCGTCCTGTTCGGAAATCATACCTTCATCGATAAGGTCGCAAGCGATTCTTATCGCTGCGGCAGCGGTACGTTTTCCGTTACGGGTTTGAAGCATGAAAAGTTTACCGCGTTCAATGGTGAATTCCATATCCTGCATATCTCTGTAATGGTCTTCCAAAGTGGAGCAAATACCCAAAAACTGTTCGTAAACTTCGGGTAGAACTTCAGCCATTTTTGAAATAGGAGTAGGTGTACGAACGCCTGCAACTACGTCTTCGCCCTGTGCGTTCATCAAGAATTCGCCCATAAGACCTTTCTCGCCGGTTGCAGGGTTACGAGTAAACGCAACGCCGGTACCGCAATCGTTGCCCATGTTGCCGAAAACCATTTCCTGTACGTTAACGGCAGTACCCCAACTGTAAGGGATATCATGGTCCATTCTGTATACGTTTGCACGGGGGTTGTCCCAACTTCTGAATACCGCTTTGATGGCTTCAAAAAGTTGTTCCTTAGGATCGGAGGGGAAATCTTTGTTCAAAGCCTGTTTATATTTGTCTTTGAATTGTTCCGCAAGTTCTTTTAAGTCGTCTGCAGTAAGGTCAACGTCGAATTCAACGCCTTTTTCCTTCTTCATGTTATCGATTAAAGTTTCGAATTCCTTTTTGGAAACTTCCATAACGACGTCGGAAAACATTTGAATGAATCTTCTGTAGCAGTCCCAAGCCCATCTGGGATTACCTGACTTTTCGGATAAAACATTAACTACTTCTTCATTCAAACCAAGGTTTAATATGGTGTCCATCATGCCCGGCATTGAAGCCCTTGCACCGGAACGTACGGATACCAATAAAGGATTTTCGGTATCGCCGAACTTTTTACCGGTAATGGATTCCAATTTAACGATATTTTCAATAATTTCGTTACAGATACTTTCGTTAATCATTCTTCCGTCTTCATAGTACTGCGTGCATGCTTCGGTAGTAATCGTAAAGCCCTGAGGAACAGGTAAACCGATGTTGGTCATTTCCGCAAGGTTTGCGCCCTTACCGCCAAGTAATTCACGCATGTTTGCATTGCCTTCACTGAACAAGTAAACGTATTTCATTATGTTCTCCTTGAAACAAAAAATTTATTTTCTTTGAATTTTGATTTTTGAATTTAGGTTGATTTTAAGATTTAGGTCGACTTTATAAAACCGACTTTAAATCGACTGTCGCCGCATATCGGCAGTTGATTATTTCCGCTTACAGACATAGGCGAAAAATCTTAATGCGACCCGACCATATTATTATACGGTATATTAACTTTCAAGTCAACACCTTTAAATAAGAAAAAATATCATTTTTAGACGATAAAATTGGCTTTTTTTGAAAAATCGGCGAAAAACCTTTCGTTTTAAAAGGGATTTTAGCCTTTTAACTTTTGGATTGAGGCTTACCTAAGTGTGCGTAAAAACAACATTCTATCCTGCCGTTATAAAGTTTGCGTTTTTTGTCCGCACGCTGACAAAACAGCCTTTCAAAATCGCTTACGGGCGTTATGGTGTAAAAACACCAGTCGGGATTAGACTTTCTTACCTTACCGTAAGCGCGGTAAAGTTTTTCTATAAAAGGTCTTTCGTCAAGCCTTTCGCCATAAGGGGGATTTGCAAAAGCAACCCCTCTTAAAAGGTCCGACTTAAAGTTTTCCATAGACTCGTTATGAAATTCTATTACGTCCTCTACCCCTGCGTTTTTAGCGTGGATAAACGCCTTTTTAAGTTGGGCTTCGTCTATATCGTAAGCCTGTATTTTTAAAGGCTTTTCCTGCGATAACCGACCTATAGCCTCGCTTTTTGCAACTTCAAACACCTTTTTGTCAAAATTTTTAAAGTGTAAAAAATCAAAAGTGCGGTTTATGCCCGGCGCTATGTTTTTTTCCTTCATCGCCGCCTCTATGGCGATTGTTCCGGTGCCCGTAAAAAGGTCGCATAAAGGTCTTGAAGGGTTCCAAACGGAAAGTTCCAACATGGAAGCCGCCAAAGTTTCTTTAAGTTGCGCTTCCCCGTAAACGTTTCTGTAACCGCGCCTATGCAAACTTTCGCCCGAAGCGTTTAATAAAACCGAACAAAAATCCCTTGTAATGCCGATTTCTATCTCGAAAGTCTTTCCGTTTTCCGCAAGAAAATCACGCTTATACACCCTTTTTAATCTTTCGCAAATTGCCTTTTTTGCTACCGACTGAGTGGCTGAAAAGGCGTTTAACTTGCTTTGCACCAGTTTAGGCTTAATTACGATACGCCCGTCGTCGGGAATATAGTCTTCCCATTTAATATCGGAAACCCCGTCGAAAAGGGTATCGAAATCGGTGCATTTAAATTGCGATAACACGACAAAAACTCTGCTTGCGGTGGAAAGCCAAAGGTTGCAATCGGCCAACAGTCTGTCATCGCCTTCAAAAGTCATTCTTCCGTTGATGGCAGGGGCGTTTTCCACACCCAATTTGAATAATTCTCTTTTTGTAACCGACTCCACTCCTGAAGCGGCGGAAACGGAAATTTTCATTGAAAAGCGTCCTCGATATGATTTATTTTGTCAGGATATACTTCCACGATATCGAAGCGCGGTTGAAGGCTTCTGTCCGTTTGGTATAAATAATAGAATTCCGCCGATTTGCGGTACCGTTGCTGCTTTGCTTCGTCAACCGCTTCCATTGCCTCGCCGTAAGCGTGAGAGGTCCTTGTTTTTACCTCGATAAACACCAAAAAGTCCCCGTATAAGCCGATTAAGTCAACTTCACCGAACTTTGTTATGTAATTTTTTTCGATGATTTTGAAGCCCTTTTTACGAAGATATCGGCGTGCTTTACCCTCGCCTAATCTTCCCAGAAGTTTTTTATAAAGGTTTTTCTGTGTATCGGGCATGGTCCCACCGTCCTTATAGCGGTAATGTGTTGTTTAGTGCCGTATCCTTTATTTTTAGCAAAGCCGTAATCGGAATACAGTTTATCGTATTCGTCCATAAGGGCGTCCCTATATACTTTTGCGATAATGGACGCAGCGCCTATAACGTAACTTTTGGCGTCGCCCTTTATGATAGGTCGGGTTTCGACATCAACGTCAAGGGCCACCGCGTCGATTAAAACTACGTCGGGTTTTACGGACAATCCTTTTATAGCTTCTGTCATGCACTGTTTTGTGGCGTTTAAAATATTGATTTTATCGATAACGTCGTGCTCTACACGGCAAATATTGTAGGCTATGGCACGTTCTTTTATAAGGTCGGAAAGTATTTTGCGGTTTTTTTCGGTAACCTTTTTACTGTCGTCGATTCCCAAAATAATATCCTTGTCATCCAACGGCATAATAACCGCCGCGCAGACGACCGGACCTGCCAAAGGTCCCCTGCCCACTTCGTCGACGCCGGCTAAATAGCGTTTACCTTCGGCAAGAAGTTGATATTCGTAATGTAATTTTTCCTTTTCGGAATTTAGGTCGGGGAATTTTCTAAACATATTTTACCAAGCCTGCCTTTTCTGAAATCGTCGAAAACCGCTTTGGAGCATCTTTCGTAATCGAACTCTCCTCCGCGCATTAAAAATCCGCGCGCCTTGCAAATGCCTTCGTAAATTTGTAACGGCGAATCTGTTTCGGTAACGCCGTACTTTTTGTTAAGCACGCCTGCGTGTTTTTGCGTGAGTTCCTTAATAAAGTCAAGACACAAGCCTTCCAAATCCAGAATATTGTCGTTAATACTGCCAATAAACGCCAAATGGCGCGCGTAAAGTTGATTATCCATTGACGGCGGCATAGTACCGGGTGTGTCCAAAAGTTCCATATCGTACACTTTTATCCACTGTTTGCCCTTTGTAACCCCTGCTTTGTCGCCTGTCTGCGCCTGACGTTTTCCGCTTAAAGAATTTATAATCGTAGACTTGCCCGTATTTGGTATACCGCACACCATTACCCTAACGGTTTTTGTTATACCTTTGGCTTTTTTGGCGTTGATTTTATCCGATAAAAGTGCGATAACGGTACTATAGACGGACTTTCCGTCTTTTAAGTCTGTACCGACGGTAGATATAACGTTACTGCCTTCGCCTTTAAAAACTTGTATGATTTTGCTTAAATCATTAGCCTCGATAAGGTCGGATTTATTCAAAATGTATAAAATCGGTTTGTTTTTGCAAATTTGGTTTAGTTTGGGATTTATGCACGCAAAAGGTGCGCGCGCGTCCAAAACGTAAACGACGGAGTCGCAAAGCGAAAGATTTTCTTCCATCATCCTAAGGGCCTTTGTCATATGCCCCGGAAACCAATTTATTTTTTTTGAATCGTTAAATTCCATAAGCGTAACTTTTTAAAAAGTGGGGCTATAAGCCCGTTATTAAAAGTTTTATTTATCTAAAAGGTCAGGTCTTAAAAGTTCGGTCAACTTTTCGGACTCCGATTTACGCCATTTGTCGACTTCGGCGTGATTGCCGGAAATCAAAACGTCGGGAACTTTTAACCCTTTGTATTCCTGCGGCCGCGTGTACTGCGGATATTCGACTAAGTTATCGGTAAAGGTTTCGTTTTTAAGGGAATCTTTAGAGATAACCCCGTCCACATAACGGCAAACGGCGTCGGTTATAACCATTGCAGGTAGTTCGCCGCCCGTCAAAACGTAATCGCCGATTGACATTTCTTCATCGATATATAAGTCGATGATTCGCTGGTCAATGCCTTCGTAATGTCCGCACAGCAGTAAAAGTCTGTCGTATGAAAGCAGGGTTGCGACTTCTTTTTGTGAAAAAGTTTTACCCTTCGGGGACATATAAATACGTCTTGCCGAGTGGTCGGGGTCAACAGCCTCGATAGCATTGCCGACAGGCTCCGGCATCATAACCATACCTGCACCGCCGCCGAAAGTATAATCGTCGCAACGCTTGTGCTTGTCGGTGGAATAATCGCGTATATCGGTTACGGTTATTTCAACCTTACCGCTTTTTACAGCCCTGCCGATTATGCTTTCCGTTAAGGGCTTGAACATCTCGGGAAACAGCGTCAAAATATCTATCTTCATGACTGATAAAGGCAAACCTCGGTAAATATTTTTGCGTCGACCGTAACGGTCTTACTAACTAAGTCGATTTGGGCGTTAAGTTTTTTTATAAAAGGAAAATAGCAAGCGCCTTCCGAAGTTTCCACCTTGAAAATATCGGTGTTACCGCTTGTTACGTCCACTATTTTGCCCAAATTTTTACCGCTTGAAAGGTAAAGGTCGCAACCTAATAGGTCGGCAATGAAAATTCTTCCTTCGGGAAGATTTATTTCTTCGCGGTTACAAAAAACCTGTTTATCGCGTAAAAGTTCGGCGGAGTTTCTGTCCGCTATCCCCCTTAAGGTCAAATAAATACAGCCCGCCCCGAAAGTTTTTGCCAAAACTTTATATTCTTTTTCATTTATATAAACAACGCTTACGTCGCTTAAAGCGTTTTTTCCGTCGCTTAGGTCGCTTATTTTTATCTGTCCTAAAATGCCTTGCGGTTTAAGAACCTTTCCTATCTCAATCTTTTCCATACTAAAACCAATTTTTGCGGTAAAATTTTTATAATCGATTCTAAGTTTTGCAGAAAGAAAAAGAGGGCAAACTACGCCCCTGCTTTTTCGGAAATTTCGATATTGTATCTTTTACCGGACTTAGCCGATGCAGACTTAACCAAAGTTCTTAAAGCCTTGGCAATCTTACCCTGTCTGCCGATAACCTTACCCATATCTTCGGGCAACAAAAGAACGGTAACGTTTACAAGGTCGCCCTTTTCTTCAACGTTGAATTCCACTTCTTCTTTGTGTTCGGCAAACTGCAAAACTACGTACTTAATAAGGTCTAACATACTTCACCTATTAGCCCTTTTTCTTTTTGGGATTGGTCTTAGCCGGTGAAAGTTTAGCGCTCTTTTCGATAACGCCGGCGTTTACGAGAAGGGACTTAACCGTTTCGGTGGGCTGAACGCCTTTGGAAATCCAATCTTTAGCCTTTTCAACGTCAATGACTACTTCCGCAGGTTGAGCGGTAGGGTTGTAATGACCGACTTTGTCGATATACTTACCGTCTCTTGCTACTCTGCTGTCTACGACGACGATACGATAGAAAGGTGATTTTTTGTCGCCCATTCTCGTCAATCTCATTTTTACTGCCATAATGATATACCTCCGTATAAATTGTTATGATTTTTATTTTTATTTTTTAAAAGTGGGGCTATAAGCCCGTTATTTAACTTTTTTTAGTCTTGATCAAAAACGATTTCCGTTCTGTCGGGATAGAAAATCGCTTGGTGTCCGAACTGAACCTTTTTAGAACAATGAATCGTAAGTTTTAAAGTGCTGGAAAACGGTAACGGTATTGCATAAGCCGAAACGGTTTTTACGGTAGCGGGGATAGTAAATTCACTGTCGAAATTCGGACAACGGTGTATAAGCGTTGTCATATCCTTACTGTATAAAACGTTGTCTTTTACCGTAAAATAGGGGTTATTCGACGAAACTGCAATATAACTTAAATTTGAGCACAATAATCGAGGCAAAGTTTTCACCCTATCGCCAAGTACCAGAATTCTAACCAAAGACTCATCTAAAATATGAGAGTCTACTCTATCGGCATTGATTATCAAAGACTCGGCCTTTCTATTGAAAGCCAAAACGCCTTCCGGGACAAAAGTCGAAAAGCCTTCTTTGACAGCGGAATTTGTACATAAATCCACATATGCAACCGCTTCGTCTTCATAAATACAGGTAAGGGTAACCAAATCACCGACAACTTCGATATCGTATTTACTTTGCCTGCGATATATTTTGTTTTCCAAAATCATTTGGGAATACCTATAAATCTTTAACAAAGTGTCAAGTGATTTGGAAGAATCGTCTTCGCGGTACCCCAACGGCAAGTATAGGGTAGGGTTTTGTATTCCCTTTTGCAAATAGGACAAGTAAACATCATCATAACCTTATTATTAACAAAAAGTCTATCTATAGGTCGATTATCGATAAATTTTAGAACTTAAAGGGAAGTCTTCCTTTACCGTTTTTCATCTGTTTTATCATAATTTTGACCTGATCGTACTGCTTTAATAGGGCGTTGATTTGTTGAAGCGAAGTTCCGCTTCCTTTGGCGATACGCATTTTTCTTGAATAGTTCAAAATCTGCGGATTGCTTCTTTCCTTTTTGGTCATCGACAAAATTATCGCTTTCATGCGGTAAATTTCCCCTTCGTCGATATCGCCTTCGGAAATCTTAAGTTTGCCCATACCCGGCATCATCGACATTACCGCGCTTGCACCGCCCATCTTTTTAAGCATGTCTATTTGCTCGAGATAGTCGTTTAAATCGAAACTGTTTTCTTTAAGTTTCTTTTCGAGTTTTTTGGCGTCCTCTTCCTTAATGGCTTCCTGCGCCTTCTCTATAAGGGTAAGCACGTCGCCCATACCGAGAATTCGGTTTGCCATTCTGTCCGGATAAAAAGGTTCGATATCGGTAAGTTTTTCGCCTACACCGCAAAACTTAATGGGCTTACCCGTTACCGCTTTTACGGATAAACAAGCGCCGCCGCGTGTGTCGCCGTCAAGTTTTGTAAGCACTATGCCGGTTATCTGAAGACGTTTTGAAAAACCTTCCGCAACGGTTACGGCAACTTGACCGGTCATGGAGTCTACTACAAGCAAAATCTCTGTAGGGCTAACGGCGGAATTGATGTTTTCAAGTTCCTGCATTAGGTTGTCGTCTATTTCAAGACGACCGGCAGTATCGATGATAACGGTATCATAGCCGTACTTTTTTGCGTAATCAATGGATTCAAGGGATATTTTAACGGGGTCGCCCTGTCCCTTTTCAAAAACTTCGACGCCTGCCTTTTCGCCGACGACTTTAAGTTGTTGAATCGCCGCAGGCCTATATACGTCGCAAGCAACCAAAAGGGGTTTTTTACCCTGTTTTTTAAGTAATAAAGAAAGTTTACCGGAAAGGGTTGTTTTTCCTGCGCCTTGAAGCCCGCACATCATAATGACCGTTGGGGCCTTAGGAGAAACTTCCAACTTTTGGTTTTGACCGCCCATGAGCGCAATAAGTTCTTCATTGACGATTTTTATAACCTGTTGCGAAGGATTTAAACTTTTTAAAATTTCCTGTCCGACCGCTTTTTCCGATACCGTAGCGATAAAATCCTTTGCGACTTTGATATTGACGTCCGCCTCTAAAAGCGCAATACGGATTTCACGCATGGCTTGCTTTATTTCTAGTTCGGTAAGTTTTCCGCGCTTGGTAAGTTTGGAAAATACGTGATTTAATTTTTCGCCTAACGATGAAAATGCTGCCATTAGTTTTCCAAAATTCCTTTTAAAGTTTGTTTTTGCGCATCGGTAAGGGAAGATTCAAAGTCCTTTACCTTTCCTTTGTAAGCCTTAAAGCCGACGGCGGATTCAAAGCCGTCGAGTTCGCTTTTTACGGTTTTTATGGCGTCAAGAACGCTTTGCCGAGTGCAGTTTTTAATCTCTGCAATCTCACTTAAAGATAAATCGCAGGAAAAATACATTTCCGCAATCTCGATTTTGTTGGGGGTAAGCAGGCCTTTATAAAGGTCTAACAGTTCGCAATACCCCATTTCGTCAATCTTCATGGCACACCGCAAAAAATAAGGTGTAAAGTAAAATTACCTTACACCTGATATTATACTTATATTTAAAAACGTGTCAAGCGTTTTTGCCTTACAAATTGCATTTTAGGGGAATTTTTTGATTATTCCTTAATGAAAATCAAACGCCTGCAATTTTCACATTCGATAATCTTTTCGTTTTTGAGTCTAGATAGTTCAAGTTGGGAAAGTTCTGTTCCGCAAGCGGTGCAGTGCTTGTCTTTAAGTTCGTAAACTATGGGGAACTTCGGGTCCTTTCTCTTTTCCTTGTATTTTGCAAGATACTCCGAAGGGATATCTTTGGCGATAAGTTCGAGTTGCTTTTTGATTTTACTCTTTTCCGTTTCCTTCTCTTTGCAAAGTTCTTCGTATTTAAGTTTGTATTCGTCCTGTTGTGAAAGCATGGCTTTGGTGTTTGCCATAAGTTTTTTGTATGACAGCGTAAGTTCGGTCATTTCCTTGGAAAGTTTTTCGATTTCCGCTTCCAATGAGGCGT
This sequence comes from uncultured Clostridia bacterium, assembly GCA_945638575.1. Taxonomy (GTDB): domain Bacteria; phylum Bacillota; class Clostridia; order Christensenellales; family Borkfalkiaceae; genus UBA4636. The sequence goes on along the minus strand of CALZDP010000029.1, from coordinate 8,230 downwards.
ACTGAGAGGAAAGTTCCGCCGATTTCTTTTTCAAAAAAGCAAGCATGTTTTCGTCCTCGACTTCGTCGATACCGGTAAACTCGTTTTTGTCGTCGGAAAGTTTTTTAAGCCTGTCCTGTAAATTCTGCATGCCCAAAAGCAAAGACGCCGCCTTTGCTTCTATCTGCGCTTTGCTGTCGGTAACAGTTTTTAAAAACTTAACCGCTTGCGCATATTTTTTAAATTCTTCGCTTTTTTTAAGTTCGTTTTCGATGTTTTTAAGGTCTGCGTCAATTTTTTGGTATTCTAATAACTTTTCTATCATAAATCTCCTCCGCTTAATTAAATGAATCTGTCGTCATCAAAGAAACTGAAATCAAGTTTGTTTTTTAATCTGTAAATGTTTGAAAAATGTTTGCAAATATTTCTCATTCCGTAATTTTCGCTTGCAAAATGAGTCATGGAAATAACCCGTTTACCCTGCTTTACCGCTTCCACCAAAACGTGATGGGGTATGTCTGCGGAAATATACACGTCCGCAGGGTAATCCAAAGTGTTTATTTTTAGTCCGGCACCGCAAAAACTTGCCGCTTTTTTTATGTAAGCGGTCTTGTCGCCGTAAACGTTTACTTTTGTGTCAAATTCCTTTTCGATATTTTCGGCAAGTTCTTCCAAAGAAGAATTTACGGGATAACGCCGTCCGTAGCCGGTACCCGTAAGCAAGGGGTCTAAAATTTCGATATCCTTGTCGTCGGGATTGGCAACCCCTTTTGCCATAAAATAGTCAACACCCTTTTCGGCAACGTCGAAATTAAGATGGCAGGAAATCACCCCTATACCGGCGGAAGCCGCTTTCAAAAGCACTCCGTCAATCTTTTTTATCCCGTAAAAAATCGCCGGATGATGGGTTATTATTAAACCTGCTTTCATCCATTGCGCGTACTCAACCGCCTTTTCAGTTAAATCAAGGGTAAAAATTACGTTAGTAATATCTTGGTCGGTGTTGATTATGATACCGCTGTTGTCTTCGAATCCGCAGGATTTTGCGTAAGTCGGGGAAAGTTCAAAGGGTGCAAAACGGTCAATCAATTCGTATATCTCTTTTAATTTCATCTTTCAATCCTTTTAAAGTTTCAAGCCTGTCTTTTATTGCGTTACGCGACTGCTCTTTTAAATTTTTGCATAAGATTTGTTCGGTTTCCTTGATTTTTCTATCCAGATAAACCAAAAAATCGGCGTTGTTTTTAAGGTTTTCTCTGCCGTAAAGTTCTTCGGTTTCGGTGTAATCGTCTTCGTAATTTAATTTGGCGCGTAAGACTTCATAATACTTGTCTTCGGCATAAAACATAAAATCACGTTCTATCCCATAACCGGATTCGTGCAAATATTTACGCACTTTATCTACGTTCTTCATCGGCTGTAATATTAAGATAACGGGCTTATAGACGGACTTTTTTAAAATTTTTATAATTTCTTCGCCGCCCATTCCGGCAATAACCGCTTCATCTATGTACGGTACGTCGGTTAGCCCGTCGGTTAAATACGGGGTAAATTTTGAAGGGAAAAATTCGCTTAACAGCCTTACCGCTTTATCTAAACTTTTGGGCGAAATGTCTGTTAAATAAACCTTTTCCGCCTTTCCGCTTTTTAAGACTTCAAACGACACGTAACCGTGGTCGCAACCTATGTCCGCCAAAGTTTCGCATTTTACTATAAGCGAAGTAATAACTTCCGTCCTTTTAGTCATCAGTCCAAAAAGTCTTTGAGGCGCTTAGACCTTGACGGATGACGAAGTTTTCTTAAAGCCTTGGCTTCGATTTGACGGATACGTTCACGCGTAACGTTGAATTCTTTACCGACCTCTTCCAAAGTCCTCGGTCTGCCGTCGTCTATGCCGTAACGCAAACGCAAAACCTTTTCTTCACGAGGGGTAAGGGTATCCAAAACCCCGATAAGTTGTTCTTTTAGCATGGAAGTTTCAACCATGTCGCTTGGGGCTTGAGCGTTTTCATCAACGATAAAATCGCCTAAATGACTGTCCTCTTCTTCACCGATAGGGGTTTCCAACGATACTGGGTCCTGCGCGATTTTTTGTATCTCGATAACCCTTGATTCGGGAATACCCATTTCCTTTGCGATTTCGGAAGGATAAGGGTCTCTGCCAAGTTCCTGCAAAAGTTGTCTTGTTACCCTTGCCTGTTTATGAATGGTTTCCACCATGTGAACGGGGATTCTTATGGTTCTTGCTTGGTCCGCGATAGCACGCGTTATCGCCTGACGAATCCACCAGGTCGCGTAAGTGGAAAGTTTATATCCTCTTTCGTAATCAAACTTTTCGACCGCCTTCATTAAGCCCATATTGCCTTCCTGAATAAGGTCGAGAAGATGCATACCGCGCCCCACATGACGTTTTGCAATGGAAACGACCAACCTTAAATTGGCTTCGGCAAGAATACGTTTTGCTTCCATATCGCCTGCCGCCATTTTTTTAGCGAGTTCGATTTCTTCATCGCCGGAAAGAAGCGGAACCCTGCCGATGTCCTTTAAATACATCTTTACGGGGTCGTCCATACTGATTTCTTTAACCAGTTGATCGTATAAATCCTGTTCCTGACTGGTTTCGTCAACTACCTGAATACCGGCTTCTTCGATAACACGGCACATGTTTTCCATCTGCTCGTCCGTCATGTTGACCTTTTCGAGCCTGTCGCAAAGCGCGTTCATGGTAATCACTCCGCGCTTTTTATAGTCGGTAATAATCTCGTTTGCAATCGACTCTAAAGTAGCGTCTTCAATCATATTTTATCCTCCGTTTTCAGTTGGAACAAAAGTTTGCTCTTTTGCTGAATTTTTACTATTATTTTCATTTGCTTGTCCACTTCGGTTTCCGCTTTGCAATAGTCTTGCAAATACTTGATATCGGACTCTAAATTACTGCGTTTTACAAACCTTAGACAGTCTTTGTAATATTTATCGTTACCGTCCGTACAGTAGATTTCTTCCACCCGAAGCAGTATTAAATTTAATTCGGCTAAATAGTCCTCACCTAAAACAGCGGTAAGTTTTACGCCGTCGTAACTTAACGACTCATCGTATAACTGCAATATTTTAAATGCGATTTCCGACCTTAGTTGCGATGAAAAATCCAATCCGTCAAGATCGTCCGCTTTAGCGTAATCTTTGCCGTTTATCACCGCCGAAAGTATAAACCTTTCAGCCTTTAAAAGTGCGCCGTCTTCTTCCGGTTCACCCTCTGTAATAGTTTCATTTTGGGCGATAACGGGCTTATAGGCGGACTTTTGCATGGTCGAGTCCAAATCGCGCTTTAAAGATTCATAAGTGATTTTTGAAACTTCGCTTAACTTTCTTAAAAGTTCTTCGCGTTCGAATTCTTTATCGCTTTGGGAAATAACCTCGATAGATTTATCCAAAAATTTGCGACGCTCGGTCGGGTCGTTTAAGTTAAAAGCATTTACGAGGTAACTTAATTTATAGTCTATAAGCGGCAGTGCCGAAAGTAAAAGTTCACGATAACTGTCCGCCCCTTTAGCCTTTACGTATTCGTCGGGGTCCATATTGTCGGGCAAGGATATTACTTTAACGGTAAGCCCTGCGTCCTTTAAAATCTGCATTCCCCTAAACGTGGCTTTTTGACCGGCGGCGTCCCCGTCGTAACTTACGATTACGGTGTCGGAATACCTCATTATTAGCCTTGCCTGTTCCACCGTAAGCGACGTTCCCATACTTGCCACGGCGTTTTTTATGCCGGCAGAATGTAGGGCGATAACGTCCATGTAGCCTTCTACCAACACAACGTAAGGGAGACTTCCTTTTTCACGCTTTAACTTTTTAATGTTGTTGGCGTTAAATATTGTCCTGTTTTTTATAAAAACGCTTGTTTCACGCGTGTTTTTGTATTTGGCAAAGTCGGTTTTTTCAATAACCCTTCCGCCGAAAGCAAGCACGTTTGAAAAACTGTCGATAATGGGAACAACCAATCTTTTGGCTTCAAAATCGGTGTACTCGTCGGTGTCTTTATTATAACCGACGACACCTGCCGCCACCATGTCTTCGTATTCGTAGCCCTTTTCTTTAAGGTATTTGGGAAGCGTGTGATAATCGAGCGAGCAACCTATCCCGAAAGCCCTTAAAGTAGTTTGGTCAAACCCGCGTTTAAAAATGTAGTCAAGGTAAGGTTTTGCCTCGGGAAGTTCGAGATTATGTACGTAAAAACGGGCGGTATCTTTTAAAATTGCCAACCTTATGGCGCGGTTTTTGGCGTTTTCTTCGCTTTTGGCGTCCTCTTGAAAGGATGTTTCAGGTAATTCCATATTAGCGCGGTGCGCCAAAAACTTTACCGCATCCATGTAGCCGAGGCTTTCGACTTCCATAATAAATTTTATGACGTCGCCGCCGCGCTGACAGCCGAAACACTTGAAAAACTGCCCCGCCTGATTTACGCAAAAGGATGGGGTTTTTTCCATATGCCCGGGAAGCGGACAGCGCGCCCAATATGCACCGCCTTTTCTTTCCAGTTGGCAATACGCCGAAACAACGTCGACTATCTCGTTTCGGCTTTTAAGTTCTTCAATAAATTTTTGAAATTTTTGGTCTGTCATTTTTATTTACAATGTTGTCAAAACCTTTGACGTAAATTTTAACGTGCGTTTACCGCAAGGCTTTTTTCACCGCTGAAAGCATCGTTTGTATTATATCATAACGGCTTAAAAATGAAATTTTCGTTATGCTTGTCCGGCCCCTTTTTGCTTCGCAAATACCAGCCGTAAATTGAAACACTGCGAAAAAATGTCGTTGCAAGCAATCATTTTCACTTGTATTATACAAATTATTTTTTCATTTTCCTTTTTTTATGAAGATTTTTACAAAAAAAACTTAAAAATCAAGGGGAAATTTGTCGTAAACGCAAACATTTGTAAACGCTTAAGCAATAATTTTAACAAAAATTCCTTTTAACCAAAAAACAACGCAACTAAATATTACAATAAAAATTTAAGTTTTCACACAGGTTAATTTTTTTGATTTTTCCGATTTTATAATTAAAAACGTCAAATAGGTACGAAGTTTTATTTTACTGTTTTGTTAATTTATGATAGGATAAATATCGACGAAAGCATGAAGGTGTTATTTATGAATCGCACAGATGAAACTATAAAAAAAGTACCAGTTAAAACCGCAAAAAATGTTGCGTATATAGGGCTATTTACCGCGCTTTTGGTAGTTTGCTCCTTCGTAACGGTGCCTACAGCCATACCGTTTACCCTGCAAACGCTCGCCCTGTTTTTGGCGCTGGGTGTCCTTGGCGGTAAGCGCGGAACTTTGACAATAGTTTGTTATATATTTTTGGGTATAATCGGGCTTCCCGTGTTTTCGGGATTTCGCGGCGGAATCGGAGTAATTTTCGGAACAACCGGCGGATATATCGTAGGTTTTATTTTTACTGGACTTTTGTATTGGGGCATTGAAAAACTTTTCGGCAAATCATACCTTGTAACGGTAATTTCCATGCTTTTGGGTGCAGCGGTGTATTTTGCTTTCGGAACGGCTTGGTTTATGGTCGTATATCTAAAAAACACCGGTCCCATCGGTTTGGGTAGCGTACTTACCACTTGCGTTGTGCCGTTTATCATACCCGACCTTATAAAAATATCCCTTGCGTCAATAGTTTCCTACAAACTGAAAGATAAAATCAAAGACTGAATTTTTTAGTAAATTATAAGCAAAAGTCCGCCTATAAGCCGGTTAACGGGCACTTCGTGTCTCTACGAGCGTGAAATTAGGAATGTGGAATTTAACGGTCGCAGTTGGCGACCTTCAATTAAGAATTAGATAAGGTTAAAAGTAATTGTATAAAACGCTGACGCACACTCAAACTTAGTTAGAATACTACCAAGTCCCAAACTATCCACCTATGTCGCCCCTGCGCAAGGGGAGATGTCAACTGCGTTGACAGAGGGGTTGTGCCCTAAACCTACTTGCGACTTAATCAAGGGAGGCTTTCATGTCGGCGTATGCGACTGATGGATTGAAAATGTCGCCATATGGCAACAATTGGAATATTGAGTTCAGCAAAAAACGAACCGAATTAAAAACGGTCCGTTTTTTTAATATTTCCATAGATCGGGCTTTTGCCTTATTTACAAACAATACTTTTATAGCAACCCATTTAATACTTCACCAAGTACAAAGTAAACACCTTTTAAATTTTAAGCGCTATTTTATCTCGGACGCAAGTTTTTCGACAGGCAGATTATCTTTATACCTATTAAGAAAGGCTTTACACTTTTTCCTTTCCGACTCGCTTGCCGTAACGGTTTTACTTTTGATATTAGAAAAAATTTGATTAAGGTAATCGGAAAGGGTAACTTTGCTTGTTAAAACGTAGCCTGCAAGCAACGCTATCCCCCAAGCACCCCCTTCGCCGGCGTTTTCCATAACGGTAACGGGAGCGCCAAGTACGGCGGAAGTTGCGTTTTGACCTATAAATTCCGTTTTATAAAATCCGCCATGCGCCGTTATGCCGGCAATTTTTACGCCCTCGGCTTTTAAAGTATCCAAGCCGAGCGCAAGCGGAGAAATTACAGAATAAATTTGCGCCTGCATAAAGTTTGCAAGGTTAAAAATTCCGTCCGGTTTCCGCACAACCATGGGCGCGCCTTTTATGGTGTCCGCCTGCACTTCGCCTGCGTCATAGTTATAGGCGGAAAACTTTCCGACTTCACCGTCGCTTTCCGCAGATTTTAGGAAAAGTTTGGTAAATAGTTCCCCTTTGCCGACTTTTAAGCCCAAAAGTTCTGCGACTTCGCCAAACATATTTACCCATTCGTTTATTTCAGTCGTGCCGTTATTGGAATGAATCAGCGCGGCAGGATAACCGTTCGGCGTCGATACTATGTCAATATTTTTATAATAGTTTTTAAGGGGTTTTTCTAAAATTACGGTAAGGTTAGCGCAGGTACCTGAAGAAACGTTACCCGTTTCAGGCGCAACGGCGTTGGTACAAATCATACCCGTACCCATATCGCCTTCGGGCGGACAGAATACCGCGCCTTGCTGTAATTTACCGCTCGGGTCTAACAACTTAGCGCCTTTTAAGGTTAAATAACCGGCAGTGCTTCCCGCACGCAGGACTTTGGGCAATAACTTTTTAAAATCCTTCCCGATAATGCCGTTGAATTTTTCAAGCATTACGCCGTCATAATCGGCGCCGTCAAGCGGAAACATACCGCTTGCGTCATCGGGACCGATTACCTTCTCACCCGTCAAAAGGTAGTGGATATATCCTGCAAGGGTAGTTAAAAAAGCAACCTTATTAACGTGGTCTAAGCCCTCTAAAAAGCACTGATAATACTGTGAAACGCTCCAACGCATAGGCACGTTGAAGTTGAAAAGTTCAGATAACTTTTGAGCGGATTCCGCCGTATTTGTATTGCGCCACGTCCTGAACGGAACAAGAAGATTATCTTCTTTGTCAAGCGCCAGATAACCGTGAATCATGCCGGAAACCCCTATTGCGTCAAGGGTTGTAATTTCGCCGTAATTTTTAACAAGTTCGGCGTAACTTGACTGCATGCCCTTAACGGCTTCGCTAAGCGAACAGGACCAAAGTCCGTCTATAAGACTGTTTTCCCAGTCATAACCGCCGGTTGCAAGCACTTTGCCGACTTCGTTGCAAAGCACCGATTTGATTCTTGTAGAGCCGAACTCTATACCTAAAATTAGTTTACTAATAATTTAAAATGTTTCGTTAAAATTTTTTTAGTTAGCGATTTTTAGCCTATGCATTTGCCCTATTAAACAAATTGATTGAACTTTACTTTCCACCAAAAATTATAAACGAAAAAGTTTAGCAAGTCAACAAATTGTTGCTCGGTAAGGTAATTAGCATAACAAAATGCTTACCGATTATATAGAAGAAGCGGTCTGTCGCTAAAAACTGCCCACAGGGCAGTTTTTTACGCGCCGTTCAAGTCCTGTTTTTAACATATCGAAAAGTGCAAAGGCATAATTGCCTTTGCACTTTTTGGTGCACCACGATAAGCCTAACTTGAACCGTTAGAAGTAACGGAAAAGTTGGGCTTTTTTGTATGTAAAATAATTATCCGTAGATTGCCATATATCTTTGGCGCATTTTGATAAAGTATTCGTAAACCGTCGCTTGCACACGGGATAAAACTCTGCCTATTTCGGGATAACTTAAGCCGTTTTGGCGGCATTCCAAAGCAACACGCAT
>CALZDP010000028.1 GCA_945638575.1 uncultured Clostridia bacterium | reverse complement strand
ACCGTGGTGAGGTTATTCGGCAACGTTATTGCTGTCAGACTTGTACAGTTGCTGAATGCATACGTTCCTATCGTTAAAATCGTGTTAGGTAATGAAACATTACTTAGGTTTGCACAATTTGCAAAAGCGTAAGTTGAGATATATTTAACACCCGGTAAAAGCCTGGCCGATTCAAGAGAAGTACAGTTATAAACCGCATAATCACCTATCGTTTCGACAGAACCCGGTATAAGGATAGATCTCAAATCCTGACAGCCATAAAAGGCATACGGTAAAATGCGATTTACGCTTGACGGTATCGTTATGGATTCGTTCGAACCGAAATACTGAATCAACACGTTACCGTCAATAGCCATCCCGTTAGTTTTTATCGTAGAAAGCGAGTAAATATTTGCAGAATTAAGGGGTGACCATTTGCTCTTATAACTTGTGAGCAACGAGTCAGCGACAAAAACTTTAACATACGTAGAACAACCGCCAAACATGTTGGTAGTATAAGTCAAAGCCGTGTTTATGTTTCTGACTATAATCGTTCGCAAATCACCGCTTCCGTTGAACGCATATGCTCCAATAGATTCAATCGCCGAAGGTAAATCTACTGTACGCAATTTTGTACCGCTAAATGCATACGTTCCGATTGTCTTTACGGAAGTACCAAAGGTGACTAATTTCAACGAAGAACAACTCTGGAAAGCATAATCACCTATCTCTTCCACCTTACCCATTACAATCGAGCTCAACTTTGAGCAGCCATAAAATGCATAGTTGCCTACGCTCAAAACCGAATCGGGCAAAACAATGCCATCGAGATTTGAACAGCCGTAGAACAGATACGCTTCAATTGCCGTTAAGTTTTCGGGAAGAGTTACCATTTGTAAACTTTTAATATTACTAAAAGCATACTCAGAAATACTGCTCGACATTGTAACGGTAACGATTGAAAGCTTTTCGGGAATGTAGAAAGACGTTCCGTTTTGCTTCACTTCTACCGTTCCGCTGAACGATTTATTACCAAATAAATAACCCAAATATGCTTCGGTTCCGGTTGCCGTAATTGATTTACCGACAAAAGGAATGGTTACGTTTGTCAACTCGGCACAACCTTGCAAAATATCAGTTCCAATTTCAGTTACACTATTAGGTATAACTATACTACGCAATGCTGTATGAGCAAAAGCGGAATTACCAATCACTTCCAAAGTATCGGGAAGCTCTATTTTTGTAAATCCGTTTGCATATTCAAACGCTCTGCTTTCAATATTTACAATGTTTCCTAAATTCACTTCAGTAAGCATTGCCATATAAGCGAATGCACCGAAAGGAATTCTGTCGGTATCGGTAAGCGAAATGCTATTCAACGACGACGGAACGTATGCCGAAACCGCAACGTCGAATCCGTCGGCATCAAGATAATATTGATAAATTTCTTCCGTTCCGGAAACACTGTCTTGACCGAACCAATAAGTCAGCAAGCCTTTTTCTTGCGTTGCCGTTCTCGATTCGCCTACAAACGGAACTACAAGGCGCGTTAAAGCAGAACATCCCGAAAATGCTCCTTTTCCTATCGTTTCGATTGTGTTTTCCATAAATACGGCAGTAAGTTTATCGCAACCGCTGAATGCGTTTTCGCCTATCGCCGTAACAAGTTTACCGTTGTAATATTCGGGAATATATGCTTCTGTAATCGTCTTATCGGAAACACCGCTTACAAGATATTCGCTACCGTTAGCAGTATAAATTAAGCCTTCCGTGCCGAGCCATTTTGCGTAAACCGTAATATTATCGGCAACTGTCCAATTTGCAATGCCGTTACCGTCGGCATCGGTAAGTCTTATGCCATTTCCGCCGACCTCGGTAAACCATCCGTCGAATGTATAACCGACTCTCGTAGGAACAGAAAGCGTATACGATTCATCATACGTCACTTTTTGTGTAGTAACAGACGAATCGTTTTGCGGACTCATCGAAATTGTATATTCATTTGCTTTCCATACGGCATAAAGAGTAACCGTAGGTTCAACACCCATGGTGTAATTTGCGCAATCCGTATATACAACATTTCCGTTTGCGGTTTCAGCCCAGCCTATAAACGTATAACCTTGTTTTTCGTAAGTATTTTTATTTAACGCTTTTGTTTCGCCCGAATGAATGTCCATATTATTCATCGAGCCGGAAGTGTTTTCGTTACCGTCGAGAATAAGGGTATTCATGTGCGGAGTCCAAACGGCATATAACGTATTCGTCGAAGACGTACCCATCACGTATACGCTTTCATCCGCATATTGCTTTTCGCCGTCCTTTATCGTAGACCATCCGTCAAAATCATAACCCTTGCGAGTGAATGTATTTGCGTTAAGATTCAACGTCGAATCGGTAAATCCTTTTTGGTTTTCCATAGAACCGACGCCGCCGTTAGCGTCAAACACAAGCGTGTTTTCATTCGCTTGCCAATGCGCAACAAACGACAAAGCGCCATACGTTCCGTCTGCAATCGTTACAGTAAGATTATCTTCGCCCGTAAGATTACTTCCGCTCCAGCCCGTAAAGGTATAACCAGCGCGAGTAGGCGCACTCAACGAAAACTCACCCGTTTCAATGGAATATTCGGTTATATTTTCTGTCTTACCGCCATTTAATTCGTAAGTGATTTTATACGTTATAGGCGACCATATTGCGTAAAGAGTAACTTCGCTGTCGGCTCCCATCGTGTAAACGGACTCATCCTCAAACTCAACCGTGCCATCGGCTTTGGTTGACCAGCCTGCAAAAGTATATCCGTATCGAGTTAATGCGTTCTTCGGCAATTTATACTCTTCATCGGTTGACAAAGTTACATCGGGCATTTCGCCGCCGTTCCCGCCATTTGCATTGAATTTGAGTGTGTTTTGATTTGCCGTCCAACTTGCAACAAATTCCTTATCGCCTGTCGAATGGGCGGGTATTCTTCCGTTATCTGACCACCCGTTAAAGGTATAACCTGCACGAGTGGGTGCGACAAGTATTATCTCTTCATTTTCAACGTTATAATAATCTTTATTTAATTCGCTGTTCGTCCCGCCGTTCAAAACGTAAGTGATTTTATAGCCGATAATTTCCCAATTAGCGGTAAATACTTTATCTCCGGTGGAATTTACAGGTATTTTTCCGTTATCCGACCAACCGATAAACTTGTAACCGTTTTTAGTCGGTTCGGCAAGCGTTATATTGTCGTGTACGTTATATGTAGCGGGATTGTTTTTATTGTTTGTTCCGCCATCGAGATTATAAGTTATCTTATAGGTTACTATTTCCCATTTAGCCGTGAACGACTTATCGCCGGTACTTCCGTTTTCTATTATTCCGCCGTTTGTCCACTCGATGAATTTATAACCGAGTTTCGTCGGTGCTTTCAAAGTAATTTTCGGTGTGTTGACATTATACTTAGTCGGATTGGAACTATCGTTAGTTCCGCCTTCCAAATTATATATAACGTTATACTCAATAATTTCCCAACTTGCCGTGAACGTCTTTTCGCCGATACTGTCCTTTGAAATTAGGCCGTTATCCGTCCATCCGCTGAATTTATATCCTTTTCTTGCGGGATCTTGTAAGCGGACTTCCTGTTCAATAGTATACGTTTTGGGGTTTGCAGAATTGTTTGTTCCCTCATTCAGATTGTAGGTAATAGAATATTCGATTGCCGTCCAATTTGCGGTAAACGTCAATTCTCCGTAAGTCCCTGTTTCAATGGAAACAGCTTGATTTTCGTTTCCAGTCAGGTTAGAACCAGACCACCCTTTGAATTCATATCCGCGTTTTGTCGGATTGTTAAGCGTAAACGTGGAAGTTTCTATATTGTAAGTAGCCTTGTTTTGTACGGCAAGTTGCCCGCCGTTAAGATTGTAGGTTATTTTATACGTCTTAGGAGTCCACAACGCATACAACGTTGCATTTTCAGTTCCCATGGTATATGAATCGCCGTCGGAATAAACTTTACTGCCGTTTTCGGTTTCAGCCCAACCGACAAAATCATACCCCGTTTTTGTAAACGCATTAGCGGAAAGTGTATCTTTTGCATCCGTTGCAATAGTTATATCCGACATTTTTCCGCTACCGCCGTTAGATTCAAAATGCAACGTGTTGTTGTTAGGCGTCCAAATCGCATAAAGAATATATTGAGCGTTTGTACCCATCATATAATCGGCTTTGTCGCTATAATTCACTTCACCGTTAGCCGTAGTACCCCAACCGGCAAAAGTATAACCTTTCTTTGTATACAAACATTCATTTAATGCAACTGTAGCATCCGTAGCGATCTTTTGGTTATCCATTTCGCCTTCGCCGCCGTTTGCATTGAATACGATTTCGTTTAAGTTCGCTTCCCAAATTGCGTATGCCGAAATAGACTCGTATTTTTCATACGCGCCGACACACTTACCGTTTTCATCGGTAAGTTTATTTGCGTCTTTTATTCCGTCATACCAACCGACGAATTTGTAACCGACTTTTTTAGGAACAGGCAACGTATAGTTTTCTCCAACGGAAACGATACTTGTAGCCGCCTCATTACCGCTCGTCGCACCATTGTAATCGAGAGAAATTCTGAAACCGACTTTCAATTCAACCGTATCGGAAATTCCCGACTTCCAATCTTTATCGAAGCCCGACAGATCCCCTGATCTATCTTCGAGAACAATTTTCTTTAATCCCGTGCAGCCATTCAGAATATTTGCTCCGACCATAGTCGTAGTAGCGGGAATAGCGATATTTTCCATCGCTTGACAGTTGACAAAACAATTCGCCCCTATTTCCGTCAATGCGGAAGGTAACTGCAAATTGTTCAGTTTCAAACAGCCGTTAAACGTGCTATCGGCTAACTTTGTAAGATTGTCGTTCAAACTTACGCTTTCAAGTTTCGAGCATCCGTAAAACGCGTTTTTGCCTATCGTTGTCGCACTTGACACGTCTATGCTTTCCAATGCAATACAATTATAGAATGCGCTTTCTCCGATAAACGCAATATTGTTATTCGGATCTTTTTTACTGATTGCAACAGCCAATGTCGTTATCGCATAACTACCGCTATGAGCATCCGCAGAAGCCGTACTATAAGTGCTTGCGCTCTTAAATATTATTTGCTTGAGATTCGGGCAGTTTTTGAAAGCATTGTTACCTATGTACGTTATATTAGACGAAAGCGTTATCGTCGTAATATTCGTATCGTTTTCAAACATTCCGTCCGAAATTTTCGTTACGGGTTTGCCGTTATAGGTTGCAGGTATTTCAACGTTGCTTTCTTTATAATATTTACCAACGTCAATCGTATAACCGCTTTCGTTTTCGACGAACTTAAAATTCTTTTCGATTTTAATGTATTGGAATACTCCTACAAGCGCGATGGCTATAACGAGAACAATGGCAGTTACCGAAGAGAAGAACGCAATCTTTTTCTTTCTTTTTTTCTTTGCCGCATCCTTTTTCTTCTGATTTTCCCAATAATCTATCTGATTTTTAGCGATGGATGCGTATTTATCCGCACTTCTTTCATCGTTGCTCGCGGCAGCGATAGCACTGCTGAATTCGGAGAACTCTGAAATAGTCTTTTTCTGCTTTATTAAATCGTCATTGTTACGGCAATTCAATTTCGCTTGCAATAATCCCCAATACGCCTCGTGTTTCATATTGTCTATGGCAAGAACCATAGCGTAATATTTTTCCGCAAGCGAAAACGCCGAGCTGTTTTTACAGTTATCGGCAAATTTTTGAAGATGCTTGATCAATATTTCATTGCTTTCTTCAGGATAATACTTGATTATTCCGTCAAAAATCTTTGCAAGTTTATTTATCGATTCTTCATTGCAAATAGATGCGGACTTAAACAAAACGGCATTTACGAGTTTGTCAAGATATTCCGCGCGTATACCTATATCGGGGCAATACTTCAAAAGAGTTTCGAGTTCTTTGAAGTAACTGAAATTTTCAATATTCTGCGCAATATCGGTTTCACGCAAAGCGCCGATATTACAGAGAATAATTCCCCATAAAGCATCGAGATTGCCTTCTTCAATCTCAATTACTTCGTTATAATACTTATTCGCAAGCGCAAAATTTCCTGCAGCTTGCAATTTTTTCGCAAAAGACAGCCGCATAGAAATATGTCTTTCTACGTCGCTTCCGTCAATGCACATTATCGCACGGTCAAACAACTTGGCTCTGTCGGTCAAGTCTTTTATATCAGGCAACGAATTTATGGTTTCCTCTATAAACTCATTACGACCGTCAAATTCATACTTGACAAAAAAATCAAACCAGTCGGCGATTGCGTTCCCCGATTTTTGAGCTACAATCAGCCCGACGACGATTTTTCTGAATCTTGCGAAACACTCTATGGTATCGTCTTCGTCGAAATGCTTGATAGCATTATCGAACAACTTAAAATCAACGAATCTATCCGCAAGCGCAATAAAGTTGTCAAAACTTGTCGCCTGAACGTAAATATATGCCTGCGAGAAAGTGGCTTTCAGATTGCCGTCATCGAGTTCGATAATTTTATCGTTATATTTTTGTGCAACCGTAAACTGCCTGTTTTTTATGCAATCGTCAACAAAGCCTTGGATATATTCGATATAAGTTTCACTGTCTTGATACGAATTGACAAGAACGTCAAAAATCTCCGCAGCCGTATTCGCAGAAACAGCCAACAGTCTTGTTGCGGTTTTACGGAGTTCGAGCCTTATATTTAATACTTCGGTGCTGTTATATACGACGATTTCTTTCAGACACGCAATCGCTACATCGTAATTGCTGTTTGCCACGGCAAGACGTATTTTTTGTCCAATAACGGCGATCAGTTTTTCACCGATATCTTTATCGTTATATTCGATAACGGTATTTAATTGCGAAAAATCTTCGATTTCTTCGATTTTATCGGCCAGTTCGTCGATACTCTTTACCTTATATCTGATTAACAGATCGGCAAGAAGAGCCTGTCCGTTATATTTGTTTTTTTCTAAGATTTCATCAACAACTTTCTTTGCGTTTTCGAACAACTCTTTTTGCAAGAAAAGATTGACGCTCTTTAATTTTGTGTCTTCATCCGGCGTAAGAGCAGGAACTTCGTAACGACCGATTTCACGAACGGAAACGGCATTATCAATCACGACGGGAGTTTTCTTGCCGACACCGCCGCCAACCTTAATCGTCTTTATCTGATTGTCGATCGAAGCCTTTTTCTTACCGATTGCGCTCGAAATTTCGACTCTTTCCACGGTTGCTTTCGGACGACGTGCAATACTGATTATTTTTGCAATATGCGTCTCCAAATCGCCGTAAAAAGTCTTTTTACGAGCGTCAAGCACTTGCATTTGATTAAGCGGACGCGGAAGATCGCCTGGATTTACTCCGTCGCACGCTATAACGAGAGAGCCTTCGATTTTAAGCCCTTCCCTTAAACGACGAACGTATCTCGTCCATTCGTTTTTCATCCAAACCGACGAAAAATATTCGATTTTACTGCCGTAAACTATCATTACGGCGGCTGTATTCAATGCGTTATATATGTATGGCTCATATTTTTCGGCAACTTTATCGCGGAGACTTTCACGGCTGTAAAACACTTTATAACCAAGCGACGACAAATGAGTATAAAGGTTTGCAACCTCTATACTATCGTCCGTTCTCTCCATATTGTTGAGCTTATCCGAATCCTTAAAGCAAAGGAAAACGTCGTATTTCGGCTCTTTACTTGCCTTTTCAAGCCATTCAACGCGGATTTTCTCCAAAACCTTGCCTTGTTCGATATAGTATTCCTTCTGATACTTATCTTTGCAAAGTCTGACGGCATCGAGATAATCTTTATCCGTAAGCACGCTTTCAATACTCGTGGCGTAACACGTAGGCAACTTTTTGCCGTCGTAATCGTCCTCGTATTTAATGCCGTATTTCGATAAAACAAGTCCCCAATGCGCCTCGGAATTTTCAGGATATTTTGCGATAATATCCCTATACGCTTCTTCGGCATCATCAAAACTTGCAAGACGTAATTTTTGCGCGGCGTTGTATAAAAGAGTAACTTCTTCGTTAGAAATTTCTTCCGTTTTAAACGCACCGCAAGCGGGACAAACCCATTTTCCGTCCTTATATATTAAATTTGCACCGCAGATGTTACAAATATTTGCTGACATAACCTTCTCCAATAATTGTATCAATCATCAAAAACATTCTTAATTGATATTATTTATAAATGTTTTATTCTCAGAAAATCTTTCGTCTGACTGAGATAAAATAAAATTATTTATTGTTTCATCTCCAGTTACTACTCTCGTTTGTTCATCATAAGAATCGAGGATTTTTTGCCGTTTTTTCTTTAGTAACAAAACATTTTCTTTCATATCTTTTAATCGTTTCTTTTTGTAGAACAATTTTTTATCTCTTTGTGTTTCATTATATTCGTTCAAGTGGCTTGCCGCACTGAAAAAACATATAATCGAAAGAATCTCGCCTAATCCACTTACACATATAGCAGCAGGCAACTCTGTCGTAGCCGATAAAACAAGTGCTATTATAAACAAAACGACACTAATAATGCTTGTTATTAGAAAGTTTAAAATCGATTTAATTTTATCATCAAGTTTAATAATACAATTACTTGACACAATTAAACTGACAATGCCTGCAATAGCAATTAAAGTTATAATTATACCCATTTAATTCTCCAGCAATTTTTTATTAGTATAAATATTTAATTTTTATTTCTTAAAAATGTTGTGGTATCCTTTCGTTTCGTTTAAAATAATCATTTATACATTCCTTATTTTTTTACGAACCGTCAATCTGGTTATTATTGACATTTACAAAATCATTACGACATTGTTCATCGTATAACAAAAGAACTTCTTCTTGTTTTTTCTTTAACTTGTTAATTAAAGACCTTTTTTTAGAAGTTTCCTCATTTATCGAATTTAATTCCTTTTCTTTTTTTTGCCTTAAAGCTTTTTCTTTTGATTCACTTATTATTTTATTAAACCCTATCAATTCCTTTAGTTTAATACATCCTAAAATAATAGGCACCCCACCCAAGAGAAATCCATAGAAAATAATATCTCCAGAATCTCCTCCAAGTGCGCAAAATCCAATAATTACTGTGACCCCTAAAAAGATCGATAATATTGACCAGAAAAAAGAGTCAACATTAGCACATACCAATATCGATACAAAATCCAAAATAAGTATCACAATAACCGTCACCCCTAATGCTATTCCGCTCATAGTTTGTTCCTCCAAAGTTGTACAACACATTAAAAATCATAATATGGTAACATATTTTTTATTAAGTTTCATTCCAAATCAGAGATATTTCCCCAATAAGGATTTTCGGCTTTGCAGTTAGGGCAACGACGCTCTTTTATGCTGTAAATTTCATCACAAAAATCACAGTGTATATCTACCCCATAAAATTCGTCATTTGTTGATTTTTTTACTTTCAATCGATGAATTTGATTGCTCGCCATAATCTGAAGTTGTAGCAAACTGATTTAATATCTTTTGCTGTTTATCTCGCAATTTTAAAATTTCACATTTCAGAGAGTCCTTTTTCCCTTCAAGTACGGCTATTCTATTATTTATAGAACTAATGAATCGCTGTCTATTAACCTCTTTCTCTTTTTGCTCCCGTGCTATTTCTATCTTTTCTTCCTCATTACTTTCACGAATACAATCGGCGATCCAGGAGATAAATTTAAGGATTGCGCCTAATCCTATAATAGCTATCCACCACAACATTATAAATCTTTCCTTTTTGATTTTTCTCTGTGAAGCTGTTCTTCAATTTCTTTAATTTCTTGTTCTTTTTTCTGAATTTCAATCTCTAAATCGTTATATTGCTTTTGAAGTGTTTCAATAAAACGATATTTCGATACGATATACTCGTTACCCACTTGCATAAGCTGAGAAAATTCGGGTATAGAGGAAAGAAGCTTTGGCGATTTTATAATATCGCGCTCGCAAGAAACACCAAGCTTTTTCATAATTACGTCAGTTAAAGGCTTAAACTTGCGTTTTTCTTTCGATTCCGACCACTTTTTATAGATTGTGTTTAATTTATTTTGATTTTCACGAGTTGCGGAACGGTATGCGCGTATGTAATTTTTTGTTTCAGCAAAATCATAATCGGTATTCTCAAGTTCTTCATCGTTACTACATTCCGCTTCACATAACACTAAGCCCCATAACGCATCGAAATCATCGTTTTTATCTAACAAAACTTGATTGTAATATTTACTTGCAAGCTCGAATTTTTTACGCGGCAACAAAACGGACGATATAGCGAGCAACCTTTCCCTCATTAACGCCTTATTGCTTTGCGGTATGTATCGGATAACGTTCAGATATGAGCTATCCGCAATATCGGGAGCAACCGCACCCGTTCTGAGGGCAGTTAAAATATCGCCCGAGAACTTATTGATTAAGTTATTAAACTGCAAATTGTCTTCGGTTTTTTCCCCGGTATTCAATGAGAACTTGAGAAGATTTTCCAGATCTTTGATGGCTACACCATCTTTATTTGCAAATTTAGCAACAGCATTAACAATCGAATCGTCACCGATTTCTATATCGGCAAACAAAACGCCGTATAAAGCCTGCAAATTTGCATTATCTATATCTATAACTTTTCTATAATGCTTTTTCGCAATATCCCACCAACCTTTTTTAAGCGAAACATCGGCAACCATTAAGGAGTAATTGATAAATTTATCCACGGCGGCTGAATCGTAGTTCGCAAGAATAAAATCGGTTGTTGTTTCGAATTGTTCAGCTGTTAAATATTGAGCCTTGTCCAATACAAAATCAGAAAGTTGTGCTAATACATCTTTTCTTACTGTAAAGTCATACTTTAACAACGTTTGTAAAGATTGAATTGATTTATCGATTTCCTCGTTTTCTTTTATTCTACCGAGATATGCGTTAGCGAAAAAAACCAAATCATAATCGGCATTTTTGACGGAAGAATGGGTTACTATATATTCGATATCTTCTAATTTTACAGTGTTAATTTTGGTTTTTAATTCTTCAGAACTTCTTGAATGCGTTTGGATATAAATTCTACAAGACATTGCATCGTGATTGTTTTCGTCCAATTCAAGAATTTTATTATTGTAAATTTCCGCTACGGAAAAACTGCTTTCTTTTATGGCGCATTTTACAATGCGCACACATTCTTTTATGTACAAATCTACTTTATTCGGAGCAATCGTGCTTAAAAACGCGTTTATCGCTTCCTGTAAATTAGAATCATGGGCTTTTATAAGCGACGGAATCGCTTCTTTTAAAGTTTTTATGGCGTCGTTTCTTTGCGGAATGTTATATTCCACAACGGCATTGAAAAACATTACAGCTTCGCGGGTTTCCACATCGGCACAACATTGCTTACAAGCCGAAACAAACAACCCCGTAGCTTTTTCTGCCTCCGCCTTGCTTGCGCAGGACATAAGTTTATGATATAAAGATATTTCGCTTTTAGGGAATTTCTCGGCGTTTTTTGCAAATTCTTCTTCGTTTTTGGCTTTTATCGTCAATAATATTTTACCATACAATGCGGTTGCGTTATCTGCAGTTGATAAAACGTCGTCAAATTCATGGCGGGCAAAATTGAAATTCCCTTCTTCAAGAGAAGTGAAAGCACCGTCGAGAATTTTTTGCGTATCGGCATCGAAATAATCAACCTTATTTTCACCAAATTCTTTTACTTCAAGATTGCCTGTAATTTTAGTTTGCTTTTTCGCGATTGCGCCGTTTCCGAGAGCAATCGTTTTAATCGATTCGATATCGACTTTTTCTTTTTTTATTCTTTCGCCCTTTTCGATACTGATTCTTTCGATACCGTTATTTACGTTGCCTATTCGCGCTTTAATTGCTTTATATAAATCGTCGAGATAATAGGCGGACGAACAATCTACGCCTTCGATTTCGGCTATCTGAGACGGGAGATCGGCGGGCGGCTGTTTATCGAATACGTAAAACAAAGAATCATTCGCCTTATTAAGGCGAGAAGATTTTTTGTTTTTACAATTCTTCATAAAATACAAGTATCTTGTCCACTCGTCGCGCACCCAACCGTCTGTTATATACGATTTTTTAGTGCCTATTAGTATCATTGCACGACAAGAAGCAAGCGCAGCAAAAATTTTCGGTTCATACATCTGACCGAGAACATTTCCTTTACCGATACTCACAGGGCTAAAAAACACCTTATAACCTTTTGACGTGAAATAGTTATATATTTCCCAACCTTTCTTCTGATCAAAGGTTTCAACGCTACGAATTTTACCTTCGCTATCGGTAACTTCTTCGGTTGACTTAAAACTGATAAATATATCCGTATCGACTTCTTCGCTTATTTTTTCGCAAAGCTCCATTCTTATAGCTTCGATAAGTTCGCCGAAATGCTGATATTTAGAGCGATATTTGCCTTGGATAGCCAAATTGTAGTTTTCGTCATCAAATACGCAATCACGCTTAAAAACTCTTTCGCTATAAAAAACAGGCTTTCTCTCGTTTGTTTTCGGATCGTTTACAAAATGTATCTTGTTTTTGGCGAGGAATAACAGCCAGTTCAACACGGGAAGAGTATTTCCGTTTCGAGCAAGCGCGTCTCTGCAATAATTTTCAGCCGTTTCAAACTGCGAACCGTCAAGATATGACATTATCGCATTTGTATCGCTGAAAGTGTTTTCATTTTCAATAACAGTTCCGCAACTTGCGCATTTCAATCTGCCGTTTTCTATTTCTTCTACTAAATTGCTGCCGCATACCGGGCAAATAATTCCTTTGTAACCCATGTAAAGCTCCTCTATTGTTTTTATTCAACCGTTCTGATTTTTCCAATCTATCAATTTTTCTATATCTTCGGCTTGAACAGACGAAGTGATTTTAACGAATGCACTGTCGAAATCGTTTTTTAATATTTCTTTAATCCCGGTCTTTTGTGCTCTTAATATAGACAATTCTTGCACGGTATCGATAAGATTTGCCACGTCTGCACCATTGAAACCCCTCGTTTTTTCAACAATTGCTTTCATATCTATACAATTCGATATTTTTACGCTTCCGGCTTGTTCAATCTTGGAAAGTGCGGTTTCGACCATATATCTGCGTGCTTCATCGTTAGGTAAATCAACATAAATTTTTGTTCCCAGCCTTCCCGGTCGCACAAATGCCGGATCAATATCCCAAGGTTTATTTGTAGCACCGATAAGCAATAAAATCTGTTTGCCGCTTTCTTTGTACGAATCCAATCCTTGCATTTGTTTCAAAAGCTCAGATCGTATTTGCCTTGCGTGTTGAGCATGAGTTCTTACGGGGCATAAGCACTCAAATTCGTCGAAAAATATTACACTGCAAGGAAAACTACGGGCTTCTTTGAAAAGAGTCGCAATTAATTTTTCAGATTTTCCTACACCTGTAGTTAAAAGATCCGAAGGTCCTATCGAACAAAATTTAGCATCGATCTCGTTGGCGATTGCGGCAGCAATCATTGTTTTGCCAGTCCCCGGAGGACCGTATAAAAGTATTCCTCCGCCATCCTTTTTGGTATATCCCTTAAACAAATCGGGAGATTTAAGAGGAAGTATAACCTTATTTTTTACGGTTTCTTTTACCTCTTCAAGCCCCGCCACGCTTGAAAAAGTTATTGATGGCTTCTCGTCCCAATTAAAAACTATTTTGCCATTAAAACTTGAAGATGAAGATTCTGCTGTATTTTGTCTTTGTTTTTCTTCCGTTGTTTTACCGCTACAACTGCATCCCGGTTTAGAATCATAGTCAGACTTTTTTGTCTCCGATTGTTGTAACCCTTCTTTATTTCCTTTAACCGAATCATTTCCGCAACTTATTACACAGTTGCCTTTTTGTCTTATTAAGAATTGTCCCGTCAGTTTAAAATAAGCATCATCGAAATCCCGGTTTCGTATTACACTCTTTGCAACGGTCAGTAGAAGTCTGGCTTTTTTTAGGCATTCAGACTTCTGAGAAATATCTTCGTTTCCAATTTCGACAAGCAATTGAGCAGCTTCCAGTAAGCTCTCTCGTACTTTAGAAACGTTGCCGTCATGCTCCATCTCTTCTATTGCCGAAGAATAATTCTTATTACATTTTTCCTTTAACTCATGAATCAGCATATTATCTTTTGCTTATAGTCCCAAATAGTATATTTGTCCATGCGACTAATTGTTTGTCCAAAGGTTCATTTATTATTAAGTTTACAATTGCCATAGCGATAACGAATAAAACGACAACAAAACCTATTAACGAAAATATCCATCTAAACAATTTTTCTATCACATATTGTGATTAAATAATCCTATTTTTCTCGGCGTTGATTTCGGCGGAGATATCAATATCGCTCGATACAGGGGCAGAACCTGTGAGTTTTGCTCTTGCCGCGTCTATCATCGGACGAACGGCATCCATTTCGGCTTGACTTCTTGCCTTATTTGCGGGGTTAGAAGTACGCATCGCGCCAGCCATAGCCTTTTGCGAAATTTTTATAGTGCGCATATATTTTGCGACTTTCGCATTCGCTTTCTGGATTTTACGGATATCGGGCAGATGGGCTTTATTGCTCGCCATAGCGTCGAGCGCATTCATAGCCGTCGCCATACTTACGGCGATAGAATTGGACACGTTTATAATATCGAAGTTGGCTTTCGTCTGCATTAAACTCGAAATAACGTCGTTAAGTTCTATTAAAGCATTACAGGCGACTTCATACGTCCCCGTATCGCCGTTGATTTCCGCTTCGGCGGCAATGCGAGCGTATTCTTCGCGTTTCGTTTGCAAAGTTTTAATCTGGTCGTTAAACACTTCGAGTTGCTCGTCGCGAGCCATCTGAGCCATTATTTCCTTTTCTTGTTTCGTTTTGAAAAATGCCATTTTATTTATCCTCCCCTACTTTTTTCGTCGATGTCGTTTTGCCTCTTTCAAGTTCGTCAAGGTTTTCGCCGTTAAATTCTCTTTCGCGTTTTTTACGCATAAGTTCTTCTTTATACGCAAGCGCACTGTCGGTTACGCTCGTTTGCTTCGTGTCTAAACCGAACACTTTTTCATCCATACTCTTAACCTTTTCGGATATCGCCTTAATGTCTTTATCCATGACTTTAAGGATAGCGATTGCTTTATCCGGTTCGTTGACGACGGCTTTGAGTTTGCCTATATTGAGCAAAACTTTTGCCTTGGACGCTTCTTCCACGCTGAACTGACTTGCCGTTAAAATTTCGCTCGCGTTGGCGTAAATTATATCGAGAATATTAAAGCACGCAGAGTAGTTGCTACGCCTTATGTTGAGCATGTCGAGTTTACTCTTCAATGCCGAAATCTTGCGGTATAAGTCGTTTATCAAGCGTTCGTTGTCTTCATTGAGCATTTTTTCGTCGAGTTCGGAAAGGTCGGTCTCAAGACCTTTGATTTCCTTTTCAAGACGTTTTTCCTGCTGCTCAAAGGTCGTCTTTATTTCTTTCAATTCGTCAAGACGAGCATACAATCTACGCTTCGACCACGACAGTTTTTTTGCTTTGATTTCCTCTTCGTCGATATAGTCGATTTCGCCGTCGGCGATTGCTTTGAACGAATCGAGATAATACAGTAAATCGTCCGCCGCTTCGACAAGACGGTTGCTATAATCTTGTTCGAGAGCCTTTTTGACAGCCGCAAGGCAAGCCGTTATTTTATCGTTTACCTTAGTTAAATCTTCGTCGCCGGTAAAGATAATTCCGCTTATTCCGTCGTTTGCCTTCAACAGCGAATCGTAAACTTCTTTCACCGTGTCTTTATCGAGATTTTTATCGTATTTGCCTTTTTCGATTCTGTATAAAAAGGCTTTCATTTCCTGCAATATTTCGTCTTTTACCTGATTGTTGTTTTTTACTGACGGTGTATATTTCTTCATTTTTTAATCCCCCTCAATCTTTCGTGTATAATCCGTTTTCTTTGAAAAATTTGAGAACGGACAGCAAATACTCTTTTTGCGACAAGTTTTCTTTTTCAAAAAGAGAGTCGAGTTTCCTTTTGTTTTCGTCCGATTTATGTCTTATGCGGTTAAGCACGGTCCACATTTCGGAAGCCTTCCAAGCGTTTTCGGCATCCAGCCCCGCCTGCATAAATCTGACGACCGGCAAAGCCTCTACGATAAGCGGCTCTCCGTTTTCGTCTTCCTTATACACTCTCGGCATAAAAGTTGTAAACAAGCCGTTTTCGTTGCGTTTTTTAAGCAAATAACGGTTGCCGATTTTAGCCCGTTCCACGATTTTAATATAATCACGGAAGCCTATTAAAAACTTTTCGTTTTCGTGCATAAGCCCGAATTTATGTATAAGATTATCTTCCACGTTGGAGTAAATCATCGCCGCTGCGGGAACGTAATCGTCGTCAGTTGTTGCGTTTGATATAATGTTTTCTGCCGTAAGCGTTAAAGAATCTACCGTCGATTCCTGCGCTCCGTCGCGGAGCGGTAACATTTCCTGAATTTTTTCGTCTAATTCGGAAGAAATCGTCTTGCCGAATTCGTCGAGTTGTTCGTTTATGTATTGCATTACCGTCGAAACGGTAGCGCGGCGATTGCTGTCCAACCTTTCGTTTATCACCCTTTCGCTTTCCGTTTTGCTTCTCGCTTCCGCCGCCGCTATTTCTTCGGACATTCTTTTCAAAATCTCCGTTTGAAATTTCTGCACGTCCTCACGCAAACGGGTAGTTTCTCCGTTGTCATCGTCTTCTTCGTCATCGACATTCTTTTGATCGTCGGCGTTTATTCTGTCGCGAATAAGTTCGAGGTCTTCTTCGTTGACGTGAACGCCCGCAACGGTAAGATTGGCGATTTTTATACCCATATCGGCAAGTTTGCTTTCTTTTGAAAGTTTTTCAAACAAATCTTCACGAATTTTACCGACGATCGAACTTATCTCGAACACCGATACGTCGGTATTGGCAAAACACGCGCCGACGAGTTCGACTCCTATCGTTTTTATAAGCGACAGAACTTTCTCTTTAACGTCGCCCACGGTAATTTCGCCGCTACCGTTAAACGAAGCCATAAGTTTAGTGAAATCGGTAATTTTTATCTGGAACGCTCCGTTCGCACCGACTCTGTACGCTTCTTTCAATCTATCGTTGTTTACCTGAATATTGCCGAATCCCCACGGCATTTCGGGTATCGCCGTAACGTGAATAAACGCGATTTTCATCGTATGACCGAGAAAATTCTTTCCGTATTCTTTAAAAATTACCTTACCTACGCAAGGTTCGACTCTGAAACTTATTTTTTCGTTATCAAAAACGACGGCGATATATTGGTTCGGTACGGAAATTTTCATACCTTTATCGAGTATGAAACTATCCGTGTATTGAACAATTACGCCGTCGCCTGTGTTTGTAGGCTTATATATTACTTCCCTCATTTCCCCTCTTTCTCCTTTTCGCTGATTATTTCGCAAAGTCTGTCAAGCGTTTCCTCGTCGATGTCGCCTTTTGATAACTTGTAAATCAATTTCTTTTTCTTATCCGCCATCTCGGTAAGATTGATTTTAACTTGCGCCGCAGACTTTTCTATCGAATCTTTAATCTTTTTCTTGTCTTTATCGGAAAAATTATAATTTGTAAATAACAACTCTTCCATATTCGCGGGAATATTTCGTTTCCCCGTTTCGATTGCCGACAAGTACGTCGCGCTCATGCCTATTTTCGCAGCCATATCGCGCATACTGTCGCCTGTGTTTATCCTGATGATCCTCATTACTTTGCCGAATTCGGTAAGCATAACTTCTACCTCCGATTTGATTACGTTTGACATTATATCACAAAGCTTTTATCTTGTCAACAATATTGTGTATGTTAAACATATTTTTGTTGACGAATTTCTCCACAACTTTTGTGGATATTTTGTAAAATAAGAACATTTGTTCGCATTTGCTTGACATTATAATTCTTTTATGGTATAATCACAAATACGGAAAGTTGGAGTGTTATAGATCGCTCGCTTTCACATGTGTCGGGCGTGAAGATGTTGCCCGAACGTTCGTTCCAATTTCTGTGGAACGAATGCGGATAAGCGTTTTGTTCGCGCTTGTCCGAGAGAAGAATTACCGTCGTTTGCCATAGGGTTGCTAAAAGATACAGCAACTACCGCGACGGGCGCTGAAACCGAAAAAAATAAAGGGTTTTAGCGTTGGTTTTGTTGTTGTACGATTTTTTAGATAAAATCGCCTAAAAATTTAATAATTCGGATTAAAATCCGTGCGAAGAACGAGCCTATATAAGGCAACCGAAACCGCACGGATTTTTTTATTCTTAAACCAAATCGGGAGGTACGACTATGTAGTCAAAACAGACAATTAAATATCTTTCCGCAAGTTATATTGCGGAGCATTTCAGGTCGGTGATAAAAAAATCAGCGACCTTTTTCACGCTAAAAATCAGGAGGAATATATGCAAAATTATCATCGGTATCGCCCGCCATGAGCGATAAAAAATCACGAACAAAAAATAAATTTACAAGGAGAAAATCATTATAGAAAACTTATCAGAAACCAGAAATTTTCGTCCGCTTTGTTACGGCAACGCCGTCGTTATATCTACGGATTCTTGCTCCCTGCAAGGGCGAACGGAACCAAACGCGAAGCGGTTTGGTATAGTGAGTTATACCTACCGTTTTTCGGTAGGTATGCGAACTATCCAAAAAGACAAGGGCTCCCGCAAAAAGACGAAGTATTTTTGTGGGAAGAGGAGCCGCAACGGCGAATACCGTCAACAGCAAAAGCGGTTGACGAAAAGCAAAGTTTGCGGCGACGAAGTGAGTTATACCTTTTTAGAAAAGGTAGCGAAAACAGAGTCCACGGAGGTGATGAATTATGTCTTATTTAGTATGTCACATGGAAAAATATAAACGCGGCGATATCGTCGGAATCGAACGCGAAAACGAACGCGACGAGAACTATAAGTCCACGAGAAATCCGCAAATCGATAAGTCGAGAACGCACTTGAATTATCATACTTTGCCGTATGAAAAAAAGTATCTTTCGTTCATCGACGAGCGAATAAAAGAACTCGCCCCGAAACGAAAAATTAAAGACGACGCGGTGCTTATAACGTCGTTTATTTTAGGTTCGGATAAAGAATTTTTCGACCTAATCACGGTAGAACAACAGAACCAATTCTTTGCCGATTGCACGGATTTTTTCTCCGAACGGTACGGCAAAGAAAACGTTGTATCGGCAGTCGTTCATTTAGACGAAAGCACGCCGCATTTACATTTAAATCTTATGCCTGTAACGGATGGCAGATTGTGCGCGAAAGAACTTTTCGACCGAACCGCATTACGCGATTTGCAGACGGATTTTTACGAAGCCGTCGGAAAGAAATACAGTTTGGAACGCGGAAAAGAAGGAAGTACGGCAACACATTTGGATACGGTTGCTTACAAAACGAAAAAGATGACCGAAGCCGCCGAAGCGAAGATTCGCGAAGCGGAAGAAGCGCAAACCGCCGCAAAACCAGCAAAGGAATTGCTTGAAAGTTACGAATCGGCAAAGTCTGAAAAGATTCCGTTTTCGGGTAAGAAAAAGGAAACGGAAATTATTGCGTTACGCACGAAAAACGGAGAATTACAACGCAAAAACGATATTCTTGCCAAAGATAACGGCGATTTATACACGGAACTTAAAAAGCAAGAAAAAACGGCAACGATAAACGAAGGCGCAGTAAAATTATTAAAAACATTGCTCGAATATGCGCCCGAAGAACTCGCCGCGGCAAAGCAGGCGGCAAGTCGTCGCCAAAAACAAGAGCGGGAGAAAAATCGCTCTCGCGGAAATTCAAACAACAAATTTAAAGGCAAGTAAGTAAATCTTACCGAACGGAAACGTAAGCGTCGGCATTTTAAGAGAAGGTATGATACCGAGATGAAAGTAGTGAAAAAGTAAGCCCGACCTGTTTTTTAATCGCATTCATGCGAGGCTGAGAAAAAATTTAGAAAAGGAGCCATAAAAATGAA
>CALZDP010000027.1 GCA_945638575.1 uncultured Clostridia bacterium | reverse complement strand
TAAAGCAAAAATAAAAAAAAATTATAAACAACAAATACAATACGCCGCTTAACGATAAAAATCGTAAAGCGGTGTTTTTATATTTTCACGACCTTTTTTAGCAGTTTTGTCTACATTTTTGCAGATTCGGACTATTGAAAAGGAGGTGGACATAATATATAATTTTTTTAGAATCAATCAATATATGATTATAGGAGTATTATGATGAAAAAACTTATCTGTTTGATACTGACCGTTTTGATTGCAACCATGTATACTGCATGCACCGACGATAATAACGGAAAAATCAAAATTTCAATCGGTTTTTGGCCGGAGGCTTCGCAGACTTCCGACATCAACATGTATAACGAGTGGAAGGCTTCTTTTGAAGCGGACAATCCCGAATACGAAATCGTTGCCGAACCTTACACTTACAGTCCCGAAACCGTAGCGGCAAAGGGCAATCAAGGGCTTTTACCCACAGTCTTTCAGACCTACTTTACCGAACCCGAAACCTTGATAAGAGAGGGTTACATCCGTAAAATTACCGACCAACTTGACGAACTTGGTTGGACGGACAAAATGGACGACAGCATGCGCCAAACCTTAACCAAAGACGGCGATATTTACGGCGTTCCGAGAGACGGTTACGGCATGGGCTTGTTTATTAACCTTCAAATTTTGTACGACATGGGCGAAATCGACAAAAATCCGGACGGTTCTTACAAAATTTACGACGACAGCAACAATCCGTTATATCCAACTACCCTTCAAGAAGTAACCGCTCTATGCGAAAAGGTTTCCGAATCTTACGACGACGTTTACGGTATTTTAATACTTGCCGCCAACAAAACGGGCGGTTGGCAACTTTGCAACCTTGCTTGGAACTTCGGCGCAAAAGACCTGCAAATTAAAGGCGCCGACGGAAAATGGACGGCAAACCTAAACGACCCCGGTATGGTAAAGGCGCTTGAATGGATACAGGACTTGGCAAACAACGGTTATTGCTATCCCGGTGCATCCTTTAACTACAACGATTTTCCGCAGAAAATAGGTACCAACCGCGTACTTATGGCATTTGCCGGCAACGACTATTTAAGTCAGCCTATAACCGGTTACAACTTCAGCAAAGACAACTTTGCCTTCGTACCGATGCCGACCGGCGACGGAACTTCTCACTACGCATTATTCGGCGGAACCCCTTACGTGTTTGCGGAAAACGCTTCCGACGAACAGGTTATGGGCGCGCTTAAATTCCTCCATTACATCGGCAGAAGTCCCGTTATAGACGAAATATCTCTTTCCGCAATGAAGAAAGGTTTTGATGTTGCAGAAAAGAAAGGCATGCCCATTTTGCCCACCATAAAGGCTTGGAAGAACGCCGATTATCTTGAAACGGCGGAAAAACTGGAAAATGACTATATCAACGTAAATTACACCTACATGAAAGACTTTTTTGACACCATTCACACAATGAGGCGCGCGGAATCCCCTAACTACTGTCAAGAAATGTACGGTATTTTAGACGATTCCATCCAAAACGTTTTGTCTAATCCGAGCACCGCAAACCCCTCGTCCTTACTTGCAACGGCAAACAACAGTTTCCAATCAAGGTATCTGTCGAAAATAAACAAATAATTTAAAAACCTTATATAAAGGGTAAAACTATGGTAAAAACCAACGACGGCTTAAAAAAGCCATCAAACTTTTTTCAAAAAGCAAAACTTGTAATAAAAAAGAATTGGGGGGGCTGGGCAATTATGTTGCCCACGCTCATCCTTTTTGCCTACTTTGTATGGGCGCCGCTTATAGAAAACGTAAGTTATTCCTTTTACGAAATCCACCGTTTTAAAAAGACGGACTTTATATGGTTTGAAAACTATAAGGAACTTTTTGCCGATCCCGCCTTTTTCAGCGCTCTTAAAAACACCTTTTTATACGCCTTTTGGTCTATTTTAATCGGGTTTTTGCTCCCATT
Organism: uncultured Clostridia bacterium; assembly: GCA_945638575.1. Lineage (GTDB taxonomy): Bacteria > Bacillota > Clostridia > Christensenellales > Borkfalkiaceae > UBA4636. Next base: position 18,892 of record CALZDP010000027.1, on the reverse strand, counting down.
GATACTCGGTCTTTTGCTTTCCGAAGTAATCCATTTCAGGGGCGCGTTTAGGTGTATACTGTACTTACCGAGCATAATTTCCGGCGTTTCGGTAATGCTTATGTGGGTGTATATATTAGACGGTTCAAGGGGAAGCATGCTTAACGCCATACTATCCCTTTTCGGCAAAGAACCAATTACGGTTTTGGCGAACAGCAACTTTGTTATTCCTGCCATAGTTTTGGTAATGACCTGGCGCGGAGCCGGCGCAACCGTACTTATATATCTATCCGCACTGCAAACGGTAGATAACGCCTTATATGAAGTTGCGCGCCTTGACAACGCCAACCTTTTCCAACGTATTTGGTACGTAACGATTCCTTCCATCAAGCCCACCGTAAAACTGCTTTTTATACTGCAAATAATTTCGGTATTTCAAGTGTTTTACGAACCTATGATGCTTACCGCCGGCGGTCCGGACAACGCTTCTATATCCCTTATGTATCTTTGCTATAAATATTCCTTTATAGACAAAAATCCCGGGGTAGGTTCGGCGTGCGGCGTTATACTTGCCATAATCATAGTTTCGCTGAGTTTAGTGTACTTTAAACTTTCCAAAAAGGAGGAGGCTTAGATGAAACTAAGACAGAAAAACGAAGGTCTTGTAGTCGGCGTAGAATACAAGCATACACGCTTTAAAATACTTTATGCTGTAATTATCTTTTTACTTGCAGTCGCCTGTCTGTCGGCGATTATCCCGATAGGTTGGCTGTTTTTTGCCGGTTTTAAGGAAGCCGATGAAATTTTTGCCACTCCTTTTAAATTCTTTCCGGACGCCTTTAACCTTTCAAAAATAGCGGAAGTTTGGAAAACGGTCGGCTTCGGCAAATACTTTATAAACACTTTTGTTGTAATGGCAGGCTCAGTACTGTCTGCCGTTGTTTTGAACGGACTTTTGGCATACGCCGTTTCCGTAGTAAAGCCTATAGGGCATAAACTTGTTTACAACCTTATACTTGCAAGTTACATGATACCTGCAGTGGCGTCATTGGTTCCCCTTTACGCAAACATAGTATCGTTGGGGCTTAAAGGTTACGGAATATACCTGCCCCTGTGCCTTTTATACGGCGCTAACGCCTATTACTTTATGATGTTCAAAAATTACTTCGACACAATTCCCCGTTCCCTTATGGAGGCGGCAAGGCTTGACGGCGCAAATTCCTTAAGAGTTTTCTTTTCGGTAGTTTTGCCATTAAGTAAGCCCATCGTCGGCGTAATCAGTATTTTTGCGATGACTGCTTCTTGGGCGGACTTTTTGCTCCCCTATCTTCTGCTTCAAGACGACAAATTGGCAACGGTAATGGTTAAAATTTACAATTTGAAATCCACCATGTCGCAAATGTCCAACTTCGGTATAGATAAATACCTTATGGCGCTTACCATTTCCATTTTACCGCAGATTTTGATGTTCGTAATTTTCCAAAAGCAGATTACGGGAACAAACGCCACAAGCGGCGTCAAAGGCTGATTCATTGTTTTTTTAAATCTTTCAGGGGGTTTTTATGGCTAAAACTTCACTTAAACATTTTTCCGTTAATCCGTGGCTGGTTACGGAAACGGAATACGATAAAGACTTTTCATTGGTTTCGGAATCCATATTTTCATTGGGAAACGAATACATGGGGGTAAGGGGCTTTTTAGATGAAGGCACCGCCTACCCCGCCCTTAACGGCACCTATTTTAACGGAATTTACGAATATTCCAAAAAAACCGAAGGCGGATATAAAGGCATTTCCAAAAGAACCCATTATATGGTTAACGCCGTCAATTTTACCGACCTAAGATTAAGCGTAAACGGCGTTCCCGTCGATATGTCCTTAACGCCGTACACCGACTATAACAGGACTTTAAACTTAGCGACGGGTAAACTTACGCGCACCCTTATTTACAAGGTAGACGGCGTAAATTTAGCACTTAATTTTACCCGCTTTTTGGATATGCAAAAGTATAAACGCGCCTATCAACGGGTTACCTTTACCGCAGATAATGACTGTACGATTACCTTAACTTGCTACCTGCGCTTTGACGGAAAACATTTCGGTAAAAATTCACGTTGGGTAATGGTTGAAAAGGGTAAAGACTTTATTATGGCAAAAACCCGTTCCACCGCTCAATATCTTGCCTGCGCCGTTCAAAGCGGATTTGATACCGAGCAACAAATCGAATATTCCGCCGAAAAAAAGGTTTCCTTAAAAACCTTTACCGTAAACCTTAAAAAGGGCGTAGAAAGTGTGTTTACGAGGCTTGTATCGGTATCTTCCGGCACTAAAACCGCCAAAGAAGATGCTTATAACGAACTTAAACTTCAAGCAGAAGAAGGTTACGATAAAGCAAGCCTGCGCAACGACCTTTACTGGCAGGATTTTTGGAACAAATCGGATATAGAAATCGTCGGCGACGACGATAACCAACAAGGCATTCGCTTTTGTATATTCCAACTTCAACAGACCTATCACGGCGCAAAAGAGGGCGACAACATAGGCGCAAAAGGGCTTACCGGCGAAGCATACAGCGGCAATGCCTTTTGGGACACCGAAAGTTACTGCTTGCCCTACTACCTATTTAACAACCTTGACGGGGCAAAAAGTCTGTTGGAATTCAGATATAAAACCCTTGAAGCGGCAAAACAGCGCGCAAAAGACCTTGATTTACAGGGCGCTTGCTACCCTATCGCCACAATAAGCGGTGAAGAAGCCTGTACACTTTGGCAACACGCGAGTTTGCAAATGCAACCTTCCACCGCAGTCGCTTACGGCATTTACCACTACTATAACGTAAGCGGAGACAGCGACTATCTTTACACACACGGCGGAGAAATGCTTATCGAAATTTGCAGATATTTGCTTTCACGCGGACAGTGGAGTAAACGCGGAGACTTCGGGTATTACTGCGTTATGGGACCGGACGAGTTCCAAATGATGGTAAACCACAACACTTACACCAACTTTATGGCTAAAAAGACCTTCTTATTTACTTTAGAAGTGCTTGATAATATGCCAAAAGACAAACTTGACCTTCTTATTAAAAAGACAGGTTTACAGCCGAAAGAAAAGTCCGATTGGCTTACCGCCGCCAAAAAAATGCGCATACTGTATGACGAAAAGACTATGCTTTACGAACAGCACGAAGGATTTTTCGATCTTCCGCACATCGACGTTGACAGTATAAGCGATAAGGAATTTCCGCTGTATTCTCATTGGAGTTACGACAGAATTTACCGTAACGATATGATAAAACAGCCGGATGTACTAATGTTCCAACTTTTATACAGCGGTGATTTTACGCGTGAGTGCAAAAAGGCAAACTACGAATACTATGAGCCTCTTTGCATACACGAATCTTCTTTGTCCCCTTCCGTACATTCCATTATCGCAACCGAAATCGGCAAGTACGACGAGGCTTTGAAGTTTTTCAAATTTGCCACAAGATTGGACCTTGACGACTACAACAGAAACACCAAAGAAGGCTTACACACCACAAGCATTTCGGCGGCGTGGCTTAACATTGTTTACGGCTTTGCAGGGCTTAGAAGCGACAAAGAAATTTCCATTTCCCCCATGCTTCCGAAAAGTTGGAAAAGTTATTCCTTTAAAATTACAGTTAAAGGTTGCGTTGTTAAAATCAGCGTAACAAAAGACAACGTTATTATAGAAAACCTTTCAAAAATTCCGCTTAACCTGCTTGTTTACGGCAAAAACCTTACCGTATCAGATAAAATTATCCTTAAAAATCAATAAAAAGCATATGACTATAACCGAAAACGGCTACGGCGGCGACAGACTTTGCCGTGGCGACAAACTTATAATCGGCAACGGTATTTACGGCTACCGCGGCACTTTGGAAGAAAACGGAAAAAACGAAGCGGTTGCGCTTACAACCTGCTCCTTTTACGACCGCCGCGGCGACAGTTGGCGTGAACCCGTTAATATGCCTAACCCTTTATACCTACGCGTTAAAGCGAACGGAACTGCTTTATCCAAAGAAAACGTCGCCTATCATACCGAATCGCTTAATACCGATAACGGGGTGTTTTCACGCTGTACGGTATTTAAAATCAAAGACGTAACCGTTACTTTAAAATCGGAAAGATTTTTCAGCCAAATCGACTATCGCCTTTTGATATCAAAAGTTACTTTATCGTGCGATAAAAGCGCGGAAATGGAAATCGCCGACGGAATAGATTTAGACGTTTGGGATATAAACGGTCCGCATTTTACAACGGACAGCGTAAGTTATAACCCTTTGTCGGTGTATTGCACCACTAACGAGGGCAAGCATTTAGCGGTTACTTTATACGAAAAGTGCCCCTATAAGCCCGTTAACGCCGATTTTTCAAACGGTAAGGTTTTAAATTTTTACAAGGTTTTTACCAAAGAAATCACTTTGGAAAGATTTGCCGTACTTTACCGCAGCGACTTAGATAAATGCGACGACGGCAAAATGCTTTTAAACAACCTAAAAGGTTATGACGACTATTATAAGGAAAATTTGAAATGGTGGCGTGAAAAGTGGAAATGCGCCAAAATCGAAATCGAGGACGAACGCAATAGTCAACTTGCCCTTGATTATAGCCTTTATCAACTTATAATTTATGCGCCGAAGGTAAGCGGTCTGTCCATTTCCGCAAGGGGGCTTTCGGGACAAACCTATAAAGGGGCGGTTTTTTGGGATACGGAAATGTTTATGATTCCGTTTTACCTGAAAACCGACAAAAATACCGCTAAAAACCTTATCAGATATCGCATTGACACTTTGGATAAAGCAAAACAAAAGGCGCGCGAATACGGTTACGAAGGTGCGTTTTACGCATGGGAAAGTCAGGACGGCGTAGACGCTTGCAGTGATTTTAACGTTACCGACGTTTTTACCGGCAGACCGGTTAGAACCTATTTTAAGGACAAGCAAATACACATTTCCGCAGACATTGCCGTTTCCCTTTACCAAGTTTACAAAGAAACAAAAGATATCGGCATTTTAAACGACGGTATCGAAGTTTTACTTGAATGTGCCTATTTTTATTACACCAGAAGTTACTATAACCACATTAAAAAGCGTTACGAACTTTTAGACGTTTTAGGTCCGGACGAGTACCACGAAAGGGTTGACAACAACGCTTACACAAACTATATGGCGCACGAAACCGCTTGTCTTGCCATAAAGGGGCTAAAAGAACTTTCAAAAAAATCCCCCGAAAGATATCGAGAGATTTCAGAAATTTACAAAAACATTATCCCCAAAATTAAGAAGTTTAAAGAAGGCATTTATTTGCCTAAACCTAACGATAACGGGCTTATAGAGCAGTTTTCGGGATATTTTAAACTTGAGGACACGACGCCTTGCGAACTAAAAAAACGCCTTAAAGACCCTAAAGAATACTGGGGCGGTTCAACCGGCGTGGCGACAGCGACAAGGGTTATAAAGCAAGCCGACGTGGTCATGCTTTTATGCGTTTTAAAAAGATTTCCTTTGGAAGTTTTAAAAGCGAATTACGAATTTTATCTTCCGTATACCGAACACGGTTCAAGTTTATCTTACTCGGCATACGCAAGGCTTGCCTGCAAATTACAACTTAAAAAGGACGCTTACGAGTGGTTTATAAAAACCGCGCGAACCGATCTTGACGGCGGTGGTAAAAAGTACGCGGGAAGCCTTTATATCGGCGGAACACACCCTGCCGCTTGCGGCGGCGCTTATCTTACCGTTACCGAAGGATTTTTGTCCGACGGACTTAACAGTTTGCCCGACGAAATAAATAGCATTACCGTTAATACGCAAACAAAAAAATACAAATTAAAAAGGAATTAGTATGAAAGCAGTTATATTTGACCTTGACGGTGTTTTGGTTTTTACGGATAAATTTCATTTTAAGGCATGGAAGGCTTTGGCGGACGAACTCGGCATTTACTTTGACGAAGCCATCAACAACCGTCTAAGAGGAGTTTCACGCATGGAAAGTTTGGAAATAGTTTTGGAACGCTCCGATAAAACCTACACCGAAAAAGAAAAACTCGCCTTTGCTGCCAAAAAGAATGAGATATACCGCGGATATCTTACCGCCATGACCGAAAATGACGTTACCGAAGAAGTACGCTGTACCCTAACTAAGTTAAAGGAAAAGGGTTATAAAATCGCCGTGGGTAGCAGTAGTAAAAACGCCAAACTTATTTTGGAAAAGGTTAAACTTTTAGACGTGTTTGATAAAATTGCGGACGGCAACGATATTCAAAAAAGCAAGCCCGATCCCGAAGTTTTTTTAAAGGCCGCGGAATTTTTAGGGGTTGAACCGGAAAGTTGTTACGTTGTGGAAGACGCAGAAGCCGGCGTTATTGCGGGAAACCGCGCCAATATGAAAACCATTGCTACGGGCGACGCAAAACAAAGCAAACTTGCAAATTACGAAATTCAAAAATTTTCAGATATTTTAAATATCGTTTAAAAGTTCAATTTAAAATGCAATGAATTTAAAATGCGACGAAGTAAAATCTTCGCCGCATTTTTATATCGATTATATTATTTATAAAAAATTATTCTTCGTCCTTAAAGGTAAAGCCGAGTTCGTGAATTTTATCTCTGATTTCGTCGTAAGACTTTTGACCTAAAGACCTTAAAGACTTCATTTCTTCAACCGTCTTTTTGGTGATATCTTCAACCGTATTGATGTTTGCACGCTTTAAACAGTGGTAACTTCTTATGGTGAAGTTAAGTTCTTCGATGGTCTTATTCAAATTCTCGTTATCGTTATCCGCAGTTTCACCGCTGAGTTTCGACGCATTGAAATATTCGGGGGCGAGTTCGGTAAAGGAAGCAAAGTGCTTTGCCAAAATACCGGAAGCGTAAGCAACCATTTCGTTTACGGTGTGAACGCCTGTGGTACGAACGTCCAAAATCAATTTTTCATAGTCGGAAGCGTCGTCTATACGCACGTTTTCGGTGGTGAAGCCTATATGCAAAATCGGCGTATATTTGGAATCCACAAAAATATTGCCGATAGGAGAATCCGTGTGAAGTTTACGGTTGGTTTCGTTGGAAACAAAGCCAAAGCCGTGTTCAAAGGTAAGGGTCATATTAAACCTGCAACCTTCTTCAACCGTAGCGATATGGTGGTCGGGGTTAAGCACCGTTATGCCGTCGCCTTGTATCATGGAATCGGTTACTTCGCAAGGGCCGACAACGTCTATCACCGCGTCGGTAGGAAGTTCGCCGTCCATAGTGGCGATAATTTCTTTTACGTTTAAAACAACCTCGCAAACGTCTTCCTTTACGCCCTTCATTACGGAAAACTCGTGTAAAACGGGACCGTCGTTTCCTTCAAGCCTGATTTTGGTAACGGCAACGCCCGGCACCGAATTTAATAAAACGCGCCTTAAAGAATTGCCTATTGTTAAACCGTAACCTGCCGATAAGGGGGAAATTTCAACGGTGCCGCTGCATCCGTTTTCGGAAACGGTGGAAGTAATATTTGGTTTAATAAAATCTATCATAATATTTCACCTTCGTTAAAAATGTTTTCAAAATAAATCAAAAAATCGCTCTGCATATATAATATCATACTTTAAGAATAAATTCAAGCATTTTTTAACGGTTAAGTTAAGTAAATATTTTAGTATAAAATCCTATGTACTTAGCAAAAACAACGCAAAAAAATTACATTATTACCGCCTGAATAACGCCGTCTTTTTTATCGTAATTTTATAAAAAAACAACGATAACGGGCTTATAGGCGGACTTTTATACAAATTGTTCCAACGCTTTTTTGTATCCTGAAAAGCCTTCGCCGAAAATGGAGCAAAAAGCGTATCTACTTACAAAACTTATTTGCCTGAAATCTTCGCGCTTGGATATGTCGGTTAAATGAACTTCAGCCGTTTTTATTCCCACCGCTTTTAATGCGTCTAAAATGGCTATGCTCGTATGGGTGTAGGCGGCAGGATTTATGATTATACCGTCGTAACGATTAAGCGCGCGTTGAATTTTAGTTACGATTTTGCCTTCTTCGTTGGACTGAAAAACTTTAACCTTCAACCGCAGTTCTTTTGCCGTGTTTTTTATGTATTTTACCAAATCCGGATACTTTTTATTGCCGTAAAGTTCCGGCTCGCGCAAACCCAAAAGGTTTAAATTCGGTCCGTTAATTACTAAGATTTTTTTCATACTCTTTCACTATTTTAGACGCGGTTAAATTGGCGTCGTCGTTAAAAATTTTCATATCGCAACAGTCTATATAAGTTTGGTTACGCATTTTGTAAAGGGCTTTTGTGCCGTAAACTTGCGAAATCGGCCTGTCTTCTACTGAAAGTTTGTCCAAATCCCTTTCTAAATAGACAATAAAACCGTTCATTTTAAGAAGATTTAAGTTTTCTTCGTTTATAACCGTACCGCCGCCCGTAGCAATTACGGACGAAGTCGAAAAGGCGATGTCGTTAACGACTTCGTTTTCGATTTGACGAAAGTATTTTTCGCCGTATTTTGTAATAATAAATTCGGGCGCAGAACCGTAACGGCGTGTAATTTCTTCATCGGTATCGATAAAATTCACATTTAAAGAAGTTGCGATTTTTTTGCCTATATAGGTTTTTCCTGCCGACGGCATACCTATTAAAACAATATTTTTTAGCCCCTTGACCGTCCTTTTATAAATGGAAGGTATTTTTCTTGAAAGGTCTTTTCCCGTTAAAATACTTTGAGCGTAAACGGCTTGAGCGACAAGCATTTCCAGACCTTGGGCGTGCTGTATTTTCAACTTTTCCGCCTGTAAAATCAGTTTGGTTTTTAAAGGCGAGTAGATAACATCCATGCAAAACTGCAAACGGGGGAAGTTTTCAAGGTCAACGGGCGAAGTATAGTCGAAACTTCCTTTCGGGGTAGCGTTTATAAAAACTTCGGTATCCGATAAAAGATGATAGTTTTCGTAATTCCACTCCCCTTGTCTGCTTAGTAAAGTTACCTTTTTCGCCCCTAAACTTTGCATTAAATACTTTGCCGTCTGCGCCGTTCCGCCCGTTCCCGAAACGACTATGTTTTTACCTGACACTTCCACTTTTTTGCTTTTAAATACATAACGTAAACCGTCGATATCGGTATTATAGCCCCACTTTTTACCGTTTTTTATAATCACGGTATTAACGGAACCTATCTTTTTTGCCTCTTTAGAAGCGCCGTCTAAAAAGCAAAAAATTTGTCTTTTGTAAGGCATGGTAACGTTTACTATATCGTAATTATTTTTACCGAAAAATTCTTTTAAATCTTCTTGCTTTAAAGATATAAGGTCGTAGTCGGTGCCTAAATAACCGTGAATTTTTTTCGACAGACTTTTTGAAACGTTTTCGCCTATAAGACAGCCTTTAAATTTAGCCGTTGAAGTGGTTCTTTGACGGGATTTACTTATACTTAAAATCGTGCGGTAAAGTTTTTTAATATCCCTTTTTTCCGCAGTCGGCATGGCTTTTGTAAGCCTATCGATAATCTCGGCTTCTCTATCGGGACAGCAGACGTCTGCGCCGATTTCCGCTTTGATTTTGCCGATTTCATCGGTTAATTTCAAACGTTCTATAAAACTGTCGACGATTTTGTCGTCAAGTTTATCTATCTGTTCTCTTAGTTTATCGATCATAATTCACCGTAAAATTACCGCCGATTTATTTTGCTGTGTTTAATTCGAAATAATAAATTTCATCCAAAAGGGCGATTGCGACCGCACTTTCCACCGCTACGGCTCCGCGCGGTGCAATACATCCGTCGTGCCTGCCGTTTATGCTTATCGTAACCTTTTCACCGCTTACAAGGTCCACCGTCTGTTGCGGTTTGGATATCGACGGCGTCGGGCGGAAAGAAACGGATAAAGTTATAGGCATTCCGTTAGAGATACCGCCGTTTATACCGCCGGAATGATTGGTTACCGTGGTAATTTCTCCCCCGTTTATGGTAATTTGGTCGTTTGCTTCGCTGCCGAGCATTTTTGAAAGTCCGAACCCGTAGCCGAATTCCACCCCCTTTACCGCAGGAATGGAATAGATAAGGCTTGCTATTTTGCCTTCTAATCCGTCGAAAAGTTCACCGCCAATCCCCTTTTTCATACCGCAAACTATACATTCCACGCAACCGCCTATGCTGTCGCCGCTGTTTACCGCTTCAAGGATTTTATCCAGCATTTTCTGCTGTTTGGGGTTGGGAAAGTCAAAATCTATGTCCGCTATACTATCCGTCTTATAAGACTGACCTTTTATCTCTCCCACCGATGACAGATAAGCGTTTACGGTTATACCGCGCCTTAATATAAACTGTTTGGCAATACCGCCTGCGATACACAAGGGAGCGGTCATTCTTCCTGAAAACTCGCCTCCGCCCGAAAAGTCGAGCCTGCCGTCTTTATAATAGGCGGCTAAGTCGGCATGGGAAGGACGCGGTTTTGCATAAAGATTGTTATAATCGCTTTTGTTACAGTCCTTGTTTTCTATCTCGAATACCGCTTTTTCAGTTAACTTTCCGTCCGATATTCCGCTTAAAAATATTATCTTATCTTCTTCGCGTCTTGCTGTAAATATAGGGCTATAGGTCGGTTTTCGCCTATTTACGAACTTTTGAAGTTCCGATTCGTCAACAAACTCTTCAGGAAATTTTTTCAAGATTGCGCCGATTTTTTTATCGTGTGATTTGCCGTAAATTTCTACTTGCAAAACTTTACCTTTCCAAAGCGACACAGAAGTTTCCTCCCAATTTATTTACGTCTTCGTAAAACGAAGGATAGGATTTTTTAACACATTCGGCGTTATATATCCGTGATTTACCTTGGGAATATAACGCAAGTATCGTTTGAGCCATGGCTATGCGATGGTCGCCCGCCGTGAAGTTTCCGCCTTTTGGGGTTCCGCCCGTTATAGTTAAATCTCCGTCGTAAACGGCGGTGATATCGGCAATTTTAAGGGTTTTTAAAATTTCTTCCACCCTGTCGGATTCCTTGATTTTTAAGCGTGAAATATTTTTTATTAAAGATTTGCCGTTACAAAACGCCGCAAGCACCGATAATATCGGCACCAAATCGGGAAGGTCCTCGGCGTCTAACTCGAAAGGACGAAGTCCGTTTGCTTTTACGGTAACCAAATCGTTATCTTCCGTTACGTCCGCGCCGACTTTTTTAAGAACGGAAAGGATTTTTTTATCCTTTTGTTTGGAATTTAAGTTCAGCCCCTTAACCGTAACACTTCCGCCCAAAGCCGCTGCAGTTAAAAAGAAAGCGGAGTTAGACCAGTCCCCTTCTACCGTATAGCCTTGCTCGGAACAGCCTTGGTTTGTTAAGGCTTTTCTTGTCAGTTGGTATCCGATTATATTTTCTTTTACCGAAACGCCGAAGTCATTAAGTACGTCCGCCGTAATATCTATATAACCCGACGACACCTTTTTTCCCGTAACGCAAAGGCTTCCACCGCCTTTATAGGCAAGCGAGAACATAAGCCCCGTTACGTACTGAGAACTTAAACTTGAATCTATGGCTAAATGGTCGGCGTTTAACTTTCCGCTTATTTTATAGCCGTCCTTAGTTGTATCAACTTTTACGCCGTTTTGGGTTAAAGTTTGCAAAAGTGGGGCTATAGGTCGATTTTTGAGTGTTTTTGAACAAATAAACTCCGCTTCCACGCCGAGGCTTGCCACTAACGGGAGCAAAAAGCGAAGGGTTGAAGCGCTTTCGTTTACATTTAAAATTGCTGTTTTGGGAATGGTTTTACAAGGATATACTTTGTTATCTGAAAAGTTTACGCCTAAACTTTGCAAACAGTTTATCGTGGCGTTTACATCATCCGAATAAGTGATGCCATTCATTTTAAAAGGCTTATCCTGCAAAAATCCGGCGGCAATAAGCGCACGATGGGCGTAAGACTTAGAGCCTACCGCATTAACGTTTCCCGAAATAGCGCAAGGGGTTACAAGGGCAGTCATAATAGTTCCCCTAACCTGCTAAATGAAATATTTTCTATTCTGCAATCGCCCATATCGTAAACAGTTACTAAGTTTATGCCGTCGTTTATTGCTTTTTTGTCCGATTTTATTTTTTGCAGAATGGATTTTTTATCGAAAACCAAATCATCGTCAATACCGAAAGCGCTCAAATAGTTTTTTAGCCTTTCGGTTTTTTGTTTTTCAAAATCGTATAGTTTGGCGGAAATATCTATTATCGCCGAAATTCCTTTATACACGCACACACCGTGTGGAATGTCAAAGTCGGACAAGGCTTCTATGGCATGCCCTACGGTATGGCCGAGGTTTAATAAAGTACGGCGTCCGCGATCGTACTCGTCCGCTTCCACAACGGAAATTTTGTATTTTATCGCCTCTGCTATCGTTTGCGTAGTAACGTCTTTTGTAAATTTTTTGCCTGTCAAAAAGGCATATTTTGCAAGTTCGCCGTAACCGTTTTCAAATTCCTTTTTTTGAAGGGTTTTTAAAAAAGAAGTGTTAATATAAACTTCGGTCGGTTGATAAAATGTGCCGACGGCATTTTTTACTCCGTCAAGGTTTACGGCGGTTTTTCCGCCCACCGAAGAATCTATTTGAGAAAGCAATGTCGTCGGCATTTGAAAATATTTTATACCGCGCATATAAGTGGACGCGACAAATCCTGCCAAATCCCCGACAACACCTCCGCCGAGCGCCAAAATTGCGTCGTTACGGGTAAATCCGCTATTTAAAAGCAAGGATAAAACTTCCATATAATTTTGAGTGCTTTTGCTTTCTTCACCGTGTTTAATGATTTTTACAACTATATTCTTGCCCTCATAAAGGCTGTAAACCTTTTCGAGATAAAGTTTCGCGACAACGTCGTCGGTAAGAATCAAAAGGCTGTTAAAATCTTTATTCGGTTGAAAGGAAAAGTCTTGTAAAACCTGTACGTTGTAAGGCTTTTTTGTGTTAACCTTTATCTGCATGATTTACCTTTTGCTTTTAAAATTTCTTGTTTGCATCGAGAATGTACTTAACTTTTTGGCATAATAACTTTAATGCTTCGGGGGTTATAGCCTGTGCGCCGTCCGAAAGGGCTTCTTCCGGTTGACTATGGACTTCTATCATAAGCCCGTCCGCCCCCACAGCCGCCGCCGCAAGCGACAAAGGTTCGATAAATCTTGCGTTTCCGCTTGCATGGCTCGGGTCCGCTATTACCGGTAGATGAGTGCGTTCCTTTAACACGGGAACGGAAGATAGGTCTAAGGTGTAACGGGAAGTAGGCTCAAAAGTCCGTATCCCCCTTTCACACAAAATTACGTCGGTCGCGCCTTCCGTTAAAAGATATTCCGCGCTTAAAAGCCATTCTTCAACGGTAGCGGAAATGCCCCGTTTTAGCAAAACAGGCTTCTTCATTTGCCCGACTTTCTTTATAAGTTCGTAATTTTGCATATTGCGCGCGCCTATCTGCACTACGTCGATATCGTAAAATAAATCTTCTTGCGAGGCGCAAGTGATTTCGGAAACCACAGGCATACCTGTTTCGGCTTTGGCTTTAAGAAGCAGTCTTATGCCTTCCTTTCCCAGTCCTTGAAAGGAGTAAGGCGAAGTTCTCGGCTTAAACGCACCGCCTCGAAGCAAATTTGCCCCTGCGTCTTTAATCTTTTCGGCAATATCGACAATCTGTCTTTCGGACTCTATCGCGCAAGGACCTGCAATAAGGCAAAAATTACCTTTACCGATTTTGACGTCGTTTACGCTTACTTCGGTACCGCATGGATTAAAAGATTTTGAAGCAAGTTTAAAAGGATCTTCTATCCGTTTTACGCTTTCGACTATGGAAAAAGCGCGTAAGATTTCCGTATCCACGGCGTAAGTGTTTCCGCTTAAAGATAACACGACTTTACCGTTAGTAACCGAACTTTCCGCTTTTAATCCGCAAGAAGCGATTTTTTGCATTAATCTTTGCTTTTGTTGACCGTCAATGTCTTTTTTGAGTGTAATTATCATGTTTGTATATATTTAAAATAGATTTTATTATAATATTGCCGTAATTTTAATTTTACTACCCTTTTTAATTGCTGTCAAGGATTTTTAAATTATGGGTAAAATCGTATGAAACAGTTTTGGATTTATGTGCGCTTTACATATGATTTTTTTCATAAATAACGGCGATAATCGACCTATAGCGGGACTTTTTTGCTTTTTACAAAATCAGTCCCTTATTTGCGACAATAAAAAACCACCCGCTTTACCAAATAAAGAGGGTGGTAAAACTTTTAATTTTAACAAACGGTAACAGACTTAATTATCAACTTAACGCAAGGAACGACAAGGAAGTAATTTTTGTTTTCGCCAAACAAAGTATTGAACTCTTCAAGTTCGGCACCGGTAAGTTCGTTATCGCTGTCGACTTCTGCGCCTTCTGCGTAATGAACGTTGGAATCTTCGTCCGTCCACTTGGTGTAATAAGTGCCGGTCTTTTCATAGAAATAGGTGGTAACTTTGTTGCCGTCAACTTCCGTTTCCGTATATTCGGTAAGGCTGGAAAGTTTGTCAATGCTGGACTTTTTTTCAAGTTCGGTATCGGCGTCCTGATTTGCGTCGTCGGAACGAACCATACCTAAAATACAGTAGGAGTTTGCAGGGAAAGTAGTGCTTGCGGAAGAACTAAAGCAGATTACCATAGTGTTTTCGGCAGTGTTGTACTTGGATTCCGCAGTATCGGAAGAGTTATCGTCGTAATCACGTTTAAATATGATTGCGCCCTTAGCCGTGGTAAGCCTGTTACCCTGAAGTCCGTTATTCAAAAATTCGCCTTCCACTTTGCCGTTGTTATATTCCTTTTTGGAAAGTGTACCGTCCTCGGCATAAGCGTAAGCGCCGAATTCAAGCCAGTTGGTATTGATATTGCTTATAGCCGTACCGTTGTAATAACCGTCTTTTACGAGTTTTGTAATATGCTCGGTAGACTTAGGGGCAAAGTTTAAATAAAGTTCCATATATACGTCCGTAGTTGCGGTAACCGTACCTGCGGCGTCGTAAACTTCAAGCTCCATTTTAAGCGTACGAATTTTACTGCCGTTTTTAACGGTGTCGCCGCACGCGGTCAAACAAAATACACAAGACACGGCGATGATTGCCGTCAATAAACCTACTAATAACTTTTTCATCCTATCCTCCGACAAAGTTCAACGCGCCGAATTTCAAAAGCGGTTGAATCCGTCTAAAAATATTTTAATAATTTTAATTTGTACAACTATTTTAACCGAATTTTACGGTTATGTCAACAAGGTTAACACAAAAGTAGGGAATTTATGCCAAATGAAAGGGCTGCTTGTAAAAATTCTATTTCCACGTCGCAGTTTTTAAGGGCAAAAACCATACCGACGACAAGCCCCAAGCCCAAAAGCACCGCAACAAGCACCCTCCAAAAGGATACGGGCGTTTTACCGCATACCTTACCGGTGTTGCCGTTTATCGCCACGCGATAGTCTTTCTTTTTATAGCGGTAATTCAAAAGGTAAATGGGTAACAAAACGTACTTAAAGGTTACGTTATTATGTATAGTGCTGACGTTAAGATACCCCACGACGTCGCAACCGTACATATCCAAAATAATTTCGCGTAAGGCTTTATCGATGATTTCTTTGGATTCATTCCAACAGGTTTTAAGATCTTTTGTGTAATGCTTAGCGGAATAGCCCGCTAAAAATTCCTTACTGTAAACTTTTATCGTGCTGTTATCGAAGGGGGCCAATTTGGAATAAGACTTTTGATCCATACCCTCGCCTGCCGCAACGGTTACATCGTTAAAAAAGTGAGAAAGTTTGCCTTTTACAAACCGCCAATCTATATAAGTTTCGGTACGGGTACCGTTTTTAGTGCGGACGGTTCTTGTTTTGGTTTTGCCGATTCTTCCTTCGTAACGGGAAAGGGTATCGCTGTCAAAGGTGAAACAGGGTTCGTATACGCCGTGAATGTTTCGCGCTTCTATACTCTTTTTAAATCGGCGCGGAGCAAAAATCCTTCTTTTTGCCCACTTTTTGGAAAATTGTTCAGCCTTTTCTGCGGTTATTAAAAAGGGGTAAACGGCGTTAGGCTTTACGCCTGCCAAATCGGCGCTTTTTCTTACGTGCGAAGTTCCGCAGTAAGGACAGGAAAGCGCAACGTCGGTTGATGAAATAACAAATTTAGCGCCACAGTTTTCGCACGAAACTATGGAAGTGTCATCCCACTTTTCAGCCAAATCGAAAGCCGCGGCAATATCTCTTTCCTTTACGGTGCTATCCTTTTTAAAGTCCACGCTTTGTTCGCAAAAAGGACAGGACAAAACCTGTTTTTCCGGATCGAAGACCATATTGCCGCCACAACTCGGACATTTATGAAATTCCGTTTCGGCACGTTTTCCTTCCGTAGCGGTAGCGTAATCAATATCTTTTGACATATAATTATTAGGTAATTTTGCCGTAAAAGCGAGCCTATAGGTCGATTAACGGCACTTTTAGACTGTTTAGTTAAGGTTGTTTAGTTCTTTTAAAAGTTCCTCTAAATCTTCTCCGTGGGCGTTAGTTGCCTGCTCGATGGTTTCTTGATGAGCAATAGCGCAACCCAAGCAGTGCATACCGTGTGCAAATAAAATTTCTGCGGCGTTTTCGTTGTATTGTAAAAGTTCGGAAATTAAAGTGTCCTTGGTTATTTTTTCCATTTTTTTGATTCCTTTTTATAGATATGTAATAATTTGTTTTGTTTGAAGAATTTTCTATAATTGAATTATAGCCTTATTTGTTATCGATTAGTCAGCCTTGGTTCCGCATTCGGGGCAGAATTTTGCGCCGTCCGAAAGTTTATGTCCGCAATTAGAGCAGAACTTTGCAGTCGGTAATTTTTGTCCGCATTCGGGGCAGAATTTAGATGTCGCAGGGACTTCTTTACCGCAAGCGGAACAGATTTTTGTTGCGGATTTGTCGGAAGCGGAAGATGCGGTCGCCTTTGGCTCGGCTTTTTCGGTAGAGGCTGTTTCCTTTTTGGAATCTTTAAAGGCTTCGGACATAATCTGTCCCATACCAACCCCTGCGCCGATTCCCGCGCCCGCGCCCATGAAAGCACCGCCAACGCCGGAGTTACCTGCCGCGGTTTTCATTGCCTCGGCTGCGGCGTACTTCATCATAACGTCGGTAGTGTCGCCCAAAATGCCGTATTTTGCCCTTTCGTCCAAAGCCTTTTCGACTTCTTCGGGAATAGACATATTTTCGATGAAAATATTTGTAAGGTTAAGACCTATTTCCGCAAACTTGGTTTGAATTTTGGCTTTAACTATCTCGTTAAATTCCATAGTGTTGCCTGCTAAGTCAAGGGCGGAAATCTTGCTTTCGCCTATTGCGTCGGCAAGGGTAGATACGAGCATGGTTTTGGCGTAATCTTCGATATCTTCCGTTTTAAAGGTGGAATTAGTTCCGAAAAGTTCCTTTAAAAAGGTTCCCGGGTTGTCAATCTTAAAGGCAAACGCGCCGTAACCGCGTACCCTTATCGCGCCGAATTCGGGATCCCTCATCATAATGGGATTTTTGGTTCCCCATTTAATGTTTGTAAACTGTTTGGTGTTTACAAAGTAAACGTCTAAAGTTACAGGAGTTTCGAATTTATACTTCCACGCCGCAAGTTTTGTTAATATGGGCAGAATTTGGGTTTTTAATTCATATAATCCCGGTTCAAAAACGTCGGCAATTTGCCCCTTATAAACAAAAATCGCAACTTGTGATTCCCTTACGGTAAGGGATGAATTGTTGTTTACTTCCCTGCCGCTGTTTTTGAAAGGGTATCTATATACGATGGTGTTGTGCGAATCGTCTTTCCATTCTATATTAAGTCTGAATAATGCCATAAAAAGCCTCCTTAACTCTTTCGTTGTTATATTATATCATATAAAGTTTGTTTTTACAATAGTTTTGAGCACTTTAATGAAAAATTGAACTTTGAACATAAATTAACCTTTCAATTATATGTTTCGATTTGCCTATTTTTGCGTAAATCGTTGACTTTTGCCCATAAAAAGGAATATACTGAATTCAGTTTTAAAATAAATGCGCTTTATTAACATCTAACGAATGTCAAATGCGGCGCAATTAAGAGGTTTTTATGAAAGTTTTTAACGTTGAAAAGGCAACGCATGACTGCGTAAATTGGATACAAAACTGGTTTGAATTAAACGGTAAAGGCTGTAACGCCGTGGTGGGGATTTCGGGCGGAAAAGACAGTTCGGTCGTGGCTGCCCTTTTATGCAAAGCGTTAGGCAGTGACAGGGTTATCGGCGTACTTATGCCAAACGGCAACCAGCAGGATATCGACTGCGCACACCTACTTTGCGACCATTTAAAAATTAAAAATTACGTATACAATATTGCTAAAATGCAAGAAGCTTTTCATACTTCTTTACCGGAAGGTTTTGTAACTTCAAATGCTTCCGAAGTAAACCTTTTGCCAAGGATAAGAATGACGGCGTTATACTATATCTCTCAGTCTCTGAACGGCAGGGTTGCCAATACATGTAATTTAAGCGAAGATTACGTTGGGTATTCCACGCGCTACGGTGATTCGGTCGGTGATTTTTCACCTTGTTCAAACTTTACGGTAAGAGAGGTTAAAGCCATCGGAAGATACTTGGGACTCCCCGAAAAATTAGTCGATAAACCGCCTATAGACGGACTTTGCGGAAAAACCGACGAAGATAATTTAGGGTTTACTTATGAAGTTTTGGATAGTTATATCCGCGACGGCATTATACCTGAAAAGTCTATAAAAGATAAAATCGACCGCCTGCACGCAACCAATTTATTTAAACTTGACGTAATGCAGTCCTTTAAACTCAACACCGATGATTATTATAACAATTAAACCTTAAAAACATCAAAAAACCGACCTA
>CALZDP010000026.1 GCA_945638575.1 uncultured Clostridia bacterium | reverse complement strand
TGGTGCGGGTAACAGGACTTGAACCTGCACGAAGTTGCCCCATTAGAACCTGAATCTAACGCGTCTGCCAATTCCGCCATACCCGCATATGAATTGCCGTAAATTTTTACACGACACGGCTTGCCGAGGCGGGCAAAATTACTTTTGCAATTCCGCTAACTTAGTTATTTTAACACATTATTATTTTAAAGTAAATCGATTTTGTAAGATTACATAAAAATATTTTTCATTTATTAAAATTAGACCGCCTAAGCGACGGGGTTTTTAATTAAAATTAACAAAAAGTGCTTCTATAGGTCGATTATCGGGGATTTTTGTAAACTTATCATATGCCGATATTATCATTTGTGCAAGCGGATAGATATCGGCATTTACTTGACAGTAATTAAAAAAAATATTACAATTTATCTGTTATGAGCGTTTTGGAAATTAAAAATCTTACACATAGGTTCGACGATAAATACTTGTTTGAAGGCGCAAACCTTACCGTAAACAACGGCGAACATATAGGCGTTGTCGGTTTAAACGGCGCAGGTAAGTCAACCTTTATTAACATAATATGCGGAAACTTAAGTCAAGACGAAGGTGAAGTTTTATGGCTAAACGGCATAAGACGCGGTTATTTAGACCAACATGCGGACATTGACCGAAACAAAACGGTTATGGAATACCTTTCCGAATCTTTTTCATACCTATACGAAAAGGAAGAAAAGTTAAATAAACTTTACGAAGAAATGGGTAACCTTGACGGCGAGGACTTAGACAGGCTTATCAAAAAATCCGCCAAGTTGCAGGACGAATTAAACGACGAAGGATTTTATGATTTGGAAGCGCGTATCCGCAAAGTTGCAAACGGGCTTGGAATGAATAACGTGGGCTATAGTACCGTTATCGCCCGTTTATCGGGTGGCGAAAGGGCAAAACTGATGCTGTGCAAACTTCTTTTGGAGTCCCCCGATATCATGCTGTTAGACGAGCCGACCAACTTTTTGGACATCGAACACATCGACTGGCTGATAAAGTATTTAAACGACTTTAAAAAGACCTTTTTAGTGATTTCGCACGACGTTAAATTTTTGAACGCAGTTTCAAAATACGTCTTAAGCATTGAAAACGGCACTATTAAAAAATACACCGGCAACTACACGCAATATTTATCTCAGCGTGAAATGAACGTAAAACAGCACGAGGACGCATACAAACGCCAACAGTCGGAAATCAAGCGCATTACCGAATACATCGATAAAAACAAAGCGCGCGCTTCCACCGCAAAAATGGCGCACGCCCGTCAAAAAATGCTTGATAAAATGGAAATCATTTCTAAGCCGATAAATTTGCCGGACGCGGAATTTTGCTTCCCCTACTCCGATTTAAACGCAAAAGACCTTTTAATCGTTAAAAATTTGGAAGTCGGATACGACAAAGTTTTAATACCGGCCATTAATCTGCACTTAAATTCCTCCTCAAAATTGTGGATAAGAGGCACTAACGGTGTCGGCAAAACCACCCTTTTAAAAACCTTAACCCACAAAATTCCCCCGTTAAGCGGAAGTTTCTTTATTCATCCGGAAGCGAGAATTTTATATCTTGAACAGGATTTAAACTTTCCTATCCCCATGGACACGGCGTCAAGATATTTTAACAACTGCTATCCTATGATGAATGAAAAGGAAAGGCGTACCTTGCTTGCAAAAGCCGGCATCACAGGCGAACTTGCGATAAAGCCCATTAAAAATATGAGCGGAGGAGAACAGGTGCGCGTAAAACTTGCCGTTTTAACCTGCTTAAAATCCAACTTTTTAATACTTGACGAACCTACAAACCACCTTGACGTTAGGGCTAAAGAGGCTTTAAAAAAAGCGCTTTTAGCATACGAAGGCGCAATTATTTTGGTTAGCCACGAAGAAGATTTCGCTTTGTCTGTTTGTAACCAAATATTCGACGCAAAATCAAAAAACTAAACTGTTTTAAAGTTAAAAAACTGCCCCGTTAAGAGGCAGTTTTTTGTATTATTTTATTGTAAAAAACTTTTAAATATTTCGATAACGGGCTTATAGCCCTACTTTTAATTTTAAATCAATATCCGAAGCGAACTGCAAGCATCAAAAGCGCTATCGATATTAACAGAAGTAAAATTTGAAAAACTATAGTCTTTTTAAACCATTCGGCGTAACTTATATCGGCAAGTCCCAAGCCTATAAGCAAAGTTCCGCAAGTGGGGAAAAGCACGTTTGTATAGCCGTCCGCAAAAAGGTAAGTCAAAACAATGGTGTTAACGCTTAGCCCGGGGATAGGCGCCAAAGTCAAAAGCGGAATAATAAGCACTGCTTTGGCGGAAGCGCTTGGCACAAAGAATTCCACAATAAGCACGAAAAGGTACAATAATATTACGCCAAGGTAGGGCGAAGTGCCGTTTATAAGATTATAAAAATAATAGAAAATGGTATGTAAAATGTTGCCCTTGTCGGCGATATATTTAACGCTGAATGCAAGTATGATTATTATAATGGAAGGCGCAACGTCCTTCATGCCGATTAAAAAATCCTTGCCCATTGTTTTGAAACTGCCCAAAAGCAGTCTGCCGACGATTATGGTGCCGACAATAAAAGCGACGCCCATAATTATCATGCTTAAATTTCTTAACGGCTCAATGGCGATAGCGACAAGAACGCCTAAAAGGGCTATAGAGAACAGCAAAATTATCATTTTTGCCTTGCGTTTATCCGCAGTCTTTTCTTCGGGCGTTACCATGGAAAAAGATTCCACGTTGAATTTTTCTTGGCAACGCTTTTCATCACGCTTAGCCATAAAGGTCATATAAAGGGCGGTTACCACGAACAAAATAAAGAAGATAATTATTCTGTAGCCGATACCGTCGGAAACGCTTATGCCTGCGTTAATGGCGGCAGTACCGATAGTAAACGGGTTTGTAATAGCCGTTGTAAAGCCTACGCCGGAAGTTATAAGTATAAAACTTATTGCCGTAAAGTTTGACCAGTTCATGGCAAGGCACAGCATATAAAAGAGCGGATACAAAATCAAAAACTGTTCTTGCAGACCGAAAACCGCCGATAAAAACATCAAAACAAAGGTAATAACCCAAATTGCCAGATATCTTTTTTTGTAAAGTTTTTGGATTAAAATTCTGACAAGCGAACTAAGTCCGCCGCTTTCCTGCAACACCTTGAAAGTTCCGCCCAAAATCAGCAGAAGAGCGATAACCTGAATTATGGACATATTGCCTTCGCCTACCACCAAAGCCTCGAAAGGTGCGGTAAACCAGCGCCAAACGGGCAACCTTGTAGTGCTTTCAAAGGTGTGATAACTGCCGAAAATGATTTTGCCGTTATCGTCTAAGTCAAAACTGCCTGCAGGAATTACAAAGGTCAAAATACCAACCGTAATAACCACCGCAAGCAGTATTCCTACAACGGTAAGAAAACTTTTAAGCCCGAACTTTACGGTGATTTCGCTCATTTTTTTATCAACGGAAGATTCCGTATGGGCGTTTACGTCGCTATTTTGACTATTTTCGGCTACGTCTTGGTTAATAATTTGCTCGGTTTCGATTTCTTTATTTGATTTATTGCTCTTTTTCATTTAAAAACTCCTAAAAATTCCGTTTTTTCAGCCGTAAACGTCTATAGACGCTAAGCGCCAACGTTCATCGTACAGGTTATGAATTTCTTCGGACACAAGCGTCCACTTAATCATTTCATTAAGATTGCCGTCCGGCACAATGAAGTAGTATTCGTTTTCGTGATAAAACTGCAAAAATCCCAAAAGCGAAAAGGTCAAAGAATAAACCTCTTTCATACCGAATTTGCAATTTTTGCCGTCGCGTCCAGTAATAGTCAAAAACTCTTTATCAAGCCGTACTACGCCGTCGGAAAGTAAAATTCTTTCGTTGGGCGCTTTTTTAAGTTTGTCGGTACGTAAGGTGTAAAGGCTTCCTTTCATTTCAAGCGGAGTAAAGTCCGCCAAACTATCCCTAACTGTGTAACGTTGCCATTTGAACCAGTCGTCGATGTTGTCGTAATAAAGTTTATTGCCATTTTTTAAGGTCAAGTCGTAATATTCGTCAACCGTAACCGTGTAACCGCAATTTTCGCAACAAAAATCACTGCCGTCGATTTTGAATTTGAATTCCGCACCGCAACAGGGGCATTTGTAAATTATTTTATCAAGCCCGTCCGAATTTGGAAGTTTGCCGACGTACTTTTCGTGGCGGACCTTGTTAAGTTTAAATTCGTTATAACTAAACTTTTCGATAAGTTTGCGGTAAATTTCCTCTTCTGTAAGGGTTGCAAGGTCCTCCGGTGTAAATAAAAGGTCGTAATAAAAATCTATCCTGCCCTTTTTTATGTCTTTGGAAAACCTGTTTTGACATAGATACGCGCCTTCGCTTTTGCAAAGCACTACTGTGGCGCTCGCACGCTTTAAAAACTTGCAAGTTGTCGGATTTATGGGATGCGTGCTACCCGAAACAGACTGTATGCCTTCGGGGAAAAGCGCTAAGTTTCCGCCGCGGTTTATTACCGAAAGCATATTTTTGGTGCAGATAAAGTCCGGTTGGTAAAGGTATTTTGCGATTACGCCCAGCCTTTTTAATATGCCGTAAATATACTTTTCCATTATGTTTTGATAACCGCATACTATGTTGATATTTTTTTCCTTAAATCCGCTTAGGGCATAAATAAACTCTAAACGGGAAGCGTGTGTGGAAATAAGTATTACGGGGCGATTTTTTAAGGATTTCAAATCAAACCCGTAATGAAAATTTACCTTGTTCTTCCTGCTTATTCTGTTCAAAAAGAAAAAGACCGCCGTTGCAAGAAACCTGTTCGGTTTTTTAATTTTACGGCACACGAGTTCTTTTTTTAAATCTCTTTTCATCATTCACCCCATCTTCGTAGGTGTATTAAATACTATTAAATTATAATACATATAAAACAAAAAATCAACATTTTAGAAAAAACTGTTCATAAAAAAGTATTTTGCCAACAAAAAATCGTTAAAAAAATACCTTGTTTATTAGAAATTAACTAAAAAAGTCCGCCTATAAGCCCGTTATTGGCACTTTAAGCGGATTTTAACATATTAGCGTAAAAATGAATTTTCATATCCCGATTTATCGTTTTACGGTAATTTTTAATTATCAAGTATTTACAAGACTCAACTTAAATTGCCAAACCAAAATTTTCGCATAAAAAAATCCCGAAACAAACGGGAATTTTTAAAAATCAGTGATTATTAAGATATTCGTTTATAAACGCCAGATCGTTTTCCGCAAGTATTTTTGACTGTTGAGAATAATTCGGCATAGCGGAATTTAGTTTTTCTTTAAAAAGGTTTATGGCCTCTTTATCTTTATTACCGCCGATTATCGTTCTTATCAAGGTGTACGCGCAAGAGCCGTTACGGTAATCGTCGGTCAGCAAAAATGCCTTGTCGACTATATCGCCGTCGGTGGAGTTAACGTGGTAATAACCCACGATATACTTGCTTGCCATAAAATTATAATACTCAACCCCTTTATCGGTGGCGTTACAGTAATCTTTAAAGCCGTCGTTACCGACAAGTTTACCTAAATATTCGGCTATAAGCCCGTTATCGCCTGTTTTTATGGCATAAACACAGGTTTGGTCAAGGTCGGATATATCCCCCGAACGCTCATAGGCTTTTGCCATAAAGTTTGTTGCGCTTTTGTTTTTACCCAAACCATCGTAAAAGGACGCAAGGTTTTTAGGAAACCCCAACGCCATAATACCGTATATAATCAGCAGTACCGCAAATATCGACGCCACCGTGATACCGATTGTTTTCATAACCAATTTTTTCATATCTAAATAGTATTTTAACACAAATTACAGGCAAATACAATAATTTACGCCAAATTTTTCATATTTTTGCGTCGGCAAAATACAATATACCGAGGTGAATTAAAATGATTAAAAAAATCACGGCAGTTTTTATGCTAATTATTGCTTTACTATCCTTTTCCGCCTGTAATAAGGGGGTTAATTTAGAAGAAAGCCTATCTAGGCTGAGAGATAATTGCTATGTGGGCAAATCCGAAAACTATCAAATTTACGCTTATCCCGAGGTTCGAGAGTCCCCTATGATAGCCGACGGACAAATTAACCCCGCTAAAAAAACCGTTATCGTAAAATTAAAGGTGTTAAACGGTGAATCGGGAGAGTTTACCGTAAACTTTTCCATCGATAAAGAGTACAGCGATACATTTTCCTTTTCGGCATTTTCTGACTGCTTTGTAACCGCTATCGACGTGGAAAAGTTACCCGATAAGCCGTTTATCGTTACAATTACGCACGACGGCAAGTCCGAAAACATTAATTTGGAATCATTACTGTTAAGCGATACCGTATCGGCGGAAGTCGCCCTTAAAAACGCCTATAAACACAAAAAAGAGTACGTTGACGGGCTTTCCGAAAACGGTGTATTTTCAGGCGAAATATACCTGCGGCTTATTACCGAAGGGGGTAAAAATTATTGGTACGTAGGTTTTATTACCAAAGAAACCACATTATGTTTGCTTTTAAACGGTAAGGGTGAAGTTTTAGAAGAAAAGTCCATCCCTAACCCCATGTAATAAATCGGCGTTTATATTGCGTTTATAAAACATTTTTTAAAAAAGTCGGGCTATAGGCTGATTATCGCCATATTTGTCCGACTTTTATTTTGCTTTGAAAATAAGTTTTACTGCTTTTTATCTTCATCGGCACAGGTATTAACGTCATCAAACAAATGATACTCTATATATTCATCACGCTTGTTTCTGTAATAAGTCGACCAAATCAATGCGATGACGAAAACTATAAAGCAGTATTCCTGTTTATAAATAACGCATAGTACCGAAGCCGTTAAAAGTAAGATTATTTCTAAAATAATCTCGAATAAATGGTCTTTAAGCCACTTCTTTTTAAAATAAGCGGTCTTTTCTTTGGCGGTAAACATACTTGTATCCAACGCCTTGACGATGTTTTTTTCGGCGTTTACCTTATAATCTGCGTCGCCAAGCCTTTCGCCTGACAAAATTTCGTTTATGGTAACGTTGTAAAACTTACTTAACAATTGAAGCATCTCTACCGGCGGAAGGTAAGTTCCGGTTTCCCAACGAGAGATTGTTTTATTGGTAACGCCCAATTTATCGCCGAGTTCTTCTTGCGTTAAGTGCGCTTCCTTTCTTAACGAGCCTAAAAAACTTCCTATCTTTTGCATATCCATTACAGTAAACCAACCTTAATTTTTCTTAATTATACTACTTTGTAATTAAAAAGTGTTCCCCATAAACAGCGAATCCTTTTATTTTTTGCTGTTTTTGTCTTTCATTATATATATTTATCACATATATGTTAAAAAAACGCATAATAAAAGGGCTGCCCATAACAGCCCTTTATTTTTAATAAGTAAATCAGCCGATTAAGCCTGCAAGCGGATTGATTTCATAAAGCCAACCGCAAATAGTGCAGGAACGTATAAATTCTTCGATGCGAACCCAGAATTCTTTACCCTGTGCGCTGAAGTTTGCAATAAGCGCAAATACGCCAAGGAAGATACCTACAACTAAAGCAAGGTAAATAATTACACCCAAAACGCCGGCAAATACGCCGTAAAAGCCGCGACGAGCCTTGGTACCGAGAAAATCGTAGAAACGTTTTAAAAGTTTAGATAACGCCGAGCAAATTACTGCGGAAATAATAAGACCGATAATCAAGAAGATGACTGCGGAAAGAATTTGACAAACATCGAAACTTGTCATGTTCAAAAGCGTGAACAAAGAGTTTGTTTCGCCCAGAACAGCGATTAAAGTATACGCGAAGTTATCAACAACGCCCAATTTGTAGAAAAGCAGTAAAAACCCTGCGCCGCCCGCGATTGCCAAAGCGAACAATAAAAGCACGCCGAGAGTCGTAAACAGCATATTAACACCGCCCCTTTTGTAACCGCAAATGATAGCGATAAGAACAAGCAATACAAAGATAGCGTCAAGTACCCAATACATATTCCACCTCAAAATTATCGTAAACGTCTTTCCGTAATTTATATCAGATTCACAAAGCGTTCACATACGATAGTATTATATTAAAATATTGTGAAAAAGTCAATAGGTTTTATAAAAAAATTGACTAATTTATTGCAATTTGGCGTAAAATGGTGAAACTACACGTGAAAATATCCAATTTTTACCGTTTTACTTTTTAAAACTGTCCTTTAAAGACACGATTTCGGATAAAACAAGTTTATCGCTTGCCATTTTTTTATAATAACCTTTTCTTAAAAGTTGGAAACTTTCCCCTTCTTTAGCGTCGGCAACGTACTTTTCGGCAACGGCTGGAATGACTTCCAAACTGTTCGGATTAAGTCTTTCGCCGAAATCCTGTCCGCTGTATTCGGCGTCGTTAAGCAAATATCCGTACTTTCTGACTTCGCAAGGGGTAAAATTGTCGGCGTCTACCCAATGGATAGTACCTTTAACCTTTAATCCGCTTTCGTCCGAACCGCTTCTGGTTTCGGGAAGATATTGACAGTGAACAGCGATAACCTTTCCGCCCTCGTCGGTATCGTAACCGGTACATTTGACAACGTATGCTCCTTTAAGCCTTACAAGCCCGTCAACCTTCATTCTGAAGTATTTGGGCGGTGGGTTGACGGCAAAATCTTCGCCGTCGATAAAAATTTCTTTACCGAAGGTCATTTTGCGCTTGCCAAGTTCCGGCTTTTGCGGATTTATATCCGTTTCGACTTTCTCTTGCCCTTCGTAATTGTCGATAATAACCTTTACGGGGTTAAAGCAAACCATGGCGCGCGGTGCATTGTCGTTTAGATAATCACGGACAAAATGTTCAAAGTATCCCACTTCGATTTCGGAATTTGCTTTGGCAACGCCTATTTCTTCGCAAAACTTTTTCAAAGCCTCGGCAGGTACGCCGCGGTTTCTAAGTCCCGTTAAAGTAGGCATTCTCGGGTCGTCCCAACCGTCAACCATGTTTTCTTCAACAAGTTTTTTAAGATAGCGCTTGCTCATTACGGTGTTGGTAATGTTAAGCCTTGCAAATTCTATTTGGCGGGGTTTATGCTCTACGCCGGTGTTTTCGACCACCCAATTATATAAAGGTCTGTGGTCTTCAAACTCTAACGTACAAAGGGAATGGGTTACGCCCTGCATGGAATCGCAGATAGGATGCGCAAAATCGTACATCGGATAAATGCACCACTTATCGCCCGTTCTGTGATGGGTTGCGTGAAGCACACGATAGATAACGGGGTCCCTAAGGTTGATATTAGGAGACGCCATATCTATTTTGGCGCGCAAAACCTTTTCGCCGTCGGCATATTTGCCATTCTTCATATCTTCAAAAAGGGCAAGGTTCTCTTCAACGGTTCTGTTTCTAAAAGGGCTTTCCACGCCGGGGGCGGTTAAAGTTCCGCGGTTTAAACGGATTTCGTCAGCCGTCATATCGCAAACGAAAGCCTTTCCGTCCTTAATGAGTTTTACCGCCAAACGGTAAATATCGTCGAAAAAGTCGGAAGCATAATGGATTTCATACCAATTAAAGCCAAGCCACTCGATGTCCTTTTTGATAGCCTCAACGTACTCCGTCTTTTCTTTAGAGGGGTTGGTATCATCGAAAAACAGATTGCAAAGCCCGCCGTATTTTTGTGCCGTACCGAAGTTTATGCACAAACTTTTGGCGTGTCCTATATGCAAATAACCGTTAGGTTCGGGCGGAAACCTTGTATGCACGCAGGAAACCTTTCCCGAAGATAACTCTTCATTTATAATTTCTTCAATAAAATTTACGGCGGATCCTTCCATAACCACTCCTTAATCGCCCAGGCTAAATGCTTCGGCGTTTTGTAAAAACAAAATACTTTATTTGATTATTTTAGCACGATAGCGAAAATTAAGCAACTTAATAATAACCTTAAAAAAAGATAAGGGTTGCTTTTACACATATTTTTCGCCTGATTTTATCGTGGTGTACAAATTGTAATACAACACTCTAATCTTTACGCAGAGTGTTATAAAGTTCTTTTGCCATTGCTTCCATAACTTTTTGATAGAACTCCGTATCGCTGAATAATTTTTTATAGGAATCGGCATTTTCGAGATAGCATTGCGTGGCGATCTCTTTGAATTTATCGGGGAATAAGGAAGACACGAACATTTCGGACGTAGTGTCCTTGGCGTAACGCTTAAACTTTTTTACTTCTTTATCGGACATAAACATCGGTGTTTGTCTGCTTCTGTAAGTCGTTGATTGCCATTACTATCCTCTATATTAATTACTTAATTTTTAATGTCTGTACAATTTATGCCGTGCCGAATGTTAACACTTAGTTTAGGTTATTATAATACTTTTTAAATAAAAAATCAACAGTTAACGTGAATGTAAACATATGTGCATATATCTTTGTCTAATTTAGTTACTAAAATTAAACCTTAAAACTTCTTTATTGGGCGGATTTAGTTGACTTTATAGAAGATTTACTTGACTTTATAAAAGGTTTTAATATAAAATAAGGTGAAAATTCAAAAAACGGCGGTTAGCCGATTAAAACTACGTAAAAAGGATTTTATTATGGAACAAAAAGTTACGATGGAAAAACTCGTCAATCTATGTAAATCACGCGGGATAATCTTCCCCGGCAGTGAAATTTACGGCGGTATGGGTAATACCTGGGACTACGGCCCAATTGGCGTAGAAATTAAAAACAACCTTAAAAAACTTTGGTGGAAACGTTTCGTTCAGGAAAGCAAAAATTCCTACGGGGTTGACGCCGCTATTTTAATGAATTCCCGTGTTTGGGACGCCAGCGGACACACCGCTTCATTTTCCGACCCGAAAATGGACTGCAAAAACTGCAAAACGCGCCACAGAGCGGATACTTTGATAGAAGCACATTCTCACGGCGAGGTAAACCCCGATACCATGACCAATGAGGAAATGGAAAATTACATCAAGGAACATAACGTGGTTTGCCCCCGTTGCGGTAAGTGCGATTTTACACCCATCCGTCAGTTCAACCTTATGTTTGAAACCTCAAGAGGGGTTACCGAAGAAGGACAAAACAAAATCTATCTTCGTCCGGAAACCGCTCAAGGCGAATTTGTAAACTTTTTAAACGTTCAAAGAACCACAAGGGCGAAAATTCCTTTCGGTATCGCCCAAATAGGTAAAGCCTTCCGTAACGAAGTTACCCCCGGCAACTTTATTTTCAGAACCATAGAGTTCGAGCAGATGGAACATCAATTCTTCTGCAAAGAAGGCACCGACCACGAATGGTACGATTATTATAAACAGCAAGCGTGGAAGTTCCTTCTTGACCTTGGCATCGACGAAAATCATTTAAGATTTAAAGATCACGACAAACTTGCCCATTACGCAAAAGCGGCGTGCGATATTCAGTACCTGTTCCCTATCGGCTGGTCCGAACTCAACGGTATTCATAACCGTACAAATTACGATTTAAGCCGTCATCAGGAATATTCGGGCAAGAGCATGCTTTACGTCGATCCCAACACAGGCGAAAAGTACGTTCCGTACGACGTGGAATACTCTATCGGCGCCGACAGACTTATGCTCGCCGTTTTATCCGAAGCCTATGACGAAGAAGTTTTGGAAGGCGGAGACACCCGCGTAGTTATGCACTTTATACCTGCGGTTGCCGCTTACAAAGCGGCGGTTTTGCCCTTGCAAAAGAACCTTGGCGACAAAGCGAAAGAAATACTTGCTAAATTAGAAAGATTCTTCCCCGTAACTTACGACGAAGCAGGTTCCATCGGTAAACGCTACCGCAGACAGGACGAAATCGGTACGCCTTACTGCATTACCATCGACTTTGACACTTTGGAAAACGATACCGTTACCGTAAGAGACCGCGACAGTATGCAGCAAATCCGTTTGCCGGTTGATAAGTTAGTTGAATTTATTGGCGAAAAAATCGCTTGGTAACCAAAAAACTTAGATAAATTAAGTCGCCTTTTTAAGATTTAATTACTTGATTTTAAAACAAAAAAAGTGAGGATATACGCCGTTAATCGACATATAGCCTCACTTTTTGATTTTTATAAGTGATTTTATTTAAAGCGGACTTCTTTAACCATGGAATTATATTCCATAAAATCAAAGCCAAGCCTTTTATATAGTTTGACAGCCTTTTCGTTTTCCGGCTCGACTTCCAAACGATACCTTTGCGCAGGGACTTCGGATATTACGTAATCTATCATTTGCGTGCCGAAACTTTTTCCCCTAAATTCCTTTTTAACAAAAATTTCTTCTATCCACACGACCATACCGCCGCCTTCCTGCGACCAAGTTTTTGCCGTAAGTATATAGCCGACCGGCGTGGAATTTTCTTCGCAAATGAATATGTCGCCATAACGGTTATCGTTTAAAATATGATCGAAAGTTTCCGTTAAAAACTCATACGGAACGGGGTGAGCGGTTGCGTTCGTATGATAAAATTCATTTGCCATATCCAAATAATTTTGTCTATCCTTTAAAGTAATTTTTCTTATCACAATATCTGTTTTCCTTTTTTTTGTCAATTTTAAGCGTTCGCCGTTTAAAAGGTTGGACTTATATGCCTACCTGCAATTTTTGATTGGCTATTACCCTTTAAAAATATCGCTTTCGAATTTTTTATTACATTATACTATTAAAAAGAATCTTTGTCAAAAGGTTTTAAAATTCCTTTTTATTAGGGACGGTTTTCATTGACTTTTTTTGTGCTATACCTTATCATATTAGTACGATGAATTTATGTCGCTTTGACGAAGTATATTAAGTTATCCGACAGCATATCAATTTATCTTAGCAAGCAATTTTTTCACCGAGTACCGAGCATTATTATGAGCAAGATTTTGACAACGAAAATTAAAGAATCCTGTCTTTCCGTTATACCTATAACGGCGATTGTCATTTTGCTTAATTTTTTACTGCCCGAAAAAGCCGGCGGTTACAACTTGGCTGCCTTTATAATAGGCGCTATTCTGCTGATAACCGGTATGGTTTTCTACTCTTTGGGAAGCGAAATCGCCCTTTCCCCCATCGGCGAAATCATCGGTAACAAAGTTACTTCCACAAAAAACATCCCGATAATTCTTTTAATCGGATTTATTATCGGGGTAATTGTTACCGTTGCCGAACCCGATTTAATGGTTTTGGGAAACCAACTCGATTCCATTAAAATCATACTTATCATAACCATTGCGTTGGGCGTCGGTCTGTTTTTAGCCCTTGCCTTGGGAAGAGTTTTTGCAAAAATCAGCCTTAACCTTATTTTAATCGTTTTTTACGCGGTAATATTTTTACTTGCCATTTTGGTTGACAATAAGTACATAGCGCTCGCATTCGATTCGGGCGGAGTAACAACCGGTGCGATAACCGTTCCGTTTATAATGTCGTTAGGCGTAGGCGTCGCTTCCGTACTCGGCGGAAAAAACAGGAACGAAAACAGTTTCGGCGTGGTTGCAATATGTTCGATAGGTCCCGTACTGCTTGTAATGATTTTGTGCATTATCTTTAAGCCGGACATAACGATAACCTCTTTCGGAAATGATATTGGCACGATAACCGACCTATTGACGGCTTTTTTACATTCATTTTTTAAATGTCTTAAAGAAGTCGCTATCGCAATTTTGCCTGTTTCGGTTTTCTTTTTTATAATAAACGGACTGTTTATAAGGTTACCAAAACAACGTGTAACAAGGATAATTTTCGGTTTGCTATATACCTATATAGGTCTGTCGCTGTTTTTAACGGGTGTTTCGGCAGGCTTTATGGATATGGGTTTTGACCTTGGCAGACGCCTTACTTCTTTATCGAGCGGTTGGGTTTTAGTGCCTGTCGGCATGATTATCGGTGCGTTTATCGTTTTAGCCGAACCTGCGGTACACGTTCTTTGCAAGCAAGTTGAAAATATTTCCGACGGAACCATTAAAGGAAGAACTCTTTTGATTTCCTTATCGGTATCCATGATGGTTTCGGTAGGGCTTTCCACATTAAGAATTTTATGCGACATCCCCGTTTACTACATTTTAATACCGGGGTATGCCATCGCGCTCGGGCTTACCTTCGTAGTACCTAAAAACTACACGGCAATAGCCTTTGACTCCGGCGGAGTCGCTTCCGGACCTATGGCAACCACCTTTATGCTTCCTTTGGCAATCGGGGCGGCAACTACGGTGTCTATGGGAAGTACGGAAGCCATTTTATCCAACGCTTACGGCATGATTGCCTTTATAGCGCTTACACCGCTGGTTACCATACAGATACTCGGTTTAATCGTCAAAATCAAAACGGCAAGAAAACCGCGCATTACCAAATCTGTCGTTCGGCTTTTCGACAGCGATATTATCGAACTTAACACCGAAAGGTAATATTTATATTTAAAAATCGGCTTAATGCCGATACGGTAATTTATGAAAGATATTTTATTGGAACTTTTAATTATCGTCTGCCCCAAAGGTAAAGGCGAAAAAATACTATCCGCCCTTAAACCGTACGTCAATTTTACTTCGCTGACGCACGGCAAAGGAACGGCGTCGTCGGAAATCATCGCGGCGCTTGGGCTCGGCGAACCAGAAAAGGATATGATTTTTACCTTTTGCGAAAGAAAAAACGTAGACGCAATTTACGAAATTTTGCAAAAGAGTTTTAAAAAAGCAACCGACGGCATTATCGCCATGACCATTCCCGTTTCTGCCGTAGGCGGAAATCTTACTCTGCAAGTGCTTTTGGGCAACACCAAAGATTTAATGTGAGGTGGACTGTATGAATGAACTAATCGTTGTTATTGTAAATCAAGGCTATGACGAAGCCGTAATGACTGCCGCACGCGAAGTAGGCGCAAGGGGCGGTACTATTTTTAATGCGCGCGGTACTGCCGAAGCACAGGATTTGGTTAAGTTTATGGGTATAACCATTCACCCGAATAAGGAAATTGTTTTTATCCTTACCGCTAAATCCACGCGCGACAAAATTATGACCGCCGTAAAAGAAGCCGCCGGACTTGCAACCGACGGCGCAGGTATTATATTTTCACTGCCGGTGGACAGCGTTATGGGTGTAAAACTTTCCGACGAAAATTAAATTTAAGTTTTATTAAAGGGCTGACTGCGTTTTGCAGTCAGCCCTTTTTTGTTAAAATGACTAAAAAGTCGGTCTATAGGTCGATTAACGGCCTTTTTATAAATATAATCATTCTTCGATTATGGTCTTTTTTTGCTTAATGCTAAGTTCTTTAAGTTTGTTTTCGTTTGCCAAGTTTTCGATAAGCATCTTCATTGCCTTATCAAGTCCGCTTCCTTTTCTGTAATCGGCTTCGAACATCCAGTCAACCCTGTCGTGTTTAAGTAAAGGTATTGCAGACTCTTTTTGCTCGCGGTGATAAATGGCAATAGAGTGTCCGCCCCCCTGCTTGACAAGTTTCATACACGGAACGTCCGTAAGCCCGTCCCCGATATAAACCATATTGGGGAAAAGAACACGCCTTTCGTTTTCTGGTAAAGACCTGTTCAAATCTTTATCGTTGCTTATATCCAAAATACCCTTGTTTATTCTGTAAACGAATTGAGTTTTGTTGGTGTAATTGACCGAAGTTTTCGGCCAAATAGCAAAGCCGTCTTTATAAAGGAATTCGCAGGCGTAAATGCGTTTAAAATACTGTGCGATACTTGTGCCTTCGATAATCTCTTTCAGCCCGGATGACAAAACGTAATGTTCGATTATTACGCCGACGTCCTTGCCGTAAGCGTTAATTCTTTCAAACCATTCCTGCACGCCGGGATGATATTCCACGTGCTTTCCGCACTGAACCAAAGCCTCCCTTGTGATGGGCGTACCCACTTTATTAGCGGTATCTATCATGCAATACATATACGCTAAAATGTTGTCCATACCCTCTTTTCCGGCGATTTTACCGGCGTAAGCCCAAAATTCGGTAGGTTCCATTCCTACGCTCGGAATAAAAGTATACTCCTGCATATCTCGCGTGCAAAGAGTTTTATCGAAATCGTACATTATTGCAATTATCGGTTTCATAATTTTAATCTCCGCAAAATGACCGCAGTAATGCGGTTTTTTCTGCTTTTATTATATCATAATATGCAAACTTGTCAAGCGTTTGGCGAAAAATGTGTTTTAGCGATAAAAACGGGCTTATAGGCGGATTTTATTGTATTTAGTTATTACATTAACATATTTATATATGCGCAAAAAATCACCCGTTATTTTGCAACGTAAACCTTGAACGGAAACATATTATTACATTTTATCACACTTAAATTGTATCGATATTAAATATAAAAAACGCCCGTTTGAAAGCGTTAAAAAACTTTCAAACGGGCGTTTAACGGGCTTATAGCCCCACTTTATAAAATTTTAGTTCTTATCGCTTACAGTTAAATAAAGTTCGTCAAGTTGCTTTTTATCGACGGTTGAAGGCGCTTCGCTCATAAGGCAGGAAGCGTTTTGAACCTTCGGGAAGGCTATAACGTCTTTTATGGAATCGGTACCCGTCAAAAGCATTGTGAACCTGTCAAGCCCCAAAGCCAAACCGCCGTGAGGAGGGGTTCCGTAATTGAATGCGTTTACGAAAAATCCGAATTTGCGTTCGATGTCCTCGTCGGTAAAGGATAAAACGTTAAAGATTTTCTTTTGAAGTTCTCTCGAATGAATCCTTATAGAACCGCCGCCCGCTTCCTGACCGTTTATAACGATGTCGTAGGCTTTTGCGCGCATCTTTGTGGGATCGCTATCGAGCAAATATAAATCTTCGTCCTTAGGCGCAGTAAACGGATGGTGCATGGCAACGTATCTGCCTTCTTCCTCGCTGTACTCGAACATCGGGAAGTCCACTATCCATAAAATATCATAACTTTGTCTGTCATATAAGTTGTACTTATCGCCAAGATAAAGCCTTATTCCTCCGAGTGTGTTAAATACGACGGTGTCCTTATCGGCAGCAAACAGTAAAACGTCGCCGTCCTGTAAATCCATTCTTTCGGTAAGTTTTGCAATAATTTCTTCGGTCAAAAATTTATTGAATGACGACCTTACTTCCGTCCCTGTTTTACTCAGCCACGCCAAGCCTTTTGCGCCGAAGGTTTTAGCCACTTCTGACAGTCCGTCCAAATCCTTTCTTGACAGTTTTGACGCAAAACCTTTTGCGTTGATTGCCCTTACGCTTTTACCTTCCGTTACGCAGTCGGCAAACACTTTAAAGTCAGAGCCTACAAAAATATCCGATACGTTTTTAAGTTCCAAACCAAACCTTGTGTCGGGCTTATCCGAACCGAATCTGTCCATAGCCTCTTGCCAGGTCATCGTCCTGAAATGCCCTTCGGGAAGTTCCATGCCGATAGAGTCCTTAAAGATGCGTTTTATAAGCCCCTCAACGGGATACATAACGTCCGTTTCGTCCTCGACAAAACTCATTTCAAGGTCGATTTGAGTAAATTCCGGTTGTCGGTTGGCACGCAAGTCCTCGTCGCGGAAGCATTTTGCGATTTGGAAGTACCTATCGTAGCCGGCAATCATCAAAAGTTGCTTATACAGTTGCGGCGACTGCGGTAAGGCGTAAAAACATCCTTCCTTTATTCTTGAAGGAACAAGATAGTCCCTTGCCCCTTCCGGCGTGGATTTGCCAAGGTAAGGGGTTTCGATTTCCAAAAAGCCGTTTTCGGCAAGATAGTTGCGGGTGGCAACGGCTATTTTTGAACGGGTAATAAGTTTTTGTTGCAACGACGGACGGCGCAAATCGAGATATCTGTACTTTAAACGCAAATTTTCGTTTACGTTGGTATCGTCGGTGATTTCAAAAGGCGTGGTGTCCGCTTCGGACAAAATTTTAAGTGTATCGGCTAAAATTTCGATATCGCCGGTAGCGATTTTGTTGGTCTTTGACTCTCTTTCGCGAACGGTACCGGATACCGCAAGCACGTATTCCGAACGGATTGCGGCGGCCTTTTCAAACAGACTTTTTTCGGTGGTTTCGTCAAAAACGACCTGTACTATGCCTGTACGGTCCCTTAAATCGACGAAAATAAGACTGCCGAGATTACGCCTTCTTTGTACCCAACCCATAACGGTTACTACTTCGGAAGCGTTTTCAAGCCTTAACTCTCCGCACATGCGCGTCCTTTTCATTCCCTGTAAAAATTCAGACATTTTATTACCTCTTTTGCGCCCGTGATAGGTCTTAATAGAAAAGGCCCATACATTTAAGCGTATAAATCAAATTTCTTTTTTAATTTTAGCCGTTTTGCGGTTTTATGTCAATTAAATTCGCGCTTTTATTTATAATTGCACAGTTAAGTTAAATAGTAAGTAAATTAAAACAAATTTTAAGCCCGTTTTCATTTTGAAAACGCTACGGACGCGGAATAAATCTTCTTATTTTAAAAGGAACGGTTTAAAAGGCAAGAAGTTTTTTACCCTTGCCTTTTTGTGTTAAAATATAACGGCGCTTTTCTGCTATTTATAACTTTTTATCCGTCTTACGCAAAATTTCAATTACGGAAAATAAGCCCATTTACGGCAAAAAACGGGCGTTTGAACGTTTGTCCAAACGCCCGTTACGCCGGCATAAAATCATTCCGCGGTGGGGATTTTGTTTATAACCGCAAACTGCACCAAAAAGTCAGCCGAGGGCTGGTTTGTACAACTTAAAGTTACCGTTCCTGTGCCTTGTGAAGATATGTACAAGCCTGCATTTTTGACTGCGGTTTGGTTACTTAGCGGAGAAAACACGATAACGCTGTCTTCTTTTGCCGACGGCACCGAAAAGGTTTGCTGTTTATTGTTAAATCCTATCGACGAAACCTGAATTTTTACCACCGAAACGGAATTGTTTACCTCGGTGATTTTTTGGTTCATCTCATCGATTTTTTCCTGCAATTTGGTTTGTAAAAGCCTTATTGCGCTTGGCAAAACGGTCTGTCCGTAACTTTCCACCTCAACCGAATCCATAATATCCACAGTAAAAACTTCGGTATTGATAACAACGGAACCGTCTGTGTTTTCAAAACATAACTGACACTTTGCCTTGCCTGCCACCCTTGAAAACACATCCGACACCACAAAAGTTACCGTAACCCAATCATCGTCGCTTGTGGCGTTGCTTAATAGAATTTTATCCGTGCTTTCGTCCTGAAAGCGAATTTTAAGATAGGCGGTAAGGGTTGATAAATCTTTATCGAAATACTGCCTTTTTACCTTAAACTTGTACTGGCCGGCACCATTATCCGACTGGTAAAACGGACATTCTTCAACCGTAACGCGCCTTAAATCTTTCATAAAAATACCTCCTGCCTTAAAAGTTACCCCTGCTATGATTTTATACCCAACTAAAAAGTTGTCAAGCGCTTTGTGACACAAAATCTCCACGTAAACCTGTTAAAACGGTTATAAGAAGGACCAAAAACTATTTAGACGGCGTAAAGTTTAAAAAAAGGCGGATAGTCCTGTAAAAATCGCAAATTTTCATTAAAAAACGACTAATAATTTTCAAAAACGTATTGACAAACGGTAAATTATGGATTATCATATTTTATGAAGGCAATCAGCCTTACTTTGCCCGTAGCATTTTCGATACGGGGTTCAACAAAACCTATGGAGGAATTTATTATCATGACAAAAACCGATCTTATCAAAATCGCTGCACGTAAGGCAGGCCTTACTCAGGCTCAAATGGCTGACGCTTACCAATCACTTATGGACACCCTTGAAGAAGCACTTCAGGACGGTGAAAAGGTATCTTTAGTTGGCTTTGGAACTTTTGAAATTAAAGACGTTCCCGCAAAAGAAGCGTTAAATCCCGCAACCGGTGAAAAGGTACAGGTTCCCGCTTGCAAGAAACCCGTTCTTAAATTCGGTAAATCCTTTAAAGACGCTTTCAACGCATAATAGAATAACAAAAATTTATACCGTAGGTTTTCCCTACGGTATTTTTTTATTTTACGATATTTTTTAAGGCGGTAATTACAAAAATTTTGAAGCCGTTTTTTACCTTTCGTATAAGCCTTGACGCCGCTGATTTTGGCAACTTGCGCAATTGTGTTTTTAATCTTTTTTAAAATTATTAGCCTTACTGCAAATTTACCGTCCGATCGGTCTGTCAACCGTTGGGCGTTTTTTACTTTGACGCTTTTAAAATCTTTCGGGCTTTTTTGCGTATTTGGTCGGCTGTATGTTCTTTATCAAACAAAACCGCGATAACCTTGCAGGCGGTTTAGCCACTCAGTTTGCCAAAAGCGGAATTTTGTCGTTAAACAGAACGGAAGGGTGGTTAGGAC
Source organism: uncultured Clostridia bacterium (assembly GCA_945638575.1). GTDB lineage: Bacteria > Bacillota > Clostridia > Christensenellales > Borkfalkiaceae > UBA4636. Next base: position 1,358 of record CALZDP010000026.1, on the reverse strand, counting down.
ATAGTTTTTTACATTTTTTATGATACTCTTTTGCTAAATCGTAGCGTTCAAGTCTAAAATAAATTACCGTCAGCATTAAGCAAGGAACTATACCGCCGTACTCTTTACGAATAAATCCGTAAGATTTTTCTTCGGAAGTTTCAGCCGCTCGGTAATAAGCCGACGCACAGCCGTAATTGCCTTCGCTAAAAAAAATTTCCCCTGTTTTGCAAAAGGTTTCGGGTGAAGGCGGATATTTTTTCAAGGAAGAAAAAATCGTCTCTTTGGCTTGCGGTAAATTTCCCTCTTTCAAATAGCAGTCGCTAAGCAGTATATATCCTTCTTCTTTGTCCGTATCGCTGCCGTTTGAATTTAAAAAAAGGTGGAATTTTTCCTTTGCTTTTTGGTAATAACCGTTATAGTAAAGTTCACGGCCGTAGTAGTATAAATCCCTCGGCGTAAAAATTTTGTTTTTGGATTCAAGCAGTCTGTAAATATTTAAATTCCTTTCAAAAAGGGGCGGTTTTACTTTTCTGTGCTCGATAACTATATTGCTGTAAACCACCTTGCCCGAAAGATTAACCGCTTCATGCACAGCGCCCTCGAACAAAAAATTTCCGCTTCTTTTAAGCAGTCTTTCACGATAAAATTCAAGGTTGCATTCTGCGCCGAAGGGGGAAACAATTTTATACTTTAACATATAAATGTCTGCGTATAGGTCGGTTATCAGCATATTTTTGATTTTTAAAATATTTTCTTCATCGATAAAATCGTCGGCGTCTAACCACATAATATAGTCTTTTGTCGCCTTTTTTAAAGAATAGTTCCTTGCCTCGGAAAAGTCGTTTGTCCACTTAAAAAAATACACCTTGTCGGTGTATCTTTTTGCGATATTTACCGTTTCGTCATCAGAGCCCGTATCCACGATGATAATTTCGTCGGCAAAATCTTTTGCGCAATTAAGAATTCTGTCTAAGGTGGCTTCTTCGTCTTTTACAATCATACATAAACTTAAAGTAGTCATGGTATATTCTATTATTTTTGCCGGTTTTTTGACAACCGCATTTTAACAATACCTTTATATATCGACATATAATGAATTGAGCAACCGAACGCTCAAGGAGATTATATGTTTGATTTTTCAAATCTTTTTTGCTGTAATCCCTGTAACCAAAGAAGGAATCCTATTCCCCGTCCTAACGTTATAGTCGGTCCTACGGGACCTACAGGTCCGCGCGGTTTTACAGGGCTTCCAGGGGCGACAGGTCCTACGGGGCCTACAGGTCCGCAAGGACCTACCGGCCCTTCAACAGGGGTAACCGGACCCACAGGTCCCACGGGTGCAACAGGTGCGACCGGTCCGCAAGGTATTCAAGGTG
>CALZDP010000025.1 GCA_945638575.1 uncultured Clostridia bacterium | reverse complement strand
GATAGAGCGTTGGTCTACGGAACCAAAGGTTAGGGATTCGAGCTCCTTATGGCGCGCCATTCATAACCTAATTCGAATACCTATTTAAAAGGTGTCGAGTTAGGTTGTTTTTTATGCTTAAAATCGGGCGTAACAGCAGTTTATGCCGCAAAAGGCTATTGACAATGAGAATGTTCCGCAAAAGGCTACCTTGCCAAAGGCAACAGAAAACCAACCTTTCAGTTGGGCTTTGTCGTTCGCCGCATTCGCCTTAAACTTCGGCACAAGAGGCTCGTTATATCAAGCACCCGCCACAGTGCCATTTGATAAAATATGTAATTTAATATTGACTATGATAATTAAATTCGATAAAGAAAAGATTATTTTAGAAATTGTGCGTATTTGTAAAGATAAGCTGAATTATCAGGGCTATCCCGTTAATTTTGATAAAGTTCTCGTTTTGCGGAACACGAAGCACCATAGCAATAGATTAAAAATTGATGAAATAATCAATTATTTAAAAGCATATAAACAACAACTTATTTCAGATATTTCATATGAATTAGAGAGTGAAAAGGTAGTCAGCGATTTAACAAAAGTATATTTCGAAACCGAAGTTGCAAAAGGAAATGTCGAAATGGTTATTGTAAAATTGTGCGTTCGGTTGGAAGCGGTTTTACATAGCACCTATCATTATGAGGGCGATTTTTCCGAAATGCTTAATAAGTATTGTAACGCTTACGGACAGGAAGATGACGGTTGGGGATACAATCAAGAAGCTAAATTTGTTAAGTATCTTCAAAAGTTACGCAAGTGTCGTAATGGTATTTAATATTTTGTATAGTTCCTTCTAGAGCCATTAGTCTATTTATACAAGCACTACTATCAATTTTCCTAATTTTCACCCAAGCTTCTTGACTTCCAATATTAACCAAATCATCCTACGTGTTTATTCCTACTTCATTTAATTGTCTTTCTAATTTCTTACCTATATTGGATAGGCTGCTAAGTTTTTCCATATCAATTTCCCCTCGACAAAGTACTGTTTATCGTTTTAATTTGCAAACATATTATACCATAGGCAAACTCTAATTCCAACTGTTTGACGGCATAAAGCGGACTTATGGCACTGTGGCGGGTGCTTGAATAAACGGGGCGCGTGGCGAAGCCGCGCGCCCCGTTTAATATCACTGTGCCATAAATTTTATAACCTTGATAAAATCTTTTGTTTGTGATATTATTTAAAAAAAGGGGGCTTTTATGGAGTGGTTTAATTATTACGGTCTTATAATTATGGTCGTTATTATGATACCGAATATAATTTACGCCATAAAGCAAAAAGACAGTGCAAACGCTTATAGGAATAAGACGGTTGAAATATTTGAACAGATAGGCAGATACGGCTGTTTTGTTTTTATGATTTTCAATATTCCGTATACTTTTATGGGATTTTGGTTTTCTAACGGGTTGACACTGTACCTCGTAATAAACGCTGCTTTATTATTTGCGTACTGTCTGGCGTGGATAATACTTTGGAAATCCAATCTCGTAAAGGCGTTACTTCTTTCCGTATTGCCGTCGGTAATATTTATTTTTTCGGGGATAATGATTGCAAGTATACCGCTGTTGGTATTCGCCGTAATATTTTCCGTCACTCACATTTTGATTTCGGTTAAAAACGCGGACGAATAAAAATAAGTATTGCTTTACCGTATATTTTTTGATATAATGTTAATAAGAATATGAAGGAGGGGAATATGAAACGTACGGAATGGCTCAATTTTATACGTCATATTACGAATATGACTGCGTCGAATGGAAAAAAACGCATTGCTTATGCCATAGGCAACATTATAATAATGGCGCTCGGTGTTTTTTTTGCAGTATGCGTTAAATGGTGTTTGGATTATATGCTCAATACCTCGTTTATTATAGGGATACTCATATTAATAATTAGTTGTGCGCTTACCATTTATACATTTTTTCAAGGCTTTATATCGCAGTTCGCGCTCGTAGTTATTTCGGGTATAGGTATAGTTAATCCCGAAGAGCGGAAATATAACGTCGCGGCGTTCGTTATTTCTTTTCTCACCTCGGTAGGGCTTGTCGCCGCGCTCGTTGTATTGCTGATAATGTTATAAAGACGGGATAGAATACAATTTGTTAAAATCTTTAATTTTACAATAAAAATACATGCCGAAGGCAAAGTAGAAAGCAAGGTTACGTTTTAATTGTAGCATTGCTATTTTAATATAGAAAAACGCAACCGTATCCGGCATTAGTCGGTTGCGGTCAGAACTAACAGCGATTATTTCGCCCAACTTTTTTTAAAAATTATTATAGAAAATCAACATAATCTTTAACGTTGGCCGGAATAGAGAAAAATGCACAAACAACATATTGACGGCAAAAGTTTTTAAAAATGAAAAAAGATTATTTTAAAGCGTTGATTTTTGTCAAACAATGTGTTAAAATTCAGTTAATTAAGAAACAATAAAAAACGGCTTACAAACTTAAAAAATCTGTTGATTAAAAATTAAATTCGACAGGTCTGAAATACGGATAGATTTAATATTAAAAAACTTGAAGAAGATATTTAAAAGAATTATTACGGTGCTTATGATGTTAATACCGATTTTCGCACTGTTTATAGGGATAAGCGTTTTTGCGGAATGGGTTACAAAAGATCCTTCGTTTAATCTTTTGGGCGTAAATTTTTACGTTATAGGAAGCGAGAGCATGTCGCGAGTGGATTCTGCAAACACTGAATCTTTAAGCGGTATGCGTGCCGGCTTTTTGCAGGTTAACGACATAGCAATAACCAAAAAAATAGGGAATAAAGATATTCTTGAAAAGGGGGATATCGTAAACTTTTTAAGTCAAGACGGTTTAATGGTTATCCACAGAATCGTTGACATGCGCGCGACAGACGGACAAATATTGTATTACACCCGTGGCGACGCGAATAACGTCAACGACCCGCGCCCTTTAAAGAAAGAGGAAATTTCCGGGAAGTTTTTGTTTAGAATACCCTATCTTGGCGAAGTCGCTTTTTTCCTTAAAAGCAAATACGGTATTTCAGCCATAATTATTGCGATTTTTTTAAATCTATTGTCCGAATATTTTAAAATATCCGAGCGTGAAAGTTTTGATCCGCTTTATTATAAACGCAAGCGGTAAAATCGTCGATAACGGGCTTATAGGCGCACTTTTGGCATAAAATCATATTTTGACTTGGGGTTTAAAGTTTTAATCGGGCAATCTTCAATTTTGAATGTGAAATCCGACGATGTGTCCGATTTATTTATATATATTTACTTTTGGCATAAGTTTTAAATTTAAAGACAATGGTCCGATAACGGGCTTATAGGCCAACTTTTGGTTTGATATATTAAATTATAAGGGTAAAAAACGCCGTTAAAAAGTTGAAACAATTGTGAAAACAAGACTTATTATAGTAGAAGGGCTTCCCGGAAGCGGGAAAAGCACTTTGGCAAAAAGAATTGCCGACTGTTTGCAAAAAAACGGGAAAAGCGTGGTTTGCGTGGACGAGGGCGATATAAATCATCCTGCCGACTATACGGACTACGACTTTCCGGACTTTGAGACGGAAAGAAGGCTTATTTTGGAAAAATGGCGGAAATTTGTTGCCGGCGCCAAAAAGGATGTTGTGTACGTTTTTAACTGTATATTCCTGCAAAACCCTATGTGCGAAACGATGATGCGCTTTGATATGGACGAAGATTCTTCTAAAAATTATGTGATAGAAATCGAAAACATCATCAAGGCAATGAATCCCGTTATAATTTATATAGATACGCCGAGCGTAAAAGAAACAATAGACGGCGTGTTATCCGAGCGCGGAAAGGATTGGCTTAACGCCGTTATCGATTACCACTTGTCGCAAGGCTACGGAAAACGCAACAATCTACACGGATATGACGGATATATTAAATGTTTGGAAGAAAGAAGGTTAAGAGAAATCAATATTTTAAAGGCTTTAACCGTTAATTGTTTTACGGTCGGCCGTAACGTAGATTTATCAACTATAAAAAATATATTTTAATTAAAAAGTCCAAGGGGGGTACTTAAAACGTACCGAAAACCTTGGACTTTTTAGATGTTGTTTATTAAAAAAGTATTTTATAAGTTGTGCGTAAAAAAGCGAAACTACGAAGTTTTGACTATAAAATTATTTCGGCTATTTTTGCGTTTCAACTTATGTTTGCGGACTGTAAAATAAGTTGTTTTTTATAACCGCACCTTAAATCATGGGCGAGAACATATTAAGCAAGGCGTTTGTCAAAGAAGCGAGTTTTCCCATTTTGAAGTTAGACAAAGTAACTTCTTGCGAAAGGTCGAAAATCTGTTCAAAATCTAATTTAATTTCCTTAATACAAGGGGTTTTGCACAAAACCGCGCCACATTCGAAGTGGTGGACAAAACTTCTGTAATCGAAATTAATAGTGCCGACAAAAGCCAATTCGTCGTCGCATACCAACATTTTGGCATGAACAAAGCCCGGCGTGTATTCGTAAATCTTTACGCCTGCCTTTAAAAGATAGGAATAATTAGAGCGAGTCATGGTAAACACCGCCTTTTTATCCGGTATATGCGGTGTAATTATTCTTACGTCCACACCGCGAAAGGCGGCGTTGCGCAGCGCCGTGGTAACGTTATAATCCAAAATCAAGTAAGGCGTGGTAATGTAGCAATAGTGTTTGGCGCTGTTTATCATGTTGACGTAATTATTTTCGCCGATCTGTTCGTTATAAAAGGGCTTGGGACCGTCGCCGAAGGGGATAACGCAACCTTCTTCTTCAAAACGCTCGTGCTCGGAAAGGAAGTATTTTTCATAGTCTTCGGAAATTTTACCGTTCATATCGTAAACTTGCAAAAACATTGCAAGCAAGTTATCCACGGCTGAGCCTTCGATTTTTATGGCGGTATCCTTCCAATGTCCCAAACGTTTGTTTTCGTTTATGTATTCGTTGCCGATATTTACACCGCCCGTAAAGCCGACTTTTCCGTCGATTACCGTAATTTTACGGTGGTCGCGGTTGTTGTGAATCCCCGAAACGACCGGACGGAAAGTGTTAAATTTATAACAGTTGATGCCTTCCTTTCTTAACGTTTTATAGTAACCGCCATTTAACTTGCCGGCAGTTCCTATATCGTCGTACATTAAACGGACTTCAACGCCCTCGGTAACCTTTCTTTTTAATATTTCGTGAACGCTGTCCCACATTTTGCCGTGGTCGATAATAAAGTATTCCATAAAAATGTACTTTTCGGCTTTGTTTAGTTCAACAAGCAAATCCTGCCAAAAATCTTCGCCAACCTTGTAATAGGTAACTTTATTGTTGGTATGCCCGTACAAAAAAGCGTTATTATTAAGATATTTTTCGATGCCGTAATTTTCCTGCATTACAGGGCGCGTGTCCGATTTGTTGTCGGTATACTTTTTTGTTTTTGCGTGTATGGTTTGTAACCTTAAATAGTCCTTTTTCGGCATTTTCGGGTTGGCAAACAACAAATACAAAATAACCGTAAAAAAGGGCAAAATAAAAAGCAACACTAGCCACGGTATTTTGAACTCAGGACATTCCTTTTTGTTGACAATGGTAAAAAACACCGTAAGCCCGATGATTACGCTTATCAGCCTAAACAAGGTAAACACTTCAAGCACAACGGCGGTAACAAAAATTAATGCCAACTGCATCAATAACAGTAAAACAACAACAAGTATTTTGCTGAACAACAATTTAAATATTTTCATAGCTTCTTCCTTTGATGCTTTTAAAACTTTGGTTGATAAATTTAAAGTTACGGTTTATAAAACATTCGATAGTGTTTAATAAGATTTTATGCTGTCTAAAAGGCAATAAAGTTGCCTTGCGCCGTTGTCGAAAGGTGTTTTGCCGATAGTCCCGTTTAGGCTTAGGTAAATTTTTATTTATCCGTCGGTAACGACCTACCGCCGAGACCAAATAAAATTTCCTTCATATTTTAATTCTATCTTGACTTATTTTTATTATCGTAGTACAATAATGCGGTGCTAAAAGATTAAATCGTAAAATATTATAGCAAAAGTTTTTACTACTTGCAATAGTAAGGAAAGTAAAAATTTTTTCGGCGATTATAAATTAGTCTTTTTTATATAGTCTTAAGTTTGATAAAACTTGCTCAATATTAAAAAAGTCGGCCTATAAGCCGATTAACGAGTGTTTTTTGAACATAGAACCGTTTGCAAGCGACAAAAACTTTAAATTTATGTAAGGTGCAATTATATTATGGAAGCATTAAACGCAAACAAAAAATACGAAGTGCTCGATTCAAACGCACTTAAACTTATTGCGATATTAGCGATGACCTTGGACCATTTGGCTTGGGCGATTTGGCCGGGGTTTTCGCACAATCCCTTTGCCGTAATATTACATATAATCGGACGGCTGACCTGTCCTATTATGTGCTATTTTATTGCGGAAGGCTATCATTACACCAAAAATTTGAAAAAGTATATAGCAAGAATGTTCCTGTTTGCCGTAATATCGCATTTTCCGTATGTGTTTTGTTCCTTTAATTACGTGGACGCATGGTCGTTTCTTCCGTTTGCATACGGCTCGCCGTTTAACCAAACGGGGGTGCTGTGGGGCTTTGCTTGGGGATTGGTGCTAATTAAAATACACGATTCACAACTTAAAACACCGCTTAAAATACTGCTTACCTTTTTAATTTTGGCTATATCCTTTCCTGCCGATTGGAGTTGTATCGCGCCCATGGTAATTTTATCTTTTTGGTCAAACAGAGGCAACTTTAAAAAGCAAATGCTTTGGATGATGTTTTGGGTTTTTGTATACGGTGTGGTGTACTTTTTTGCAATCGATAAAATTTATGGATTTATTCAACTTGCCGTTTGCCTTGCGATACCGCTGTTGTTTTTATATAACGGACGGCGCGGAAAATCCGTTGTGTTTAACAAGTTGCTTAAATGGGTATTTTATTTTTATTATCCCTTACATCTTGCAATAATAGGTATACTTACATATTTCGGAGTTTTTCCAATATTTTAAAAAATTTGCTTATCCCTTAATTAAAAAGTCGAACCCTTTTATTAGGGCTCGACTTTTTTAAAACGGAACTTTATAAGGTTGAATTTTTTAGATAACCGCTGTTTGGTGAAATGTTCTTATAAACAAAAAAGTCTGCCTATAGGCCGATTAACGGCAAAAAACATAAAAAATCCCCGTCAAAGTTAAAAAACTTTGACGGGGATTTAAAGGGTTGTCGGCTTTTTTGCTGTCGGCCATTTGCAGCCTTTAAAGTTTAAAAGATTTTTACGTAGCCGTCGTTATAGGTGTATCGGTATTTTTTGTTACCGCTTTCGTCAACGATTTCGTTAATACGGAAGTTGCCGGATTTACCGTCGATGTTATATCTGACCGTTATTTCGGTCTTGTTGTTTTTAACTTCGCGCTCAACCGAATACCTACCCCTGTATGCTCCGCTTCTGAATTCAAGTTCGTATTCCGTTTCGACCTTGTTTCCATCCCTTTCCGTTTCAAATTCAACCGCGGTTTGCTCTATAAGTTTTCCGTTTTCATAGATGGAGTAAACGTATTCCATTTCCTTTTCGTTGCTTTCAACCGAATGTTCCTGAACCATTTGAACGTAAGAAGATTTATCGTTAACGTCTGCGTAAGCGCGGATTTTAAGTTCCGTTTCGGTTTCGTCCTTTTCCGTTTCTTCGGTGCGTTCGCCTTCTAAGTGATAGTTGATTCCGTCAATTACCATAACGCCGACCAAACGGTATTGGTTTTCCATTTCGTCGTCATCGTCGTCGTCGAAGTCGAAAGAATTTTCAGGTTGCAAAGTTTCGGTGTAATACATTACATAGGTAACTACTTCGCCGTCGAAATCCCTTCCGCTAATTGTCATTTTGACTTCGTAAGGGTAAGCGGAATCGGTGTTTTGTTCGGTTTTGGTTGAAACCACGTCTTCGCCCAAAAAACTGTCTAATGCGGTAAAATACTCATTAAATCTTTCCGCTTGATCTTTTACCGCTTGTTCCGAACCGTCTGTTTCGGCGGTCGGTGAAGCCGTGTCGGAAAGATTGCTTAAAGTTGAAACGGTCGCGCCGTTGTCTTCGGTTTGTAAAGCAGCCGCGCTGCGCGCCGCGTACAAAGTCTTGATTGCCTTAGAAGAAACGTTACTGCCTAAAAGTTTAACGCCGGACACCGCGCCTATTCCGTAAGCGTCATAAGAGGATAGCGAAGATTTACCGCCGTTGTTGCACGCCGCAAAAGCGAGAGAGAACGTTAAGATTAAACTTAATCCGATTAAAAGTAATTTCTTTTTCATTTTTTTGCCTCCAAAATTAGTTTAAGGTTTTTCCTTTCGCTATATATAACAAAACAAAAGGGGGTTTTGTTGGTAAAATTAAAAAAATTTTTTATTTTTTTTGCGATAATGTTTTACCGCTAATCTTTCTTGCCATTTTTTAAGTAAAATGCTACAATTTAATGGCAGAAAATAAAGGTGAAAAGTTTATGACTAAATTATTGTTTGTTCGACACGGACAAAGCGTCGCCAACGAAAACGGCTTTTTTGCAGGACATACCGACGTTGCGCTTACCGCGCTCGGATTACGTCAAGCCGAAGAATTAAAGGCTTATTTAATAAAAAATTACGATATAGATTGCGTGTATTCAAGCGATTTGCTTCGCGCCTGCCAAACGGTAAATCCGATAGCCAACACCCTAAACCTTAATATAATAAAAGAAAGCGGACTGCGTGAAGTTTACGGCGGTAAGTGGGAAGGTCTTTCGATTGAAGATATTAAAAACAGATACCCCGACGACTACGACAGGTGGAAAAACGATATAGGTCTTTCCCGTCCCACGGGCGGAGAGTCTGTCGAAGAAGTACAAAAACGGGGAATACAAACCCTTGCGAAAATTGCCCAAGAAAAGGAGGGCAAAACCGTAGTTATTTGTACACACGGGTGTTTTTTACGCGCTATGCAGTGCTTTTGGCAGGGCGCAAACCTTTCGCAAATGAAGGATATAGAATGGGTGCCGAACGCTTCGGTTACCGAAGTTATTTACGGCGATAAAATAACTGTCGCAAGCGTGGGAAAGGCTTCTTTTTTATCCGGAATAACAAAACTTTGCGAAGGTATGTAAACTTAAAAATCGGACGAAAACGGGCTTATAGCCCGTTTCTTTTTGTAAATAAATTAAGATTAAAAAGGCTTTTTTATTAAGTTAAATTATTAAAAAACAGGGTTACACGGTTATATCCGCACATTTTCTAAAAGACATAATTTGTATTATAATATGTATCGTAATTGCAAACGGAAGATAGAAAATTTTGGTAAAACCGGACTGTCGCAAAAAGTGCAAAAATTTGTAAAATATAGCGATAACCGACCTATAGCCCCGCTTTTTGGGCGTTATTTCAATATTTTGCCGTAAAAAGTCGTTTTTTAAAAAATAATTTTCAAAATTATATGCATAAATTTTTGTCGGGCGGCGGATATAAGTTGACATTATCGGCGAACGGGAATATACTGATTACTATAGAGCGCGTGCGCTCACGCGCGAATTCGATTTGTAAATCAAATAACGGAGGAATCATATGAAAGCAAAAATTCAAAAGTTTGCTAAACTCTCGTTTGTAGGGTTGTTGTCTTTACTTTTCTGCGTATCGCTTTTAGGCTTAGTCGCTTGTAAGCCGCACGTCGAAGACGGAAAAGACAGCATTTTCTACAACAAACTCGAAACGTACACGTTAACAGGCGATTACGCTTTAACGGACGTTGACGAAAAAGCCTGCAAAGGCGCAAAAAACCAAGTAAAACTCAATTATGCCGCGTCGATAGACTTAGCCGGTTATACCCTCGATTTAAACGGTCGCGATTTTACCGTTGAAAGCGATGAAGCAGGCTGTCTTGTTACCTTTAAAAACGGCACGATAAAGGGCGGAAACTTAAACGTAGCAGTACCTAACGGCGATGTGGAATTTGAAAACCTAACCGTGGATAAAGAGGTAAAAATCGAAATGGAGGCGGCAAGCCAAACCATAAGAATGAACCATTCTTCCATCAGCGGCGACTGCACCATAAAGTCGGACACGCACGTACAAATTCAGACTTCCGAAGTTAAAAACGTAACTTTGGCAGGAAACGGTGCGTTGGATATCGGCAAGGGCGCGGAACTTACTAACCTATTGATAGGCGAAAACGCCGCAGGCGCAAAAGTTAACGTTGCGCAAGAAGGAAAGGTTAAAGGCGATTTAACGGTTAGCGCCGCCGCCGACGTACAGATTTACGGCGAAGTTGCAAAACTGGACGTAAAAGAAACGGTACAAGCAACCGAAGGCAAGGCTTTAAACGTAAGCGTTAACGAAGGCGCCGAAGTTTTAAAAATCGATCTTAAAGCCCCTGCAAACGTAGAAGTCAAAGGTAACGTTAATAACGTAACCGTAAACAACGAAAAGGCAAATCTTTCCGTAACCGGTAACGCAACGGTAGCGAAAGTTGAAATGAAGGCTTCCGCAAAAGTACAGATAGAAGCAAACGTTGCAGACGTAGTCGTTTCCGAAACAGCCGCCGGCGCGTCGGTAGAAGTCGGTAAAACCGCAACCGTAAAGAATATAGTCGTTGCGGCAAACGATACCGAAGTAAAAGTCGAATCGGCAGAATCGGTCGAAAGCGTTAAGGTTGTGGAAACCGTTACGGGCGCAAACCTGTCGGATACTGTTACCGCAGATACCATAACCAAAGACGAAGCGGAAGAATTTTTAGCGCACACCCACGTATACAAAGTGATAAGTAAAGTCGAACCTACTTGTACCGAAGAAGGCGAAACCGTTTACGCTTGTATCGACTGCAACGATAGTTACAAAACTACCGTTCAGCCTTTAGGCCACGACTATGCTTACCAAATCGTAAAATTCCCCACCGAAACCGAGGACGGTTTAGGCAAGTACACTTGCAAACGTTGCGGACACAGTTATACCGAAGTTTTACCTTCTTCCGGCGGAACAACCATTACCATTCCCGGTATCGGCAAAATACTTCAAACCGTTTTCGGCGAAGGTCTTAAGGTTAACCTTGACGGAACTACTTTAGTTGTTAAAGACGTTAAAAAAGACTATCTGAACAACGTTTTGCAATCCACCGAAACAAAGTACGACGTTATGTATTTTGATAAACTTGAAGCCAACTTCGATTTCGGAAACCCCAAAGACATAAAAGGCTCTTTTGTCATGTCGATAAAAATCGCAGAACTTGCCGCTTTAGACGGTTTCGATTTTGCAAAGGTTAACGAGTTAACTTTTAGCGAATTGTCATCTGCGGTCATGACCTTAGAAAACGATACGCTTTATGTGCGCGTGTTGTCGGAAAATCTCGGTTCAAGCGACGTTAACAACATAACAATAGTAAATCTTCAAAACACGCTTGAGTGGTTAGTAACCGATTCATCGGTTCCCCAGCCCGTAAAAATCGCCGCAAGTTTAGTTAAAGAATTTATTAAACTCGAAAACACTGAAATTAACGGCGAAGTTAATTTTGAACAATTAAAACAAAAACTTATCGCCATAGCGGAAAAACTTCAAAACGTAACGCCTACCGCACCCGACATGACCTTTGCAAACTTTATCCTTGAAAATTGCTTCGATAAAGTTACCGCAGACGGTATGACGACTTACACTATTAACTTTGCAAAGACGCAGGAAACCATTAATACATATGCTTTAATGACCGTTTCCGAGTTTATGGACGCAGTCATCGGCGAAGGTTCAAGCGCTTCCGTTAAAGGCGCATTACAACTTATCCCCGATATGACGATAAACGGCGCAATCGACTATATCGCAAATATCTTAAAACCTTACGGCGTTGCCATGGACGATATTTACAGTATTGTCGAAATCGCAATGCAGATAGCGGGTCAGCCTATCGATATCAAACAAATGCTTACCACCATGGGAGACATGAAGTTTGCAGCCGTAATTTCCATGATGCAAGGCGTAACCGAAGAACAGGCTCAGCAAATGATTATGAATACGGTTGCGCAAGTAATCACGACTATGGACCAAATGACGGTTAACGACCTTTTGACCGCCGTTATCGAAAATTCCCAGGGCGGCGGCAAGGAACCCGATCCCGAAACCCCCGGTGCGGATGAAAACGAAACAACACAGGGCAAACCCATTCAGGGAGAAAACACTCTTACAGAAGAAACTCAGCCTACCGGCGGTACATTTATCGATACGGTAAGCGCAATGCTTGCTCAGTATAAAGAGGTTGTTTACATCGAAATATCGACGGACGGAAGTAAAGTCGGCAAAGTAACCGTTAAGGTTGATCAACAAACGTTCTCCTTTACCGTAGATATGACCGAAGGCCTTTCTTTAGGCGCCATTTACGAACAGGCAAACGCAGTAATCGCACAAATCGAGGCTTCCTTTAACCAAAACAGCACCATTCTATACGTTAGCGCAATGAATTATTACGCAAGCGTTGATACGGATAAGCAAAACGGAAGTTTCGCGCTTATCGTCGGTACCGAAGTTCCTTCTCAAAACGAAAACGGCGAAACGGTTACGGTTAAAAGCGAAATCGTTAATCTTCTTGCCACCGTAGTAAACGGTCAGTTTACCTTAAAAGTCGGTGCAATGGGCATTGAAAACTTTATCGACCTTTCCGCAACTAACGCAAACGGCAGTTTATCCGTAATGATTCCGAGCGGCGAAGCCGTAATGCCTATCACCCTTACCTGGATTGTTACCGCAAATTCTTTGGTTGCTTACGTTAACATGGGCGAAGGCGCACCGATGTTCCAACTTAACGCTTCGATATCCGAACAAAACGCAACCGTATCGGTTATGGTAGGCGGTATGAACGAAGAAACCTTTATTGCTCAAGATACTCTTTTAAACCTTGATTTCACTCCCGTTTTGGATGAAAACGGTTTAGTCGGCGGTTTTAACGTTGAATATTTATTTGACCTTTCATTATTCGGCGGTATCGATTTGAACTCCGGCCGCGGCGTAATGGTACCGTCGAACGGAAATTATTCTACCTCTGACGAATACTTATATATGATTCACGGCGTTTTAAAGGTATTAGCCAACACTAAGACGCAGGTCGATGAAAGCGGTAAGGAGGTATCCTTCCTTAAAAACATGAAAGTAGAGCACGTAGGGAGCGGTGCCGACTTATATTCCGTCGAATATATTGAAGAAGGAGCCGAAGCCTATTACCTTTTAACCAAAACGGAAATTTTGCAAAATCAACAAAGGCAAATCAAAGTTCCCGCAAAACACGGCGTTATTCTTCCGATGGCTTTAAATTGCAATGTTGAATGCGGCGATTGGTACGGTATCTCGATAAACGCCGTCGGCGAAGTTGTTTACACCGACCTTTCCGGTAATTATCTTAAAGCAGTAAACGAAGCCTTCGATATGTATTTCTATTACAATATCGTAACTAAGGAAGCGAAAAAAGACAATGTTCATGATTATGTTTACAGCGCAAAATTACTGGACGGTTCTCTTACTTGTGAAGACGGCATAGGGGTAACCTATACTTGCTCCGTTTGCGGAGATTCACATTATTATGAATCAGAAGGACACTACTATAAAAAAGAAACTACTTTAATAAGCGGTTATCCCGAACACAGCATCGAAAAATCAACCTGTATTTGTTGCGGACATACTAACATGGAACTTCGTTCCGAAGATAAAGACGGTCATTATATGAATTACGTCGAAAGTAAAGAGTGCGATAAAGAAACGATTTCCGCACTCGGCGTTGACGTAAACGGCTTTTATCACGGTGAGTTGGGTGAACGTATGTGTGCCACTTGCAACCTTGTATCTTACGAATATACTTGGTACACCAACGATAAAGAAAACGGTTGCATTTGTCATCGTCTTATTAAGATTGGTTCTATCGATCACAACACCGAAGAACTGACTTGGATCGACAGTTTCGAAAGTTCTTCAAAGGGACATTATTACCAATCAACCTATACCGACTGGCGTAAAGGTGAATCCGGCAAAGTAACCGATGAAACCGCTGCTTCCTGGCTCATGGCGATTAATCAAGCATTAAATGCTTCTTTCACGCTTGATAACATGAATTCTCTTACTTGTAAAACAGTTAAATGCCCCGCTTGCGGAGATATCGGCTGCAAAAATTATTATTTCAGATATTCGATAAACGGCAAAGAATACAACGGTAACGTTTATTTTAAAGGCAACAGTACGTTTGGAAATGGCGAGTATGTAATGCCGTTTACAAACTGTTCCGAATATTTAAGCGAAATCCCTTACGATTTCTCTTCGTTAAGCGGGATCGGCGGAACTGTAGAGATTAGTAGGGGCGAATTTAAAAACAACGGTTACTCCTTTAGGTTTGAGAATAATGACGAATTAGACATTTATGTTTACGAATACGACATGAATATTAACTGGTATCACTATTCTGAATGCACCCAACAGTATATTTATCTCAGAAAAGAGAACGGAGTATGGTATCAGCAAACTTCAAACTACAATGCAAGACATGATTATGTTTCTTCGTGCAAGGGTGAAAACTGCGTTGAGGACGGTTGCGTAAAGGTTTGCAAGGTTTGCGGAAGTCAAGAGGGTGAACTGTCTTACCGTCACGAGGATTATTGGATTATCCATAATGCCGAGGATATCGGCGGAATGCGCTTTGATTACGGATGCTACTCCTGCTGTAATTCATTAAGTTACGTATATATAACTCTTCATGAAAACGTTACTTTAACCCAAAATATTTACATTTGCGCGGAGCGTATTCAACTGAATTTAAACGGCTATACGCTTGACCTTAACGGTTACGATTTGGTTCTGTACGCTTATAGCGATAATTGGGAATCCGGCAGAATCGCCTTTATCGACGACGGCAAATACGACGAAACCACCGGAGAAAACACGCTTGGCAAAATCGTAAACGGCAACAGTAATAAAGGTATGCTCGTTTTGGCAACCAACAAAGGCAATATCGATTTGGGTAACGTTAACGTAGAAGTAAAATCCTTCCTGTCCGACACGGATACAAGAAGCACTATAGCCCAATCTGTTTTGCAAAGCGAAGGTTATACGCTTGTTTTAGGCAAACAAACTTTACCGAAAACCGAAGTTAAAGCGTAATTGTTTAATTTTAAAAGGCAGTTTTTCAGTTTATTGCTTTTAAGGGCGATTCATTTTTCGGATAACTGCCCGTAACCGGCAAATATCAATATTTTTGATACTAACCGACAAAAAAACAGGCGCGCGGAATGCACGCCTGTTTTCATATGGTTTTTGCGTTAAATTTACAGTTTAAAATAAATGACAACCTTAAATGTTTCTAAATGCGAATAACGAAAAACAACCCCCGTTTCAAAAGGAACGGGGGTTAGTTCTGGTGACTCCTACGAGACTCGAACTCGTGTTACCGCCGTGAAAGGGCGATGTCTTAACCGCTTGACCAAGGAGCCGTTATTAAATTTTGGTAGCGGCGGTCGGATTCGAACCAACGACCTGCCGGGTATGAACCGGCCGCTATAACCAACTAAGCTACGCCGCCATACAAAAAAAATGGTTGCGGAGGTGGGATTCGAACCACACGACCTCCGGGTTATGAGCCCGACGAGCTGCCAGACTGCTCTACTCCGCGACGTCAAATTGCTCAATTATTCTAATTGATATAAAAGTATTTGTCAACTGTTTTTAAGTATTTTTGAAACAATTTTATAATTTCTTTTAAAAAAACCGTAAAATCTTTCATTTAACCTTTTATAAATTGCTCTTTTATTGTCTTGTTATCTGCACCGTTTATATTTGCGGTTATATTTTTAAATAAAACGCTTAGTTAAGGCTGCAGATTGTCGCTTAATATTTAAGCGGAAAGATACCTAAAAAGTTTTTCGGTCTTAAAAGGTTTGGTTTTAAAAGGCGGTAATACAATTATTTCGGTATTATCTGCTTTGTGCGGTATTAACTTAGAAATTCTTTTACATTATCGGCAATTTGCGGTTTAAAGGGAAGGACGCAAAAAATTGCTCAGCCTTAATAAAACGTGCTTTTGGTTTTTAAGCGCGCCGAACCGTCCGTTTATTTTACTTTTCCGACCGCAAAGGTAAAAATTCTTAAAACTTACATTTAAACGTTGATTTATTAAAGGGTTTTGTGTTAAAATAACGCTATGAAAGGTTTTAACAGGGAATTGTTCAAAAAAGGCGAAACCATAGGCGTTGCGTTGTCGGGCGGAGAAGATTCCGTCTGCCTTCTTTCGCTTATGAAGGAGTTTGACAAGGACTTTATAAAAGTGGTTGCCGTAAACGTAGAACACGGCATCCGCGGTGAAAGTTCGCTTTTAGACACCGCTTTTTGCAAAAAAATATGCGAAACCCTTTCCGTACCCTTAAAAATTTATTCGGTGGACGCTCCGTCTGTTGCAAAAAAAGATGGCTTAACGTTGGAAGAAGCGGCAAGGAAACTTCGTTATCAATGCTTTTATGACGCCGCAGAAAGCGGTTTTTGCGACAAAATCGCCTGCGCTCATCATCTGGGCGACAACGTGGAAACGGTGCTTTTTAACCTGTTTAGGGGATCTTCTTTATCCGGTTTGAAAGGGATGGACGAAGTTTCGCCCGACGGCGTTATCGTAAGACCGATGTTAGGCGTCGACAAGGCTGACATAACCGCTTACGTAAAAGAAAAAAATCTTGAATTCGTAACCGACGAAACCAACTCAGATACTAAATATACCCGTAATTTTATACGAAAAGAAGTTTTGCCGATTATAAAATCACGTTTTCCCGCGGTGGACGTCGCTATCGAAAGACTTTCTAAGTCGGTAAAATGCGACGACGGGTATCTATACAAAATTGCTAAGCAAAACTATGAAATCAAAAAGGGTTGCGCGTACATTCCGTGTGGGCTTGACCGACCTATTTTTACACGCGCGGCGGTGCTTGCGTTGAAAGGCTTAGGGGTAAAAAAAGACTTTGATAACAGGCATATAGGCGCACTTTTTGCCTTGACAACGAATATCGGCGGTAAACGTTGCGACCTTTTGAACGGTCTTTACGGCGTTAGGGAAGGAAGTTTTATCGTAATAAAAAAGAAGGGCGAAAAAAGGGAAGTTTCGGAAGAGTTTTCCTTAAAAACTTACGACTTCGAAGATTTTACCGTAACCGTCGAAAGGGCGGACGAATACCGGAAAGACGGCGCAAACTACGTTGATATAGACAAGTTGCCTAAAGGCGCGATTATACGGCAAAGAAGGGTAGGCGACCTGTTTTACAAGTTCGGCGGAGGAAAGGTAAGTTTAAAAAAATTTTTGACCGATAAAAAAATACCGGCGGACCTAAAAGACCAAACTTTGGTGGTTGCGGCGGACAATATAGTTTACGTCATTATCGGCGTAGAAATTTCTTCACTGTGTAAAATTGACGAAAAAACCAAAAACATAGTAAAAATAACTTTACAACGGAGGTAGTTTATGGAAAGTATGTACAACGATCTTGAAAAGGTTCTTTTTACAAAGGAACAAATCGACGCGCGCATTAAAGAAGTCGCCAAAGAACTTGACAAAGATTACGAGGGCAAGCGCCCGATAATGGTTTCCATTTTAAAGGGAAGCATAATGTTTTACGCGGACCTTCTTCGCGCGATGACCATTAAAACCGAAATGGATTTTATGGCGATTTCAAGTTACGGCAACGCCACTAAAAGTTCGGGCGAGGTTAAAATGATTAAGGATTTGGACCGCTCTATCGAAGGCAGGCATATCGTTATCGTGGAAGACATCGTCGATACGGGTTACACCTTAAATTATCTTAAAGCCACGCTAAAAACCAGAAACCCCGCTTCCGTAAAAATCTGCGCCCTTTTAAATAAGCAGGAACGCCGTGTTGTGGATATTGCCGCCGATTACACCTGTTTCGAGGTCGGCGACGAGTTCGTGGTAGGCTACGGTTTGGACTACGCACAAATTTACAGAAACCTTCCTGTAATAGGCGTTTTAAAAAAGGAAGTTTATTCTTCCTGATATTGTAAAACGGGCTTATAGACCTACTTTTATGGGTTTTAACGCCGTTTTCGACAGGCAAAAAGCAGAAATCCATACCGCAGACATTTATTCAAACGGTTTTGAAATGCGCGCTTAAAAGGCTTTATTCGGTTAAAACCCTTTTAACCTGTTACTAAATACCGTACACTTAATACTTGACGGTTTAAGTTGGTATCTTATTGCGGAAGGATTACTTAGATTGTTATTAAGCAAATTGTTAAGCAAAAGGGTATAGCGTTACCAAAAAAGTTAAAAATTAAACAAAAAAGGTTGAAAGTCGGGCTATAGGTCCGTTTTCAACCTTTTTTATAATAAATTGACTTTTTAATTACCCGTTAATTATTGGGTAGCGCACAGGTTATCTTACGCAGTTACGTTTCTAAATGGTTTGTACATTACCATAAAGTAGATAACCCAAAGCGATGCAAGACCGACTAAGGCGTAAACTATCCTTGAAACAATCGACATCGTGCCGAAAATCATTGCTACAAGGTCGAACGAGAACAGCCCGATTAAAAGCCAGTTTAATGCTCCGATTATAACGAGTATAAAAGCAATAATAGTAGTAACCTTCATGTTGCCACCTCCCGTATACAGTTTGTGTAGACGAAAGGTAATTATTCCGTTTTTCGCGCACTTTTAATTTTGAGATTATTTAACCAACTCGATCATCAAATAATCGTAATCGATTTTTTCGACGAAGTCGGACGGAACAAACTTTACGTAATTAAACTTGGCAAAATTAAATATGCTGTCCTTAATAATCAGCGGAGTGGGAGAATCAAGTTCATGACAAAGCGCGGACACGTAGTCGAAAAACAAGGAATAATCCATTTTATCCACGTGAAGATTAAGGGTGGTATGTTTTAAGATTCTATGGTTTTTATATAATTTTGCCCAAAGTTTAATCATAATCTTTAAAAGTCGGCGTTTAAGCCGTATATTTGCTGTTTAGCCCTTTTTTAGTTTTATAAAGGGTAAATTATTCGCTTCTTAAAGCGATAACGGGGTCGCGTTTTGCGGCAAAGCGGGAAGGAATAAGACCGGATATAACCGTCAAAATTACGCTTATCGTAATCAGTATAAGCGCACCGCCGATCGGCAATACGGCAACGTTGCTAAGTCCCGACAGGCTCGAAATAATCAAGTTTATGGGGATATTTAAAAGCAGCGTAATAAGTATGCCCAAAACGCCTGCCGTAAGACCTATGATAAAGGTTTCGGCGTTAAATACCCTTGAAATATCTCGTTTCGAGGCGCCAACCGAACGAAGCACGCCGATTTCCTTGGTTCTTTCCAAAACGGAAATATAGGTTATAATGCCTATCATAATCGAGGAAACCAACAAGGATATGGAAACAAACGCTATCAAAACGTAAGTTACGGCGTTAATAATGGTGGTAATCGATTCCATCATAAGCCCCATATAATCGGTGTATTTGATGCGATATTTTTCTTCGGCGTTGGCGTTATACTCGTCGATAATCTTAATTACGTCGTTTTTAGCCTCAAAACTCGTCGGATAAATATAAATCGCATTAGGCTTTTCATTGTTGAAGTATCCTACTTTTCTGCCGACGGAATTGTATTCGGTAAACGATACGCCGGGATTATCTTTACTGCCTAAAACGTTGAAGTACAGATCGCTTGAAAGGCGAATCTTTTTTGCGTGTTCCTTAACGATGTCGGAAGATAAAATCTCCGATTTAATGTTTTCGGTAAGTTTGGGCGTGTAACAAACGGTACCCGTCAAGCAACCTGCCGAAATGCCTTTTTTAAGACGAACAACACCGACGATTTTAACATCTTCCGCTTCGGAAGTAAGATATTGGTTGTATTCCGCATCGGTTTTTTTTGCCCAAAAGTTACCGACTTTGCCTTTATCTTCGCCGTAATTGGAAGTATAGGTTAACGGATTTCCGTCGCTGTCGGTTGCGACTTTGTATTTGTCGGGAAGTATCGAAACTTTATAGGTAAGTCCGATTAGGTCGGAAAGTTCTACTCCGTTATAATATATATCGCTTCTTTTATATCCCAAAGCGGCCTCTATCTGTTCGTCGGTCGGGGTGGTTCCTAAAAGTGTGGCTATCATTTTATAGAAGATCCAACGTATATCGTTGTCGTTCATAAGCGACATCGTATACAGCGCAAGGTCGCTTATTTGGTTGTAACTGTCTACAACGATAACCGCTTCGTCTTTTTCGGTTGCAAGTTTGCCTTCAAGCACTTCGTACTGTTCGCGGATAAGTTTTTCATTGTCGATCATTTCCGTAAAAGTGGACTGAGATTTGAGCATTTTCACGAACATAGTGTAATATTGGTTAAGTTCGGCTTTCTGCGCGTCGTTAAGGTCTTGCGGAGCCTCCAAAACGTCTTCCATTTTCGGGGTGGTAAGGGGATAAAGTTTTCTGTGAACGCCGTTTTCGTCCGCTTCATCTTGATAAAGTTCCAAACTGTAATCGAAAGAATAGGTGATTGCGCTTATAATGTCGCTGCAATCGTTGTTTGCGGTGTAATTTTTAAGGTAAGCGGAAAATTCGGTAAGGTCGTTGCTTTCATACATACCGGCAACGTTGGTTACCATGTTCGCAATAACGTTGTTTGGCTTAACTTTGTTGTCGGTAGGGAATTTTTCCCCCTCTCTTTCGGTCGAACCCATAAATCCGCCCATAAAGGCGGCGGCGCCGGCGCTGTTTACGTTTGCCGAAGAAATGGTTACCGGATAGTTTGCCAAAGTGTCGCGCTGAATGTTTTGAACGTACGCGTTAAATCCGGAAGAAAGGGAAAGTATAAGCGCAATGCCTATAATGCCTACAGAGCCTGCAAGCGACGTTAAAATGGTTCTTCCTTTTTTTGTAAACAAGTTGTTAAGACTTAAAGAAAATGCCGTTAACAGGCTCATAGACGCCTTTTTATCGACGTTCCCTTTTTTGTTTTCCGAAGTTTTATCGACTGCTTTTTCTTGACTTTCGCTAATTTCAAGTTCTTCGTCGGTGCAGGGCAGGGTATCGCTTATAACCTTGCCGTCAAATAAATTTATGGTTCTTGTAGAATAAATTTGGGCAAGTTCCGCATTATGGGTTACCATAACCACAAGCCTTGTTTGGGAAAGTTTTTTCAAAATTTCCATAACCTGAACGCTTGTTTCCGAGTCAAGTGCGCCGGTAGGTTCGTCCGCCAAAATGATTTCAGGATTGTTTACTATCGCGCGTGCGATGGCAACCCTTTGCATTTGTCCGCCGGAAAGTTGAGAAGGCATCTTTTTCGCCTGATCTTTAAGCCCGACTTGTTCCAATGCTTTTAAAGCGCGTTCGTGTCTTTCTTCTTTGCCCACGCCCGAAAGCGTAAGCGCAAGTTCTACGTTTTTAATGACGTTTTGATGGGGGATAAGGTTGTAACTTTGAAAAATGAATCCTACCGAATGGTTGCGATAATTATCCCAATCTCTGTCGGTAAAATCCTTGGTGGACTTTCCGTTTATGACAAGGTCGCCTTCGGTGTAACGGTCAAGACCGCCGACAATGTTGAGCATGGTGGTTTTACCGCAACCGGACGGACCTAAAACAGCGACGAACTCGCTTTTACGGAAGTTAAGGCTTACGCCTTTTAAGGCGTGTACTTCTGTTTCGCCCTGTCCGTAAATTTTAACGATATTTTTTAACGTTAACATAGTAATTCCTCATATTACTTTCAAACTTTTATGCACAATGTAGCATAGTATTGTCAAAATTGTGTGATAACAAAAAAACAGTTTTTAAAAATTATACGTTTATTTGAAAAATTCAATCTTGCTTTTTTGAATGCAATTTAAAAATAAGTCCGTCAATAAGCCCGTTATCTGCTAATTTTAATTAAAATCAATCTTTACGTTTTATGATCGCCACGTCTACGTCTATGCCGATGGGTTCGCCCTTTTCTTTAACAATTTTAAGGGTGTCGCCAACCTTTGTAACACGCTTGCCTTTACCGCCGGTAATAATTCCGCAAACGTCAAAACTGTAACTTTCTTTGTCTAAAAAGTAAGGCAAAAAGTTTTCGGCTTCCTTTTCGTCGATGTATCCGACGTGGTGGCAAGCCTTTCCGTCCCAGTCATAAATATATACTTTAATTTTTTTGCCGTCATAAATAATGCCGGTTTTTTTGAATTCTTGGTCGGCGTATTCGTAAACGATGTCGTTTTCGTATTCTTCTTTGATTTCCGATGAGGAAAGTCCGTCGAATTTATCCAAATATCCGACTTTTACGCCCTGTTTGATTTCGGCGTCGATAACCTCTTTAATTTTTTCCCCGACTTCGTTCTTTTTATCTGTGCCTAAAACCTTAAAGGTGGCGGAAATCAAAGTTTCGTTAGGTCTATATATAAGTTTTCTTGCACGCTTGGCGCACATTAAAGACATCAGTTCTTCGTTGTTTTCCGGCGGAGTTAACTTAAAAGCAACCTTTCCGCCCGTTTCTTCGGCCGCTTCTTCGGTCTGTTCTCCTTCCGTGGCAGGAACTTCTTCATTCGTAGACTGAACGGCAACTTCCGCTGCATTAACCGTTTGTGTTTCTAGCGCTTGTGTTTCTTCGGCGGTTTCTTCGGTTTCGGCAGGTTCGTTAACCGCTTCGGTTTGCGCTTGCGCGGTTTCTTCCGCTACGGCTTTTGTAAGGTTAAAAACTTCGTCAAAGATATCGTTAACGGTATTTTCGTCTGCCGCGGTGATAACCTCCGCTTCG
>CALZDP010000024.1 GCA_945638575.1 uncultured Clostridia bacterium | reverse complement strand
AAAGCCGAACCCTGTTTTTTATCCCTTATTTTTTAAAAGATTTGCAAATACTTTTAATTTTAACAAATACCGCTTTAAAATCGCTTTTAAACCGCTTATTATCTACCAATGCTCCGATAGCGAAGGAAACTATTGCAATAAGCAAATACATAGGTATAACAAGCCACAAAAAAGCAATGCCTTCTAAATATTCGGGCGTAAATACGGCACAGATTTTTTCCATTATCGGGAAGGCTTCAGGCGGATGCATAATAAACATAGTATTAACCGAATATAACCAGCCGTAAAAATCCCCTTTTACGTCTATAAAGCCCAAGGAAACGCATACAAAATCATTAAACACGATTATAACCATGCCAAAAAAGAGTAAAAACGGAAGTTTCCAAAAAAGACGGTAATTTATTTTGTATATACCTAAAAGCGCCGGTAAAATAGAAGTCATAAATAAAAAAGTATGACAGAAATAAAACCTTATTGCCTCCCATGAAAAGGCATTAAGCCCGATAAACCAATGCGGAACCACCATGGCAATCATTCCCGCAACGCTTCCGACGTATGTAATAAAATTCTTCCAAGTATCGCTTTTGGATAATAGTATCAACGGCGATATTACTATAAGGAAAGCGCACATATTGTAAAGCGTATTTATGTGTCCGAAGCCTGTACCGAACAAATGCGGCCAAAAAATAAACTTAAAAAAATGTTGAAAGGTGTTAACGAACATTAAACAAAAAACAGCAATTTTTTTTGTTTTTTCCTTTCGTTTGCGCAGTAAAAAATAAATGCCCGCGGTCAGCCCAAGCGCAATAAATATGTATAAAAAATAGGCAAATGAACCGTATTGTATGGTCATATGTATCACCAAACCTTGTACGTTATTTACCTATTATTATATACATAAATTTATATTTTGGCAAAAGGTTTTAACCGGTCTGCCAAAAATTTTTTTTATTAAATAACCGACCTATAGGTCGACTTTTAAAAAGTTTTTAACCGAAAGTTTGCAAGAAGCATAAGTCATCACGGCGTAAAGCATTAAGCCAATCAACAAATAAATGACTTTAGACAAAGTGTTTTCGGCATTTGGCCCGTTTAAAACTTCGGAATACATCGGCATAGCCCAACGCAAAACGATAAATATTATAACCATTATAAACAGCACCGCAGAAGACAGCACAAAAGTAGTCCCTATTCTATCCGGATTTTTAAAGTATCTGGGAAAGAATATAAGATTAAATATACCGAGCATTATCGCGCCGTTGCCGACCAGTGCGAAATTTGCCGAAATTCCTGCTTGATTTATAATCATTTCGGCGGGAAACAGCGAACATTTTATTATGCTAGTGAGAAGGCAAAATATTATTAAAACAACTTGAAAAACTGCGCTTGTAAAAATCCTTGCAATCGGTATATTCCCCTTTTTTACCGGCAGAGAACAGGTAAACTGCAAATCGTTGTTTTCCCTTGACGTCAAACAGTAAAAGAACATCGACAGCGATGAAAAAAAGAAAACAACTTCATAAGGATAATTTGGCACAAGCAACAAAGCGGCAAAGAATAAAAATACAAAATTAGTGGGATGAACACACAACTTAAATTCTTTATTTATTAAATTCAACATAGTCCCCTCCCTTCGGCTTCGAGGTGAATCATAATTTTGTCTATCGTTGCTTCCTCGTAAATATAGCCGTCATCCTTTAAATCGGCTTTAACCAAACCTTCAAAGCCTTCTTTTACAGGTTTTAAACCGATGACTTCAAAGTTTTCAGCCTGCTTTTCACTGTCAAAATGCGCAACTTTGTATTTTGACAGAAGTTCTTTAAGCGACATATCCGCCAAAACATTTCCGTCGGAAATATAAACTATATCATCGGCAATGCGCATAAGGTCGCCTGTTACGTGCGTCGAAAACAATACGGAAACCCTTTCGCTTTTTATAAGTTCGATGATGATGTCGCAAAACTCCTCGCGTGAGATAGGGTCAAGTCCGCTTGTAGGTTCATCCATTATAAGCAACCTTGCCCCGTGTGATAACGCTAAGGCTATGGCAAACTTAACCTTCATGCCCTCGGATAAATCTTTTACTTTTTTATCCTCTGCCAAAGAAAACTTTATTAAATAATTTTGATACTTGTCTTCGTTCCACTCGCTAAAAAAATTTTTATATACCGATTTAATCGCCGAAAGGGTTTTTAATGGGTAAAACCTAAAACCACCGCCGACGTAACCGATTTCTTTTTTAACCGCTTCTTCCTCCGTATTTATGTCTTTACCGAACACTTTAACGTCGCCTTCAGCCGAAATAAGCCGTAAAATTCCCTTAAGCGTAGTGCTTTTACCGGCGCCGTTTCTTCCGATTAATCCGACGATATGCCCTTCTTCTACGTCAAAACTTACCCCTTTTAAAGTAAACTTAGGATAAAATTTTGTTAAATTTTGAACTTCTAAAGCCTTCATTTATTTTCTCCTTGCACACCGTTTACCGCGTCAAAAAGCACCTTCAAATACTCGTATGGCTGCAAAGCAATACCCTGTCCTTTATCCGCCATAAGAATAAGCGAATCCCCTGTTTTTAAACCGAACATATCCCTTACCTCTTTGGGGATTACTATCTGACCTTTCGGCCCGATTTTAACCGTTGATAAATACTTTCCTTCCGGAAATTTTTCCATAATGCCTCCTAAATGTAGTCTTACTTGCATTAACTGTCGTTATACAAGTATAACTTTTCCAACTTTTCAAACATATTATACGCGCTAAAAATATAAATGTCAACTAAAACAAACAAAAAAAACTTTACCGGAAAATTTTTCGGATAAAGTTTTTTTGTAAAAGTAGTTTAAAATTTGTTTAATTACTGTTTAAGTCGGGCGCAACAGGTCTCGGCGGTTCTTCATCGAAGGAAAAGTTTAGCAGTTTTACAAGAATATACAACGACAATACGCAAGATATAAGCCTTAATATTACGTTAAAAGATACCATCGAAGTGTCTACTAAAGCCAAAATATTTAAAATTATTACCAAAATTACCAACAAATACATTGATTTGGGAATGGTATTTCTGTTCTTTTTGGAATCCATCAAATAGTACACAAGGTAGGCATAAACAGTTCCCCAGCACGAATACAAAATCGGCATGATAATGTAATCGTATACTAAATTTTCAAGCACGTTATGCATACTTGTAGCAAGCATCTCTTCGTTATCCACTATAACCTTAATATTGTATAGCGTTTTATCGTCGATCCTGCCGGATATAAACAGTGCGGAAAACCCTTTTGTAAAACTTTCGCACATGACGTAACCCATCGTCAAAAAAGCGACGACTACAAAGTAATCCCTTACGTTATCGCATTTAAAAAAGTTCGCCGCCAAAAAGATAACCGCAAACATCACGACGTTTGATATAATGGGCATAATCACCGAATCCACTAAAGATTGGTACATCATTATATACAAAACCTTGGACATAACCTGAGAAATTACAACGTAACAAAGCGCGCCTATTACCATAATCAAAAATAATTTGCCTAACGGAATGGTTCTTCCTACGTCGAATTCGTAATAAAAACAGGTTAAAAAAACGGGCATTGCAATCGACAAAAAGACGAGCGCAATAGGTATGAAAGCAACTTTATCGATGAAATACCATAGTGCAACCAGAACAGCCGACAAAAAGACGAGCGTAACAAGCACACCCATCGTAACTGAAAGATTAGGCAGTACGGCGTCTTTATTTGGATACATAAGTTCTTTATCTTGC
Organism: uncultured Clostridia bacterium; assembly: GCA_945638575.1. Classification (GTDB taxonomy): domain Bacteria; phylum Bacillota; class Clostridia; order Christensenellales; family Borkfalkiaceae; genus UBA4636. Next base: position 20,106 of record CALZDP010000024.1, on the reverse strand, counting down.
TTAAAGTTAGCAAACAGGGCGGTAAAAATGGTAGGTCGCTTTTTCGGGGCTTCAAGCGTCGGCGCTTTGGGCTGAATAACCGATTTTACGGTATTTTCATCTTGATTATCGTTTAATAAAGAAAGTTTGTCAAAGTTATTCATCGCACGCTACAAACTCTATAAAAAAGTTGCTCCCTACGTCTTTTTCGCTAATTACGCCGAATTTTAGTTTATGCCCTTCCAAAATGGTTTTTACTATCGACAGCCCGAGTCCCGTACCTTTAATCGGTCTTTGGTGGGTTTCGGAATATCTGTAATACTTATCCCAAATGGTATTTATCTTTTCCGCGGATATACCCTTACCCGTATCTATGGTTTCAAATAAAATAATTTTATCTTTGCGTTTAAGTCTGACGTTTATGGTCTTATCTTCGCCTGTGTAATTTATGGAATTCCCTATCAAGTTGTATAACACCTGCTCTATTTCGCTCGCGTCGCAAGTGGTCATAAGATTTGGTTCGATATCCGTAACTATCGTGTAACCGTTGTTTTTGGCAAACTCCGTCATTCTAAAAAGAACAGTTTCAAGTAAGTCGGAAATATTAACCGTTTTTAAGTCGGGTGTGGACATTCCGTTTTGCAACTTACTAAGGTCTAAAATATCGTTTACAAGCATCGTAAGTCTATCCGCTTCATCGATTATAACCTTTGTATGTTTATCGCGCTTTTCTTTTATATCCCCCGATAAATCCCTTATCATTTCCGCATAAGCCTTAATCATCGTCAGCGGAGTTTTCAAATCGTGCGAAACGTTTGCAAGCAAATCTCTTTGCAAAACCCCTGTTTGAGCAATACCGTCTTTTGCATAGTTAAGCGCGTCGGCAAGTTCGCGCAGTTCTTCAAAGTCATTGCCTTCAAAAGTAACGTCCTCTTCGCCGCTTGCCCATTTTTTAGCGGTTTTTGACATACTGTCTATGGGTTTGGACAGTCTTGTCGCTATATACATTGCAACGAAAAAGGAAATGATTATAACTATTGCCGAATCTACTATCAGTTGAGATTGAATAACCCTTATGGTTTCGGAAAGTTGCTGAAAAGTGCTTACCAAAACCAAATATCCGTTCATCGTGGGGTTTGTTACCCGCGCAACATAATAAAAATATCCGTCTTTCGTATCTATGTTGTCCTTATCGCAGATAAAGGAGGCTGCGGACATTTCCAACTTAGATATGGCATTTTGCACTATTTGCACCAAACGCTTTGTTTTAACGTCGTCGTTAGTGCCGGTTTCTAAAAGTTCGTTAAATTCGGATTCGTCAAAAATAGGTTTGTAAGATAGATTTTTATCCGCTTCAAAATCTGCATATTGCGAAACAACCGTTTCTATTTTAAGTTCTTTGTTTTCGTCGTAATACGATAAATACGCAAAAATGCCGGCTTCGTTAGCGCGTACCGCATTAGTAAGCCAGCCGGAAACAGTATCGTCTGTTACCTCGTCGGTATTCATTAGGGTTGCCATCTCACCGCCAAGCGTGTTTATGGAATTCATTTTTCGCTGTTGATAAATCATATCAAACAGTAAAATTTGAAATATCCACACGATTGCGACTATCAGCAATGCGAATATGACGAGGTAAAACCAGATGTTGTATTTAAGTTTTGATAATTTTTTAGCCTTCATGCTTCAAATTTATAACCCATTCCACGCAAAGTAACAATAAACTTTTTGTATTCTTTAAGTCTGCTTCTCAACGTTTTGATATGGGTGTCGACCGTTCTGTCGTCGCCGTAAAAATCAAAGCCCCATACGTCGGATAAAAGTTTTTCCCTTGAAAGCGCTATGCCTTTGTTGGTAACCATGTAGAATAAAAGTTCGTATTCCTTAGGCGTAAGTTCTGCCTTTTCGCCGTCGACAAAGACGTTCCTGCCCTTCATATCTACTTCTAAGCCTTCAAACTTCAAAACGTCGTTGCCGTCTTTATCGCTTTTTTGCTTGCGCTTAATGATTGCGGCAACCCTTGCCATAACTTCTTTGGGTGAAAACGGCTTAACGACGTAATCGTCTATGCCAATCTCGAAACCGAAAAGTTTGTCGTATTCTTCACTTCTCGCCGAAAGCATAAGGATAGGCGTATCCGCTATTTTTTTGATTTCCTTTACAGCGGAAAATCCGTCAAGTTTAGGCATCATAACGTCCATAATTATCAGATCGTACTTATTATCACGACATTTTTTAACGGCTTCCATACCGTCCGAAGCCTCGTCCGTTTCATAGCCTTCAAACTCCGCATATTCGCAAAGTACCTGTCTTATCATGATTTCGTCGTCAACAATCAATAATTTCATAATCTTCTCCTTTTCGGAATGAAACAAGTTATTTTCTTAATTTTAATACTTTAAAGTTACAATAAACAAAAGTTTTGTGATGTAAATGCGAAAATCAGTTGATATTTTGCAAATTTATGCCGTCAATTTTAAATTTTTCGATTTTACCTATATTGTTTCTTAGTAAATAACTGTTACCGCCGCAAGAAAGCGAACCCTCTAATTTTTCATTTTTAAACACGAGCGCCGAAAGATTTTCTATACCGTAGCCCTCTTTATAACCATTTTCAAGTAACCCTTGGTCAAAATCATCTTTCCTATCGTCGTAATGGGGGCAACAAAGCCCGTCAATAACCCCTAACCCGTCGTAAAAATTATATTTATCGTTACCGGTTAAACTTTCACTGTCGGTGTACATATTTTTAAACCAACATATTGCGCCGGCGGAAAGTCCGCATACAACAGTTCCGTTATTATAGGCGTCTAATATAAGTTTATCAAGTCCGCGTTTCTGCCACATATCAAGCATAAACACGGTATCGCCACCGCCTACGTAAATAAAATCCGCCTTGGTAATCTTATCTGCAATTTTTTGCATATCCATTTCATTATAACAGATAAGCGCACAGTCGGCTTTTATGTCGTATACGCTTGTATAAGTTTTACGAAAACTGTTAAAGTACGGCATACTGTCATGACTTGCAGTCCCTATAAAAAGCCCCATAGGTCTATGGTCTGTATGGCTTTTTACAAGCGAGGCAACGTAACCGTCAATGGGTAACGTCGCTTTGCTTTTTATTTCTCCGCCACCGATTGCAATAATAATTCTGTCTTTCATAATAATTTTAAAAATTATGCTTATTTAAAGCGATTTTGAATGTTTTTATAAGTATGATTTCGCTAATGAAACAAGGTCTTTGTTACAGTTTTTAACGTTACCTTTTAAAACTTCGTCAAAAAGTTTTTCTTTTACCGCACCTATTTGTTTTCCGCTGAAACCAAGAATTTTCAAGTCGTCGCCGTCTATCTTTAAATCTTTGATATAACAGGTTTCGTTTGCGGTTTCTATTTCGTTTAGATAGTCTTTAAACCTTTTTACTTCTTTAACGAAACGCTTTATCCCGTAAGTAGAATGTGCAAGATTATCCGCTGACTTATGATAATATAAATCGTACGCCGCTTGTTTTCCGTAAGTGCTTATATACTTTTTAACGCTGTATTTAGTATCGCTTACACGCTTATCGTGATTGCCTATAATGGTTAAAACGTCTTTTTTGAGTTTAGTGGGAAACTTTAATCTGTTAAAAACAGGCTCTGCTATTTCCACCGACTTTTGCATATGCCCTTTTGTATGTCCATACCCCTTTTCATCAAAAGTAAGGCAATACGGCTTACCGATATCGTGAAATAAAAGCGCCCACATTACCGTCGGCGTACGGCACTTTGAAACCTTCATTGCAACAAGGGTATGATTAAACACGTCGTAATCGTGCGATAGGCTAAATTGATTGAAAGTTTCGGTTATTTTCAATTCCGGTATTATTTCAAAAATAATCTCTTTAGCGCTATATACGGCTTTTGCGCAATATTTTCCGCAAACGATTTGCTGAAGTTCCGTAAAAATTCTTTCTTTTGAAACATCGCGAAGGTAAGACTTGCAGTCTTTCATAGCCCTAAGGGTGTTTTCTTCTATTTCAAATCCGTATACAGCGGAAAACCTTACAGCGCGTAAAATCCTTAATGCGTCCTCTGTAAACCTTTTTATCGGTTCGCCCACGGCTCGGATAATTCCGCCCTTTAAATCATCTACACCGCCAAAATAGTCGATAATACGTAAGTCGGTACCGTAAGCCAATGCGTTTACGGTAAAGTCCCTTCTTCGTAAATCCTCTTTTAAACTCGAAGTAAACTGCACGCTTTCGGGCCTGCGATGCCGTTCGTAATCACCATCTATACGATAGGTCGTAATTTCATATACTTCACTATCGACAATAACGCCGACCGTTCCGTGTTTAATACCTGCTTCGACAAAGCGATAATCAACAAAAACCCTTTTAACGTCATCGGGAAGCGCGTTAGTGGTAATATCAAAGTCCGATATAGGGATTCCAAGCAGTTTGTTTCTGACCGCACCGCCAACTATATAGGCTTCAAATCCTGCGTTATTCAATTTTTTCAACAGTTCTAACGCAACACTTTCCATAAATCAAAAATAACGTAAATCAGTAATTATTTACCTACGCAAAACTTTGCAAATATCTCGTTTATAACGTTTTCGTCCGCAGTTTCACCGCTAATTAAGCCAAGCGACAGCAACGCTTGTCTTATGTCGATAGTTATAATGTCAAGGGGCATAACCGAAATTGCACTAATTGCCTTTTCAAGAGAATTTTCGGCACTTTTTAAGGCTTCGTAATGCCTTCTTTCGACAAGATAATCACCGTCAAAATTAAAGCCGGCAAGCCCTGCTTTTTCGTAAATAAGTTCTTTAAGTTCGGCAATACCTTTCCCTTCTTTGGCGGAAATAGTCATATCGTAACCGCTGTAATAGTCATCTTTAACAAGATCGCCTTTATTTACCACCTTAATAAGGTTTTTATCTTTAACGATTTCATAAACTTCTTTATCGTCGGAAGTCGGCTTGCTTGTTCCGTCAACCATAAAAATTACAACGTCGGCGCTGTCTATCGCCCGTTTAGACCTTTCAATTCCCATCTTTTCAACCGTGTTGTCGGATTCTCTTATCCCCGCGGTATCGTAAAAATTAAACCTTACGCCGTTATACTCAATCGTGCCTTCGACAACGTCTCTCGTTGTACCCTCTACCGAGGTAACTATCGCTTTATCACAGCAAAGTATTCCGTTTAAAAGAGAAGACTTGCCCACGTTAGGTTTACCGCAAATAACGACGTTGACGCCGTTTTTGGCACGACTTCCCGTATTAAAGGTGTCGGAAAGTTTTGTTATATCGTTTTTAACCTTTTCAAGTCTTGTTTTAACGTCGTCAAGTTCCGCTTGTTCGATATCCTCTTCCGGATAGTCGATGTTTGCGTCAATCAAAGCCAAAACGTAAGTCAAATCAGACTGACTTTCTTTTATCTTTTTTAAAAGGTTTTCCTTGTAAAGATAGTAACCTGCCTTTACTTCAGCCACGCTTTGCGAATTTATCATATCGATAAGCCCTTCGCACGAGGAAAGTGAAAGTTTGCCGTTTAAAAAGGCACGCTTGGTAAACTCTCCGCGTTCGGCAAACCTTGCGCCGAGTTTAAGACAGTTTTCCAAAATGCCTCTGGTTATAGCCTGTCCGCCGTGGCAATGAAACTCCACCATATCTTCACCCGTATAACTTTTCGGACCTTTAAAGTACACGCACATGCCAAAATCTTTAAAGTTTCCGCCGTCAATACTGCCGACGTACATTTTGTAAGGTTCAAAGTCTTTAACGTCGGTTTTACAGTGAAACATTTTTTCGGCGATCTCTAAAGGCGATTCACCGCTTATACGAATAATGGCAACACCGCTTGGCTGACTTGCCGTAGAAATTGCCGCTATGTTATCTTCTTTAATCAAAACAGATCATCATCCTTTCCGTTATTATTACCGTCCTTGTCGGAATAATCTTCAAACACGTCAATATCGGGTGTTTTTTCGGTATTTTTCTTTTCGTAACTTTCGTAAGGTTCATAAGGATTTTGACTTTCCTTGGTGAAAGGTTTTTCGGGATTGTTAAATCCGCCTCCGCTTCTGTTTGCGTTATAAGAATCAAAACGCATCTTCATATATTGACTGTAATCGAAACGTTCATTTTTTCTGACGACGAAAACAAATATTCCGAAAAGCGGATCGATGAATATTGATAAAAGCGAATATGCAATTCGAGCGCTTTTTCCGTAATACATAAAAAAGGTCATAATCAAAAAGATGTAACAAATAAGGTACACTATGTTTGAAATCCCTCTGAATACAGCCAAAACCACGTCAACCCATACCGAGCCGTAAGTGGAAGTCAATATTCCGATATCGCCTGCGGTAAATAAACTTACCAAATTTTCGCCGTAAAGCAAAATATCGTAGGTAAAGCCCAGCGCATAATAAACTATTAGCGAAATCATCGTAATAAGCCCCAGATTTTTAACGTGGTATCCGAAAACTTTTACTCTGCCGACGATTTTACCGAGCAAATAGAAACTTGCAAAAGGAATAAACGCCAAAAACGGATTTTTAATGTTTTCCCTTTTAGCGATAGTGTACAGTCCTATACCTTTAAAAATAAAGAAAACCAAACTAATCAACGTAGAAGTGGCAAGCGTGGTTACGGCAAACCATTTTTGATTGATAATAAGCCCGTATTCTTCCGATACACCGGCTAAATTTTCGATAGCTTTTAATAAAGAATAAATCATTGATGCCTCCTTATGCGGAAATGATGATTTGCAAAACGGCTATAATAGTTGCAATCGCCAATATAATTACAGGCGCAATTTTGTTCGATTGCTTGTTAAACTTACAAAAGCGGTTTCCGCTGTAAAAACGGTAATCGGTGTCTTTTTTGTAATATTCAGGCAGTACAGCCGCATAACTGTATGCTTTTTGCTTGCCGTCTGCGTCTAAATCGTTTTCCAAAACATAGTAATTTTGAAAACGCACAATCTTTGGTTTTTTAAGGATTTTTCTTTTGTATTCGCCAATAAATTTAAAACCGTAATATATGAAGCCGGTAATAATAAAGACAAAGCCCAAAATCACGCCCGACGCATCGTATAAGTAATTATAAAAAGGTAAAAAACCGTTAAGTATTTCGGGCATGGCGGTTAGCGCTATTACGCCGAAGTTATAACTAAAATGCATAGCCATACCGACGAAAATGTTGTTTGAAATCATTACTGCGCCGCCTATCATTAAGCCTATCGCAAACTGCAACACAATTTGCTCGTATCCGCCGTGCATTATGGCAAAAATGAAAGCGGAACAAATTACGGCAAACAAATCGCCGAACTGCCTTAGACCTCTCATTATAACTCCGCGGAAAAGCGCTTCTTCGCAAATAGCGGGCAAAAGAGGCACTAAAATAAAGGAGTAAATTACCGTCAACAAAGGATTTAAATCGGACGGTACGGCAATAAGCGAAGTGTGGGTTTCGTAATCGGTAAGATATATAATCCAAGTCCAATCGTCAATGAAGGAATAATGCGTGGCGTTCAGCAAAAAGAACACGCCAAAACAAAGCAATATTCCGAAAAGCGCGTCGACTGCGTCGAAACGACAGGCAAAACCGCCACCCGATAAAAATCCGACCTTTTTGATGCGTGAAAATATAAACGCTACCAATAAAATCATTCCTTGCGCCGCTAATACGGAAATACACATAGCAAGCATATAATCGTTTGTCGCTTGATAGATTTTTTGAATAAGCGGCGATATCGCATACTTTAACGCAACTGTAAGCAACGCAAAAACCAAAAAAGCCACAGCACTGTCTAAGGCGTTATAAGTATTCGGGTTAGAATAGTTTCCCCTTTTTAAAACGATCTCTTTATCTTCGTTTCTGCATAGAATCGACTTCAATTTTCACACCCCTTGTAAATGACTTTTTAAAAACTTACCGCTTGTTAAAAATTGCATTAAATCAGTAAGCGCGTGCAAACAAAACTTTTTTGGTTGCCTTTTTACCGCAGACCGCACAAACCGAACCTTCATCGGCGTCGCCTATAATAACCCTTGCGGAAGCAGCGGTTTCGGCTTTAATCTTATCTTCACATTCACGACAACCGCACCAATTAACTTTAACGAAGTTTTTACCTTCTACGCCGTCTAAAATTTCCTTCATGGAAGCAGCGTCTTTAACCTTAGAATCACGCATCTTTCTCGACTTTTCAAGCATATCTTTCTGAATGGTGTTCAGTAATTGGGGAATACCGTCGAGTTTATCGAGGCTAAGATTAAATTTTTCAAAATTATCACGGCGTGAAATTACACATTCGTTGTTTTCGATATCGCGCGGACCTATTTCAAGCCTTACGGGACAGCCCTTCATTTCCCATTCGTTAAACTTCCAGCCGGGGCTTGCGTCTCTTGCGTCAAGTTCCGCTCTTATACCCATACCGACAAGTTTTTCGGTTATCTCTTTTGCCTTTTCCAAGACACCTTCTTTAAACTGCGCAACGGGGATAACGATTACCTGAATAGGAGCAATCATCGGAGGCAAAGATAAACCGCGTTGGTCGCCGTGTGCCATGACTATAGCGCCGATTAAACGGGTGGATACCCCCCAACTCGTTGAATAACCGTATTTAAGTTGGTTATCTTTGTCCAAAAACTTCATATTAAAGGATTTGGCAAAGTTTGTTCCCAAATAGTGCGAAGTACCTGCTTGCAAACTTTTACCGTCAAGCATCATCGCTTCCATGCCGTAAGTTTCAACCGCGCCGGCAAACTTTTCCTTTTCGGTCTTAATGCCTGTAAAGACGGGAATAGCCAAACATTCGTTGGCAAAATCTTCGTAAACTTTGAGCATTTTCATAGTCTCTTCGCGCGCTTCCTCTTCGGTTGCGTGGACGGTATGGCCTTCCTGCCACAAAAATTCGCTTGTTCTAAGGAAAGGACGGGTGGTCTTTTCCCATCTGACTACGTTAGCCCACTGGTTGATAATTATAGGCAAATCCCTGTAACTGTGAAGCCATTTTGAAAACATTTCGCAAATAATGGTTTCGCTTGTAGGTCTTACAACAAGGTTTTCCTGTAATTTTTCACCGCCGGCATGGGTAATGACAGCAACTTCGGGAGCAAAACCTTCGACGTGTTCGGCTTCCCTTCTCAAATAACTTTCGGGTATAAGCATGGGAAAATAAGCGTTTTTAACGCCAACTTTTTTAAATCTTTTGTTTAATTCGTTTTGAATGTTTTCCCAAATTGCGTAACCATAAGGACGTATTACCATAGTACCTTTAACCGGACCGTAATCAACAAGTTCGGTTTTGATAACCACGTCTGTGTACCATTGGGGAAAATCCTCTTCTATGTTCGCAATATTTTTTACAAACTGTTGCTCTTTTGCCATATTAAACCTCGTAATTAAGTAATTTATCGTAATTTAATCAAATCGTTAGCCAAAAAAATTTGCCATACACGGTTTTTCTTAAATTATATTATAAATAAACTTAAATTATTTGTAAAGTAAAACTTGCTTTTTTTGTTTAATTTGCACAAATTATGAACTTATTAAAGCGGTTTTTACCAAGATTACCTTTTAATTTCACATAACACGCCAAAACTACAGATAAATGGTCTCTTTTTTACGGTTTTACTTGACGAAATCTTTCTTAAACTGTATAATCAAATGGTAAAGGAGGTTATAGTATGGACAAATTTCAAACAGCGGTAAACACCGTAAGGGTAATTTCCGCTGAAGCCATAAACCAAGCCAAATCAGGACACCCCGGACTGCCGCTCGGCGCAGCAACAGTAGCGTTCACCCTTTTTGACGACTTTTTAAAGTTTAATCCTAAAGACCCGTTTTTCGTTGACAGAGACAGATTTGTCCTTTCGTCGGGACACGGCTCTATGCTTTTATACACACTTCTTCATATGTTCGGCTATAAAATTACCGCGGAAGATCTTAAAAACTTCCGCCAATTAGGCTCTAAAACGCCCGGTCATCCCGAATATATGCACACCCCCGGCGTAGAAGTTTCCACAGGTCCTTTAGGTCAGGGTATCGCAAACGCCGTCGGTATGGCTATTGCGGAAACCAAACTTGCCGCGGAATTCAATCGCGAAGGTTTCCCTGTCGTCGACCATTACACCTACTGCTTATGCGGTGAAGGTTGCCTTATGGAAGGTATCGGTTACGAGGCATGCTCGCTTGCGGGAAGTTTAAAATTAGGCAAACTCATTTTATTTTACGACTGTAATAAAATCACCATCGAGGGTTCCATAAACGGCATTTTCGACGATGATATAGCGCTAAGGCAAAAAGCCATGGGTTGGCAGGTTTTGGAAGTTGACGGAAACAATCATTCTGCTATCAAACGCGCCATTTTAAAGGCACAGGCAGAAAAGGAAAAACCTTCCGTTATCATTTGCCATACCACTATCGGCTACGGTTCGCCGGTTCAAGGAACGGCAAAAGCACACGGCACACCGTTAGGTGAAGAAAATCTTCGTATTATGAAGGAAAACTTCGGCTGGACGTCGGCGCCTTATGAATATCCTAAAGAAATTCAACCCCTTTTAAATAAGGCAATCAACCGCGGTAAAAAGGCGCAAAAGGAATGGAAACAGATGTTTACCCAATATTCCGAACAGTACCCCGAACTTGCCGAAAAGTTTAACCTTTGGCAAATAAACGACCATTCCGCATTAAAAAAATCGCTCGAATCTTTAGATAATACTCAAGCGGTTGCCACCAGAAGCGCAGGACACACGGTTATCAACAAAGTTGCCGAATCGGTTGAAAACCTTTTCGGCGGAAGCGCGGATCTTACGCCCTCCAATTTAACTCATCTTGACCAAAGAGAATTTTACAGTCCCGCTAACAGAAAGGGTTCCAACCTGCAATTCGGGATTCGCGAACACGCAATGGGCGCGATAGTAAACGGAATTTTGGTTCACGGCGGACTTACCCCCTACTGTTCAACCTTCTTTGTATTTTCCGATTACCTTAAACACGCAATAAGGCTTGCCGGAATTATGAAAATCCCTGCTATTTACGTGTTTACCCACGATTCCATAGGGGTTGGCGAAGACGGTCCCACGCACCAACCGGTGGAACAGTTTGTCGGAATCCGTTCAATCCCCAACGTTCAATTATTCAGACCTTGCGACACCACCGAAACGGCTGCCGCATGGTACACGGCGTTAACAAGCGGACTTCCTACCGTAATTTGTCTTACAAGGCAAAAAGTTACCCCCTGCTGTAAGAGTATGGACGACGCTTTAAAGGGCGGATACATCGTTGAAAACAGCGTAAAGCCTACCCCCGACTGCATTATTATAGCAACAGGTTCCGAAGTGGAAGTTGCCGTAAAAGCGCGCAAACTTTTATTAAATGATGGTTACGACGTTCGCGTAGTATCGATGCCGTCTATTGAAGTTTTTGAAAAACAAAGCGCAAAATATCGCGAAAGCGTTATCCCGTCTAAGGTTACGGCAAGAGTTTGCGTGGAAGCGGGTTCTTCTTATTCATGGTATAAGTACGCTGGCTTTAAGGGTGAAACGGTTTGTATGAACCAATTCGGTTTATCCGGTAAATACCCTGAACTTTTCCAAAAATTCGGTTTTACGCCCGAAAACGTTGCCGAAAAAGCAAAAAACTCCATACGCAACAACTTGAAATAAGTTTAGATATAAAAAATCCGAGCGGTCGCTCGGATTTTTTTTACTTTTTATCTTCTTCCGGAATAATAACCTTTGCAGGTCTTTCATCCTTTAAAGACATAATGTAGTTGTTGTAATCGGTTTCTGACAGTTTGATAACTTTAGGCTTTTTCTTTTTCATAATTCACCTCTCAATCGTTATGTAACTATTCTTTCCGAAATTAAGGAAAATTATTCCTTTGATCTAAACTATTAAATTTATTTCGGTTAATTTCAATTCAATTTATTCATCGGGCAAGCCTTTATGCACAAACCGCACACGGCTCCGCGCCCCACGTCGTTATAATTTTTCATATTAAGCGAACACTTTTCTTTATCAAAAAGGGGCTTTTGGGGATTTGTCGGGTCAAAATTTTCGCCGTAAATAGCGCCGGCGGGACAAATATCCCGACAAATTGTGCAGTTTTTGCAGTCTTTTGTTATAATCGGACCTTCCGCTGTAAGTGGCATATCCGTAAGCACCGTCGCAAGCCTTACTTTACTGCCGTATTCTTCCGTTATAAATAAAGAATTCTTTCCTATGTAGCCAAGGCCTGCAAGCCTTGCCGCCGTTTTATGCTGAAACACGCCGTAAAATTTATTTGTCGGTATACTTTGCGACGCGGCAATCGGAAAGGCGTTATAACCGTTTTCTTCAAGAAATTTTACAGCCGTTAAGGAAAGTTGATCAAGCCTGAAATTGACCGCTCTGTAATGTTGAAAATAAGATATCGACGGTTTGTCGACAATGGTTTTTAAAACGCTGTCGCTTAACTTTACAATTATCGATACGGCGTAACGCAAGTTAGGTTGATTTTCTATCGGGGAAACCTTTATGTCCGAAAACCCAATTAAGGAAGCCCCCTCTGAAAGCAGTTTCTCTTTTAAAATCATCTCTTTCATAATAACATCAAAATTCAGCATTAAATCTCGTATATTACGGTTACTGGCCCGTCGTTAAATTGCTCGATTTTCATATCTTCCCCAAATAAACCTTGTTTTATCGAAACGCCGTTTTCGGCAAGTTTTTCCATAAATAATCGGTAAAGTTCATTTGCCCTTTCGGGTATTTCGGCATTAGAAAAACTCGGTCTGTTACCGTGTGAAAGGTCGGCAAGCAATGTAAATTGAGACACTGCAAGTATCTCGCCTTTTACATCTTTTACCGACAAATTCATTTTTTTATTATCGTCCTCAAATATTCTTAGGTTTGCTATCTTTTTTGCAAGGTAATGCACCTTTTCTTCCGTGTCTCCTTTTTCAACCCCAAAGTATACGACCAATCCCCCGTCTATTTGACTGATAAGTTCGCCGTTTACTTTAAGAGTGGTTTTTTTAACCCTTTGAACAACCGCTTTCATATTTTTTCCTTTTTCGTAAATGTTTTAATCAAATTTTTTGTAGTAACAATTTTTGTAAAAAGCGACCTTTCTTACGTAGTTTAAAGTTTCTTTGTAAGGAATCTTTTTTAAAGTTTTTCCGTCATCGCTGTAACTTTGATTACTTAGCCAATTATAAAGATTGCCTTCCCCTGCGTTATAAGCCGCAAGAACCTCTTTTTCTGTTTTGAATTTTTTAAATAAATAGTTTAGGTATGCCGTTCCTACGGTTATGTTTGCGGTAACGTCAAAAGTATCTTCTAAGGTGTAATCTAAATTATAAAGCGTACAAACATATTCAAAAGTGTTTTCGGTTACCTGCATAAGCCCTAAAGCGCCCTTATTTGAAACCGCTTTTTCGTTAAAATTGCTTTCGACTTTAATAACTGCAAGTATCAATGAAGTTTCAACGGAAAATTTAGCGGAAGTTATACGTACAACCGAAAGATATTTTTTTGTTTTTGAACAGTTAGCGAAAATTAAGAATATTAAAATCACGCATAACAAAATAGAAATTATAATCTCAAAAACCCTAATTATCCCTTTTTTCGAACAAATCGATGACATTTTTTACCTTTACTTTTAACGCGGCAATATCGCCGTCGTTATGTATTACAGTATGCCTTGTTAGGTTAAAATTATCATAGTCGATTTGGTTTAAGATTCTTTCTTCTGCTTGACTTTGAGTAAATCCGTTCCTTTTCATAAGGGCATTTACCCTTTCCGACTTATCCCTTACGACAACCAAAACATTGTCAAAAAGACATTCTCCGCCACTTTCAAAAAGTAACGGGATTTCAAAAAAAACCGCACTTCCTTTGCAAGTTAAAAATATCTTTTTAATCTTATCGTAAACAAGTGCGTGCGTGTACCCGTTCAACTTTTTTAAAAGTTCTTTGTCTTTAAAAACCTTTTCGGAAACTTTTTTTCTGTCTAAAATCAGTTTGTTTTCGGAAGCAATCGGTTCTACTCCTACCAATGCGGAAATTTTTTCTACAACCATGTCATCCTTTAAAAGATCGGCATATATTTTATCGGCGTCGTAAACTTCATACCCAAAGTTTTTGATAATTTCGGAAACGGTGGACTTTCCGCTCGCAATTCCACCGGTTATAGCAACTTTTATCATAATAAAAACTCCGTTTTTATGCTATTTTGCGTCATACCAAGATTTTGCAACCGAAACCGAAACAGTTAGCGGAACGGAAAGTTTAACAGCCTTTTCCATTTCGTTTGTCAAAAGTTTTTTAACTTCTTCCATCTCGTCCGAATAAGCGTCGATAATAAGTTCGTCATGAACTTGCAGTATAAGTTTTGACTTAAAGTTGCCTTCTTTTAACTTTTTATAAACGTTTATCATGGCTAACATCATAATATCCGCCGCAGAACCTTGCAAAGGCATGTTCATCGCTGCCCTTTCGCCAAACATACGCACGTTATAATTAGGTGAATTTAATTCCCTGATATAACGTTTTCTGCCGAACAAACTAAGCGCATAACCTGTTTTTTTGGCGTCTTCAACGTTTTTATTCATGTATTCTTTAACTTCGGGATAAAGTTCAAAATACTTTTTGATATATCCGCCCGCTACTTTTGGCGATATTTTAAGGTTTTTTGCAAGTCCGAAATCACTTATTCCGTAAACTATGCCGAAGTTAACCGCTTTTGCGCTTCTGCGCATAGAGGCGTCTACCTTATCAATAGGCACGCCGAAGACCATAGAAGCCGTCGCCGTGTGAATATCTTTTCCCTCGTTAAATGCCTCTATAAGCGGCTTGCAATTAGAAAATGCAGCCAAAAGCCTAAGTTCTATTTGAGAGTAATCTGCGTCGATCAACACTCTGTCGCTGCTTCTCGCACTGAACAATTTACGAATTTCTTTGCCTTCTTCATCTCTTACAGGTATATTTTGAAGATTGGGTTCTCTTGAAGAAAGCCTGCCCGTCGCCGTCTGCACTTGATTAAAAGTGGTATGAACAAGTCCGGTATTCTTATCGATAAGCCCCCTGAATCCGTCTATATAAGTGGAATTTAACTTAGAGATCCTTCTGTATTTCAGTATTAACGGTATGATTTCATGCGAATCGATTAAATCTTCCAAAACTTCGGAATTGGTTGAAAACCCCGATTTTGTCTTTTTACCGTGGTTTAAATTAAGTTTGACGAAAAGTATGTCCGCTAATTGCTTTGTTGAATTTATATTAAATCGCTCGCCTGCCAAATCATATATCTTTTCGGCAATTTCGGTAAGTTGAATTTTGTACTCGGAGGACATTTTTTCCAAAGCCTCGATATCGACTTTGAATCCGGTATTTTCCATATCGAAAAGAACAGCCGAAAGAGGCATCTCGATATCGCTGTATACCTTTCTTTCTTCATTTGACATAGTTTCGTTGTACTTATCATAAAGAAGGGAAAGGGAGTATGCAGGCGTTTTTTGATTTAAATTATTTATCGAAAACACGTTGGAAAGTTCTTCATCCTTACCCGTATAATCGACTAAATATTTTTGAACGGCTACGTCCTCAAAATTGCACTTAGGATATATCCCGTAGGTATTAAGTTCATGCAAAAGTTGATTTTTGCGGTAAACCACCACTGTGTTTTTATGGTTGTCAAAAATCGGCTTTAAAGCCTGTATTGCTTCGGAATAATCAAAGCCTTCATCAAAGAAAGATTCTTTTACAGCAAGTTGACATTCAGTGTCCGAAAAATTATAAAAATTTACAAAATCACCGATTACAAGGGAAAATTTGTTTGAATTTATGAAAGGCGTAATTTCGTTTTCGTTAGTAATTTTTTGTATTTTGATATCCTTTAAAAGGGCTTCTTCCGCCAAAGAGTCATCTAAAAACAAATCGTTCTTTTTCAAAATATTTACAAAACCGAGTTTCATAAAGATTTCTTTTGCAGAGTTTGTAAAAGGAAAGTCGTAAACGCAATCTTCTATTTTTAAAGGAATATCGACAGCCGTATTTATCGTTGCCAAAACTTTTGATAACTTAGAAGATTCTTCGCCTTCTTTAAGTTTGTCTTTTAGTTTCCCCTTTATTTCGTCTATATGAGCGTAAAGATTTTCTATTGTGGTATAGTCCTTTATTAAGGTTACGGCGGTCTTTTCGCCTACGCCTTTTACGCCGGGTATATTATCGGAACTATCGCCCATAAGCGCTTTAAGGTCTATTATATTTATAGGGTGTATTCCCACCTTTTCCACAAAATTTTCGTTCGTGTACTGTTCTGTTTCGCTTATTCCCCGTTTGGTAAAATAGACGGAAGTGCTATCGTCTACTAACTGAAAACTATCCTTATCCCCCGTATAAATAATCGTTTCGTTATTATACCTTTTTGAAAGGGTGCCTATAATATCGTCGGCCTCTATTCCGCTTAACTCATAATGACTTATGTTTAAAGCGTCAAGCACTGTTTTTAAAAGAGGTATTTGTACAGCAAGATCCTCCGGCATAGGTTTTCTTGTTCCCTTGTATTCGGCAAACATCTTATGACGGAAAGTAGGTTCCTTTCTGTCGAAAGCAACAAGCAAATACTTAGGCGCAACTTCGCCTATTATCTTTATAAGCATATTCATAAAGGCGAAAACCGCATTTGTGGGGGTTCCGTCCTTCGCCTGCATAGGAGGTGTAGCGTAAAAACCTCTGTTTATTAAACTATTTCCGTCAATTAAAACAAATTTGTCCATTTTTTTAAAAATATTAAAATAAATCCCTTGATTTTATAATTCTTTTGTGTTATTATATATGAGCATTTGAAAGATGCGCCGCTGTGGCGGAATAGGCAGACGCAAGGGACTTAAAATCCCTCGCCCTCAAAAGCGTGCCGGTTCGAGTCCGGCCAGCGGCACCAAAAATCCGTTTTTTAAACGGATTTTTTATTTTGCAAAAAGGCGTTGTTACGATTATTGCCTTAAATAACACGTCTAAAACTATTAGTTACATTATATTAAAAAAGCCTTACTTTGTCAATTGAATACCGAATATAAAATCGCATAACAAAAACAGCCCCAAGGGCTGTTTTTAAATTTCCATTTCTAATTTCAATTTTTGCAACAGTTTAGACAAAGGGCTGAAAATTAAAGCCACTATTACGGCATTTGACATAACGTGGATTATTACAAAAACTATTCCGTTTCCGTAATAAAAACCGAATCTGTATAAAAAGTTATCGAATCCGCTTAATATAGTTACCATAAAGGCGTCTAAAATGCCGAATCCAAAAGTCAAAAGTGCAACTATCGGTGAAGTAACATACGGCTTATCGATGGATTTTTTAGATAACAGCCAAAACACCGTAACTACCGCGCTAAAATAAATCAAGTAAGTTACAACCCAGATATTATAGCCCCAATAAGCGCCCGAAAGCAGGCAAAACACGGCAACGGGCAATAAAGCCCAAAGTCCGAAAACGTAGCCGAACAGCGCGCAAAACAGAGTTATTACTTCGACGTTCGGTATAAAGTTCAAAGCAAGTTTTCCGCACACCAAAAGCGCAGTCATAACGGCAAGCACCGCTATTTTTTTTGCCGTAAATCCCTTCATTTTACCTTAGTACGCAATATAGCAGAAATATAAGACCATTCCTTCGACTATCGACATGGAAGATAAACCTATCGCGGAAGATTTAACCGTTATGCCGTTATACTCTTTAGTAACGCAATATTCGGTAACGTCCCATTCCCTTTCAACGCTTGTAAATACGCTTACAAAACCGGCGCTATCGGTCGATATATCACCGATTTTGGTTATATACGCACCGTATACGCTGTTTTCGTACTCAAGCGACATACCTTTTTCGACATTCAGATATTTAACAACGGAAAAAGCCCCCTCGGATAAATCGAGATCTTCGAGTTTAACCGTGTAGTTAAGCGGTGTTTCCTGCATAACAACTACGGTAATAGTTCCTTTTTCGTCAACTTGTTTTGGATTGCACGCAACAAGCGAGAAAGCGACCATAATCGCAAGAAAAACAGTTAGTAATTTTTTCATAATAGTACCTCATAAAAATTTTTTGCAAAAAAAAGTTCCCGACAAAGGGAACCCAAAAAGACGCAATAAAAATAATTGCGTAAAAACCTTTCCGCCTTTGCCCGCAGATAAGTTTTAATTCACAAACAGGCAGGTTACCCGACTCGCTTAATTAAGCACACGATAATGACTGTTGCGACGGATTCACACCGTCTTCCCCTGCTCTCCGACAAACGTCGACTCTGTCTGCTATGAAGTTGTCAAATTGCTTGACTTTTAAAGTTTAACATTATTATTTAATAATGTCAACTAATAATGTCAGCCCGAAAAGCAAACCATTGTTACATTTTCGGATGCAAACGCACTTTAATTTTCCGTTTTCACAATCTTTTTATCGGGTAACTCGTCTAAAGGCAGGATTTTTCTTGCCAAATACACGAAAGGCGTATCAAAAATAGCAACTATCGCCTTAAATAGGTAAGTTGTTAATAAAATGCTGATAAATACGTCGGTAGGATAGGTATTCAAAAACGCCAAAGTGGTAAACAAAACCGTGTCAACCGCTTGACTTGTTAAAGTGCTGCCGTTATTTCTAAGCCAAAGCATCTTTTTGCTGTTGCCCGTTTTTTTCCAAATCAAATGGTACAAAAACACGTCTATGCTTTGACTGCATATAAACCCGACTAAACTTGCAAAGGTAATTCTCGGGGCAAGTCCGAATACAACGTTCAAACTTTCATTTACGTAATCGCTTTTATTCGGCGTCAATAAAATAACGAACTGCGAACCTATAAGCCATAAAATCATAGTTGAAAAACTGTACAAAACAGCATTTCTCGCCGCCTTTTTACCGTATTTTTCGGAAAGAATATCTGTTATTAAAAAGGTGGAAGCGTAAATTACGTTACCGGCAGTTGTCGACAATCCGAATAAGTCAATACACTTACACACGGAAACATTACCGAGAAGCGTGCCAAACACTGCAAAAGCATAAAGTCCGTTTTTACCGAACAACTTGTAAAGCAAAAGAACGCTTCCCAGATACACTACGATACATATAAAAAATATCAATTCATTAGGCATAAATTCAACCTCAAATCATTTTGTTATTCACATTCAGATATAAAAACAGCCTTGCAAAAACGCAAGGCTGCAAATTATTTATATAATTATATAATAATCCTATATAGCAGTCCCGGTTTTATTTTACGACAGGAAGGTACAAATGAACTGTCGAACGTCTAAGCAATTATAAGGTTTTGTCTTCAAAAAAAAGTTGCAAGACAACTTGCAACGCTAACTTTAAATGGTGCCGCTGGCCGGACTCGAACCGGCACGCTTTTAAGGGCGGCAGATTTTGAGTCTGCTACGTCTGCCAATTTCGTCACAGCGGCATCAACCTTTAAGCCTTGAAATTATAACATAGGTTAATTTGTTTGTAAAGCATAAAAAGGGCTTTTTTTAAAAAAACGATCGGCAAATTTTATAAATTTGATTATTCTACCTTATTTTATAACTTTAAGCATAAATTTTAACAAATTTGCCGTTTAATCAAAATTTTTACGATAATAGCATAAAATCATTTGACAACGGCATTACAAATTGTTAAAATCAA
Organism: uncultured Clostridia bacterium; assembly: GCA_945638575.1. Taxonomy (GTDB): domain Bacteria; phylum Bacillota; class Clostridia; order Christensenellales; family Borkfalkiaceae; genus UBA4636. Next base: position 467 of record CALZDP010000024.1, on the reverse strand, counting down.
CGAGTAATTTAATAGAGGCGCAATACTTATCAGTACCGATTTCCGTAACGGAATGAAGGATTTCGGGAAAGGAAGTTTTGCCGAAACTTTGAATTTTTGTCCGAAAGATTCACTGTTGGGCTGCAAAGGAACACTTTGCAGACTGTCGCAAGGAAACTTGCGGAGAGCTATTACGTTAATCTTAGGCTTTAAGTCTGCACATAAAGATTGATTTTGTTTTCCGTAATCCTTGTGATTACGGTTTTTTTATGGAAATTTTAATTTTTAGGAGATACAAAAATGAAATTCTTAAGACTAATAGGTATAACCTTACTTACCGCTTGTTTAGTGTTTTCCGCAATGACCTTTACCGCTTGCAACGACGAAAAAGACCCTAATAAACTTTACGTCGGTATGGAATGCGGTTATATTCCTTTTAACTATACACAAACAAACGACGCTAACGGCGCAGTTAAAATTTCCAACGC
>CALZDP010000023.1 GCA_945638575.1 uncultured Clostridia bacterium | reverse complement strand
GATTAGGGCTATGCCCGAAAATGAAATACCACCCGCTAAGCGGGTGGATTATTATATGTAAAGTATTTTGTCTGCAATATATCATCAATAATAAATTATTGACCGCAATACAACGCTTATTTAGTAAAGGAGTATTCAACCTGAACGTTGCTATCGGTATTATCGGTATATTTAAATTTGATAAATTTAAGCGTAGCGCCGTAACTAACGTCTATTTTGCAATTTTCCGCAGTTAAAGTTTGGTTGTTGAAAACCGTCTTAGGGCTTGTAACTTCGCCTTTAAGTGAAGTTTCGCTAACCGTAAGGTTGTTAAAGTTTTGGGCGTTAAGGTTTAGATTTAATTTGGAAATACTCAAAAAGTCAACGTTAACATCGTCGCCGCTGATTTTTGTAACCGTTCCGTTTGAAACTTTTACGGTGCCTGTCAATTCGTTGTAAGGTGTTTCGGGCGGAATAACAACGCCGTTTTCGATTTTGAAAGGATTGGCGCGTTTAACCGAATATTCAACGTCTATGCCGTTGCCGTAAGTCATTTTATAGGTATCTATGTCCGTAAGTCCGTTTGCGCTTACCGTTACCGTAAGGGTTATTTGCGAATAATCCTCGTTTAAAAGCGCTGTAATATTTTCAAGCGCTTTTTCGGCGGTTAAGACTTCGGGGTCAGGGGTATCGCTTCCGCTCGAACCGGTAGCGGTATCCGAAGGTTTAGACGACGGAACGTGTTCGGGCAGCGTGCAAGAAGCAAAAATGGTCAAAGCAAGCAAAGTAACTATCGATAACAAAATGACTGATAATTTTTTCATTTCTGTTCACCTTCCTTATCGTCGGGTTTTAAAGCCGTCCAAGCGTTTTCAAATGCCTTGTCGGCGGAAGAATTCACAACGTCGGTAGCGGAATTGTAAATTTCGATTTCCTTAACGAGTTTTGTATAGTCGTCGTATACCGCAAGTTTTTCCTGATCGTCAAAAGCGTTGTAAACGTTAAGCGCGTCCAAAATAGCGGCGTAAACGTTGCTTTGACCGCGTTTTGCTTTAACCATAAGCACTTTTGTGCTGAATTCGGTTACGTCCGAACTAATCTTATCGTTAACCAAAACCAACACTGTTTTGGTAATGCCCGATCTGGTTTCTTTTACGGTGATTGTCGCCAAGCCTTGACCGACTGCGGTAACTTTGCCGTTTTGATTTACGGTTGCAACCGTAGTATCGTCCGAAGTATAGTTAAAATCGCAAACCGCGTCTTTGGGGGAAGCGGTAACGCTTAAAGTGAAAACGTCGTCAACGGTACATTCCTTTTCCTCCGGCGTAATGGTAACGTCGGTCGCCAAAAGGGGTTGTTCTTCAGAGTATTTATCGTAGGTTTTTGCTACGTTTTGCAAAGTTTTATTGTAACTTTGTCCGTCATAGCAATAAATTTTGGTAGCGTATTCGGGATGGTCTATAAAGGGGTTGCGGTTTCCTTGGATGCTGTAAACATATTCGTTTCTTACATATTCCGCTTCTGTGGGCGGTTCCAAGTAATGCCATTTTAAAAGGTCTTCTATATCGCCGATGGTCTTATTACTGCCTTTACCGAGTACGAACTGCAGGTTGAACTTATCCCCCCAACGGGTTTGTACGTACATCAAAATACGAGCGGTCGCACCCCTGTAACCTTTACCGGGGTAGAAGGTGCTGCTTGCTTGATAGCAAAGGCTGGCGTAAGAAGTTTTGCCGTTTTCTTTGACGATATTGCCGTTGGTTTCGGAAACTTCGCCAAAGTTATTGTTGCTTCTCGAGGAGTTAAGGTTGGCGTTAGCCGGTCTTAAGTGATGGGCGTCCGAACCGCATTCCGAAGAAGCAGGGAAGGCCTTTCCCGCATTTTTGGGCCAAACGTGTTCGCGGTTTGTTCCGTCGTTAAACGATCCCGTAAAGCGGAATGACGTTCCGCTGTAAAACCAAAGAATATTACCGCTGACGTCGGGGTCTTTATCCGAATAGGGATAAACATTTCTCAATCCGTCATAAGTGGTGTTGGTGTGATGGGTTGAAGTAATCAGTTTAGCCACTTCGCTTCTAAAAGCACTACCGCTTAAAGAAGTATCGATACCTGCGTAATAATCGGTTGCCGCTTCCACAATAACGGGTGCTTCCGTAAAGCGCCCCGTATAGGTAGGAAGGGTAAACAGATTGGTTACCGCAAGTATCAGCGAAACTATTAAAGTGCCGATAAACAGCGGAAATTTTCTACCTACTTTTCTCATAGTCTGTTCCTTTAAATTAGTTTGTAGATCATTAGGAAATCATTTTCAAACTTTTGCGTTCGTTTGGCGTCGGTTACAAAAAAAATTTAACGCAAATTAAGTAAACCGTCCGCCTAAAAAATAGACTTTCTTTAAACGCAAGAGATATATCAAATAATTTCTCTATACCTATTATAGCACAAATAATATTTATGTCAAACCCTAAATCAAACAAAATTTCCCATAACCGGATATTACCGCAAAAAGCCGTGTTTAAACCGCCGTAAAAAAGACGCAAAATTATAAAAGTTTTAAAAATTTATAAAGGCCGTAAAGGGGATTTTAGGCGTGCGTTCGCTTAGGGCGAAAGGGTAAAAGTCCGCCTATAAGCCGATTAACCGTGTTTTTATCGAAAAAACAAAAAAGGCTTTGCAAAGCAAAGCCCAATTGTTGTAAAGTTAACCGATTTTCGTAAGGTCGTTAAGCCAAATTCTTTTTTTGATAAGTATAATGCCTGCAACCACTTTAACAAACCACAGCGATAAAACGATAGCGTAAATCACGGGTGTGGATAAAGCGGTGAACTTTACCAACAAAAATGCGGTCGGTACGGCAAGACAACATTCAAAAACGCTGTCGAATAAAAAGGTAATAATGGTTTTTCCGCCTGACCTTAAAGTGAAATAGGTGCAGTTTATGTAAGAATTCACCGGCATGAAGGCGGCAAAAATAAAGATAAAGGAGGTTGCCAAACTTCTTATTTCTTCGGTTGTGTTGTAAAATTTGGGGAATAGCCAGGATACGGAAGCCAAAAGAATACCTATAATCACAGAAGACGCTACCGAAATAGAAACAAGCCTGACGTTGGCGACAACGGCTTCCTCGGTTCTTCCTGCACCAAGATAGTTGCCCAAAATAATGGCAACTGCGTTACCTATAGCAAGTAACACGACGGAAAACAGGTTGTTTATGGTGGAAGCAATGCTGTAAGCGTTTACTACCGCAAGTCCGCGTAAAGAATAGCATTGCGCAAGCAAAGCCACGCCTACCGCCCAAAGGGTTTCGTTTATCAGTATGGGCATGCCTTTTTTGGTGATGACTTTTGTAAGCGAAGACGGCACTTTAAGCGATTTGTACAGTCCTTTAAAGGCAGGGTGCTTTTCCGTTTTAACGTGAGAATATAAAATCAAAATGGCACATTCCACAATTCTTGCGATAACGGTTGCAATGGCAGCGCCTTTAACACCTAATTTGGGGAAGCCGAGTAGACCGAAAATAAGCACTAAGTTTCCCAAAAAGTTACAAACAAAAGCGGCAAGGCTTGCAAGCATGGGCATTTTTGTTTCGTTGGTTTCACGCAAAGTGCCTGCGTAAACCTGCGAAAGGGCAAAAAAGGGAAGTTGCAATAAAGAAATCATTAAGTATTCTTTCGCCCTTAGCGCCGTAACGACAGGGTCGGTGCCCGATTCGTCCGAAGTTATGTAAAGGGAAATCAAAGGCTCGTGCAAAAAGTAGAGAATACATCCGAAAAGTATTACGGCAAATACGGCGGAATACAACTTGTATCTGACCGTGTAGCGCATATTGTCCACGTCTTTACGCCCGTAAAACTGTGCGGTAAATATTCCCGCGCCGGAAACAGCCCCGAAAATACATAGGTTAAAAACGAACATCAACTGATTTATAATGGAAACGCCGTTCATTTCCTCTATGCCCACTTGCCCTATCATAATATTGTCAAGCAAACTTACAAAGTTTGTAATTCCGTTTTGTATGACAATGGGCAGTGCAATGGCAATAACCAGTTTATTAAAGGCTTTATCGCCGAAAACGCTTTTTAAAGTATACTTCATCTCTCGCCTATGTAAAGTTAGTAATATAGCGATCTACCGCTACGGTATAGCAAATCGCTTTAGACTATATATGATAACATATTGAATTGTCTTTTACAAGGTTTTTTAATCCCTTTCAAAAAATAAAAATATTTTTACGATTTTGCCCTTATTTAACTAAAACGGAAAATCTGCGTAATTTATGGTTATTGTTTTGTAATCGTAAGGCGGTAATTTGTTCAATCGATACTATTTATCTTACCCGTTTAGCGATAAATAGATAATGATTATAGATATTGATAATACTTGCGCACTCTTATGTAATCGCTCGGGATAAAAGCGATTATCCTAACGGGAATATAATGACTAAAAATATAGATTGTTACCATACATTTATAGTCTTTGCGCGCTACCGAAACAAACGCTGTTTTAAATCGGAGGTCAAAGTGTGCCGAAATAAATCTTAAATTGTTTTTTAAACAAACGCTATAATTAAACGCCGTACAAAAACATAAAAGGGCGGAAACCGACCTATAGGCCGACTTCCGCCGTACTTTTATATATTATTTAATTTTTAAATTACTCCTTAACTTCGGCTTCGGGTTCCGATTTTGCTTCGGTTACTTCTTTAGGAGCGACTATTTCGGGCATTTCGAGTCCTGCCGATTTAAATACGTCCTGAAGGGGAGGGAGCGATTGTAACATTCCGGATAAGAAGTTTGCGGTAGAAGTCTTTCCGTCCTTATTGCCGCCGTCCCAAACGGTAACCTTGTCGATCTTAATATTCTTAATGGCTTCGACTTGAGTTGCGATAATCTTTTCAAGTTTATCGGTAATCATAAGGCGAGCCGCTTCGTTGGTATCACCGCCTGCCGCTTTAACGATTTCCGCAAGACCTTCTGCTTGCGCCGTCAAAATTTGACGCATACCGCGTGCTTCCGCGTCCATTTTTGCAAAGATAGCGTCCGCTTCACCTTTTGCTTTCTTTCTGATCTGTTCGGCTTCCGCTTCCGCTTTAAGTTCAACCTGTTCCTTTTCGATACGGGTTTTAACCAAGATATCCGCTTCCTGAGAGGCTCTTTCTCTTTCGGCACGAGCGTTTTCAGCCATTTTTTCAGCGGCGTAAGCGTCTTCTAATGCCTTAGCGGCATTAATCTTTTCGGCAGAAACAGCCCTTTGTTCCGCTTCCGCTTTACGTTGACGTAATTCCGAATAAGAATTTGCAACCGCGGCTTTTGCTTCGTTTTCACCCTTGATTGCAACGGCGTCTGCTTCCGCAACCTGAATACGTTGTTCTCTTTTGGCGTTTGCTTCACCGATAGCACCGTTTCTGTCTGCTTCCGCAACGGAAATTTTAGCGTCGTTTATAGCCTTTGCAGCCGCTTCTTTACCGAGTGCAACGATATATCCCGATTCGTCGGAAATATCGGTTACGTTAACGTTGATAAGTCTTAAACCGATTTTTTTAAGTTCGCCTTCAACGTTAAGGCTTACCGCGTCAAGGAATTTATCTCTGTTGGTGTTGATTTCTTCGATGTCCATTGTAGCAATTACAAGACGTAACTGACCGAATATGATATCTTTTGCAAGTTCCTGTATCTGACCGAGTTTAAGTCCCAATAACCTTTCCGCAGCGTTTTGCATAACGCCCGGTTCGGTTGAAATACCTACCGTAAATATGGAAGGTACGTCGATACGAATGTTTTGACGGGACAAAGCGCTCTTTAAGTCAACCGAAATCGATATGGGCGTCAAGTCCATAAACTGATATGCCTGGAACAGCGGAACGATAAAGGTTACACCGCCGTGTAAGCATTTAGCCGAACGGTGGGTAGAGTCTTTACCGGACGATACCTTACCGTAAACGACCATAATCTTGTCGGAAGGACATTTTTTAAAGCGTGTCGCAACAAGCAAAATTACCATAACAAGGAGCAGGGGGATAATTACCGTTAAGGCTACTATACCGCCGTCCGAAGACAAAAAATTGAACATTTGTTTCCTCCAAATTTATTTAATTTTTTATTTTATTAACGGTTATACAGTCCCTTTTACGCAAAATCTTGTTGTCTTGCGCAAGGGGGGGTGTAAAACTCTGATTTAGTGTTTGTACCCTGTTTAATAGGGAATTATAAATCGGAAAGTTCAGTCGTGCTTCAAAAATCATATAAAATATAATTGTAAAAAGAACAACCGTAAATTTGTTATTTTTTAATTCCGAATTATAAAAGTCTGCCTATAAGCCGATTAACGGCTGTTTTTTTATACTTCTTCTACCAAAAAACTATCGGCAACGGTGCTTAAAACTTTAACCTTTTTGCCGGTTGCGATAGGAACATCGCCGTTTTGTACGGCAGAATATTCAACATACCTTTCGTTAAGCAATAGGTTGATTTTTCCTTTACCTTGGTTTTTTGGGGGGATAGTAAGATAAACTTCCGCGGTCTGTCCTATGGCGTCGCTCATTTTCAAGTTGCCGTTGGACTGCAAAGATACCAACCATTTAAGTAAAAGCCCCATAAGCACTAAGGCTACCGTACCTGCGATAAGCGCCACCAAAACGGCAACCCAAATTGTTCCGTCCGCTAAGGTGTAGCCAACCCAACCGCCAACCGTGAAAAAGGCGATAAGCCCCCTCAAGGTAAACAGACCGAAACCGTGGTCGGCGTCTAAAACTTCACCGCCGTCTACGTCTGTGCCGTCAAGGTCGGCGGAAACGTCTGTATCGACGTCTGTGTCGGCGGAGCCGAAGCCTATAAGCATCATTACTATCTGTACTATCAATAGTACCGACGCCGGCGTAGCAATGCAAAAGAATATTTTTTGCGCTAAATTAAGTGTTTCCCACCACATAACAAATACCTCACGATATATAATATTTATATTAAGCCGAATTTACAAAAAGGTTTAGCCTTCCGAAGTTTCCGAACGGCGCAATTCTTTTTGTGTAACTTTAATTTCGGGCTTTTTATTGTCTAATGCTTCTGTTTCCCTAAGGTAGGCGCTAACTGCGGACATAGTGCCGTCAATTTCGTTTATAATATTTGCCGCCATAAAGGCTTTAACTATTACCGAAACGCCTATTTCCAAACGCTTTTGGTCGGTGCAAAATTCCGGATGCGATTTTAGTTGTTTGCGTATAAGGGCGACACAGTTTGCGTCGGAAAAATTTTCAGAAAACAAAATACTGCAAGATAAAGTGTACAAAGAAGATTCTTTTATGATGTCGTCCTCGTCGGTGTCCGTTTTACCGTTTATAAAAAACAGCAAGTTTGATATGTTGTCAAGACTCATAGTCTGCCGAAGCATATTGATTATAAGTATCCTTGCAACCCTGTCTCGGTCGTAACCTTTGCCGTTGCTTTTTGGTACCCAACCGCGGTTAACCCAATTTTGAACGGTGGACGGCGAAAGCCCCGTAACCTTGGTTAGTTGTGTTTGGTTAATCTCTCCAAAGGCAAACAGTCCGTTCAAAAAACTTGCAACGTCTTTGGTGTCGGCCCGTATGACCGTTCCGGGAAAGTTCTTCATCATACCCACCCTTTATCTTTTTACGTACCTATTATACCAACAATTCATATGAATGTCAACACAATTCATATGAATTGTTAAAAATTTTTTAAAATTTCGATTTTTCGGCAGTTTTCGGCAAAAAACTACCTTTTAAAAGCAATAAAAGCCCTTTAACCGTTAAACTTTTGCAAATATTCCGCTAATTCGGGTAACTTTTCCGCTCCGTTTTTTACCGCTAAATACATAGCGGCTGTGTCGTAAGCGGCGTCGTGGCTATGGTTTGAATCAAGTAAAAAGTGTTCTTTGACAAAATTTTCAATCTCAAATGGATATACGTCCATTCTGTCGCACAGTTCGTTTAACTTAGGGTATTTAATTCCTTTGCCGTAAGGTCTTGCAATTTTTAAAACGGGCGTAAAGTAGCGCATACTGTCAAAACTTTCCTTAAAGGTAAAGGCTTTAAAGTTAAGTTTAAATTCGTTAACCATAAAGTTAAAGTCAAAGTTAAAATTATGCGCGACCAAAAGGTCGGCGTCTTTAAAGTCTTTTTCGATTTCGTCAACGTAATCGCTAAAAACCTTACCGCCAGACAAAACTTGCAAATCTTCCAAGGTAATGCCGTGTACCATGCTTGCGCCGGGTTCGATATAAGGCACGTTAAAATAAAAGTTTTTAGCCTTAATCGTATCGCCGTAATCTATTATGTACGCAAGTTGAATAATTCTGCCCGGCCTAAGCCCCGTTGTTTCCGTATCAAAGTATAGTATCATAACAAATAAATTATAGCATAGGTTTACTCATAAATCAAGTATTGACATAATTATATGTCTGTGATAAAATTAACCCAAAGGAGGAGTCATTATGTCAAAAGGTCAAAAAGCCTACTTTATAATATGCAGCGTCGTAGTCGGCATTACCGCCGCTATACATCTTACGGCGTTTGTAATCTTTTTAAGCGCGCATTTCGGCGCGGGATCTCAACTCGGCAAAGTTCTTTCACTTGCTTTGCTGGGTGTTATATGGTTTGTCGGCGGAGGGGTTTCAACCTTCCTATCGCTGGTTATGTCCATTATTCTCATTAAGGTGAGCAAAAAGTGGGCGTTGACATTTATAATCGCCGTAATCTTGTTGGCGGTAGCAACCTTCGCTTGTTGGTATTTGGCGGTGCAAACGTCTCAGCCCGAACCGGAAACTTCCGTCTTTATCTGCCGTCGATTGGTTTCTGCCGTTTTGCCGATTTTTGGCTAAAGCGACTACTATATATAATGATTACTTATATTATAGTAAAAATTTTACTGTATCTTCACAAAAAATACTTTGAAATCAATTCTTTTAGTGTTATCATTTAACTGTATGTAATTAAAAAACGGCGTTAAGGGTATAGCGATGGCTAAAAAAAAGAGTAAAACATGGGTAAAATTAAGGCATAAAGTTGTAACCTTCTTACTTTACCCATGGTTTTTTTTGTATTTTAAAATACGGTTCGGAATAAAACTTGTCCGCAAAAACATCGACAAACGGCAGTATTTTATAGTCTCAAACCATCAAACGCCTTTCGATCAATTTTTCATAAGTCTTTTAGTCAAACGCACCGTTTATTACGTAGCGTCCGAAGATTTATACCAAAAAGGTTTTATCTCTAAACTTCTTAACTTTTTAGTTGCTCCTATTCCCATTAAAAAGAATTCCACCGAAGTAAAAGCGGTGATGACAATGCTTCGCGTAAAAAAGGAGGGCGGTACTTTGGCGATTTTCCCCGAAGGCAACCGCACTTATTCGGGTAAAACCGAATCCATAAAACATTCTATCGGCGCTCTTGTAAAAGCCCTTAGATTGCCCGTAATGGCTATTACGATAGACGGCGGTTTCGGATTAAGACCAAGGTTTTCGCCAAAGTCAAGAAAAGGTAAAGTCGGCGTTTACGTCAAAAAGATTATAGAGTACGACGAATATAAGGATTTTACCGACGAAGAATGTTACCAAATGATAAAGGAAGCCGTTTATCATAACGATTACGATTCGGTCTCCCCGCGCGTATTCAAGTCTAAACGCAGTGCGGAGTATATCGAAAGGTGTATGTACGTCTGCCCCAAATGCGGAATAACCGAGTTTTATTCCGAAGGCGATAAAGTAAAGTGTTTAAAGTGCGGTGCAGTTATAAAATACGACGAGCATTTGGCGCTTTCGCCCGTAAACGGAGATTTCCCATTTACGCGTATGTGCGATTGGTACGACTATCAGGAAGATTTTATATCCAATCTCGATTTAACCCCTTATTTTAGCAGTCCTATACGCAGCGACCGCGGTGATTTACTGAAAACGGACCTTTACAAAAAGCCCGTTACCTTGTGTAAAAACGCCCAAATATCCCTTTACGGCAACCGTTACGAAATCCATGGAGACATCGAAAAAGTGTTTGATTTTGACGACATATCTGCCGTTACGGTCCAAAACAGCAACACGTTGATTATATTTTACAAGCAGAATTCTTATCAGATAAGAAGCCATAAAAGGTTCAATGCGGTTGCTTTCGCAAACATTTTTTATCATTATAAAAACAACCTTGAAGGAGGTAAATATGCAAAACTTATTGGCGAGCGCAGAACAGGTCGGGAATTTTTGGGACTTTAGCGCTTGGGGATTTATAAACGTACTTGCGGTATTACTGCTTAGTTTGATTCTTGCAAACGTTTTAAAAACAAAAATAGGCTTTTTCAAAAAATCGCTTATACCTACTTCCGTTTTAGGCGGTATCATTTTGTTAATCGTTTCCTTTACCTATACGATGATTGCAGGTAAAGACGTCGGCGGTAATTACAAAAACATTTTCGACCTAAACTTTTTCGGGGGAAACGGTTTAAAAACCCTGTATTTAATTACATATCACTGTTTGGCCCTCGGCTTTATCGCTTCCACTTTAAAACAAAAGGGCGGCGGCGCTACAAAAGAGCGCGCCAAAGAAGTTTTCAACTGCGGCGTTCATACCGTTAACGGCTACCTTTTACAGGCGGTATTGGGGCTTGGCGTTACCATTTTGCTGTCCGTAACCGTTTTGCCAAACCTTTTCCCTGCGTCGGGTTTGCTTCTTCCCTTTGGCTACGGTCAAGGTACGGGGCAGGCTTTAAATTGGGGTACTATTTATGAAAGCAAAGGGTTTACGGGCGGTGCAAACTTCGGTCTTACCGTAGCGGCGCTCGGCTTTTTAAGTTCAAGTATCGGCGGTGTTATCTATCTTCAGTCTATGCGCAGAAAGGGCAAAATTAAAAACGTCGAAGACAAATCGCGCGCGGTTTATTATAACGAAGTAATGTCAGAAGACGAAGTTCCTTTGACCGAAAGTATGGATAAACTTTCCGTACAGGTTGCGTTGGTGCTTTTATGCTACGTTGTCGCCAACCTTCTTATGTGGGGACTTTCCGCGCTTATACCTTCGATGAAGGAAACCATTTACGGCTTTAACTTTTTGTTCGGCGTGCTTATCGCTGTGCTTTTAAAGGCGGTTTTAAAGGGCTTAAAAAAGAAAAACGTGGTTAAAAGAGAGTACGTGAACAGTTTTTTAATGGCGCGTATTACAGGGTTTTCCTTTGACCTTATGATAGTTGCCGGCTTTGCCGCTATCGAAATCCAACTTTTGGCGGACTATTGGTACATTCTGTTAATAATCGGCGTTATCGGTGCCGTAACCACTTATCTGTACAGCAAGTTTGTTTGCAACAAACTTTTCCCGTCCTATTGCGACGAACAGTTTTTGGTTATGTACGGCATGCTTACCGGTACCGCTTCTACGGGCATGATACTTTTACACGAAGTCGACCCCGATTATAAAACGCCTGCCGCTTCCAACCTTGTGTACCAACAACTGCCTGCAATTTGCTTCGGTTTTCCGTTAATGCTTCTTGCTCCGTTTGCGGTCGAAAAACCTTATTTGACGCTGCTTATACTGCTGTTAATGCTTATTGCGCTTAATATCGTTTTGTTTAGGTCGTTTATCTTTAAACGCCGTAAGCCAAAAAAAGCCGAATAGTTTTACTGTTTTTGTTAGCGTACAATTTAAAATTTGCCGATTAAGAATATTTTTTCGGATATAAAATGCGTGAGCGATTTTGCCCACGCATTTTTTGAACTTCGGTTAAGGCTTAAAAGTTATTACAGGGCTTTAACCGATTAAAAAATTATTTAATATGCTAATTTTAATGTGCTAATTATTGGTGTTGGGGAAAAGCGGAAGTTCAAAAAATCCTGCGCAAACTTCCTGCGAATAATCTTGACAAGGCGGAATGTTGCAATATCCGTAAGAGGGGATAAGCAAATCAACCGTCATAACGATTTTTAATATTAAAGTTACGCAAGCGGATACATTAAAGGTGTTTTCGCCCGTGTAAACCCCTTGCGTCGAAACAAGCGATACAACGCTGTTTACCGTGTAGGGGATAACCGACGGTTCGGGTACGAACATAATTACGTCCTCGGTTAACGTTACTGTAGAGTTCCCTTTACCTTCCACGTTGTTGGCGTCCACAAAAAGGACTTCGACGGGGATTGCGACGGTTACCTGTACCCTTGCAAAGTTCGGACGGTCTTGCAGTCTATCTATTTGAAGGTTTGTAATGGTACCGACGGTACCTATGCTTCTTGCGCTTATAAAGGTCAACGGATATGTAGGGTTTGCAGGGGTTAGGTTGGTTAAATTAAGTAATATACCTTCTTCCTGCGTTTGCTTTATGCAGGCGTCAAAAACTTTATTGACTTCTACGCATACCTTTTCGCACAGACCGTTTAAAGGATTGCCCGTAATCTGACAGGGGCATCTATCTGAATTGAAATTTGAAAAAAATGACATTTTTTATCTCCTTTTGTGCCTGTTGGCTTACTTTAATATATGCTTAAAAGTCGGTTTTTGATAACGCGTTTTTTTACTGTGCTTTTATTTTTATATAAAAAATTTTCTGTAAAAATCTTCCGTCGGTATAAAATCGCGCAAAAAGGTTAAAAAACTATGCGGAGGTATTTTTTTATATGCAACTGATTGACAGTAATACTTTTTTAAATTTGGCAAGAAGTTACTCAAGCGAGTGCCAAGCGATGGTGCGTTATAAGTTTATAGAGTACGGCGCGCGTTATAACGGTTATAACGCTTTGGCGGAAATCATCGACAAGGTGGTTTACAACGAATTTAACCACGCAAGAACTTTATACACCCATATTCAAGACGCAAGCAAAGAACAAATCGATAATATCGATATATCGGCAGGAACCCCTTTTAGAGAAAAATGGGACTTAACCGACAACCTGCGCCTTGCCGCCTTAGATGAGGAAAAGGAAGCAAAAATTTATAAAACGTTTGCCAAAGAGGCGGCAAAAGAAGGTTTCCCCAAAGAGGAATTTTTATTTAACGAATTAGCCAAAATAGAGGATACTCATAAAAAACTGTTCTTGGATTTACACAAGCAAATGCTTCAAGGCACTATGTACAAAAAGGATAAAAACGTCAAGTGGAAGTGCATAGGTTGCGGTTATGAATCTTTCAGTAACGAAGCCTTTGAAACCTGTCCCGTTTGCGGTGCAAAACAAGGTCAAGTCGGCTTAATCATTAAAGGGTAATAGGCTTTTGCCTTTTGATTTTATCACGATAACGGGCTTATAGCCCTACTTTTACAAAAAATCACCCTGCCAAATTTAAGGCAGGGTGTTTTTATCGTTACATATTAAGTATGTTTAGTTTGCAAAAAAGCTTTAATGGGTGAACGGGCGGTATGCGCCCTTCGATAAATAATCGATAATAACGAATCGACTTAAAAATAAATAATTAAAAATTGCCGTAAGTTTTCACTAATCGTTTAAGGCGCAACCTAAAAGTCCGTAAAAGCGCAACCTTAAAAGTCTGCCTATAAGCCTGTTAACGGCGTTTTTTGGTTAAACTTTAAAGCAACTTCCGCCGATAAACTCGCGCAAAAGCGAATTGCAGGGGATAATGGATTCGTCTTCGATAGGTCTAAAATACTTCAAATATTTAATAAGCCTGTTTGCGACAAGGTATTGCGGGTCGGTAGGTTTAATTTCACGCAAGGCAGGCAAAGCCTGTTTTCTTAAAACGCAAAGTTCGTAACTTAAACTTGAGTTGAAAACAAAATCTGCGTCCTCTTGGTTAGGATATATCCATCTGAATTCTCCGTTTCTGACCGACTGCCACATATCGATAGTAGTTGCGGCAGGGCAGTTTCTGAACTTCATATCCCTTACTATTCTGCGGATAAGCCTTAAATTCGTAATAGACAGCGGAGAATGGTTATCAACGTTGACTTGCGCTTGCGGTGCTATAAAAATCTTGAATTTTTGATGCTTTGGAATGGAAGAAGTAAGCCTTTCGTTAAGGGCGTGTATGCCTTCGATGATTATCGGGCTTGACTGGTCCACGCGGATTGTCCTTCCCGATTCACGCCTGCCCGTTTGAAAGTTAAAGTGGGGCAGTGTAACTTCTTCGCCGTTGATAAGGTCAAAAAGGTCTTTGTTAAAAAGTTCTATGTCAAGGCAGTTTATGTGTTCCAAATCGAGCAATTCAAGGGGTTGATTTTGAATTTCGCATATTTTAGCCTTTTCAAAGTAATAGTCGTCCATAGAAATCATTACGGGGTTGATTCCGCGGGACAACAGTTCTATTCTCAATCTGTTGCAGAAGGTGGTTTTACCGCTGGAACTCGGGCCTGCAATGGCTACAAGTCTAATGTTTTCGATGTCGCTTTCTATGGCGTCGCCAAGGTAAGTAAGTTGTTCGCTATGCCGTGTTTCGCACATTTGCACGAATTCCAAAGTGTTGCCGTCCTCGATTTTGCGGTTGATGTCGGGTATGGTTTGAAGTTTGGTTTTTTCAGCCCATCTCATTGCTTTTTGCAAAGTTCTTCCGTAGGTGGTTTCCTCTTCAAATACAGGTATTTGAGCGTCCAACTCATATCTTGGATACTGAATTATCATTCCGGGGCTGTACGGCGTAATGCTGTAATTATGTATACAGCCGGTCGACGGCACCATGTATGAGGACATATAATTGTAATAATCGCCGCACTTGTATAAATGAACGGTGTTTTCCGGACGGTATTTTAAAATTTCAATCTTGTCGGTAAGGTTGTATTTTGTGTAAATTTCTTTGGCTTCGTCAATGGTAACGGTAACCCTTTCGATAGTCAAATCTTGGTCTATAAGACGTTTAACTTCCTTTTTTATGGATTCAACCGCCCTTGACATATTGAATTTTTTGTTTGCTTGACAAAATATCGAACGGGAAACGTTATAAGTAAATTTAATCTTTACGTCGGGATAAAGATTGTAAAACGCCATAGCGACGATATACCTTAAACTTGCTTCGTAAGCCTTTCCGGCTTCGATGTTGCTAAGGTTAAGCAATTGTATTTGCATACCGTCGTTTTTTTCGGAAAGGGCGTATCTTAATTCCTTAACCTGTGCGCCGACTTGACACACCACTAAATTTTTGCGTTGATCTTTATCGACTAATTCCAAAACTCTGGTTCCGTTTTCAACGCACATTTCTTTGTCGTTAAATTTAATTTTTATCATATATTTCTCCTTGTCGGCAAACCTTCGCCGATATTATTTATATTTGGTTTTATATTGTAACATACTTTTTTACCGTTTGCAATACCGATTGACAAAAAATCACCGTAATTTTGCTTATTCAAAGACAAATTTTAACAATTTTTTGTTTTTTAAGCAAAATTTTTTTAATTTAAAGTAAAATTTGCTTTAAAGTTCCGCTTTGACGGGGGCTTAATGCCTTTAATCGTTACGCAACACAAAAAACGGTAATGTTTTATCATATTTTGTAAATGTCGATTTTTTACCCCTATAATGTAAAAAAGTTTAACGCCGTGTAAAACACACAGCGTTAAACTTTACGTAACCATTAAACAAAATTTATTTATTGTTTATGTAAAAAGTGCGCCTATAAGCCCGTTATTTATTGTTTTTTGATTTTTGCGGTCGCCGACGCCGCGAATCCCTCAGTCGGCATACGCCGACAGCCCCTTTGCACAAGGGGCCTAATCAAGGAGTCCTGCCGCCAAACGTACGCATTCGTAAGCGCCGTCATAGTAACCTTGCTTTTTAAGTTCGTTGATTCTGTCTAAAATATGCAAAATAATTTCCTTATCGGATAAAACCCTGTCAACGGCGGAGTTCAAGGTTTTTGCGGTAGGGTATTCATTTAAAGAATCGCCTAATTCTCTGCCGTTAATAGCGCCGTAAACTTCATGTCCGCCGATGTGGCGCATAAAGATTTTGGGTATAGGATAGTATGCAAGTTCGCTCGGTTTGGTTATAAGCAAATCGCAAACGGGCATTAAAAGGTTGGTGGAGTATACCGCGCGGAAGATATCGCTGTTATAGATAGCGTAAACTCCTTCCGCTTCGCCCTGCTTTATCTCGGAAACCATCTTTTTTAATCCGTCATAGTCGTTAAAATACAGTTTAAAAGAGTTAATGCCCGTCTTTTTAACAAGTCTGTCGCAGACCTCTTTATGGTCGCCGAAGTTAATAAACAACGCAACGCGTTTACTCTCGACGTAAGGTAAAAGATGTTTTACCAAAGAAGCAAACATATCAAAGCCTGCCCCTGCACCGCCCACGGTCAATAATATTCTCAGCGGTTTACTTTCGGTAATTCTTTGTTTTCTGCGTTCGTTATCGCCCTCTAAGTCCACTAAAAGTTCGTGGTCGACAAATCTGCCTACCATTTTTAACTCTGTTTCGGGTATGCCCGAAAGGGGAGTTTTGGAAAAGCCGTCAAGCGTTTTATATCCAAGGTAAGCAAATGGCGTTTGTACGGTGTGGATAGCACCTTCCGACAAATGCAAGCCCATAGGCCAGTTATCGGGTATGGCGTTAACAACGTGCGTCATTCCGGCGTGCACCGCCCCTTGCGAGGGCCAAACGTGTGTTGCGATATAGGGGATGTCTTTATCTATATTTTTAAATATAGGGATTAAAAGTTCGCTGTTTTTTTGGTCGACTGCGTTATAGGTAATCTTTTTGAAACCTTCGCTGTTCATCGGTTCCCAAACAAGTTTGTTAAAAAGTTTTGATTTTTGCGAAATTTTTGAACCTAACGAATACAGGTTGTTTTGCGCGCGTACCATTTTAGAGCCTGTCGTATCGAAAGAAGCCAAATCAAGCCAATAGGGCGTAAACCCCAAAGCGTGCGCGCATGACGCCATCGCCATAGAAATTCTGTAATGTCCGAAGCCCATGCGGATGTTTCCGACGATCAAGGGGTTATCTGTCAACTCTTGATTATTTGTGCCGAAAGTTATATTTTTAACGCTCATAAAATCCAAAGCGTCTACGGGCGTAAAGTTTATCTTATAGTCTTTGTCGGAGTCGTCGCCGTACTTTTTAAGATACTTTTTTTTGCTTTTTTCGGCGCGTTTTATGGTTTTTTCATCCATTTTGTTGCCGAAAATAACAGTTGTTTTGTCTGTGCTCACAGTAAAACCCCCTTTTCTGTATCGTAATTTATGGTAAAGGTTTGCCCTTTAAAATAGGTGATTTTTATAATTTTGCCATGTTTTTCGTACCCCGTAACTTTTGCGTTGTGAAATAAATCCAACGCGGAAGCGATAAGGTTTTGTTTTTCTTGGTCGTATTTGCCTACGTTATCCGAGGTCATCAAAACGTTGCCAAACAGGGCGTTTAAAGTAATAAGCGCCTTTCTTTGACTTAAAGATAGTTTAATATTGTTATCTCTTAACAGAAAAACGTCGGGGTCGTTTCCGAAAAGTCTATCGTTAAAAAGAGAACGGTAAACGGTATTTTGCAACGTAACTTTGGTGGAAATCCTTTCACGGTGCATAAACCGCATATACCAAATATCGTCAAAGACAAGGGAAACGTCCGGACCGATACGCAGATATTCAAATTTATCTATGCAGTTAAAGGCGGTAGCACCGCATCCCAAAATGGTTTTCCCTTTAAGACATTCCCTTAAAAACAGGTAAGCCTTTTCGGCGGTCATGCTTCGTGTAGTGCCTTCTTCCGCATATATATTTGCGGCGTACAAAAAGTCCAATTTGAAAAAGTCGAACCCCATATCCGCATAATGGCTAAGACAGGTTTTTATATAATCGCGCGCTTTATCGTTTTCCAAATCGAGCGCGTAAAAACCGCCCCAGTTGGAACCGCACTTTACATATTCGCCGTTACCGTCCCGTTTAAAAAGGTGTTTTTGCGTTTTAAAAAGCAGACTGTTTTCTTCCGCTACGAAAGGCGCCAGCCAAATACCCGCCTTAAGCCCTTTTTCGTGTATTTTTTCCACTATGGGTTTAAGCCCGTAAGGGAATTTTTCCTTGTCGACGTTTAGCCAGTCGCCGACCTTTTCTTCGTAACCGTCGTCAATCTGAAAAAGGTTGAATCTTTCGTCAAGCGCGGAAAGGTCGTCAAGTATAATTTTATGGTTTATGTTTTGGTAATAATTGTACCAAGAGGTATAGCCGAAAATCTTCGGCGTGTTTTTTAAAGGGAAGGTTTGGTTAAAAAAATTCAATCCTTCCTGCACGCTGTCGGAAATATAGTAGTCCGCAACGGTGAATTCCCGTCCGCCGTTAACCTTATATCCGTTATAGTCGTATGACAGGGTAAGCCCGTTTTTTGCGAGTTCTATTAAAAGGTAACTTATTTTATAGTTAAGGTTTAAAATAAACTTTTCCTTTTCGCCTTTGCCGTAAAACAGGTCGTAACCGTGTAAAATATTCCTTTTGTAATCGTAAAATAAAGCGTCTCCGTAACGGTCGAAAGCGTAAGCGTTAAGTAAAAACTTAGGCAGTTTTTTAACGTTTCTTTGCTTATCGTAAAGGTTAAACTCTTTGGTGTCAGTCCAGGACTGATAGCCGTTTAAAAAGTATAGCCCACGTTTATCGGCTTGATAGGGTATGCTTTGTCTGAAATTTAACAGGCAGATATCCTTTTTCGGTTGGATTTTAACAACCGATCTTTGTCCGCTTTTTACAAAAACCTCTATATCGCCGTTACTGTCGGCGGTGTGTTTTACCTCGTTACCTATTTTGTAATAAATGGTAAAATCCTTCATGTTTTTGCCCTTATTGCGCTTTTTCGTCGCTACTTTCGTCGCTACTTTCGGCGTTTGCGTTTTCGCCGTAAGATTTGTCGCCCGTGTTTTTACCGTCGGTTAAAGCGGTGCCGTCCTCATCTTTTGCAATGGTTTTCATAACCTTCTTTTCGTTATAAAAAAGTAATATCACCGCGCCCAATACGCAGAAAACTACGGCTACAATCCCGACAACGGTCATTCCCAAAGTGGAAGCGGAAATGTCGTTGCTGTTGGTGTTTTGAGCCGTGCCGATAATCGCAAGGGAAGTAAACAGCAGCATTGCCAAGGACTGTCCGAACTTCATGGCAAAAGTACGCGCGGCAAAAAACATTCCTTCTCTGTTTTCGCCGGTAGTAATGCCGTCTGCTTCGGCAACGTCGGCAACGATTGACTGCGGAATAATGCCGAGTAACGCCATCGGGAAGGCGGCAATAACGCAAATAAGCACGCCAAAGACCACGCCGGGGATGCTTCCGATACCAAATAGTCCCGGGTTTTCGGCTGTTCCTACCACCCCTATCAGCGTTGCGATAACGTAAGCGATTGCCAAACCCAAAAAGCCCGCAACGGTAAGTTTCTTTTTGCCGTATTTTTTAACAAGTTTTGAAACAACGGGATAAAAGGCGGCGGACAGCACAGTCATTCCGCCAAGGAAGTACATAGTGAAAGATTCGCTTATGTTCATTGAAACTTTTACAAAGAAGGGCAGTCCGGTTTGGAAAAGGGTAAGACCTACCCAATACATGATATCCGAGCCTACAAATGTGCGGAAGTCTTTATTTTTAAAAGTGGAAGCAAGCGACTTAAACATATTTGCGTTTGAGGGCGTGCTGTCCACAAAATCCTTTTCGTTCAGTAAAAAGGTGGGTAACAGCATACAAACGGCGGCAATAACCGCAAGTACGATAAAGCAAACGCGGTAACTCCAACCAAAGCCGAGGCTTTCCCTTAACATTCCTGCAAATACGAAAGGGGTATACGCCAACAGAGTACCTGCAAAATATGTAAGCGAAATGGCAGTGGAAATAAACATACGGTCGTCCTGCGTTTTACCGAATTCCGAAATCAGCGCGTTATACGGCGTGCAGTACATAGTCATAAACAGATAGAAAAGTACGATAAATACCGAAATCCACGCAACGTTCCATCCGCTGATTTTTTGTACCGGCGCACAGAACAAAAGAACGGTTACTATTGCCAAGGGGATGGCCGCGTACTGCATAAAGGGAATACGTCTGCCCCTTTTGTTTTTACTGCGGTCGGATAACGAAGCAATCCACGGGTCGGTTACCGCGTCGAAAACTCTGCTTAATGCCGTAACTAATCCCAAAACAGTTAAAAATCCGCCGATTACGAGTCCCGGCACTATGTACTGCGTCGCACCGCCTTGCATAATGTCTTGCTCGGTCGGAAGATAAAAGGTTACAAACCAAGCGCTTATGATACCGCTTAGCGTAGACCAGCCAAGTTGACCTACAGCAAAAATCCACATTTGCTTTTTAGATAGTCTTTTCATCTTTTTTAGGCGTTTTGTCCGAAAAAACGCTCTCCCTTTATCATATTTTTAACCTGCCTCGGACGGGAAGGTTTTTTATTTTTGATTCAGGCTTTTTTAAGTCTGTGCAAAATAATATCGGTAAGGGTTAAAATTTCCTTTTCCTTATTTATATTTAAGTCTTGCCTTACAATTTCGGGCGAGGAAAGTTTTTTGCAAAGTTCCAAAAGCGCGTGGGTGGTCGCGTAATAAAAAACCTCCGGATTATCGACAGGGGTAATGCTTCCTTCCATAGCCGCCTGCGTATAAGCGTCGGTAAAAACCTTTTTAAAGGTATCTAAACCCGTTGCGTATTCCTCGCTCGTTCCCACGTTTAGCATAAAGGCGTCGAATTCATTTATGAATTTAAAAAATTCTTTGTGCGCGGAAAAAATCAAATAATAACTTTTGTAAAACTGCGCAAGTTTTTGATATCCGTCGCCCTTTATCGTCGCAAAATAGTTTTCAAAAATATCCTTTTCAAGCCTTACCGCCACTGCGCCGACCAAATTTTGCTTTGTCGAAAAATAGCGGTAAACAGTGGCTTCGCCAACGCCTGCTTTTTTTGCAATATCTTTTACGGTAACTTCACTTATGGATTTTTCCAAAATAAGTTGAACGGCCGTATCTACTATAAAATTTGTTTTAACTTCTTTAATCGTCATTTTCGCTTGATTTGATAGTTGTACTATCATTTTGATACATTCACTATCAAAATTTTAACATATAAGGTTTTCGATGTCAATACCCCTTTAAAAATTTTTTTGTTTCTAAATTAAAAACCGCATATCGGCATAAAAAGCGTATCGGCATAAAAAAACCGCGCCGAACTTTTCGCTCGGCGCGGAATTTTGTTAATTTTTAAGGTAATTATTTTGCTTAAATTTACTTAGCAAAAATTATTTGCAAAGGTCTGCTTTGCCGGCGCAACCCAAAACGTCTCTTAATTTATGACGAACGAGTTCTTTAATGTTTGCACGCGCGGGTTTAAGGTATTCTCTCGGGTCGAACTTGGAAGGTTGTTCGTTAAAGAATTTACGGATGGTACCGGTCATTGCAAGACGAAGGTCAGAGTCGATATTGATCTTGCAAACGGAAAGTTTTGCCGCTTCGCGAAGTTGTTCTTCGGGAACGCCTATAGCGTTGGGCATCTTACCGCCGTTTTCGTTAATCATCTTAACGTATTCCTGCGGTACAGAGGAAGAACCGTGTAAAACGATGGGGAAGTCGGGAAGTTTTTTGGAAACTTCTTCCAAAATGTCGAAACGAAGCGCAGGGGGTACTAAAATACCTTGTTCGTTAAGCGTGCACTGTTCCGGCGTAAACTTATAAGCGCCGTGAGAAGTGCCGATAGCGATAGCCAAAGAGTCAACGCCCGTTCTTTGAACGAACTCGATAACTTCTTCGGGACGGGTATAGGAACCTACCGCGTGGCTGACTTCGTCTTCTATACCGGAAAGAGTGCCTAATTCGCCTTCAACGGTAACGTACGGATTGTGTGCGTGTGCGTATTCGCAAACCTTTTTGGTAACCGCAATGTTTTCTTCAAAAGAAAGCGCGGAACCGTCTATCATTACGGAAGTAAATCCGCCGTCGATACAAGCCTTGCAGGTTTCAAAATCGGGACCGTGGTCAAGGTGTAAAACGATGGGGATATTGGGGCATTCTATAGCAGCCGCTTCAACAAGTTTTACAAGGTAAGTGTGGTTGGCGTAAGCCCTTGCGCCTTTGGATACCTGTAAAATAACGGGCGCGTTTTCTTCTTTGCAAGCCTCGGTAATCGCCTGAACGATTTCCATGTTGTTCACATTGAACGCACCGATAGCGAATCCGCCCTTATAAGCGGCTTCAAACATTTTCTTTGAATTAACTAATGGCATATTAAAGCCCTCCGTTAGATTTAATTTTCTTAATTATACAACAAAAAATTTATCAATGCAAATTTTTTAAGCAAATTTTCGCGTTAGACGGATATAATAATTTTTGACCGCGCCCATAACCGCGCCCCTATTTGAAAGCACGCATTTCAAAAATATGCGATAACGGGCTTATAGGCGGTTAAATTATCGGCGCGTATTATAATAGACGATAACAATCGGTTTGTAAATCGGAACGCTTACATATCGTTTGTTTGTCTTAGTTTCAAATTTTAAAAATCATATCCTTAAAACGGTTGCCAAACCGAAAAAGTTAAGTTATAATAAAAATAACAAAATATTAACTGAATTGATGAGATTTTTCGGAGAGTAAGTTTTTCGGCTTTTAAATTGCCTTCTTTGATATTCCGCCGTAAAAATAGTTTTTAATTATTTTTATCGCCGGTTTAAAAAACTTTTGGCAAAAGATTTTCAAGTTGTGCCATTTAACCGCTCTTTAAGGGGCGGTTTTTTTTGCGGAAAGGAGTTTAAAATGAAAATCGGCGTTATAGGAATAGTAATTGAAAAAGACAAAGCCGTCGCATTAAAGGTGCAGGAACTTTTGTCTGCGTATTCCCACCTTATTTTGGGAAGAATGGGAGTTCCCAATCACGAAAGCGAAGTCAACGTTATTTCCTTAATCGTTAAGGGCAGTAATGAAGAACTTTCCGCTTTGACGGGGAAACTCGGAAGGCTTAATAACGTCAAAGTAAAATCTGCCGTTACCGATACCGATTAGCCTTTTATATTATATCCGCTGTGGCCGGTTTTAAACAAGAAGTGCAGATAACGGGCTTATAGACCGACTTTTTTGATTTTTATTTGCTTTACTTGTTAAAACTTACCGCCTAAAAGGGGATAAATAGAAAGGCTGAAACGGATACTAAAAACGAGACTTTTTTAAAAAAATCGTCATTCGGATTTAAGAGGTGTTTTTTATGAAAAAACTTTTTGCAATCATTTTAACTTTAATTTTAACCGCTTCCATGCTTTCGCTTGTTGCGTGCGACCCCAATAATACCGACGGACCTAATACGCCCAAGGGAACGATTACCGTTGCCATGCCTGACGGCGCGCCTGTGCTTGCGGTATATAACCTTTTAAAAAACGTTAAAACGCTTGACGGCTATCAAATGGAATACAAAATTTTGTCGGGGGCGGCAAATATCGGTACTTCGGTTTTGACGGGCGAAGCCGACGTCGCGGTTATGCCCACCAACGTTGCCGCAAAATTATTTAATAACGGCGCAGACATAAAACTTATGTCCGTAAACATTTTCGGCGTGTTATATATGGTAGGCAAAACCCCTTTGACAAACGGGCTTGAAGATTTAAAAGGCAAAGTGCTTTTAAACATCGGACGCGGCGGTTCGCCCGACATTACCACAAAACTTATTCTTGATAAAAACAACATTCCTTACGAAGAATCGGAAACGGCAATCGAGGGAAAGGTTGCACTCAGATATTGTGCGGACGCTTCCGAGGTCATTGCTTTGTTAAAAACGGACAAAGCTGATTACGGCGTAATGGGCGAACCTGCGGTTACCAATGCGGTAAAGGCTTTAAGCGCAAGCATCGTAATGGACCTTCAAAGCGTTTGGAACGATTCGGTAGGCGAAAACAGTTTTACGCAGGCTGGCGTTGTTTTGGGTAAAAGCGTTTATAACGATAAAAATTTCGTAAACGCTCTTTATGCCGCTCTTAACGAAAACCTTGACTATATTTACACCGACGCGCAAAACGTAAAGCAGACGCTTATCGATAACGGAAGCGCGTTAAAGGTGGATTTTACGACCGAAGTTTTAAATAGGTGCAACCTTAAAAACCAAAAAGCGGCAGATATTCAAAGTAAACTCGAAGCCTATTTTACCGAAGTCATGGCTTACGACAAAACCTTTATCGGCGGAAAAATTCCGAACGCCGACTTGTACTACAAATTTGATTAATTCCGTTTGTCAAAAATCTTTCGCATCTAAAATTAAATTTTAAAATCTTTAATGTATACATTTGGTTGCGATTTTTACGGCGGAATTGTTTATTTGCAAAAATTACCAAACAAAAGCGCTTAGTGAAAACTCGTAAAGTTTACGGAGGGGTTTTAGATGAAAGCCTTTCGAAAATACAGTCCCGTAATAACCGTATTATTACTTATTACGGTCTGGTATATAGCGGCGATAATTCAAAACAGCAGGTTAATATTACCGACCCCTGTAGATACTTTAAAGGAAATGTTCAACGTCTTTTCGGACGGTAAGTTTTACATTTCCCTTTTAGGCAGTCTTTATCGGACGGTGATAAGTTTTTGCATAGCCTTTGTTAGTGCAATACTTTTAGCGCTGTTGTCAAACCTATCGAAAATTTTTGAAAGGCTTTTTTACCCGATAATAGTTATAGTAAGGGCAACGCCCACTATGAGCGTGATTTTTCTTTGTATAATAAGTTTTTCATCTAAAATCACACCGATGATAGTTGCGACCGCTGTGATATTCCCGACAATGTACAGTTCCGTTTTTACGGCGATAAAGTCCTGCGATAAAAGTTTAATCGAAATGTCCGACGTGTACAAAGTGCCAACCTTTGTGCGCGTAAAAAAACTTTATCTTCCCTACGTTTCCGATAAAGTGTTTTCCGACGCCGTTTCGGCAATATCTTTAAACGTAAAACTTATCGTGGCGGCGGAAGCCATTGCGCAGACCTCTCAAAGTATCGGCGTTCTAATGCAAATTGCAAAACTCAATTTGGAAACCGCATCTTTATTTGCTTATACCGTCGCAGCCATAGTTTTAAGCGTTTTGCTTGAAACCCTATTAAAACTTATACGCAAAATTTTTAGGGGGATAAAGAATGCCAACGCTAAGTAACATTGTTAAAAAGTGGGGCAATAGGTCGGTTTTCGACGGTTTTTCATTGGAAATCGAACCCAATAAAACCACAGTTATAATAGGTAAATCGGGCGTCGGCAAAACCACCCTTTTGTCGGTTATCGCAAACTTGACCGACTACTTAGGGGAAGTCGATGGGTTTGGAAAAATATCTTACGTGTTTCAGGAACCGAGGCTTATACCCTTTTTGTCGGTAAAAGAAAATTTACGTTACGCCCTATCGTCGGCTATCGATAAAGACAAAGCGGACGAAGTCATAGACAAATACCTTGATTTGACCGAACTTACTTTTTTGAAAAACAAACCTGCCGAAACTTTATCCGGCGGTGAAAAACAGCGCGTAAGTTTAATTCGCGGTTTTATGTATCCGTCCGAAACCATACTTTTAGACGAGCCGTTTTCTTCGCTTGACCTCGGCATAAAAATGAAGATAATCGACCTATACGAAGACTTATTGAAGGTTTTACCCAAAACTGCGGTGATGGTTACGCATAGTATCGACGAAGCAATTTACCTTGCCGACGAGATAGTTTTTTTAGGCGGAAATTCTTATAAACGTTTTAAGGTTGCAACTCCGCATGGCGAAAGGTCTTTCGGCTATGAAAAGGAAAACCTGTTAAGGGTTGAACTTTATAATTTATTCAAGTTTAATAAGGTTTAATTTGCTTGTATTCAGTCAATAATAGACTTGGGCGGACGATATATTTTTAATTTACATAAAATATAACGGGTCCGCTTTAAGAGGTTTATTATGATTAAAAGAGGCGAATTGTATTACGCGGATTTAAGCCCTAACTTCGGTAGCGAACAAGGTGGCGTGCGGCCCGTTTTAGTGGTGCAAAACGATATCGGCAATAAATACAGCCCTACCGTTATTGCCGCCGCTATTACCAGCAGGCTGGATAAAGCAAGGCTTCCCACCCATATAGAAATTTCCGCCCGTGATTACGGACTTACAAAAGATTCCGTTATTTTACTCGAACAAATCCGTACTATCGATAAACGCCGTTTAAAAGAACGTATCGGCGAACTTCCTTCTTCTGTAATGCTTCGCGTAAACGACGGCTTAAAAATAAGCCTCGGCGTTTTAGGCGGTACGGAATCTACTTAAAAAATTTAAGGTGTAACTTTTTTAGTTACACCTTTTTCTATTATGGTGAATTATACTATTAAGTGCAACACATAGAGAATAAAAAAAAGAAGTTCATAT
>CALZDP010000022.1 GCA_945638575.1 uncultured Clostridia bacterium | reverse complement strand
ATAACACCGTTAACTGTACAAGTTGCGGGGGTGGTAACTACGCCTTCGTCCCAAGTATGGTCGCAAGTTCCGCCTGCAGTTAATTGCAATAAGCCGGAGCCTAGTGCTTGTGCAGAGCCTTTATAAGAACCCTTAGCGGAAATCAAAACAACATGAGAACCGACTTCAATGCCTAAGGTGTTAAAATCTTTAAGGTTGTTGAATTTACCCGCATCATTTAATTCCATCTTTTGAGCGCAAAGACCGTAAACCAACATTTCAGTTGTACCGTCGGAAATTACAACGTTACCGTATGTGGTGTTTTGTATCTCGGTTACATCGCCTTCGATTATATAGAAAGCCTCGTTGCTGTCTTCCAAAGCCATGAATTCGGTTAAGGTTTTAGGGGAATATTTTTCCAATAAACCGGATCCTAGTGCCTGTGCAGAGCCTTTATAAGAACCCTTAGCGGAAAGTAACACAACGTAATCGCCAACTTGAATATTCAAATTAGCAAAATCTTTAAGGTTGTTGAATTTACCCGCATCATTTAATTCCATCTTTTCTGAGCAAAGACCATAAACCAAAATTTCGGTTATACCGTCGGAAATTACAACGTTACCGTATGTGGTATTTTGGATCTCGGTTACGAAACCTGCGATCTGGTAAAATGCTTCATTGCTATCGGGTAACTCTATGAATTCAGCCAAAGTCTTTGTTTCGTAAGAAAGAACCAAAGCAGGTACGGTAACAACAAAGTCCTTAGAAACGGTTTCGCCGTTATAAGTTACGGTTGCTTTTAAAGTAGCGGTTTGTTCAGCGTCGGCTTGGGTAACCTTTGCGGTTAAACCGTCAAGTTCGATACCCTGTGAACCTTCAACAAGTTCCCAAGTAGCCTTGGAATCGAGCGCGAAGTCTGAATCGACTTTTTTGCTCATAAGACCTAAGATGTTGTCAAGAATGTCTTGAGCGGTCATAGTTCTTACGCCGGTGATGAATTTAGCGGCATAAGTACCGTTGGAACCGTCTGCGGTATAGTAAGAAACTTTGCTTACGCCGACAGTTTCATAAGTGCCGTAAGCGTTAAGGAAGTATTCTCCGTTTTCAAATGCGAATACGAGAGCGCCGTTATCTTTTACAGTCCAAGAAGCAGAAGCATTTTCTACTAAATTAGCCCTTACAGAACCGGCAGAATTCTTATGAACTTCGATATACTTACCGTTTAATTTTAAAGTGTAACCGGTTTCGGTTGCTTCAACAACAACGGTAGCCGCCTTTTCGGATTCGGTGGTAGTTACTAAGAAATCATTGGAAATAGTGCCTGCTAAGTATAAAGTCTTACCGATGTTGCCTTGGTATAAACCCATTTTGTAGGTTCCTGCAGCCATAGTTTCAAGATAAGTGGGAACTTCGGCATTCATAGCGGAAACGGCTACGAAATATTCTCTTGAATAAGATTCTGCGCCAACGGTAACGGTTGCGACTAATACCATCTTGCTTGCTTCCAAAGGAAGGCTAACGTTTAACTTAAGACCGGAGATACTTGCATAAGCAGCGTCGGTCGTCCAAACTATCTTAGCATTGTCGAAGAAAGCAGTCGAAGGAAGATCATATTCACCGGAAGCCAAAACTTCGGTCATTACTTTAAGGTTTTCGACTTCCCATTTTGCTTTGCCGAGATCGTCAAGGTTTTCAGCCTGCATTACATAGAAGGTGTTTGCGGTGTAGCCTTCATAAGTGAAGGTTGCCTGAATGGTTGCAACTTCTGCTGCGGCGGGAACGATAACCAACTGACCGTCTGCAATACCGAAAGAGTTACGAATGCCGAGAGTTTTGTAAGAAACCTGTACGCCTTCGATTTCGGAAGCGAGGTCTAAAGTGGTGTTAGCGGTGATCAGTTTGGGAAGATCGGTAAACTGTTTGTTAACCTGTGCAATCGCTTTACCAACGGTAGTTCCGACTAATGTGTCGTTTTCAACAGCCGTACCGTAAACGACGTCTGCAGCGCTGTAAGGCATAACCTGTGCGCCTTTGTAGTTGCCTAAGATACCTTTAACGGAAACGTAAACTTCTTCACCGGCGTCGAGTTTTGCTTTGATTTCTGCCTGTTTGTCGATTAAACCTTTCCAAGCGGGATCGGTTTCATTAGCGGCATAGATACCTTCAAAGTATTTGGAAACGGAAACTGCAACCTTTTTGCCGCCTTTTTCAAGGGTGAAAAGGGTACCGTTGCTGCCGCTTGAAGGAACTTTAGATACTGAAGCAACCTTCCAGTTGGTTAAAGATACCAAACGGGATTGGTTGTAGTTAGCGGCGGGAGCACCTGCTAAAACGTCGTTATCGAGTGCGTAAACATATTGTTGTACGTCGATTGCTTCTTTAGTGGTGTCTACTGTCAAAGTACCGCCTGCGTTTGTTTCATATAAACCGTTGTATACGGTGTTGGTAGTACCTTCTACGGTTACGTAAGCACCCGGTTTTAAGTTTTCGGCGTTAGCGGCGTCGCAGCCAACCCTGTATAGATAATAACCGGCGTCAAAGTTTTCATCCATCATGTAGATGTTAACGTTGTTGTAGGTTGAAGACCATGCGGTTGCGATTGCAATAACGTAACCCTTCATTGTAATGGAAACGCCCGTATTGGTGTACCAATAGTTTACTTCCTGCAAATGTTCCATTTTTTCGGAAACGGTGAAAGTGTAGAAAGTAGGAGCGGTTTTTCCTTTGTAAGTAAAGGTAGCATTTAGTTTAACGGTGGGATTTAAAGAGGAAGGAATAACCTTACAAACGTTGCCTTCAATGGAAATGTTTGCTTTGGATGCTTCGTCTTCGACAGACCATTCGATGGCAGCGGTTTTGCCCTTATAGGTGGCTTCGGTAGGAAGTTCGAAATCTTCGTATACGGTTGCCCTGTTCTGTGCAAAACTGAATGCGCCCATGATGTCATAGGTCGTGATAGCCGCAAGCCTTACAGTATAATCTTTGGTAATGCCGTAAAGGTCTACCGTTAAAGTAACGGTTTGATCTTCTTCGGGAATGGTTACCTTAGCGATGTAACTGTCTTCGCCTTTTTCGATAACTACGTTTTCGTTATCGGACGTCCAAGTGGTTCTGTAGTTGCCGATACGTTTAGGCAAAACAAAATCTTCTTTTACGATTTGTCCTTCATTTTCAAAAATGTAGTTTTGCAATGCTTCTGCCTTCGTCATAGATACGCCGGTAGAGGGTGTACAAGCGGCGAAAGCAAGACATAATACTGCAATAGTTGCAAGTATCAATACGCCAATCTTACGATTCATTTTGATGTTCTCCTATATTTTATTTTAAAATTATGTCAGAGTAATTTAGTATGGTGATTACGCCGGAATTTTCTTCAAACTGATAACCGTTTACGCTGAAAGTTTTTCCTTCGGTAATCGCATCTTGGTAACCTTCAGGGGCATTAACCTTGAAAGTGAAAGTTTTGGCTTCGCCGACTTCGTCCGCTTTGGTACGTGGGTTGGCGGTGCCTTCTATCGTAAGAACGCCGTCCGTTACGGATGCATTGACAACCGTTACGTCGGAATAAAGTGTCTGATTAAAGTGAGTATCGAATGCGAAACTGCTACTAAAAGTCAGATAGTAACCCGTTTGTATCGGGTGAGTGTATTCGGGGTTTGACGCACCGAAAATCGAGTTATAAGTTACACCGCTTATCTGCAATTTGCTGTTATGCATTTGTATTACGCCGACCACCCTGTAAAGGTGCCCGACTTTCATACCGGAAGCCGCAGACGACGCATATCCTGCGTATACGGGGATTTCTGTCATTTTGCCGGTTTCGGCGTCATACTGTTTTGCTATAAAGGTGTAAGTACCTGAACCCGATACGGTAACCGATTCTAAATAAGCGTTGAATCTTACCTTGGAACCGCTATCCGTTTCTGCATTATAGTATTGGTCGATGTTATCAAAAATCTCTTTAATGGTTACGTCAACGGGATCGGTAGAATACAAAGGATCGGCTTTATCGGAGAAAAGACGAAGTTTTATTGCCCTTGAATTTTGTTCCGCTTTTTTAAAGTAACTGTTGTAAGGGAATTTTGAGGTATCGTTACCGTGGTTTTTGCTGTAACCGTTTTCAACAAGTTCCAAATTTAAGTTCCTGTAATCTTCGGTATCAGAGGTGCGGTACCAGATATAACCTAAATATCTTACGCCGTAATTATCATGTTCGGCAGGTACGGCGGTTGCTTCGACAACTACGCCGGTTGCTTTTTCTAACTGCTGTTTTACAAACAAAGATGCGGCTTTACCCCATTTTTCGACGCCGCCGGTAGATTCGGGCGTGTCAACAGAGTGGAAACGGATGGTTACCGAAGTCCCCTCTTTTTTTAAGACGACGCCAAGCGTATCACCGTCTGTATAATGTGAAATCGTTGCCTCGCCTATACCATCGGTCAAAAAACTTTTACCTTCATAGTCTTTGGTGAGTTTGCAAGATTTCGTAATTGTGTCTAAATGCTCGGTGTT
This sequence comes from uncultured Clostridia bacterium, assembly GCA_945638575.1. Taxonomy (GTDB): domain Bacteria; phylum Bacillota; class Clostridia; order Christensenellales; family Borkfalkiaceae; genus UBA4636. The sequence goes on along the minus strand of CALZDP010000022.1, from coordinate 23,185 downwards.
ATCGGCAACTTTGCCTGTGGATTGATTACAACCGACAAGGCAAAGCGCAAATAACAGTACAAAGCATATAGCAAAAGAAAATATTTTTTTCATTTTACCTAATACCTAATTTTATTATAGATTAGTATTGATTTTTACCGCCGCAGTTCTGATAAGCGTCTGCTAAAGCGTCCATAGGTTGTTTTTCACCCTTTAAGCAGTAAACGATGATGTTGCCTGCCTGAGTACGAGCAGTGGAAGAACCATTGAATGCGGGAGATACGAAGAATTTATCTCTTAACTGTTCGCTTACCTGCGCTGCCTTTGCAACGATATTGGTGTCTGCTGCAGCAAGGTGTTCCTGATATTCGGGAACGTCAACTGCGGAAAGACGAGCGGAGTTATAGCCGGAACCGATAGAGAATGCTGCCTGGAAAGTAGGATCTAAAAGTTCTTTGATGAACATGAAAGTCATCATTTCTTTTTCGGAAGCATTGGTAACGCCGTTACCGCCGGTAAACATAACGAGGGAAGGACCTTGAGAAATAACGGAATTGTTAATCTCGCCATTAACTTCGGATCCGGGGATAGGAGCGATGCCCCATTTGAAAGTATCACCGGGGTTTTGGTGAGATGCACCGCCGGAAGAACCTATGCAGTAAATCAAACCGCCGTCTTCTGCGCCTTTAATGAAAAGACCGGAAGTATATGCGTTATATATAGTTTGAGTGGTGATATAACCTTTTTCATAATAATTGTGCATCTCTTCAAGCCAAGGAGCAATTTTAGCCTTGCTTTCGGGAGTACCGAAAAGGTAATTTTCACTGCTGTCGGCACTGGTGTAACCCCAACCGTTTTGTTCGCACATAGTGATGAACCAGTTTGCTTCAGAGTCGTAACCGAGCGGTGTGCAGGAAGGATATCTTTCAACTAACTTAGCGCATTGAGCCCAAAGTTCGTCCCAAGTTTTTGCTACTTCAAAACCGCAAGCGTCTAAAGCGGATTTATTGTAGTACAAAAGTTCGGTAGATTTAACAAACGGTAAGGTAAGCATAGCGTTATCACCATAACCGTAAGTAGCAGCATTACCAAAGTTGGTTGCATAACCTTCTTTATAATACATTTGAACGAAATCAGCAAGTTCTTCCGCAGAATAACCAACCTTATATTCGGTGGTCTTTACGGTTACGTTGCCTTCTTCGTCGGTAAGGTTCCAATGTGCATTTTCATTGGAGTTGATGTATTTGTTAAGGTCAACTACCTTTTGGGTTTGGATGTAAGAAGCAACGTGATCGGGATAGCAGTAAGCAAGGTCAGGTTGAAAACCGCCCTGTAAGTCCTGCGTAACCTTGTCTCTTACTTCGTCATAACCGCCCTGAGGGGTATGTTCAACCTTCCAACCGGGATATTTCGCTTCAAAACGTGCAATTGCGTTTGAAGTAATGGTTTGAAGAGAGTCACCTTGGGAGGAATAGAAGATGATTGTATGCTCATAGTCAACAGTGGGTGTGTTGCAACCTGCAAAAACGGAAACAACGCCGCTTAAGCAAACAACTAAAGCAAATACAACAAATTTGGACCAGATTTTTTTCATAAAACACTCCTATTTTGTTATTTTTTTATGTAACTTTGGCAACAGTTATATGGGGGTTACCGCCGCCGAAAAACATATTTCTTAAAATTAATATAATATTGAAAATATAATTACCCGAAAAGTTAGGTTTTAACTTTGGTAATCAGCCTTTTGTACCGCTCTTTGAAACGCCCTTCATAATATACTTACGGCAGAAAATGAAGAGGATAAATAACGGTAACGATACCATGCAAACCGCCGCCATCTTTAAAGTCGTAAGAGGTTCCGAACCGTATCTTACCCCTTTAACAATACCGTCGTAAATTACAAACTTGTTATCGGTAAAGCCTTTGGTTACCCAGTTTGTTATCATTTGCCAACTTGACTTATTAACTAGTCTCGGCCAAATGTAAGAGTTCCATGTACCGATAAACTTAAGTAATGTTATCGATACTAAGGTAGGCGCAGTTAAAGGAACCATTACTTTAACAAGATAGCCCATATCCGAAAGCCCGTCAACTTTGGCGGCTTGATAAAGGGAATTGGGAATTTGCATAAAGTTGTTTCTTAATAGGTAAATGTAGTAAACGCTTACTAAGAAAGGAAGTATCAATACCGTGTAAGTGTCCTTCCAACCAAGGTCGGAAACGGTTAAGTAGTTAGTCAAGGTGTAAAGTTCGCCCGGTATCATCATCGTTGCAAGCATTATCGTGAACAGAAGATTTTTACCGTGGAAGTTCATCCTTGCCAAAGCGTAAGCCGTTATAATGGTTACTACTACGCCGAGGATTGTAGATACACCGCCTACAACCAAAGTGTTAACAAGCACTTGACTGAATGAAGCGCCGGAAGTACTTGTTTGGGTTAAAATAAGTTCGTAGTTCTTCCAAAGAAAGGTATCGGGGAACAGAGTGGGTACCGGCGAACGGTACTGCGGTTCCGTAATCAAACTCGATACGACCATCCAATAGAAGGGCAAAAAGGCTAAAACCGCACAAAGGGTTAAAAAGAAGTATACAAGTACGTTTTTAACGATTTTGCCGATTTTTTGTTTTTTGCGTTCCCTTTCTACGTTAAAGTCGGTTTCAGGGATATCTTTAGTTAAACTTGTAGATAATTCAGCCATAATACCCTCCCTTAGAAAGTTACGCGTTTCTTGCTGACGCGCAAGTTAATAACGGTTATTACCATAATTATCGCAAACAACAGTAAGGAACCTGCAAAGGCGTAACCCATTTGACCGTTGCTTACGTAACTGTAGATGTAGCCGACCATAGTACCCATATCGTAATCGCGGCCCATTTGTTCGCCGAACAAACCTACGATTGCGGTGTACTGCTTCATACCGCCCATGATACCGGTGATAATTAAGTAAGAGATCATCGGCATAATAAGAGGGGTTGTTATTTTCCAAAGTGTGGTTGACTTTGAAGCGCCGTCGATCTTAGCAGCGTCGTAATACTGTTTGTTAACGCTTTGAAGGGAACTAAACAGTATCAAAATCTTGAAAGGCAAGCCCGACCAAATTTCGTAAACGATTACGACGACGTACTTTGTCCAAGGAATTTTAACAGCACCCAAGTTCCATGTATAACCGGTACCGCCCTGCATCCAGTCGATAGGGTTATTGGGGAAGAATATCATGTTGACAATACCTATCGTATCGGTATGGTTTTTTGTACCGACGATAGTGAAGAAGGTTGCAAATACCGCACCCATTGCCAAGGAGTTTGTCAAATAAGGTAAAAACAGTATGGTTTGATATGCCCTTTGCAAGGCTTTTATAGAGTTTAATGCAACCGATATAAGCAGTGCCAAAAGTGTGGAAAGAGGTACCGATATAAAGGTGAATATCACGGTGTTAACGAGGCACTGCACGAATTTTGCACCGCCGGTACCGGTATCCCCTTTAAGTACCCTTATAAAATTTTCAAAGCCCCAACCGTTGTAATTACCCGTAAGCGCATTGTAGTTTTGCTGGAAAGCCCTTATAAATGCGTTTATTATCGGGTAGAAGGTAAATATGCAAAGCAATATTATTGCAGGCAATACGAAAAGCCAACCTTGCTCTGCCTTCAAAAACCTTGAAAATTTTTCTCTTTTGGTAAGTTCTGTACCAATCATTCCGCATTGTTCGGTACAGGCTTCGCCTTCCGCCGCCGCTTGCGCTTTAGCCTCGGACTTTTTGAAAAGCCCTATGAACTTACCCCAAAGGTCTTTACATTTTTCGCCGAATTTAGCAAAAAAGTTCTTTTCGGGATTTGCCATTATCTTATCCTCTCCTCTGTTTCGGCGTTGAATAAGAACACCTTATTGGGTTTTACGTTAAAGGAAAGCGTAGTTGCGTCTTTGTCAATCGCTACGTCTGAATCTATTATCGACCTTATGAAAGGCTTTTCGGACGCTGCGTGCACGGAAACTATGGTTTTATCTCTGCCCATGACTTCGACATGGTCAAGGTTCAAGGTCAAAACGCCGTTCGGATTATAGATAAAGCCTTCCGGGCGAATACCGACGTAAATCTTTTGGTCGGGAACGTTCTTATCCATAATGGCTTCGTTGCCGATGTAAACCTTTCCGCATTTGATCTCGCCTTTGAATATATTGATGGGCGGAGTTCCCAAGAAGTTTGCAACGAACATATTTATAGGATCGTCGTATATTCCTTGCGGATCGCCTATCTGCTGTACAACGCCCAACTTCATAACAACCATGATGTCGCAAATACTCATTGCTTCTTCCTGGTCGTGGGTAACGAATACCGTGGTGATACCCGTTTCACGTTGGATACGCTTGATTTCTTCACGGGTTTGCAGTCTTAACCTTGCGTCTAAGTTACTTAACGGCTCGTCCAAAAGTAAAACGTTGGGCATCTTTACCAAAGCACGCGCGATTGCAACACGTTGCTGTTGTCCGCCGGAAAGTTCGCTTGGCTTTCTTGCAAGCAAATCTTCGATTTGAACAAGTTGCGCCGCCTCTAACGCCCTTTGCTTGGCTTCCTGTTTGGGAAGCCTCATGTTGGTAAGAGGGAACATAATGTTCTGCTCAACCGTCATGTGCGGATAAAGCGCATAGTTTTGGAAAACCAAACCTACTCCCCTTCTTTCTGCCGCCAACGTAGTTACGTCTTGGTTGTCAAAGAAGATTTTGCCCGATGTAGGCGCTTCCAGACCGGAAAGCATAAACAAACTGGTAGATTTACCGCATCCCGAAGGACCGAGTAACCCTACTAATTTTCCGGAAGGAATTTCGATATTCATATTGTCAACCGCAACTACTTCCTTGCCTTTCTTATTCCTTGATGGGAATTTTTTGGTTAAATCCTGAATTGTTATTTTCATAAGCGTTTAATCCTCTCGCCTTACAATTTTCACTGTTATGGTTTTTTTGTATCCGTCGACAATCAACGTTTCGGGCAAACCTTCCACTTGATAGCCGTCGGGAACTTCCGTCTGTAAATTGCCGTACGTGCCGGCCTTTACCCTTAAATATTTTTCGTAGTTTTCTTCCGGCGTCAAAACAAACACCAAAGCGCCGTCATCGCCGTCGGTTTTTATACCGTCCTCTGCCGAAGGCTTATAAGCCTCGTCTTTAACTTCGTCAAACGCTTCAAAAACGTCCTTACGGTAACTTACGGTAATCGTTTGGTCGAAGCCCGTATCCTTATTGTCGGCTTTTAAAGTTACCGCACAATAATAGTCGTTGCCGAAAGATTCGTTGTGGACCTTCATCGGCTTTTCCTTGGGCTTGATTTTGAAAACTTTGAATAAAAGGAACTTTATAAATTTAATAATGAAATGCGTGAACAGAAAATCCGCCAAAACGTACACTACGACAAAATATATAATAACGGTCCTTGTGGACTTTTTATCCGCGGCTTTTTCAGCCGTTTCGTAGGAATACTTTTTGTTGTTTTCGTTCGCCGATAAAAAAATCTTTTCCTTTTCAACCAAAACGCTGTCTTCTTCCGCCGCGTTAAAACCTGCGATTATGTCGTTTAGGTCGTTAAAAAAGGGTGTGTCGTAACTAATAGGGGCGTCAAACGTGAATTCATACTTTACGTTACCGTCGCAGTCGACAAACTTTAAACCTTCCATTTGGGAAAACTCTTTTTGGGTTAGTTCCAAAAGGACCAAGCCCTTTTCGATGTAGGTCAGTATGCCGTCCGGATTGCCGTCGCCGTCAGTGTCCGCATCCAAAATCGGGTAAGATTTATCTTCGCCGTTTACCGTAACCAAAACATTGGTTTTGTTGTCCGAAGCCTTATCGGTTTGATACTCATCCTTTACGCCGAACAAAAAACCGACGTGAGACTTTTGCAAAATGCTTTTTTGTTCCTCGTCGCCAGCCCCCGCGTCTTGACTCGACAGCGTTGCCGTTTCAAAAAGCACGAAACCGCCGCCCTTTTCAAATTCCCTTAGATACACAGGTTCTTTGTCGTAATATCCGCCGACGACTTTTATCGCTTCTTCGTAATTGCCCGAATACAGCCCGTCGGACATCGTATCAAGCAACAGTCCGCTGTAAAGGTAAATCGCAGGCAAAAAAACCGCAATAAAAATACCGACCAAGAAAGTGAAAACAAAGTAAAGTATCGCAGGGAAAATCTTGCTTCTTTTCATAGCTTAATTTTCCGTCGGCTTTGTTTCTTCCGAAGTCGGTTGGTTTAGCGCGACTTCGTCGGTCGCCGTTTCGTCGGCAACCACGGTCGTATCGGATGCCCCGACACGGCCTTTTTTAAACGCAGCCTCGCGTTGTCTTAAACTTTCACGTCTTTCTTCATACTGGGATTTACGAAATACCGGTATGAGAAAGTAAATTGCAATAATCAGCACGATAATGCCGAGACATACTAAGAAGAAGGTTATGTCTACGGACTTTAAAGAGTTCAGTAAAAAATTCGTGTACATGTAATGCTCCTTGCCGATTTAGGCGGTCTTTATAACCGTACCGAATTGTTACACCCGTACCGAGTTATTTCCGCCTTACTTTTACGCGCAAATTTGACGTCGGCGGCGGTATACCTTGGAGCATACTTTTTGCCGTCAATATCGAATTTTCGCACGCAAAAGTTTTTCTGCGGTTTTTATTCTATCATAAAAAAAATATAAATTCAAGGATAATGCGAAAATTATTTTAATTTTTTTTGTGAAAATTGCCGCATTACCCTTTTATTTGCCTAAGTTTGGCAAAATCAGGAATTTTTTGTCCGAAATTTTGGTGCGAATTCCTGTCGGAAAAGGCGATTTTAGGATAAAAAATATGAATCTGATTTCGCTTTTTTTGAAAACTGTGCGCTTTTTGCCCTATTTTAGTTGGCGTTTCGGTTTTGCATCGTGATATTGCGCATTGGAATAATTTTCCGAAAAATCCGCTTGTTTCTAAAAAATCCGCTTGCCTTTAACGAATTTGGCGCATATTCCGCCGCTACGCAAATCGCCGTTTAAATAGGCGTACCTTTCAAGGCGGTTATCCGGCGACAAAGTCGTGCAGGAAGGAATAACGCCGTCGTCCAAAACCAAAATATCCGCGTCGTAACCGCTTTCAAAACGCCCGACCTTACCGAAAAATTCTCCGCCTGCTGCAGTCGCCATGTAAAAGGCTTCCGCAAAGGTTATCGGGGGCAGGGTTTGGTCGACCAAACGCCAATACATTTTAGACACTTGCACGCAGGAAACCATTACGCTGAACATCGATTTGGTATGTCCCCCAGCAACGTCGGTAGCAAGGGTTACCTTTAAGCCTTCGTTCAAAAACCGCCTTACGGGTGCTATGCCCGACGACAAGTTGAGATTAGATATGGGCGAATGGGCGATGTATACGCCGTTGTCTTTGATAAGTTTACGCTCACCGTCCCCCGACCAAACGCAGTGCGCCATAACCGTTTTAAAGGACTCGCCGTTTAGTGATTTTCCGAAAAGCCCGTTATTATCGTAGGTTTGTGCGTAAAAATCAACCTCGGGATGAAGGAACTTGACAAGTTCGATTTCCCCTAAATTTTCGGATAGGTGGGACTGAACGGGAAGCCCGTATTTCTGCCGTAAAATACCGAGTTTTTTCATTAGTTCGTCCGAGCACGACGGGGTAAAGCGCGGAGTTATAATCGGCTTTGTGTTTTTCAGATTTTTAGTGGCCTCGATAACGGAAACCGTATCGATAATCGACCTATCGGCGGACTTTTCGGTAAGCGCGTCGGGTGAATTCCTGTCCATGTTTACCTTGCCGACATAGGTTACAAGACCGCTGTCTTCCAACATATTCATTATTAGAACGGTAGCGTCTTTATGTATGGTTGCAAAAATGCAAGCGCGCGTAGTCGCGCTGTTTTTTAAGCCTTCTGTAAATATACCGTAAGCCTTTTCGGCGTATTCCGCGCCTGAATACTTTGCTTCTTCCGAAAACGGGCTTTTATTAAGCCAGTCGATAAGTTCAAGGTCCATGTCCGTCCCCCTGAATGCGTTTTGGGGAGCGTGCAAATGGGTATCGACAAGCCCCGGAACAACCAACTTTCCGTCAAAGTCCAAAAACTCGTAATCGCCGTCAACCTTTAAAGCGTCCGAAACCGACGCTATCTTTCCGTTTTCTATCGTTATATATCCCGACTTAATCGTTACAAACTTTGTCGGTTCCTTTTGAAATACAATGTCGCCCTTTATTACCGTTTTTATCATCATTACACCGATTTTTTAGTTTTAATTATGCCGATTTTCAGCACAAAAGTTAGGCTATAAGTCCGTTATCGCAAAAAATTACTCCGTATCCGAAGTAAAACTTTCAACCGAAATTATAAAGTCGTTTTCGGTAAGAATTTTTGTTAAATCCGCTTCGGTTACGTACTTTTCCGTCTTTACCGTTACGACCGAAATCAAAGCGTTTTCCTTCTTTTCCGTTTTTAACATTGCAAATTTTTCCACGCCGAAAAGTTTGCGTAACTTTTCCTGCGCCCCTTCCGTTTCGCAGAAGTTGATTTTGTAACTAAAAAACCGCTTCATCATAAAGAATTTGACGTTTGTGTGAAGCAACAACTGTACTCCGATAATCAAGACGGTGGTAATAATTGCGGTTTCCCACATGCCGGCGCCTGCCGCCATGCCTACGCCTGCCGTAGCCCAAATACCTGCAGCGGTGGTTAAACCGTGTATTACCTGTTTTTGGTGCATTATCATGCCTGCGCCTAAAAAACCTATGCCGGCAACTATCTGCGCCGCTACCCTTGCCCCGTCTGCGTTTACGTCGCCGAAGCCGTACTTTGATACTACGGTAAACAGCGCCGCTCCCACGGCAACTAAAGTATGCGTTCTTATCCCCGCTTCTTTGGATCTTGACTTTCTTTCAAAACCGATACAAAAGCCAAGTATCAACGCAAGGAAAATCCTTAACGCATAGTCAACGTAAATGCACCCGTTAAGCGCCTCTCTTAAGCCTTCCATATTCCCCTCCGTAAAGCAAGTTTTTTCGCCTTACGTTATCACAATAATTTTTCGCTTTTTTATTTTATCATTATTATATATTTTTGTCAATAGCAAATTAAATTTTTAATCTCTTTTGCTTTACCTAAGCATTATCAAAGCGCAATTTTTGACAAAAAAAATTGCCTGTATTTACGGCAATTCTTTGTGTAACATTTGCAATAATCGACTTATAGGCGCACTTTTTATATCTTTTGTCTATTCGGACTCTGCCTTGTCGATTTCTTTGCGCAACTTTACGACTATTTTCTTTTCTAATCTTGATATGTAACTTTGCGATATCCCGAGTAAATCTGCGACCTCTTTTTGGGTAAGTTCTTTATCCCCTTTTAATCCAAACCGTAAAACCATTATTTCCTTTTCGCGCTTGTTAAGTTTTTGCAAGGCTTCCTGTAAAATCTGCCTTTCGCAAGTGGATTCTATTTGTTTGGTTACGCCGTCGGTATCGGTGCCTAAAACGTCGGAAAGCAAAAGTTCGTTTCCTTCAAAATCCACGTTTAATGGCTCGTCAAAGGAAACTTCTCCGCGACTTTTGGAAATTCTTCTTAAATACATCAAAATTTCATTTTCGATGCAACGTGAAGCAAAGGTTGCAAGTTTGATTTTTTTATCAAGGTTAAATGAATTTATCGCCTTAATTAGACCTATCGTGCCTATAGATATCAAGTCGTCAAGGTCTATACCCGTGTTATCGAATTTCCTTGCTATGTACACCACTAATCGCAGGTTGTGCTCGATAAGCGCGCGCTTTGCTTCTTCGTCGCCGTCGCATAAACGCATAAGCATAACCTGTTCTTCGGCATTGGTTAACGGCTTAGGCAAGGCGTCCCCCTGCGAAAGATAATGTACTTGATTTTTTTTGAAAAGTTTAGCGATAAATTGCTTTAATTTTAACAACAGGTTTTCCATATAATTCTCCCAAAAATAGTCGATAACGGGCTTATAGAGCTGCTTTTATAAAATATAAGCGCCGATTAAAAGGTCTTCCGAAAATGCGGTGTCCTCGGCTTCGCCCAATAAACAATTACGCCTTATATTACCGTTTTTATCTTCGATAAGAATACAGTCGGGCGTATACAGTTTTAATTTTCCGTATGAGGATACGGTAGAATAATCCATTTCCCTTACGGGCGGAAATTCAGCGCCCTTTTTAACCATTTTGTCTATCACCTTTTTTTTGCATAGTGCAACGGGCAGGCCGGTTTTTTGGTCCATTAAAAGATTTCCGCTGTCAAAATATCCGACCGTTTTAAGCGTAACGTTTCCGCATTTTAAAATGCACTTGTAACGGTATCTGTCGGTCATAAGTCCGTTTACTGCGCTTTTCAGACATTTTTTTACGCCGATTACCAAAAGATAGCCGAATAGCGCGGTAACACCTATGGGCAAGCCGTAACTTTGGTAAGATTTAAGGTCTATACCCAAAAGATAAAATACCCCGATTACTCCACCGCCCAGCACGAAAGTCATAAGCAAAAACACATTAAAATATTTTAGATAATCGCTGAACTTTGTGTGATCTACCGAAATAAAGGTAATAAACGCGCCAAGCATTATTTTTAACAAAAACAGAAATTCCGCGCGGATTTTTAAAAGCGGAAACACCACCGCGCCTATTACGCCGACAATAGCGCCGATTATCAACCTGTACCGTTTAAACTTGATTTTCAGTAATTTTGCGCTTTCTTTTAACAGCAGATAGTCCATAATTAGGTTGTCTAATATTACGTACTCGATATATACTTCCATCGTGCGTATATTATAAAATGATTTTAGTTAGTAAATTATAACTGTTTTTGTATAATAAAAAATTTTTTTGTCGCCGAAAATTATTACCGTTTATTTTTAAGCATAAGAAAAAAGCCGCCTATATATCGAGATAATCGACCTATAGAGCGACTTTTTAGTTATTTTTGTCTTTTTATTCGATTAGAAATCCAAAAGGAAAAGATAATCTTTTTTGTCCGCTGCCGCAAGGAAAAGATAAAGCCTCGGGCCTGCGTCCTGACCGATAAGAAGGTTATAAAAGGCTTTAAAATATTGCTGTTGGATAGCCATATTTTCCTTTTTGCTTAGTTCCGGATTGTTGATAACCGAATAGATAAACTGCTGAATATCCTTTTCTTTAAGGCTGTCTTGCGAAGCAATATAATCGTGCAACTTTTTGACCGCTTCCTTTTTTGTATCGTCAAGTTCGTTATAGTAAGTAACGTTCTTTTCGGTCAAAAGTTTATACATTTTAGAGGGCTGGTGAACGGTTATCCAATTTTTAACCCTTAAAAGTCTTTCCTCGTCCTCTTTCGTAAATTCCACGTCGATTTTGCCGAGAAGTTCTCTGACCGGTTCGGGCTTAAAGTCAACGATGGGCGCAACGCTTGCCAAAACGCCGAAAGGAACTTTGGAACGGGTGTTTTTGCCGTGAATCAAACACATATCGAAAACGGAATCGTAAAATTCGTCCGCTTCGCCGTTCTTATAGGCTTCAACCCCTTTATCGAATTCACTGTAATGCCTGATTATCGTGTCGTCAAAGTTAAAACTAAAGGGGGCTTTAGGTTCATACTTTGCAAACAGCCAACGAATCATATCAGGTTCGTAAACCTTTAAGACTTCGGCAGGGGTAATGTTGTTACCCGTCGATGAGTGCATATCGCCAAGCCCTGCGATGGACAGCCAACCGTAACCGTGGAAAAGCGGAGGAGTTATTCCGAAAACGTTTTGAGCAACGTCGCACGCAACGACGTAAGAACCGCTTGCCGAAGCATGGTCTATTCCGCCCGGTTCAAAGTCAACCCCTTCAACGCCCCAACGCATGGGCCAGTCAACCTTCCAAACAAGTTTTATATAGTGGTAGTCGCGAATTTTAACCGTCTTTTCTTCACCGCATTTTTTGCAACGGAAAGTGATTTCTTCTCCGTCCTCAGACGATGAGATAACCTCGGTAAAATCGGTGTGACATTTATCGCAATATACGTTTAAGGGGTAATACTTTTCCCTTTCCCCTTCGTCGGCGTCTTGCGTTTTGTACTTCATTAAAATGTCGTAGATTTCAAATCTCTTTTTAACGGCGTAAATTATGCCTTCGACGTATCTGCCCGAAGTGTATTCCTTTGCCTGATAGCGATAATCGGGGTGTATATCGAGTTCTTCCAAAGAAGTTTCGAATTCCTTTTCGTTATACTCGGCATAAGAAGATTTTTCACCGTGGGGATCGGGAATGTAGGCATAAGGCATACCGATGTATTTACCGAAATCTTCCGCGATTTTGGCGATGTTGCCGGGGACCTTTCTAAGTCTGTCGAATTCATCCCATGAAAACAGCAGACGGGCTTTTTTACCCTTCTTTTTTAACGCCTGTACGACGTAAAAACTGGTGGCAATATCTCTGAAATTGCCAATATGAACGGAGCCCGAAGGACTGATACCCGCAGCGCAAACGTATTCTTCTTTATTAGGATTTCTTGCGATGATGTCTTCCGCAAGTTTTTCTGCCCAATGCATAAATTCACCTCTGAAAATTTATAAAAAACTGTAATAACAGGCTTATAGCCCTGCTTTTTTAATTTATCCGTTTAGTTTTAAGCCTTACTTTTCCAAAGGCTTATAATTGTTTTTGCAACCGTTTCGGGCGGTACGGACGTGGTATCGACGACAAAGTCGTAATTATTCATATCCATAATGTCAACCCCGTAATAATCAAGGTAACGGCGCCTTTCGCTTGCTCTTCTTGAATCAAGGCTTTTTTCGGTTTCTTCTATCGTGCCGAAATGTTCGTCCACCCTGTTAGCGTCAAACACCCTGTGCGCGGCAACTTCTCTGTCCGCTTTTAAATAAAAACTGACGGCGGACGGAACGAAATGGAAAGCAAGACGGGAATCGAAAATATAATTACCGTCCTTTTCGTCGTAAGACTTAAGCATGGTATCAACCATGGTGTCGTACTGACGGTCCTTTTCGTTGTTGATATTAAACTGTTCTACGGTAAGGTTTAACTTTGCGGCAAGTTCGCGATAAATACCGCCTGCAGAGATAATTTCTGCAAACATGGTTTCTTTCAGAATATGCGCAACTGTGCTTTTTCCGCTCCCTAAATCACCTGCAAGTGAAATTTTAAATTGCATGTTATCACCGCTTTTTTTCGTAATTATTTGTTATTATTATATACTTTTGTAAGGAGACCGTCAACAAAAATCAAACTGTTTTTTATTTAGCGAATAATTTTATCTTTAAAGGACTCGATTTTTATAACTTAGTTTTGCAAAAATGCTCGATAATCGACCTATAGACAGACTTTTACATTTTTTATAAAGCAGCCTATGCTGATTTTAATTTATCCGCACACTCTTGCTTTGCCGTATACTTTGCCGTAATTAGATTAAATATTATCACCCTAAAAAGTTTGACTACAACCGAAAGTCAAGTTTCGGCTAAATGTTACAATATATCAAAAACAGACGAAAACCGACCTATAGGTCAACTTTTGCCTGTTTTTGGTTTTATTTTAATTTGTCAATTAAAAGAATATTATCTTATCGGGTTGGCAGTTACCTACGTTTTTAAGAAGTTTGCCTTTTGACTCTCTGCTGTCGTTTTGAATATCTTCTTTACCGGAATAGAATTCCTGCGACAGCCTATCTAAAACGTAAACCCCTTTAAATCTTTCGTCTACTACTTTGGCGTTCAAAATAATTTCGCCGAACTTAGCGTTGCCAAGGTCCATAATCATTACGCCTTTTCTTGTCCTTGCAAGTTTCTTTATGGTATTGCAATCGACTATTTTGAACATACCGTTGGAAGCGCCGACCGCAACTTTCGCATTTTCGCCTATCTGTGCGGCGTAAATAACTTCATCGCCCTCGTATAAGCCGATACCCTTTACACCGCCTGCGACTCTGCCTTGTTCGGGAACCTCGCCTTCCATGTTAAGCGTCATTCCTTTTTTAGTTACGAATAAAAGGGTTTCGCCTTGTTTTTCCTGTTCGACGGTAATGATTTCATCGCCCTCTTTAAGTTTCATTGCCTGATAGTAACCTTTGAGTACGGTGTATTCCTGCCACGGGGTAATCTTTACGTTGCCCTCTTTGGTAACGAAAATCAATCTTCCTTCAGGGACCTCGATACCCTTAACGGCAAACAGACCTATCGGCTTTTCTTCCGACTTTGCTTGATGGAATAAATCTTCAAGTTTCATTCCTCCGCTTAAACTTCCTTTGGATTCCGGCATTACCTCGATGTCGATTTTGAAACAGTTGCCGAGGTTGGTAAATGCGTAAACCTGTTCTTCGGTCGTTGCCTTGCAGTAAATCTTAACTTCGTCGCGCGGGGTGGGTTTCAAGTTTTCGGACAGTCTTTTAAACTGCGAAGGTTTAACCTTTTTAAGATTTCCCAAACTATTCGCCGCTAAATAATAAGTTTCGACTACCGGCTTGTCCTCGCTCTTTTTAACCACTATCTTGTCTGCCGAATCGACGATTACGGTACGTCTGTCGTCGCCGTATTTTCTTTTAACTTCCAAAAGTTCTTTTACGACTACGTCAAACTGTTTTTTCTTACTTGCGATAATGGCTTCGTATTCCTTTATAAGTTCCTTTAAATTTTTAAGTTCCGCTTTCAGGTTGTTGACTTCGAGTTTGGTAAGCCTTGCCAAACGCAAATCGAGTATGGCGTTCGCCTGCTTTTCGGTAAGCGAAAAGGCTTTTCTTAAATTTAAACGGGCGGTCGCAGTGTCTTGCGACGTTTTAATTATCCTTATTACTTCATCGATATTGGTAACGGCAATAATTAAGCCTTCTAAAATATGGGCGCGTTCCTTTGCCTTATCCAAATCGTATTTGGTTTTGCGTAAAATTACATTGCGTTGGAATTCCGTGTAGTAACGGTAGATATCAAGCAGCCCCAACTGCTGTGGTTTGCCGTCTGCGATAACTACCATGTTTATGCCGAAAGAAAGTTGCAAATCTGAATATTTATACAAAGCCTCTAAAGTCTTTTCGACGTTGGCTTCCTTTTTTAACCTTATGACGGCGCGCATACCGTTACGGTCGGATTCGTCCGCAACCGATAAAATGTTATCGGCAAGCACTTGCTTTTTGCGTTTATCGTCGCCGTCGGAACACATCTCGTCAATCTTTCTAAGCATATCCGCTTTGTTAACGGTGTAAGGGATTTCGGTTATAACGATGGTTTTTTGACCTTTGTCGTTTTCTTCGATATGAAGTTTCGCGCGCATCATAATTTTACCCTTGCCTGTTGCGTACGCCTTTTTTAACTCTTCACCGGCAATAACGAAACCGCCGGTCGGAAAGTCCGGTCCTTGTACGGTTTTCATAATTTCGTCAAGAGTAATCTTCGGGTTTTCGATATATGCGCAAGCGCCGTCTATAACTTCGCCGAGGTTGTGCGGAGGAATGTTTGTCGCAAGACCTACCGCTATACCCGTTGCGCCGTTTACCAAAAGGTTGGGATAATGTCCGGGTAAAACGTCCGGTTCTTTTAAGGAATCGTCGAAGTTAAGATTCCATTTAACGGTATCTTTTTCGATATCCTTTACAAGTTCCAACGCCAACGGCTGCATTTTGACTTCGGTATAACGCATTGCTGCCGCAGGGTCGCCGTCTACCGAGCCGAAGTTGCCTTGTCCGTTTACAAGGGTCATTCTCATATTATAAGGCTGGGCAAGTCTTACCATGGCGTCGTATACGGAAGTATCGCCGTGGGGGTGGTATTTACCTAAAACTTCACCTACGACCCTCGCGCTTTTTTTATAACCTTTGTCTGGGAAGATTCCGTTTTCGTACATAGAATATATAATTCTTCTTTGAACAGGTTTTAGCCCGTCCTCTACACGAGGAATTGCCCTATCCAAAATTACATATTCGGCGTAAGGTATCATCGAATCGTGCAACACGTCCTCAAAGGCGTTGTTTATTATATTTTTTTCGTTCGTTGTAATTTCCATTTTTCACCTCAAAATTGTGGAATAAATCGGTTTTTTAGTTGAACGGTTTAAGTATCTAAATAGCGTTTTAATGAAAAGTTTTATTATTATTTTTAACAAAAAAACGTTAATAACCGACCTATAGCCCCACTTTTAACTTTCTTTACGCACTTCGAAGTTGTCTTCTTTGTTAAAGTCCGCATAGGTCTGAATATAAGCCTTTCTGCCGTCGGATTCGCTTCCCATAAGTATGGGGATAAGCCTTTCGGCTTCCGCGATATCGTCTAAGGTTACGCGCATCAGCATACGCGTTTTGGGGTTCATTGTGGTTTCCCACAGTTGTTGCGGATTCATTTCGCCAAGACCTTTGTAACGTTGCAGCGAATACCCTCTGCCGACGATTTCGATTTTCTTTTTTAATTCCTTATCGTCGTAAGCGTATTCCACAACGTCCTTTTTGAAAATCTTATATAGTGGCGGCATTCCTATGTAAACGTGTCCTTCCTGTATAAGCGGTTTCATGTAACGGTAGAAGAACGTGAGAAGTATCGCGCGGATATGCGCGCCGTCTTGGTCGGCGTCGGATAAGATAATTACTTTATCGTAATTCAAATCCTTCATCTTAAAATCGTCGCCTATGCCGGTGCCAAGCGCGCTTATTATCGTGCGGATTTCTTCGTTTTCCAAAATCTTTTCGATACGCTTTTTTTCGGCGTTTAACGGCTTACCGCGTAAAGGCAAAATGGCTTGATACTGCCTGTCCCTGCCCTGCTTGGCGCTTCCGCCTGCGGAATCCCCTTCTACGATAAAAACTTCGTTCAAGGCAGCCTTGCGGGAGGAACAGTCTGCAAGTTTACCGACAAGTTTTGTGCGGTCGGCGGAAGTTTTTGCCCTTGCAATGTCCTTAGCGTGCTTTATCGCCTTTCTGACTTTGGCTTCTTCTATCGCCTTTTGGATAATTTTATCAAAGTCCGAAAATTGCTTTTTGTTTTTCATTATTTTGCCAAGTTCTGCGTAAGTTACGCCGTCCATGGCATTTTTAACTTCGGGATTGCCGAGTTTTGCCTTTGTTTGCCCTTCAAACTGCGCGTTTTTCATTTTGATTGAAATTATCGCAGTCATGCCTTTGCGGAAGTCTTCGCCCAAAAAGTTTTCGTCTTTATCCTTTAATTGACCGTGTGCGCGCGCGTATTCGTTTAATGCCTTGGTCAAACCGGACTTAAAACCTTCCTCGTGCTTACCGCCTTCAGGCGTAGGAATGTTGTTTACGAAAGACAAAACCGTTTCATTGTAGCCGTCTGTGTGCTGAATGGCAAATTCAACCTTCATCTTGTCATCTTTATCGCCTAAGTCAATCTCTGTGGCGGCATAAATGGGGTTGTCCACCAAAACGCTGTTCCCTTCGTTAAGATATTTGACGTAATCGTAAATACCGCCTTCGTAACAGAAGGTCATTTCTTCCGGCGTCTTAGTCCGGTTATCGACGAATTTTAGTTTAATCCCCTTGTTTAAGAAGGCAAGTTCTCTCAGTCTTCGCGCAATGACTTCGGCGTTGAATTCGACAGACTCGAACATTGTGGGGTCCGGTTTAAAACGAATAAAAGTTCCCGTCTTTTTTGTCGGCACTTTGGTGTTTTCCAAAGGTCCCGACGGAACGCCGGCATGGACTTTGCCCGTCTTTTTGTCAACCCAACTTTTGAAGTCCATTTTATATATGGTCTTTTTAAATACTTCAACCTTTAACCACTCGGAAAGCGCATTGGTAACAGACGCGCCGACGCCGTGTAGTCCGCCCGAATAGTTATAATTATCGTTATCGAACTTTCCGCCGGCATGCAGGTGGGTAAAGACGACTTCCACTCCGCTGACTTTGGCTTTGGGGTGGATATCCGTAGGGATTCCCCTGCCGTTATCTTCAACCGAAGCGCTTCCGTCCGGATAAAGCACGACCAAAACGGTATCGCCGAACCCGTTGGATACTTCGTCGATGGAATTGTCTACGATTTCCCATAAAATATGGTGCAAACCTTTTATGTTGGTCCCCCCGATATACATGCCCGGTCTTAACCTTACCGCTTCAAGACCTTCGAGAATTTTAATATTCTCTGCCACGTAGTTTTTATTTTGCACAAACGATTCCTCCTTGCGTGAAATAGTTATATTTTAAAACAATTTTTATCATTTATTAAACCGTTATTCGCACGTTATTTGACGGTAAAATTTAAAAAACTTGCGATAACGGGCTTATAGGCCGACTTTTATGATTTTGCCTTTCTTTCTTTCTATATAGCCCAAATCTAACATTTCTTTTTTGGCGGTCATATAGTCTTCGCACTTTTCGGCAATTATAAGCGAGGCTTCGCCTTCTGTGTAGGCTTTTGAGGGGCTAAACTCATCAGCAATAATTTTATAAACCGCCTTTCGCTTGTTTATCTGAACGGGTAAGTCCAACACCCTGCCGTTTTCAAAACATTCCTTTTTGACAAGGTTTACAAAAACGTCCTTATCTGGAAGCGCAGATTTTAGCAATCTTGCAAGATCGTCAGACAAAACCTTGTTTGATATGGAATATATTTGATAATACTGCTCTTTTTTTGCAACGACAAGATTGGCGGTCAGAAGTTTTTTCAAATGAAAACTGACCGTCGATACGGAAATATTAAGTTCAAGGCTCAGTTCTTCGACAAACTTAGGTCTTTCGGTCAAAGACGCCAAAATCCTAAGCCGTGATTTATCCGCCAAAGCACTGATAAGGACCTCTCCTTTCATACCGCGCATCCTTTTTATTTTTGCCGTGATAAAAACATATTTTTCTATTTACTATTATACACATCAAAATAAAATTGTCAAGCATTTAAAAATATTTTTCATAAAAAAATCCGCTTAATTTTCAAAAAACTTTGAAAAAAGCGGATTTTTAAGGCTATTAAGTTGGTTTGATTTAATAAAAAATCAAATTTTCAGGATTTCTTTTAGCATATCTTCAGCGGTATTGACTATAACTTTTGTACCGATTTTTTTTAGAAAATCGTACCCCTTAAAGCCCCACGATACGCCTATAAAATCAAGTTCGGAATTTTCCGCCGTCATCTTATCCACGTCGGAATCCCCTATGTATACGGCTTCGCTATTTTGTAAGCCGAAGCGCTTTAATACTGCAAAAACCATATCGGGAGCAGGCTTTTTGGGAACGCCGTCAAGCCTTCCCAACGATAAATCGAAACGGTTGCCGAAATAAAGATTTGAAAGTTCTTTAACCGCATAGTCGTCTTTATTAGAAACCACGCAAACCTTCATGCCGTTGGCTTTTAGACTATCAAGGGCTTCGTTTATACCTTCGTACACGCAGGTTTTGTCCTTGCAATGTACTTTATAACGTTCGGTAAACACATTATAAACCGTAACCCTATCTTCTTCCCCAACGTCCGACGGTAAAGCCCTTTCGATAAGTTTAGGTATACCGTTACCGACAAAGTTTCTTACTTCATCTAAACTTCTCATTTTAAAACCGCACTCTTTTAAGGCGTAGTTTAAGGAATCTTTTAAATCTTCTAAGGTATTCAATATGGTGCCGTCCATATCGAAAACCGCAATTTTGTATTTCATGCCTCACCTGAAAATTATCTTTTAGCGTATTGTACCATAACTTAGCACAACTGCAAAACGTTTTAACCTTTATATTGTTTTTTTTCGGCATTTAATACAAATTTATTTTGTAAATCTTTTGCTAAACCTAATCGGAAATTATATTGATTTGTTAAAAAAGCGTCGATAACAGGCTTATAGGCGGACTTTTATACCGCATCGGATTTACTATCACCCTTAATCCGGAAGCGCAACCATTTGCAAAGGGTATAATAAATCGCAGTGATTTAATTCCTTTAATTTTTCGGCATACTCGCCTTGGGGAAAGTTTTCCGGCGTTAAAACAGCCGTCTTTTTACACTCTCTTATATATAACGCAGTGTTTTCCTTAGGCGGCGCGGTAAGAGCGTTATCGTACACGATAAGCGAGATAGGCACGTTTACCTTTTGCTGGATTTCAGCCAAAGTTTCGCTACCTACGATGTAGATAAATGAAGATAAAATATCGCTTGCAAATAATAAGTCGGTCATACTTTGAATATATTTATCACGAGCAAACTTTATGATTATTTGAGGTGATATTATTAAAAAAGTAGTAAAAACCGTAGCGCTGGTTACCGTGTTTTCCTGTCTGGAAAGATTTATAGGATTTTTATACCGCATATTTTTATCGAGAAGTTTAGGCGCGGAACTTATCGGTATTTATCAAGTTACGTTGTCGGTCGTCGGCGTTTTGGTAACCCTTTCCGCAAGCGGAATCCCCATAACCGTTTCGCGGCTTATGATGAAGGAAAGAGCGCAAGGAAGCCTTAAAGGAGAAAAGGACGTAGTATCGGCAGGCATACTTTCAAGCCTTATTTTAAGCCTGCCGGTTACGGCAATACTTTTTATTTTCAGAAACCGACTGTCCTTTATTTTTGCCGACGAAAGATGTTACGACCTGCTTTTAATTATACTGCCGGGTGTAGTAATAACCTCTGTTTACGCCGTAATAAGAGGATATTTTTGGGGAAACAAAAACTTTTTTACATACTCTTTAATCGAACTTTTAGAAGAAATCGTGATGTGCCTTTCGGGCGTCATTATCATTCGATTCGCCACCGACGGTTGGCACAAAACTTTGGGCGCGGCGCAAAGCGTGCTTATTTCTTACGTCTTTTCATTTATCCTTTCGACCACCGTTTTTATGATAAAAAGCGGGCTTAGCAACCCCATAAAGAAACTTAAACCACTTATAGAAAGTTCTTCGCCCATAACGGCAATGCGCACGCTTACTTCATTTTTAGGTTCTATAGTAGCGGTAATTCTTCCGCAAAAACTAATCGCAAGCGGTATGGCGCAAAACCTTGCAATGGAAGCCTTTGGCGAACTTTCAGGCATGGCGTTGCCGTTACTGTTTATACCGTCGACCATAATAGGCTCGATTGCCCTTGTTATCGTACCGAAACTTTCGGAAAGTTACTATCGCAAACAAAAAGAGGTTCTAAACACCGCTATCGAACGCTCGTTTGACTATTCCATACTTATCGCCGTTTTGATAATCCCCGTGTTTATTGCTTGCGGTAAAGAAATCGGAAGAATCGTTTACGACAATGAAAACGCAGGCAGATACCTGTCGGTTTTCGCTTTTACTATGCTTCCGATGAGTTTGACGATGATCTCCAACAGCGTCTTAAATTCTTTAAATAAGGAAAAACTAACCCTTATTAACTTTATTTCCGGCGCTGCCGTTATGATACTTTGCGTTGTATTTTTAACCGAAAAAGTCGGAGTATATTCACTAATTATCGGCTATTTTTCGAGTTATTTGATAACGGGCTGTCTTAATTTTGTTTTACTTTCCAAAATTACGGAAAGCGGTAAGGTTTACATTAAAAAGACAAGTTCCTATATCCTTTCTTTGGCGCTTGCCACCGTATTCGGCTATCTGGTTCACGGCATATTATTTAATAGGTGCAACGATTTTTTAAATCTTTTGGTAACCTGCCTTTTAACGTTGGCGTTCGAAGTTGCCTTTCTTTTATTAACGGGAATCATCGACTTAAAAAAACTGTTCAAATAAAATTATTTTAAAATTTAATCTACCGCAGTAAAAGCCTTTCGCTATACTTGACATATTCTTCTTTTAGACTTATAATGAATGTATGCAGAGTAGGAAGTCGTGCGTTAAGTGTTGCAAAACGGGATGTTGTTTGCAAACGAAAAGGTTTTTCCTTGCGGTACCCTTCCGCGTCCGTTGCAGTATAGGTTTTTACCCATATTTAAATGCCTTTATCGGGCTTTTTGTTTACGGACCTCTTTAGTTTTGGAGGTTTTTTATTATGAACTTTTTGTTTTCCGAGTTTTTACGGTCCAAATCAGCAGGTAAAAAGATTGCGTTTATTGCACTTTTTACCGCCCTTTCCACCATCACCAATATGATTTTGGAAATTAAAATTTCAGATATCCAGTTTTCCGTTTCCATAGCGGTTTCCTGCTTAAACGGTATCGTTTTGGGTCCGGTGTTCGGATTTGTTTCCTGCTTTGTCGGCGACCTTATAGGCTTCTTTTTGAATTCTTGGGGGCAACTATATTATTTTTGGGTGGGGCTGTCTACCGGTTGTTTCGCCTTTTTGTCGGGAATCATCTTCGGCATAAAAAGCAGTAAAAATTACGCCGTTTTTATCAAGATTTTGGCGTTTTCGATAATATCCTTTATAGTTTGTACCGTTTGTATTAACTCCGTCGGATTTTACATTTATAACCGCAAAATCGGCTTTAGCGATGCATTTTTAAGTTATGTCGAAACCGCCGTCGGAGGAAAAAACACAGGCTTTTTTGTCTATTTAGCCTATCGTTTGTTCTTTAAAGGACAGTGTTTTAACAGCCTTATAAACTACGCCTTGCTTTTTATAATCCTTCCGCTTATTAAATCTATGCCCTCACTTAAAGATAAATTGGCTTTATAATTCGATTTTTGTTAAATCTTCGCTAAAATCTGCGAAAAACTCCCTCTATAGGTCGATTATCTGCACATTTTAGCATATTTGCAATTTATCCGCCGAAATTACTATCGGAATAAATAAAATTTACAAAAGTAAGGCTATAAGCCCATTATCGCCACTTTTCGACAAATACAAAGAAAAAACAGCCTGTTCATTTGATAAACGGGCTGTTTTAATTTTCCACAATAGTTTTTATATATTTTGCACGCTAATAGTTTTATTATTGCATATTACGTTTATGACACGCTTATACAACTTTTAACCAATTTTAAAGTTTGTATTATAAACATTGTAAGCAATACATATCACCAACTCTATCCCAAGGTTATTTGTATTTACCCTATTAGTTTACGACATTTTTCAACAAATACAAGCGCTTCTCAATAGCGATAGTATAATTAAAGAAGAATAAATTTTTTGTTCTATATAATCAGAGCAATATAAAAAATAATAAATATGTTTTAAATTATAAATAAAGCCGAACTACTTTTAATTAAGTAATTCGGCTTTTTTAATACAAAAAAATAACCTAAACAAAACCTTATCGGTTCAACTTATGTTATTAGTGCTGCGGATGAGAGGACTTGCTCCGCTTGGCTTTAACTTTTTACTCAATTACGCTTTACACTTTTGCTCTCGCAAAAGATGATTACAACTT
>CALZDP010000021.1 GCA_945638575.1 uncultured Clostridia bacterium | reverse complement strand
TGGCAAAAATAGTTACAATGGGCGAAATAATGCTTCGCCTTTCCACAAACGGATATAAAAGATTTGTTCAAAGCGACAATTTTGACGTTGTTTACGGCGGCGGTGAAGCCAATGTGGCGGTTTCTTTGGCAAACTACGGCGAAGAATCCTATTTTGTTACCAAATTACCCAAACACGAAATAGGTCAATGCGCGGTTAACAGTTTACGTCAAATGGGCGTAAACACCGATTATATCGTTCGCGGAGGAAACCGCGTAGGTATTTACTTTTTGGAAACCGGCGCTTCGATGCGTCCTTCCAAAGTTATTTACGACAGGGCTAACAGCGCTATAGCGGAAGCCGCTGCGGAAGAATTCGATTTCGATAAAATTTTCGAAGGCGCTACTTGGTTCCACTTTACGGGTATCACGCCGGCGCTTGGCAAAGAAGCGCAAAAACTTACCGAAGCCGCTTTAATCGCCGCAAAAAAACATGGCGTAACCGTTTCTTGCGACTTAAACTACCGCAAAAAATTATGGACGCCCGACGAAGCGCAGGCTTGCATGACCAACCTTATGCAGTACGTAGACGTTTGTATCGGTAACGAAGAAGACGCCGAAAAGTGCTTAGGTTTTAAACCGGGGAAAACCGACGTTTTAAGCGGAGATTTACAACTTGAAGGTTACAAAGATATCTTTGAAAAAATGCGTAAAAAGTTCGGCTTTAAGTATATCGCCACAAGTTTAAGGGAATCTTATTCGGCAAGCGACAACGGTTGGTCGGCTTTAGCCTACGACGGAAAGGAATTTTACCGTTCCAAAAAGTATGAAGTCCGTATCGTCGACCGTGTAGGCGGCGGCGACAGTTTCTCCGGCGGTTTTATTCACGGTATGTTAAAGTACGGCGACTTCAAAAAGGCTTTAGAATTCGCCGTTGCGGCAAGTGCGCTTAAACACACTATCCCGGGCGACTTCAACTTGGTTTCGGAAAGCGAAGTCGAAACTTTAATGAACGGCGACGCATCCGGCCGCGTTCAAAGATAGTAAAAAATGGAATTGTATATAAGGGCGCATGATTTAAAGGTTTTGGGCGAAGAAAACATTGTCAGCCGTCTTAACGACTATAATTTAAGCGGTGTGCAACTTGTCGCGTACAAGTGCTTAGACGACGTAGAGTATCGGCAAGGTTCGGTTACCAAAGAGCGCGCCGAAAAGTTTTCCGATGTTTTTAAACGTGAAAATAAAAAAGTTGCCCTTATAGGCGCTTACTTTAATCCCGTCCATTCGGTAAAGGAAAAAGTCGATAACGGTATCGCCGTTTTTGAAGATTATCTTAGGCTTTCAAAATATTTCGGTTGCGATATCGTTGGCTCGGAATCAGGTTCTTATAACGACGATAAGTGGACCTATAATCCCGAAAACCGCACAGATAAGGCGCTTAGTAGGGTTGTGGAAGTCTTTTCGCGCTTATCTAAAACGGCGCAAAAGTACGGCGCTTATATCGGTATGGAAGGCGCTTACGGACACGTTTTGTACGACGTAGACAGGCTTGATTTTGCCGCTAAAAAGATAGGCGCGGACAATATAGGCATAATTTTCGACTTATATAATTATTTGGATATATCGCTTATCGACGATAGATATGAGATTTTAAAACACGGTTTAAAGACGTTCGGCGATAAAATTCGTGTTTTTCACATAAAGGACTGCATTATAGAGGACGGAAAACTTCGTCAGTGCGGTGTGGGAAAAGGAATTTTCGATTACGATAAAATTTTATCCCTTATCGCTTCCTCTAATCCGTCTGCAAAACTGGTGCTTGAAGGCACTACGGGCGAGGATATTCCTTATGCAGTGGATTTTCTTTATAAAAAGTTAAGTAGTTTGTGAGGTTTTTTTGATATGAAATTAGATATAAGATACGCTAATCATCCAGATGACAGCAAAAAGTACGGTACAGAAGAATTGCGTGAAAAATACCTTATCGAAAAGGTTTTCGATAAAGATCAGGTACTGTTGACCTATTCCCATCAGGACAGAATAATCGCCGGCGGCGCAATGCCCGTTGACGAAAAACTTACCCTTGAAGCAACCAAAGACTTAGGTTCCGATTACTTCCTTGAAAGAAGGGAAATGGGTATTATCAATATCGGCGGTAAGGGCGAAGTTATTTTGGACGGCAAGGTTTACGCTTTGGATAAAACGGACGGCTTGTACGTAGGTATGGGCACTAAGGAAGTTTACTTTACTTCTTTAGACAAAAATAACCCTGCTAAATTCTATATAAATTCCGCACCTGCCCATCACAAATACGAAACGGTTATCATTACTAAGGAAAAGGCCAACCACGTTGCTTGCGGTGAAGCGGAAAACGTAAACAAAAGGGTTATTAATCAATACGTTCATCCCGCAGTTTGCAAATCCTGCCAACTTGTTATGGGTATGACCGAATTAGACCCTGCAAGCGTTTGGAACACTATGCCTTGTCATACGCACGAGAGACGTATGGAAGTATATCTTTATTTCAACTTAGGTCCCGAAGACTTCGTTGTTCACCTTATGGGTACGAAAGAAGAAACAAGACATATCATAATGCACAACGAACAAGCGGTTATTTCACCCAGTTGGTCTATTCACAGCGGAGTCGGCACAAGGGGATATACCTTTATTTGGGGTATGTGCGGCGAAAACCAAACCTTTACCGATATGGACGGTATTAAAAATTCAGAACTCAAATAATCCTTTTACACGGTAACAACATATAAATTCGAAAAATAAACCGAGAGAGAGAAAATCATGTCATACCTTATTCTTAAAGATATAAACAAAATATATCCTAACGGATTCCACGCCGTACATAACTTCAACCTCGAAATCGAAAAGGGAGAATTTATCGTTTTCGTCGGTCCTTCCGGCTGCGGAAAGTCTACGACTCTTCGTATGATAGCGGGACTTGAACAAATCACAAAGGGTGATTTTTACATAGACGGCGAATATTGCAACGACAAGGGACCAAGAGAAAGAGGAATTGCTATGGTTTTCCAAAGTTACGCCCTTTACCCCCATATGTCGGTATACGATAATTTGGCTTTTAGTCTTACCTTGCAAGGTATCGACGAAGATATTATCGAAGAAAAGGTTAAAGCCACGGCGGAAATACTCGGTCTTACCGATTATTTAGACAGAAAACCGCGCGCTCTTTCGGGCGGTCAGCGTCAAAGGGTTGCCGTGGGTCGTGCAATTATAAGAAAGGTCGGCGTCTTTTTAATGGACGAGCCTTTATCTAACCTCGACGCCAAACAGCGTGTTACCATGCGTTCGGAAATCACTCAAATTCACCGCGCTACCGGCGCAACAACTATTTACGTTACTCACGACCAGACCGAAGCCATGACCATGGCGGACAGAATAGTTGTTATGAAGGACGGTTACATTCAACAGGTAGGCACTCCTTACGAACTTTATTTTAAACCTGTCAACGTTTTCGTTGCCGGCTTTATAGGGGAACCGCCCATGAACTTTATCACAGGCTCTGTCGAAGGCGGAAAATTTTACTTCGGAGAAGAAAATTTGGACTTATCCAAAGTTTTGGACGCGGAAGTTATTAAAAAATACGAAGGCAAAGAAATGGTTTTCGGTTTCAGACCGGAATCAATCAGATTATCCGACGGTGAAGAATCTGACGCTTACGTATTTAATTCCACCGTTGAACTTACCGAACTTTTAGGGGATAACACCAACGTTTACGCCGATATCGACGGTATAAAATCAATATTAAAAGTAAATCCGCACGATACGCCAAAGATCGATTCTTCCTTCACTTTTGCCGTTCCGTACAAAAGCGTTTATATTTTCGATAAAGAAACGGAAGAGGTTATTCCTACTATCGAGCAGTAAATTTTACATCAATTTATTTTTGCAGGAGTAGTTATGTTACAACTAAGCGCAGAAAATTACAAAACAGTAAAAAGACCTATTAAAATAATGCAGTTCGGCGAAGGCAACTTTTTAAGGGCTTTCGTGGAATGGATTTTGCAGGACTTAAACGACAAGGGCGCAATAAACTCTAACGTCGCAGTGGTTCAGCCAATGCCCTTCGGCAGGGTGGAAGAACTTAAAAAACAGGACGGTTTGTATACCGTTTGTTTGGAAGGTTTAATGGACGGCGAAAAGGTCAAAACAAGGCAGATAATCGACCTATTGGGCGACTTTATCAATCCTTTTACTCAATACGACAAGTATTTAAAGTACGCCGAAAGCGAGGATTTGCAGGTTATAATTTCCAACACGACGGAAGCGGGCATTGCCTTTGACGAAACGGATACGGACTTTACCGTTTGCCCCAAATCCTTCCCCGGTAAATTACTTTCGCTGCTTCACGCAAGGTATCTTTATTTCAACGGCGATTTTGAAAGGGGACTTTGCATAATCCCTTGCGAACTTATCGATAATAACGGTACCGAATTAAAAAAGATTTTACTCAAACTTGAAAAGTTGGTTTACAACGATGAAAAGTTTGCTTATTGGCTTGAAAACGCCAACCATTATACCGACACTTTGGTTGACCGTATAGTGCCGGGCTTCCCAAGGGATACCGTTTCCGAAATCTATGAAGAAACGGGATTTATCGACAACAACGTTGTCAAAGCCGAAGCCTTCCATTTGTGGGTTTTAAAGGAAGAAGCCACCATTCAAAAGGTGCTTCCTGCCGATAAAACGGGACTAAACGTGCTTTTTGTTCCGGACATTAAACCTTACAAAGAAAGAAAGGTTAAACTTTTAAACGGCGCGCACACCGGCATGGTTCCCGTTTCTTATATGTGCGGTATCGATACCGTAAGGGAAAGCGTAACCGACCCCGACGTAAAAAGATTCGTGCAAAAACTTATGTACGAAACTATCGCGCCTACCGTTAAATTACCGGAAGAAGAATGTAAAAAATTCGCGGACAGCGTTCTTGAAAGGTTTGAAAACCCTTATATCAGGCACGAACTTATGTCTATAGCCCTAAATTCCACCACTAAGTTCAGAACTCGTCTTTTAGGTACTTATGCCGATTACCTTCAAAAATTCGGAGTAGCCCCGAAGGAAATTTTATTCTCCTTTGCGGCAATGACCGTCTTTTATAAGGGCAAACGCGGAGAAGAAGACATAAAATTAAACGACAATCCCGAATATTTGGAATTTTGGAATACAGTTTGGCAAAACAGCGATTACATTTCCGTTGCCAAAGCCGCACTTTCCCGTCAAGACATCTGGCAGATTGAACTTGACAGCGAAGAAAACGTTAAACTTGTTGCCGCTTATATCGAAGATATGACGAAAAACGGCATGAGAACGGCTTTACAGAACTTTTTAAATAAGTAATATAATGATTACTCGTAAATCGATACACATTTTTGAAAGCGACAACGTTTCGGTTGCGCTTTGCGACCTTAAAAAAGGCGAAACGGTCGAGGACGTAACCCTTTCGGAAGATATTACGCGCGGACATAAGTTTGCCGTTAAGCCGATTAAAGCAGGCGAAAACGTTGTAAAGTACGGTGAAGTTATCGGGCACGCTACCGAAGATATTGCGGTCGGCGATCACGTTCACCTTCACAACCTTAAAACAAACTTAGACGGCGAACTTTTTTACACATATAACCCAACAAATCCCGTTACCGCGGCTATAAAAAATCCGCCTACGGTTAACGCGTACAGGCGAAAGGGACAGGTCGGCATAAGAAACGAACTTTGGGTTATTCCTACCGTCGGTTGCGTAAACGCACAGGCAAAGGAAATAGTCAACCGTTTTAACAAAAAGCATGGCGATATGCCTTATATCGACGGCGTATTTGCCTTTACTCACCCTTATGGCTGTTCGCAGGTAGGCGACGACCACGAAAGGACCAAACGGCTTTTACAGCAAATGGTTAAACACCCTAATGCAGGCGGAGTGCTTGTTTTGGGATTGGGCTGTGAAAATAACCGCATGGATCAATTTATCCAAACTTTGGGCGATTACGATAAAGAAAGGGTTTCCTTTTTAGTCGCGCAAGAGGTTTCCGACGAAATTGAAGAAGGCGTAAAACGTCTTGAAGGGTTATATGAAGTCGCTAAAAACGACAGGCGTGAAAAGGTAAGCCTGTCCGAACTTAAAATCGGCTTAAAATGCGGAGGCTCGGACGGGTTGTCCGGAATTACCGCAAATCCGTTGCTCGGAAGATTTTCCGACTATATGGCGGCTATAGGCGGTACCACCGTTTTGACCGAAGTTCCCGAAATGTTCGGCGCCGAAACCTTGCTTATGTCAAGGGCAAAGGACGAAAAGACTTTTTCGGACATTGTAAAACTTATTAACGATTTTAAAAATTATTACGCCTCGAACAATCAACCTTGCTATGAAAATCCTTCCCCCGGTAACAAAGCGGGCGGTATCACTACGTTAGAGGATAAATCGCTTGGTTGCACGCAAAAGTCGGGCAATAGTACCGTTTGCGGGGTGGTTTTTGACGGCGGAAGTTTGGTTGAAAAGGGTCTTAACTTGTTAAACGGACCGGGCAACGATATGGTTGCGGTTACAAACTTAGCCACCGCAGGCTGTCATATGGTGCTGTTTACCACCGGTAGGGGAACGCCTTTCGGCGGATTTGTACCTACGGTTAAGATTTCCACTAATACCGAGTTATTTACCAACAAGAAAAATTGGATAGACTTTAACGCCGGCGACATAGTCGGCGGTGCGGAGTTTTCGGATAAATTAGACCAACTTATAAAATACGTTTGCGCAGTTGCAAGCGGTGAAAAAACAAGAAACGAAATAAATAACACCAGGGAAATCGCTCTCTTTAAAACGGGCGTAACCCTGTAAGAAGGAATTATGAAGGAATTTTTAGATAAAGATTTTATTCTCGATACCGATACGGCAAAAACTTTATATCACGATTACGCCGAAAAAATGCCTATTTTAGATTTTCACTGCCATTTAAGTTGCCGTGAAATTTACGAAGATAAAAAATTCCGTTCCATAACCGAAGCGTGGCTTGGCGGAGACCATTACAAATGGCGTTTGATGCGTGAACTCGGCGTGGACGAAAGTTATATTACGGGCGACAAAAGCGATATCGAAAAATTCCGCAAGTATGCCGAAGTTATTCCTTATACCATCGGCAACCCCATTTATCATTGGACACATTTGGAATTAAGAAGATTTTTCGGTATTTACGATATCTTATCACCGGAAACCGCCGATAAAATTTACGAAGAAGCCAATAAAAAGTTAGAAACCCTTACCGCTCGCAAACTTATCGAAATGAGTAACGTCAGTAAGATTTTTACTACGGAAGATCCTATCGACGATCTGAAATGGCACAAACTTTTAAAGAAAGACAAAACCTTTAAAACAACGGTTATGACCGCATTCAGACCCGACAAGGCGATAAATATCGAACTTGATTGGTTCCGTTCGTATATAAGCAGTTTGGAAACCGCGTCCGGCGTAAAAATCGACGGTATCAAATCGCTTTGTAAGGCGTTAGCGCAAAGAATCGATTACTTCGACAGCGTTGGCTGCGTATGTTCCGACCACGCTTTGGACGTAGTTATGTACGAACCTGCCACCGAAGAAGAAGTGGATATTATCTTACAAAAGGCGCTTAAAGGCGAAACTTTAACCGGTTCGGAAGTTGAAAAATACAAGGGTTATATCCTTATCTTCTTAGGTAAACAATATCATGCGCATAAGTGGGTACAGCAGTATCATATCGGCGCATTAAGGAATAATTCCACACGCTATATGAAGACTTTGGGCCCCGACTGCGGTTTCGACTCGATAGAGGATCAGCCTTTTGCAAAAAAACTCGGTTGCATTTTGGATAGTTTGGACGTAAGCGACCAACTTCCCAAGACCATATTATATTGTCTTAATCCGCGCGATAACGAAGTTTTGGCAACAATGATGAACTGTTTCCAACAGGGCGGAACAGTCGGTAAAATTCAGTTTGGTTCCGCTTGGTGGTTTAACGACCAAAAGGACGGAATGTCCAAACAGATGGAATCGTTAATGCAGGTTGGCTTAATCAGTAAATTCGTCGGAATGCTTACCGACAGCAGAAGTTTTTTATCCTACACCCGTCACGAATATTTCAGAAGAATTTTGTGTAACAAATTAGGCGCTCTTATCGAAAACGGAGAGTACCCGAATAACGTAGAGTTCGTCGGCAAAATCGTTGAAGACATTTGCTATAACAACGCCGACAGATATTTTACAAAATAATCTAAGCGAATTTATTGGCGTTAAGAAGGTAAAACATCGAATAACGGGCTTATAGCCGTACTTTTAGTCTTTTTTGCAAAATAAAAAGCGGAATAAATCAGCTTAATCGTAATGTTAAAAATTTGTTAAAGTTAAAACTCGAAACGGGCAATTAAGGCGTTTAAAAAATCTTCGGCTTGCGACTTTGTCAGTTTTGTCGTCCATTTGGGACGGGAAACTTGCTCCTCGGTATATTCAAAAAACCTTGCTGTTTTTTCCCGATAAGTGTCATTCCAATTTATAAAGCCTTGCGGTGAAATGTGTTTATCGTAATTGCAGTTGATGTAAACCGTTTTACCGAAGTCTCTCCACGGCCGAGCAAGATAAACGGTCGGCGCGTTGTCGGATAACAGTCGGCACTTGTTGAAAACAAACCCGACGTCGCAGGCAAGGTGATGGGCAGGCGCCGCAACGTAACCGACGTCTCGGTTATCGTTTAAAGATATTATATCGCAGTCGTAAAATAAAGCGTTTGCGCAACCGAAGATAAAATCCACCGTACCCGTTATCGTGCAAGAGATAAATTTTTGAAAGGTTTGCCCTTCGTAA
Source organism: uncultured Clostridia bacterium (assembly GCA_945638575.1). GTDB lineage: Bacteria > Bacillota > Clostridia > Christensenellales > Borkfalkiaceae > UBA4636. Next base: position 21,353 of record CALZDP010000021.1, on the reverse strand, counting down.
TATCTTAAATAGTCGGGCAAAAAACCGTCGTATCTTACTACAAGGTCGTCGGGCAGGGGACCTAAAAACAGAGTGTCCTGCGTGGAAGTAAACGTGCAGTTTTCCGCGGTGAATTTATCGCCGTAAACGGAAAGGGCAACCTCTTGTCCGAGCGTAGCAGGGTTAAGGGAAGTGTTTTCCACGGTAAGGTTTTTCAAAGTAACGTTATTTGCACATACTGCTAATGTAAAACTTTGAAATGTTCCTATCTCCACGCCGTCGCTGTTTAGGCGTTTGGCGTAATCGTCAAAACTTATTACTGTGCTACCGCTTCCGATAACGGTAACAGAAGGGACTTTTAAAACAAATTTTCCGTAATACTTACCGTTACTTAAATAGACGGTGGTGTTAGGTTCAAGATTATCAAAAACCTGTTGCAGGTTGTCGCTGTTTTTAACGTATAAGGTTTTCATAAAAGCCTCGCAAATTATTTTAAGCGGTTTTTCGCTTTTTGAAAAATTATAGCATAAACCTTTGTTAAAGACAATTCAAAAGGCGAAAAAATTCAAAAAACGCTTTGTGAAAGCGTAAATACATAAGGTTGATACTTAATATCGGCACAAAAAATGTCGATAAGTTGATTTTAATAGATTGCCCCGGGGCAATCTGCAGTTTTTGGCAAAACTGCAATAATCCTTAATGGGGTAAATAATGGCGCAAAAAAATCTTTCTTTTAAGCAATATAAAACGGTAGATTTAATTCTGTTTTTGGTAATTTTTGCCCTGCTTGAAAGCATTTTGACAATTTTATCAAATAAACTTGTAAACGTTAATTTTGCAATAACTTTGTTTTACACGATGGCGGCGCTTGTGATAATGCGTTGGGGGGCGTGGTCGGCGTTACATTTAGCGCTCGGCGGAATAATTTATTGCGCATGTTCCAACGGCGATATATTGCAGTACATAGGTTTTGCCGTAGGTAATTTGTTCTCGTTACTATCCCTTATATACACCCGTATCGTCGGTAAAAATAGGGTAAGGGACAGTTTTGTACATAGTGCAGCCTTCGTAATAATAATTTATGTATCCGTGTGCCTTGGCAGGGCTGTGGTTTTGTCGGTATTAAAAGGGGTAAACCTTTGGCAACTAATCGTCAGTACCTTTGCAACCGATTTATTAAGTTTGGTTATTACCTTGATAATAATCTTAATGGCACGTACGTTGGACGGACTTTTTGAAGATCAAAAAGAGTATTTAATAAGAACTCAAAAAGAAAGGACCAAGGCGGTACAAAATACCAATTACGATGACTGAAAACAGCCGTTAACGGGCTTATAGCCACATTTTTGGCTTTATATGGGTTTATGAAAACCTCAAGGGCACAACCCCTCTGTCAACTGTGTTGACATCTTCCCTTGCACAGTACCCCTCAGGTGCTTCGCACCAGCTCCCCTTGAAAGGGGCGCCATAAGTGAATAGTTCGGTACTTGGTAGTATTCTGTATAAGTATTGTGGTGCGTCAGCATTTATATAATTACTCCGATACCATAATTCTTAATTCAAAATTCTTAATTGTCGCCAATGGCGACACAGCCAATTCCTAAGTCGGCATACGCCGACCGCTTCCTTTGCACAAGGGCGTTTAAAATTGTTTTACCGTTGCTGTATCGCGGGTAAAAAAGGGTTGTTGCACAGTGCGGGTGAGCCCGATAATCGGCTTATAGGCAAACTTTTAATAAAAAATAACGGCGGATTGCCGAATGAAAAATATATAAAATATTGATATAAATGTAAGTAGTAGCGGAGGAATCTGATGAAGACAAAAGCATTGGACTACATAATTTACGACGAAGCGTCGCAAAAGTACGTAATGGACCCCGAACAAGCGGTTAGGGACGACGTAGAAAAGCACCATTGGAAGAATTCTTTTAAAACAATATTAAAAGATTGGCGCCTTTATCTTATGCTCGTGCCCATGATTTTGGTTTTCTTATTTTGGCGTTACCTGCCGATGTACGAACTTTTGGGCTGCTTTAAGTGGACGGAAGTCGGCAAAGACGTTGCCGACCAATACTTTGTCGGTTTGGCAAACTTCCAAAAACTAATGTTCAGCGGCGACAACCTGTCAAGGGACTTTTGGCGTGCTTTCAGAAACACCTTCCTTTTGAGTTTTTACGGACTGTGCTTCGGTTTCCCCATGCCCATAATTTTGGCGCTTTTCTTTAATGAAATCAAGTCAAACATTATGCGCAGTATCTATCAAGTCCTTACATATTTGCCTAAGTTTATGTCGACGGTTATTATGACCACTTTGGTTATAATGCTTGTAAAGGAAAGCGATATCGTTTCCGGTATGGGCGTTATTTCAAGGTTTCTTTCTTCGATAGGTATTATATCCGACGATGCGGCAAAGGCAGGGCTGCTTAACGACCCCAAGTATTTCAGGGCGATATATCAAATAAGCGGTATTTGGGAAACGGCAGGGTATGACAGCATAGTATTCTTCGCTGCGATAATTGCTGTATCGCCCACCAGTTACGAAGCCGCGCAGATAGACGGCGCCGGCAAGATGGCGCAAATGAAGTACGTCGTATTGCCAAGCATACTATCCACCATAGTAATTATGCTTATCACCCGTATCGGTCATCTTTTAAGCATCGGTTACGAAAAAGTTATTCTTTTATATAATGTAAACATTTACGAAACTGCGGACGTTGTTTCCACCTTTGCCGCAAGGTACGGCGTAGAAGGGTCTTCGCAAGGCTTGGCGTCGGCGGCGGAAATGCTTAACAACGTCGTCGGCATGATACTTGTTATCGGTGCCAACACCATAGCGCGGAAAGCGTCCGACGTATCGCTTTACTAAGGGGGATAGATTATGAAGAGAAAACTTGAAGTTTCCGAACTCATATTTAAGGTAATAAGTTACATATTTTTAACGATTTTTGCAATCTGCTGTCTTTATCCTTTCTTATACGCCATATCGGCGGCAATATCAGGAAGGCATGCAGTAGAGTATAACGAAATAATACTTTTCCCCAAAGATCTGCAGTTTGCGGCGTTTCAAAGTATGTTTGGCAACAATATGTTCTGGAACGCTTACACCAACACCTTGTTTTTAACTCTTTACGGAACCATTTGGGCGTTAGGGGTTGCAATACTCGGCGGTTATGCGCTTTCCAAAAAAAGACTTCTTTTTAGGAAAGGTTTTAACTTCTTTTTAGTGTTTACCATGTGGTTTTCGGCAGGTATCGTACCGCAGTATCTTAATTATTTGGCAACGCAAAAAGTTTTTGAAGGCATCGGCATCACCGATGATAAATGGCTTGTTGTTATCGCCATGGGTATGGCGGCAATGAACATTATTCTTTTACGTAATGCCTTTGAAGGCGTTCCGTCAGAGATTGAAGAAGCCGCCCGTGTTGACGGCGCTACCGAAATGCAAATTTTGTTTAAAGTTTACATACCCATGAGTAAGTCCACCATAGCAACGGTTGCACTGTTTTTTGCAATATCCCGTTGGAACGGTTACTACTGGGCAAACCAAATGATAAGTAACCGTAACGAAGTTCCTTTACAGGTATTTATTCACGACACTTTAACCGAACTTACCGACTCGGAGTATTTAGCCGGTTGGGACAAAAACTACGCCCCTAACTCGGCAATATATGCGCTTGTCGTATGTGCGGTAATTCCCATTTTGATTATTTATCCTTTTATCCAAAAATACTTTGCAAAAGGCGTAAATATGGGCGGGGTGAAGGAATAATTTTTTGCCAAAAATTATTCCAATTAAGAACCGAATTTCTTAATTGTTGGCGCCAAAGGCGACAACGCAAAGGCTAAAACCGCAGAAAGCGGAAAATTATAATAGCAAAATTATGGAGGTAAAAATGAAAAAGACTAAACTTCTTACGATAGTTTTAGCGTTAGCATTAGCGCTTTCTCTCGTAGCATGTAATCTCACCCCTACACCGGGTTCGGGTCCTGACAATACTCCTAAACTTGAGTATGATGCCGGCACCGTACTTCGTATGGCAACAGGTTATAACAGCGCAGACACGGGTATTTCTTTCAGCGCGGCAAAAGCAGGCGAAGGCATTGTATTAGCCGACGGTAAGACTTATCACACCGGCGACCTTAAACCTACTTGGGTAGAAGTTGAAAACAAACTTAACGTTAAGTTTGAAGACAAATACCAGGGCAAAAAGGCAAGTGATGAATGGGGATATTGGGAAGCACAACTTGATCAAGTTGATATGGTTTCCGGTACCGCTAACTTACTAAACGCTGCAGGTCCTGCGGGCAAAGTTGTCAACATTGCTCAGTACCTTGACAGAATGCCTCACTTCAAAGCATATCTTGAAGCAAACCCCATCGTTCGTTTGTCCGTAACCGGCGACGTATCTAATGGCGCAATTTACTTCTCGCCTTACTTTGACGGTGTTAACGATATCGAACGTATGCCTTTAATGCGTGCTGATATGGTTACCAAACTTTTAGACGGCGCAACCGCTTATACCGGCGAAAACAGAGCATTAAAGACTGCTGTTTATACACCGTATATGCCTACTACCGGCACCGTTGCAGTTGAATCTTTAAACGCTGAAGGTACTGCAACCACCACTATTACTAAAGATTATAGCAAATACGGCAACATCGTTGAAAAGATGAACGCTGCAGGTACCCTTACCGGTAACCAAGCTGTTGCAATGCTTCGTGAATATATCGACAAAACTTACAACGGTTACTATGGCACAACTCGTTCCGACCTCTTCCTCGGCTACAATGCTTGCTGGGATGCAGACGAAATGGTAGCGCTTCTCCGTTGCGCAGTTGCAAGTTTCAACGATGATGACGGCAACCCCATCAGCGGTCTTTATTCTCGTCAAACCGGTAACAACCAACGTCAAGTTGACTTGTTCCGTTTTGCAGGCACTTTATTCGGCGTTCGCGGTTTAGAATCCAGACAGGATTATCTTTACGTTGGTACCGACGGTATGCTTCATGATGCTCGTCAAGACGAAGCCACCTACGTTGCAATGGAAAGAATGAACGCTATGTACAAAGAAGGTCTTATCATCATGACCGGTACCGGTAAATCCGATACTTATCTTGAAAAAGACGCAGGTCTTATGTCTTACGACTATAGCCAGACCCAAACCGTTATGAACGAAACCAAATTGAACAAACAAGGCGAAACCGGTGAAAAATACTGCGCCGCTATGGTTCCCGTTGCAAAATGGAATGACGGCGAAGAAAAATACATGAGATTCACCGAATCTTGGCGTTCCGTTAAGACCGATGGTTGGGCTATCTCTGCCGCCGGTGTTGCAAACGATACAAACAAATTAAACGCTGCACTCGCACTTATCGACTATGCTTACAGTGAAGAAGGTCAAATCCTTATGTCCTACGGTCCCGACGCTTTCATTAAGACCAATGCCGACGGAAGTTATGTAACCTTCAACTTCAACGGTAAACAAATGCCTGTTATTTCTGACGCTACTTATGCTGAACTTTGGTCAAAAGGCAGCGGCAGTTATACTAACTATGCTCGTTGGTATTTAGGTTCCACTTTAAGTTTCGTTAAGTCTCAGGCTTTCGAATATCAATGCACTCATGAAGTTGGTAAAGAAGGCGCCGCTAAATTGTCCGCCGCTATCGGTCTTGGTACAATTAAGCATCCCGAACTTGCTATTACCGGAAATAAATGGTATACTTCCGTTCCTACCGTTTTACCGCATACCAACAACGAAAATACAACCATTAACGGTTATACTCAACTTTCCGGTAAGGGTAAATTCAGCCAGGAAAAGAGCCAGTACAATATGTTATTAGACATCGTTGCTAACGGATACAATATGAGCACCACTCCCGAAGTTACCAGCCGCGCAACCGCACTTTCCGTAACTTCCACCGGTTGGAATGCTGCAAATTATCTTAAGATCAAAAACGATGCTTGGACAAGACTTCAAGCGTACTACAATTCAATTAACAAATAATTAACTTTTGTTAATCTGTTTGGGGGAGATTTCTCCCCCAAACGATAACAAAAAAACAACTTTAAAAATATATGAAAGGGATTAGCCCTTTAACCACGGAAATTAAAGGAGAACCTATGTTTAAGGCACAACTAAAATTTCAAAAAATACTATCATACCTGCTTATCGGGGTATTCGTTATAAATTTTGTGTATGCGCTTTCTATGATTACACATGTGTATAATACCATGTACAACGCATATGACCCTCAACTTGAAATTCCCAGCCTCGGTCTTTCCGGCGAAAAGATAAAAGGCGGAAAATTATTTTACGAAATGCAACCGTTCAACAGCGCTCTGTTAATTTTTGCTATCGCAGTAATATTGATTTCGCTTACCTATTTTATAACCGGCAGCAGGTCCAGAAGAAAATATTACATAGGTAACTATATATCCGCGGGCTTAATAACCGTACAAAACATCGCTGCGGCAGTATTTATGATGGTAGGTATATCAACTTATCGCGCGAAATATTTGCAGGTTGATTTTGCGGGACTCGAAGAAATCAATAAGCCGCTCGCACTACCGTATAACAAATCAACTTTTTGGTTTGATATAGGATACTTTGTATGCGCATTACTTATAATAGCGGCGGTACTTGTAATTTTAAACGTAATGTGGAAAGATCGTTTGATGAAACAGGAAGACAGACTTTTACAAGGGGGTAATGTTTAATGGACGCTTTCGATAACAGTGTGAACATTAAAAAAGACAGAATGCGTTTTTCAAAGAACAAATTGCCTGCAAATTTAACCCTTCTTGCAATTTTGATAAACGTTTTCTATTTCGTCAGTATATATAAATCAAACGTAAGGTATTATTACACCTTCTCGATGTTTTTATCTGTAATATACAACCTTATGTTTATGCTTGCCTGCTTTTTAAGTTCGGAAGGCATAAAAAACTATAAACCCATGTACGGCATCGTACTAATCATTGTCGGCGCTCTACAGTTTTTAAGGATAATTTACTTCCCCGTCAAGGCGCATCAAACGACGGTTACGGCAGAAAGTCAAGCAATGGTTATGGAAACCGCGCAGTTCATCCGCGTTATCATTTACTTGGTATCTTCCGGCGTAACGCTTATCGCCGCAGGCGTTATAGGCTACGTAAGAAGTAAAATTTTGGCTGATTACCGCAAAACAATCGGTGAAGAACAGCCGGCGTGAGGTTAAATTATGGCAGAACTTAAATTACAACATTTAGATAAAATTTACGATAATAAAGTCCAAGCGGTGTATGACTTTAACCTTGACGTAAAGGACGGCGAATTCATAGTTTTGGTAGGTCCTTCCGGCTGCGGTAAGTCCACTACGCTTCGTATGATAGCAGGGCTTGAAGATATAACTTCCGGCACCCTTATAATCGACGGTAAGGACGTAACAAGAATGCCACCTAAATATAGGGACGAGGCTATGGTTTTTCAAAACTACGCCCTTTACGGACACATGACCGTTTATGAAAACATGGCGTTTTCGTTAATGCTGAGAAAGGAAAACAAAAACGTTATCCACCAAAAGGTTATGGCGGCGGCGGAAATTTTAGGGCTTACCTCGCAACTTAACAAAAAGCCCAAACAACTTTCCGGCGGGCAGCGTCAAAGGGTTGCAATGGGCAGGGCGATAGTACGTAACCCCAAAGTCTTTCTGTTTGACGAACCTTTATCCAACTTAGACGCTAAACTGCGCGGAGCTATGCGCCGTGAAATTTTACTTTTACATAAGCGCTTAAAAGCCACTATTTTGTACGTAACGCACGACCAAACCGAAGCACTTACTTTGGCGGACAGAATAGTTTGTATGTCCATGGGACACGTGCAACAAATAGGTACTCCGTTAGAACTTTACGACACGCCGAATAATCTTTTCGTTGCAAGTTTTATAGGGCTTCCGCCGATGAACTTCTTTGACGTAAAGGTGGAAGGCGGTGCGCTTTTAGGCGATGGCCTTACCGTAGCGCTTACCGAAGAACAAAAGAATTTACTTTCTTCTTATGAGGGTAAAGAAATCGTCCTCGGCGTGCGTCCTGAAAACATTGTCGAAAACGGCGATATCGCCTTAAAGGTGTTCAATAATGAAAATTTAGGTCAAAACACACTCGTTCACGGTCATATCGGCAGCAAAAAGGCGGTTGCCAAACTGCATTACTGGGCTAATTATAAACCGAACGACGTCATAAAAGTCGGTTTTGACCGCATGCTTTTCTTCGATAAAGAAACAACAAACGTAATAAGATAGGAGGCACACCGTGAACCAATCGTTAGAAAACACCGAAATGACAGCGGAAACCGAATCTTTAAACGAAACTACCGTAAATAAGGAATTGAAAACTACCGATAAGCCAAACAAATTTGTCAGTTGGATAAAAGAATTTTTCCGTAAATTTATGGTAGGGCTTAAGCGCAGACCGCAAAACATTGCTATGGTTATTTATGTAGTAGCGCTTTTAGTATACACGCTTAATTTGACTGCGGTATCGGACTCCACTGCATACATAAACAAAAGCAATATGGGATTGTGCCAATTTGTTGCGGTACTGTTCTCTATTTTGGGCTTTGTCTGCATGATAAACGTTTACCCACGCCGTGCAAAAACCAACTACATAATGTTGGCAATATTCTTCGTAATGATGATTATTGTTATTGTGTGCGACATAATTTATCGCGGTCAACTTATGGAAGGTATTTACGTAACACACTCTGCAGACCTTGTTAAAGCAGACTGGCTTACAAAATACAGTTATCTTTTCACGGTAAAATCAATGCTTGTAGCGCACGTTATTTTGATAGGTGTTGCGTTTTTGGCGTTTGCCTTAGCACCCTTAATCGGTAAACTGTTAAGCAAAGTCAACACTTCCGTTGATATCGAATACACCGACAATATGGGCGCTATCGAAAGAGAGGACGACTAAAATATTTTTGACTGTAACGTTTTTTGACGTTACAGTCATTTTCACGAAAAGTTAGGCCTTAATATTGCCCCCAAACAGGGCAGAATACGGTACAACACGGTAAAATTTTTGATTACACTACGGCAGTTTTAATAAAAAATGGCAAAAAAAAAGAACGACGATACTAAAGAAGAATTACAAAATTACTATCAACTTAATACCGACGCCGTAGAAAGACTTGTAAACGCCGACAAAAACGCTTCGGAAATTCCGGAAGAGGAAAAACCGCTTGCAAAACAGGGCTTTTTATCAAAAGTGCCTTGCTTTGTAAAGGCGCTTTTCATCAAGTATTGGTTTGCCGGCGCTTGCTGTTTCTTCTTTTATTGGGGATTGGGAATGTTCGTATCCGACCAATTTGCCCTTATCCTTATTTTAGGCATAGCCTGCGGTATATCAACAGACCTACTTGTCAACAACGCCTTTAGGTTTATTCAGTCAAGCGACAGAGAGTATGATAAGTGGATGCTGTTTCCGAAAAAGAAACTTTGGACCTTTTTTGTAAACTTGCCGTATGCGCTTATGCTTGTTCTTTTGGTGGTTTACACCTATAATAACATAAACTTATGGATAATCACGGCAAAAGGCTTACCGTCGGAAACTGTGGTTTTGGGCGTAGAACCTTTCCTTTTCGGACTTTTTTACTTAATTTACGACCTTGTGTTTATAGGCATTAAGGATTTAATTGTTTACGTCGTTCGCCATAAAAAAAATTACGGAAATTGAAAATGATAAAACTACTTTTTGTTTCAAGTTGTTCCGCTTGTTTCGAGTGGGATAACGACCTAAGTTATTATTGCGATAATTTTGTTGTAACCCTAAACGGCGTCGCCGTAAAAGAGGGGAACACCAACGTATTTTCTCTTTTTGGCTTATCGCCCGATACCGACTACGTTTTGGGCGTTTCGGGGTATGACTTTACCCTTCCTTTTAAAACCGAATCCGAAACCGTTTGCGTTTCGGCGTATTCCTTCGGCGCAAAAGGCGACGGTGTAACAGAGGATACCGCTTTTTTACAGACAGCCATAAACTGTTTGCCTAAGGGGGGAAGGCTTCAACTTAAAAAGGGTGTTTACCTTACCGCTCCGTTAACTTTAAAAAGCGATATCACCTTGGAATTATGCGAAGGGGCTGTTATTCTCGGCGTAACAGACGAAGCCCGTTACCCGATAATCCCCGGTGAAGTCAAAGACGAATATTTAGATAATTATCTTCAGTGCGGTTCGTGGGAAGGTATTCCCCAAAGCATGCACCAAGCGCTTATTTTCGGCGCGCATGCGGAAAACGTTAATATCGTAGGCGAAGGCGTAATCGACGGCAATGCCCAAAATTCATCTTGGTGGATAAACGTTAAGGCACGTAAAATCGGCAGGCCGCGTTTGGTGTTTTTAAACGACTGTAAAAATATAACCTTCCACGGCATAACAGGTCAAAATGCCGCCTCGTGGCAGTTCCACCCTTATTTTAGCGAAGATATTTCCTTTTACGGAATAACCGTAAACGCCCCCAAGGTTAGCCCCAACACCGACGGTTTGGATCCCGAATCTTGCGATAAAGTAAACATTATCGGCTGTCATTTCAGCGTAGGGGACGATTGTATCGCTATAAAATCCGGCAAAAGTTACATTGCAAAAAAATATAAAAGACCGGCAAATAACCACGTTATCCGCAACTGCCTTATGGAAAACGGGCACGGCGCAATAACCCTTGGCAGTGAAATGTCCGCAGGCGTTAAAAATCTTACCGTAAACAGATGTTTGTTTGTACAAACAGACCGCGGCTTAAGAATAAAAACACGTCGCGGCAGGGGTAAGTACGCGGTAATAGACGGCGTCGTGTTTGAAAATATCAAAATGGAAAACGTGCTTACGCCGATAGTCATCAATATGTATTACTACTGTTGCGACCCCGATAGGTACAGCGAATACGTATGGTCGAGGGAAAAACTCCCCGTGGACGACGGAACGCCCTACCTTGGCAGTTTCTGTTTCAAAAACATGGTTTGCGATAACTGCCACGTTGCCGCCGCTTATATAGACGGTTTGCCCGAACAGCCTATAAAAGAGGTTACCGTCGAAAACCTAACATTTAACTTTGCCGAAAACCCTAAAAGCGGTGTGCCTTCTATGGCGACGGGCGTTAAAAAATGCTGTAAAAAAGGAATGTATTTAAACAACGTAAAAACTTTAACAGTTAAAAATATTGTCTTTAGCGGTGTTTCGGGTGAGGAAATCATTGCCGAAAACATCGGTAAAATCAACAGGGGGTAGAATATGTACGGAATCCAAACATACATAGATAGGTTGATAAGCGATTCTACGCCCGAAAAACCGTTATGGAATATCGAAAAAGTAAACAGCGGAAAGCAGCCTTATTGGAATTACATTGACGGCTGTATGATGTCCGCTCTTTACGAACTTTATATAATTACAGGCGAAAATAAATATTTTAATTTCGTCAAAAATTACATAGACTATTACGTAGCGGATGACGGAAGTATAAAAACTTACGACAAGAACAAGTTTAATCTTGACGATATCAACGAAGGCAGGGTTCTTTTCGACCTTTACGGCGCGACCGGAGACGAAAGGTACAAAAAAGCCATTTTTAACCTTTACGAACAGTTAAAAGAACAGCCCCGTACAGAAACCGGCAACTTTTGGCACAAAAAGATTTACCCGAATCAAATTTGGCTTGACGGCATTTACATGGCACAGCCTTTTTACTGCAGATATTTAACCGCTTTCGGAGGTTGCGACTATCAAGACCTTTTATCGCAGATAGAAAACGTGCGCGCCTTAATGTTCGACGAAAAAGCAAAGTTATATTACCACGGCATAGATTGCTCTAAAACGGTTTTTTGGGCGAACGAAAAGGGGCTTTCGCAAAGTTTTTGGTTGCGTTCGATAGGTTGGTTTTTGGTTGCCCTTGCCGATTTATGCGAATTCTGTCATGACGGTAAGGTAGCCAAAAAACTAAGCGGAATTTTAAAAGAAGCCTTAATCGGCGTAAGCAATTACGTTGACAAAAAAACAGGTATGCTTTATCAAGTTCCCGATAAATCGGAAAAAGAAGGCAACTATCCCGAAACAAGCGGAAGTTTAATGGTTTCATACGCGCTTATGAAGGCTTATAGGCTCGGTATCGTACAAAAAGAATACGGCGTTTTAGGCAAAAACGTTTATGACGCCGTAGTCGACAGATATTTAAAAGTTTCCGATAACGGAGATGTCGAACTCGGCGGTATTTGTCTTGTTGCCGGCTTAGGCCCCGAAAATAATTTAAGACGCAACGGCACTTACGAATATTATATATCCGAACCCGTCGTCAAAAACGACGCCAAAGGGGTTGCACCGCTTGTTATGTGCTATGCCGAACTGAAAAGGTTTGTCGGCTAAAAGCCAAATGCGGAATGTGGAAAATCATATAATTACTCCAATACCACAATTCTTAATTCAAAATTCTTAATTGTTTTTGCGGTTTACCGCCAAAAGTGCGGCTATAAGCCTGTTATCAACAATTTTAAACTATTATTTAACATTTTAAGGTAATTACCGAGGGCTGAAAATCGGCTTTTGGAAAGAAAAAAATATTATGAAGGAGAAGAAAATGAGAAAGCAAACAGTAATACTAACGGTCGTTGCCGTATTCTGCCTTACCATGATGCTTGGCGCATGCGGAATTACGACCACGGTTTCTAAGTTGCAATCGGTTTCCGTTGACGCGCAAAACGCCAAAACGGTATATTTCACAGGTGAAGAATTTACCGCCGAAGGAATCACTGTAACAGCGGAATTCAAAGCGGCTAATAAAAACGAACTTGACAAAAAAGTTCTTTCCGCCGATGAATATGTTGTCAACTCCAGCAGTTACAACAAGTTCCAACAGGGCGTGTATACCATTAAGGTATCCTATGCTTACGACGGCGAAACCAAAACCGCATCTTACGACGTAACGGTAAAAGAAAGGGAATACGACGGTATTTCCGTACAACTTGCCGACGGTGTCGAGGAAACTTACCACCTGTCCGCTCCCGTTGAAATCAATACGGCTGACATCGTTGTAAAACAGACCGACGAAAACGGCAACCTTTTAGACGAAGTCGTAGACGCAAGCACCTACACCGCTACCTTATATAAAGGTAAGACGCAGGTTGAATTGACGGACGGCAAGGCTAATATCGAAGAAGCCGGCGCATACCAAATTTGGGTGGAAAAACCCTCCACGGTACAACCCTTCTATACCTTGAAAGCCTTTGTAACCATTTACGTTCTTGACGATCCTTTAACCTTGACTTGGGATAATACCGCAGAAGGTACTTTGGCAACGCAGGAAGAAGGCGATGACGTTATCAGCGAAACTTGGCAGTTTACGGTAACTTACGAAAGCGGTAAAACCAAAACCGTTTCCTCTAAGGACGTTAAATTCACCGTTAAACCCGATACCGCAACCGTAGGCGAAAATTTAACCGCTTCCGCAGTTTATTCCGAAGTAAACGCTAAGTCTGAAAAGGTTGAATCCGCCGAAGCCACCGTTACTTACACCGTAACCGAAAGAAAACAAGGCAACGAACCTACCGTAAACAACTTCAGTTTACAAGGTCTTATCGACGTATTGACGGCTGCAAACGGAGGAACCGCTCCTGCCGACAAGACACAACTTAAACCCGAAGATTTCACCGGCGCAAACTCATTCATAAAATTGAGCGGAGAATACGGCAAAGATGAAGTTTACAGAACCGCTTCTAAGGGCTGTATCGAAATCAAGAAGGGTACTTTAGACGTAACCTTCAAAGGTACGGGTACTTTAACAGTTTCCTTTGCGTCAACAAGCGGAACTAACAATTCAAGGATTTCCGTTGTAGACGATAAGGGCAACTTCCTTACCGCAAAACAAACCACCGGTACTGTAATCGAAGACGGCATTTACGAAGTAGTCGGCACGACTTTCGCTACCGTGACTTACGAAATCACGACGCCGGGCGTATATTCTATTTGCACCAAACTTACAAAAGAAACACCTGCTTCAAGGGCCGTTCGCATCAACGGCATTTCTATGGTAGACACTCCCGCTCAGGAAGAAGCTAAAACCGAAACTTATAACTTCAGTTATGATGAACTTAAAGCCGTTTTGACAAAAGAAAACAACGGCGCGGAACCTGCCGATAAGACACCGCTTAAACCGGAACATTTCACCGGTAGCAATGCTTTCATTACTTTAGTAGGAAGTAGCGGCAAAAACAGCGATGCTTACAGATCGGACAAAAAGAACTTCTTCGAAATTAAAGGCGCTACGTTGACTGTAACTTTCAAAGGTACAGGTACTTTGACGGTATCTTTCGCTTCGACGGGCGGTAGCAATGATTCAAGATTATACGTTGCAGACAGCACCGGTAAACTGCTTTCGGCAAAGGATACCACGGCAACACAGGTAGCCGATGGTGATGAAGCCGGTTCTTACCAAGTAACAGGCACAACCTTTGTACCCGTAACATTTGAAATTACCGAGCCCGGTACTTATACCATTGGTACTAAGACTGTCGTTACCACAAGGGGTATGCGTATCAACGCCATTTCTATGACGGACACACCGATACAGTCAAGCGTAACCGTTGACACTTACAACTTCAATTATCAAGGACTTGTCGAAGCAATGACAACCGCTCTCGGCAATGCGCCTGCGGACAAGACATTGCTTACAGCGGATTATTTCACCGGCGACAACGCATTTTTAAAGTTAACAGCGGTTGACAAAAACGATCAATACAGAACTTCCGGCGGCGGATGCTTCGAAATAAAGAAAGGCACGTTGCAGGTAACCTTTAAAGGAACAGGTACAATAACCGTTTCCTTTGCGTCAACAAGCGGAACCAATAATTCAAGGTTAGCCGTTAAGGATTCAACCGGCGAATACCTTGTTGCAAAAGAAACCGCGGCAGCGTCGGTAGAAGAAGGCGTTTACGAAGTAATCGGTACGTCATACGTTACCGTAACTTACGAAATCACCGAAGCCGGAACTTATACGATTTGTTCCGACCACGCAACTACCGGCAGAGGTATGCGTATCAACGCTATTTCCATGACGGACAATCACTAATAGGGGGATAGAGATATGAAGAAAATGTCTAAAAACAGAATTTTATCCTTAGTTATAGTATGTGCCCTTGCCTTGACAGCGCTTTTCGGCGCAGTAATGTTAACCGATCCGACTACGGCTAACGCCGAAGGATCAAACGTATATTACGTTTCACCAAACGCCGCTTACGGGCAGAAAGGTGAAGTCGGCAATCGTGAAAAACCTTATGACATCGTTTCATTGTTAAACGGCAGAGAATTAAAAGCAGGCGACACCGTAAAGGTTTTGCCGGGCGTATATGAAACAGGTTCCCGTATAACGATAACGACAAGCGGAAGTTATAATTCCTACATCACTATCGAAAACGAAAGCGATACCGAACAGGCAACCTTAAGTTTTTATAAACAAAACTTCAGTTCCGTGAACCGCGGTGTTTCCATTGAAGCCGATTACATTCATTGGAAAGATATCGACGTATGCGGTGCAGGCGACAACGGTTTATATATCGGCGGAAGTTACAATATCGTCGAAGACTGTGAATTCTACGACAACCGCGACTCCGGTTTGCAACTGGGCAGAAGTAACGGCGAACTTACTTCCATTGAAGATTGGCCAAGTTATAACTTAATTAAAAACTGCACTTCTCACAACAATTACGATAACGAAACTTACGGCGAAAACGCAGACGGTTTTGCCGCAAAACTTACAGTAGGTTACGGCAACGTTTTCGACGGCTGTATTTCCTACCGTAACTCCGACGACGGCTGGGACTTATACGCAAAAGTAGACTCCGGTAATATCGGCAGTGTAATTATGTATAACTGCGTTGCGTTTGAAAACGGTTTCATTGAATATTCTCAAGCAACCTGCAACGCAAAATTCCCCACCTACAGCCATGACTACGATGAAGCCGATACTTCTTCCTTTAACACCCGCGACGGCGACGGCAACGGTTTCAAACTCGGCGGTTCCGTTATGGAAGGCGACGTTGTTTTATACAACTGCTTATCTTTCCACAACAAATATCACGGCGTAACCGATAACTCTAACCCCGGCGTTATTTCCTTAACAAGCGTTACCTCTTACGACAACAACAGAAACGTTGATAAAAGCGGCAACATCGTAAAGGAAAGCAGTGACCTCGGCGGTGCGAACATTGACTTAGCCCGTCAAACTTACAGTTACAACAACTTGGATAAGGTATTATCCGTTAAGTCATCTTCCGCAACTTCCGTACCCGACGACGCTTACCGCGCCTCCGTACAAAACAGCGTTTTAAGAATGGGCTCCAACTCCTATAAAATCGAAGGCAGTTTGGACGCCGATACAAAAACAGGCGTTAACGTAAAAGGTACGACTGCTTTAAATGAAGCCACCTTTAAACTTCTTCCTATCGATTATAAGACTTCCGCTTACAACATGACAGGTCTTAAAGATTTTGAAAAGGGACAGGAAAGGATTCACGTTAAATATCGTAATGCGGACGGTTCCATTAACTTAGGCGATATGCTTGCAGTAGCCAAACAGCCTATCGAAGGCATGGAAATCGGCGCTCGGTTAAACAAAGCAAGTTACGAAGAATATACTCACTTTGAACTCAACAACGATTATACTGCTTGCGAAAATAAAACCGACGCTATCTTAAAAGCGGCTTCCGATTCGCTTACCATTGCTTGCAACACAAGCGCGGTATATCAAGACTTCTGGGTTCCTTCAAACATGAAGAACGTTACTATCGCTTGGTCGTCGTCCGACGCTTCCGTTGCGGAAGTTAACGAAAAGGATAAGGAACTTGCAAGCCCGTCCAAAACAAAATTCAGTTACGTAACCGTTAAAAGGGACGTCGCCGAAGACAAGACGGTAGCTTTGAACGCAATAATTACCGCTGACGGCAAGTCTATAACCAAACAGTTTGATTTAACCGTAAAAATGGACGAACCGAGAATCGGCGATATCTTCGTTAAAGCAAACGGCAAAAATATTTACGACGGTGAAAGTTTTATCGTTAATCACTATGCAATCGCTTCCGAACCTGAAATTTCCGTTGTAAACGGTGCAAACTACAGCGGTTCGCAGTTTGTTAAAGGCAGTCAGTTTACCGATGAGGTAACTTATCAATACGCCACAAGCAAACTTTCCAACTTCGTTGAAGTAAAAGAGTTCACGCCCAATAACGCAGGCGTTTGGAAGATTACGCACAATATCACGCTTAATTCGAGCAAAGAAGTAAAGACTTACACTTACTACGTTTACGTTGCAAGTACCGTTGCCACGGTTGACTTTATAGATCCCGCACAGGTTTCCGTAAACCGTGAAGGCTATATGATAGCAGGCAATCTTTCCAACGTAACCGGATATATCTATGCGATATCATCTAAAGACCAAATCGAAGCTACCAAAGAAAACATCAAGACTTTGGAAGGCGTTGAATATTACACCTTTACAAGCGACAGTATTAACTTCCAATTCTCCAACCGTAACGAAAGCGGTTACAACGTATATTACGCGCTTGCAAATATGCGCGGAGAAATCACTTCCGAAATCTATCACGACGAAATCGCTATGATGGACGTTGACTCCGTCGAAGCATTTATGAACGTGGCAAACGGTAAGAAGATAGGCGGTGAAACTGTTTCCAAGACAATTTACAGTTTAACGACTTGCCTTGACTTTGCCGGCGTAGAATGGAAAACCGCTTCGGATTCTCCGTTTGAAGGTTACCTTATCGGTAACGGACACACGGTTAAAAATGTAACCGTAAAGGGAGCAGGTTTATTCAACAAGGTTGAAGGCGGTACTATTGCCGACATTAACTTTGAAAACATCTCTATCGACAACGGCAGCGGACAAAAGAACGGTATCATTTCGACCGTTTACGGCGGAACTATGGAAAACATCAACGTTCATAACGTTCGCGTAATCGGCGGTCAGCGTACCGGCGCATTCATCGGTCAAATCTTCGAAGGCAGCGTTCCTACCGTGGTTAAGAGAATAAACGTTATAAACGATATGCCCGAAATCCAAGAAAACGGCAGACTCGTTGACGAAGTAAATTCTTACTACGTTAAAGCAAACGGCACAAGGGCGTCGGGCCTTATCGGCTTCATTCAGCCTTCGTCCGATCCTCATGATAACATTGAAGTCAAAGTATCCGACTGCTACACCAACGTTTACGCTTGGGCTACAAGTTACAGCGTAGGCGGTATGGTTGCCGAATACGACGATGCAAAAGCCGCTACAAGCGATATGATTATCTCGCTTGAAATCAGAAACTGCTATACCACTTCTATCTTGGTCGGTACCGGCTCAAGTTCGAGAATCGGCGGTATGTTAGGTTACCATAAGGGCGGCGGAACGTTGCTTATTTCCGGTTGCTTCTCAAGAAGTACCGCATACTTTGCCAATATGAAGGTTGAAGTAGCACAAAAGAACATTTCCGGTATCATGGGTAACTTTGCAGCCTACGGCGCAACCATATCGAAGTGCGGTTCCATTATGGAAGAATACAACACCGACTATGGCGTAGTTGCTTACTACGAAAGCATGTTTGAAGGTCAGTTCGGCGTCAACATTATAGTTTCCACTATGGAATTTGACGAAGAAGTTTGGGAACTTTGCTATAAAGAAGGTTCAACCGATCGTCTTGAAGCACCTTATATCAAACTTAAAACAAGTGTTTGCACTTGCCAAAATGAATGTTAAAACCTTTATCGCAAAAGAAGCCGTAAGATTTCTTACGGCTTCTTTTATATGCAAAAAACCGACATATAGGTCGGTTTTTTAAGGTTTTTATAAAATTATTCTTGCGCTTTCCTTTCCAAATAAACGCTGGGCGAACACCCGAAGTGCTTTTTAAACACCCGTGAAAAGTATAAAGGTTCTTCGTAACCGCACATCTCGGCTATCATGCTTATGTTGTATTCGTTGCGCTTCATATCAACCAAAAGTTGTTCGGCGGTTTGCATACGCATTTCCACAAGGTAACTGTGCGGCGTCATACCGAGTTCGCTTTTAAAAAGTTTTCTTAAATAGTCGTAACTAAAGGGGAAGGAATGCATAAAGTCTTCTAAACTATATTCGGGGTCGGGGAAGTTTTTAACTATATCCGACTTGATTTCTTCCACAAGTTTAGAAAGCGGTTTGTTAGAGCGGAATGCCAAAACGTAGTTGGCAATAAGGTTACCCAACGCCGAAAGTATAAGTTGCCGCTTGTTAAGATTGCTGTGGTAAAAATAAAATACGTCCTCAAAGGTCTTATAAACGTGCTTTTCGCTGTCGTCTTGTATAATTGCGGGCGAGGTGTACGCAAAAGTACCGTTAGCAATGTTAAGGTGGATATTCATAAACCCTCGTTCACTGCTGTTTTCGTGTAAGGTTTCGGGCGGAATAAGCACAAGTTCCCCCTTTTTATAGTCAAGATATCCGCCGTCATCAAAAGTGAATCTGCCCGAACCGTCTGTACAGTAAACCAGTTCCCAACTTTCATGTGTGTGCTTTATTACATTGTAAGTTCTAAGATGTTTGCCTACGTATATAATATCGTTCATAATCGCTCCCTCGAAAAGATAATAACATACAAAAAAACTCCTGTCAATAATCTTTTTTTAAATTATACGGCAAAAATTAAGCAAATTACCTTTATTCGGGGTAAATTGCCTAAAAAACTTCAGTTTACTTTACAACTTAGCCGTTTAGTAATATAATTTATTAAGAAATTATTAAGCGAATTTACTATGACGAGAGGTGTTTTTATGGAAAACGAAGTTTTTATGCGTTTTTGTAAGGGGCTTGAAAAGGCTTTGACTTTTAGTTACGACGACGGTGTTTCCGCCGACAGGCGTCTTATGAAACTTTTTGACGATAACGGGCTAAAATGCACGTTCAACCTAAATACCGGTGTTTTCGGCAACAACGCTCATGGCAGAATGAACAGACAAGATACCCTTGATTTGTTTGTCAACTGCAAACACGAAATCGCTTCCCACGGCAGTAAGCATTTGTTTTTGACAAAGGTTGACGCTATGCGCGGTATTGACGAAGTTTTACGCGACAAAAGGGAACTTGAAAGCATTTTTAATACCGTAATCTGTGGTTTTGCCTATCCTTACGGGGCGTTTTCTCAGACCATAAAAGAGTATTTGTCTTTAATAAACATAAAGTACGCAAGGACCACCGTATCCACTCACGGCTTTGAAATCCCTAAGGACTTTTTGCAATTAAACCCCACTTGTCATCATACGGATAGCGACCTGTTTGACTTGGCGGATAGGTTTATAAACACTTATCCCCATGAATTTATTAAGGAAAGAGAACCTTATTTATTCTACGTTTGGGGGCATAGTTACGAGTTCGATGAAAACGATAATTGGGATATTATCGAAAATTTTGTTAAAAAAGTAGCCCGTAATAAAGATGTTTATTACTGCACCAACGGTGAACTTTACCGCTACGTAACGGCGTTTAACGGTTTGGAATTCTCTGTCGACGCAACCAGAGTTTACAACCCAAGCGCCATAACCGTTTGGTTTGAAAAAGACAAAAAAGTATATAAAGCACCGGCTGGCGAAGTGGTAAGTTGCAACTAAAAGTAGGGCTATAGGCCCGTTAACGGGGATAAAACCCTTTCAATTAAGAATTAAGAATTAAGAATTAAGAATTGTGGTATCGGAGTAATTATATAAAATTTCCGTAGTGAAATCACTGCGGAATTTTTGTTAAATAAATGCTTTTAATTGTGTCAGTTTATTTTTCAACAGGTTTCCAAATGGCATACATGACAGTTCCTTCGGGAATTATTTGATGCGCATCGTAAGGAAAAATGACTGTTTCATAGGGCGGGAAACTTAATTGGTATGTCTCATATTCAGGGTCCATACTCCCTTCTACCGTTGTCCACCCTAAAAATTCATACCCCTTGCGATAGGGTGGCATAATTGGAGTTGAAATAGTGCGCGGAAACACAAAAGAATATACGTACGGATAATGCCCGTCATAATTTAATTGACAGTTATTTATACCGCAGCCGCGTGACTCACCCCAACTTTCAGGGTCTTTGTCATGTGCAATGTAACAGGATATAATTATGTTTTTAAACCATGAAAATTCCGTTACGGTATCAGGAAAAGTAAAGCTACGATAACTGCTTGGGAAAGAACCATCTATTTTAGTCACGTCGTCAGGTATGTAAATTTTATCTAAATTATAGCAATTTGCACAAACCTATGGACAAATTTCTTTAACGCCGTAAGGTATGGTTAATTCTGTTAATGAAGTGCAATATTTCATAAAACCAAAAGGTATTACTTCCATA
>CALZDP010000020.1 GCA_945638575.1 uncultured Clostridia bacterium | reverse complement strand
AACAAAATAACTACACAAAAAGTTTTTGTGTTAAAAATAAGAATTTTAACAAGCGAAAGTGTTGATAAAAAGCAAATTACGTGATATAATTATCGGGTGATTTTACTTTCACGTAAAAACTTTTCTACGCTTTATAAGGAGTTTAATGTCTAAACTTAAAAACTTTATAACCGATAAAATAATAGTTCCCATGCCGAAGGAACAGGAAGAATTACTTTTAAAAGAAAGAAGCCAAAGGATATGCCGTTACGACAAACTCTTTTTGTATATAATTATCGCGATTGAACTTTACAACCTTTTATATGCGCTTGTCTACACCGGTTGGCGGTTGCACACCGTTTCAAGCAGGTTTTACGCAGCAATGTATTCGCTTTTGCTTTTAGCGTCGATTACAATGCTTATTGTAATTCCTTTTTGTATAAAGGATTAAAAAAACGGTTACAAAAAAATCATTTCTTTCCAAAGCATTTACGCGGTTTTTATTTTAGTGTGGGCGGCTGTTTTAACGGTTTACGACCAAAGGACTTCAAACAATTTGGCAGTTTATTACATCGTTGCGATTTCGGTGGCGGTCGTCGCCTATTTTAAGCCTTTGTACTCGATGTTATCTTACCTTTTTGCGGCAGTAGTGCTTTCGCTGGGCTTAGTGCTTTACATTAACACCCCCGAAAAAAGTTATTACGGCGATATACTTAATATCAGTATACTTTCGCTAATGTGCGGTTTTATCAACATTTATATAGGAAGCCACGAGCGTCGCAATTTCATTTACAGACAACTTATTATCGAAAAGAACGCTAAGTTACAGTATTTTGCCGATAACGACGCTTTAACCGGTCTTAGAAGCCGAAGATTTTTGGACGACGATATGGACGCGCTTTTCAAGGAATGTTCCGAAAATAAACTTCCGCTAACCGTTATGATGATAGACATCGATTCCTTTAAGTCCTATAACGACACTTACGGGCATATTTACGGCGACGAATGTTTAAGCAAGGTGGCTTCCAGAATTCAACAGGAACTTAACGTAAACGAGTATTTAATCCGTTACGGCGGTGAAGAATTTTTGTACGTTGGTAAAAACGTTGATTTGGAGTCGGCAATAGCAAAAGCCCGTCTTTATAACGACGTCATAAGAAACTTAAATATAAACTTTTCTCAAAACAAATCGACCAACGTTACCATAAGCGTAGGCGTATATACAGAAAATTTTGAAAACGACGGTTGCCGAGACTGGCACAGTTGTATCGATAACGCAGATAAAGCGTTATATAATGCCAAGGAAAACGGCAAAGACAGATGTTGTTTTGCCAATTTATAAAAAAAACAAGGCGCACAGCCTTGTTTTTTTATACCGTTTTTAAACGAACATTACCGAAAGAGCGATTAAAATCTGCGCCGGATAGTAAAGGTAATGCAGTAATATCATTAGTTTAAAGTCTTTATTTTGGCTGAAATTGTAAAC
The DNA here is from genome assembly GCA_945638575.1 of uncultured Clostridia bacterium. Taxonomy (GTDB): domain Bacteria; phylum Bacillota; class Clostridia; order Christensenellales; family Borkfalkiaceae; genus UBA4636. Next base: position 28,743 of record CALZDP010000020.1, on the reverse strand, counting down.
GCAAATGGTGGTATCGCTTGCAACGAAACAAATGCTTCCAAGCGCAAACATAAGCGAGCCTATTGACGGCGTTTTTATTGCCGTCGATATAGCGGTGGCGCTCATTAAACAAACTATTGCGATATACACGTAAATGCCTATTTGAAGCCTTCCGCCCTTAACGCCGGTTTTTGCAAGCACAAACGTTGCAAACGCAAAACTTATAATAAAGCAAAGGGTCGCTATAGGGATAATATCCTGATCAACCCACACAAAGTAGCCGATAAAAAGGAAATGTTCCAACACAAACGACACTGCGCCTATGCCGAAAAAGAGTTCGTAATACTTTTCATAAATGTGCCTAAAGGCAAGCAAAAGGTCGCCTATAAGCCCGAAAATAAGCCCTAAGGCGACTACGCGCCAAAATCTTGTATAGCCTATTCCTTCGGTAAAAAAGCAAAGGGTTGCTATAATTATAAAGCAAAAGGAGGCAAGAAACTTAAAGACCATTGCCCTAAAGTGCTGTTCTTTTTCGGAGGCTTCCAAAAACGGTCTGTTTAAAACCAGACAAGTACCTGAAAACAGCAGGCATAAAATTACCGAAAGGTTTAATGACATAATTTTTTCCTTTAACCGTCAAGCCCGAAACTTTGGCGAACCATATCTTCGATAACGATATCGAAAATTTCGCCTATGGAAGAGCAATATTTTAAAACGTCCCACGGCTCGTTGGTGTGAAAGTGAATTTTGATAAGATCGCTATCCCCTACCACAAGCAGACAGTCGCCGTCAAAATTATCTGTAAAATACTGTTTGATTTTTTCTTCGTCTAAGTCGTTGCCTTCGATTAAAAGTTGAGTATCATATCTGTATTCTGTTTCTTCCATAATAAATCTCCGATTAAAAATGTTTCGTGGTATTTATTATAATCCATTTATTTAATAATGTCAATACCGAAACGCCAAAAGAAATTTATCCTTGCAAATTAGGCGATATTTGTCTTTTTTTGCAGAAAAAACAATAAAAAGCATAAATTTATCAAGGCTTGCGATTATTTTAGGTAAACGCCTTGAAAAAATAACCTTACTGTGTTAGAATAATCTGTGATAAAATAATGATTTTTGGTGACGTTATGGATTTTAACGAAACTGTTTTGAAGATGACCAATGAAGAAAAAACCGATATTTTAACCGGTAAGGATAATTGGCATACTTCTGAATACGGCGAAATACCTTCCGTAAAAATGGCGGACGGTCCGCATGGGTTAAGGATTGAAAAGCCTTCTAAAAAAAGGGGTATTAACGACAGTTATCCCGCCACTTGTTTTCCGACCGCTTCGGCGCTTTCTGCCACTTGGAATCAAAATTTGATTTCGGAAGTCGGCGAACTTATCGGCGAAGAAGCAAGTTTTTCCAAAGTAAACGCCGTTTTGGCGCCAGGCGTCAATATTAAAAGAAATCCTTGTTGCGGCAGAAACTTTGAATACTACTCGGAAGATCCTTACTTAGCCGGCAAACTTGGCGCGGCAATGGTTAAGGGATTACAAAAAAACGGTACGGGGGCGTGCGTAAAACATTTTGCCGTCAACAATCAAGAATACCGCAGAATGAGTTTAAACGCCGTTGTCGACGAAAGGGCTTTAAGGGAAATCTATCTTACTCCTTTTGAAATTGCCGTAACCGAAGGCAAGCCTAAAATGGTTATGACGGCTTACAACCGCGTAAACGGCGAATACGCAAACGAAAACGGACACCTTTTAGATATACTGAGAAAGGAATGGGCCTTTGACGGCGTCGTAACTTCGGACTGGGGCGGTTGCAACAGTCAGGTTGCCGCTCTTAAAGCAGGCAGCGACCTGTCAATGCCAAAAGGCAGAATTTTTAAAGAAGAAGTGCTTTCCGCCTTAGAAAGCGGAAATTTGGACAGCCAAACGGTTGATAGATCGGTTAAAAGAATTTTTAAATTGCAGAAGGAAACTTGTGCGCAAACCGCCGGCCGTAACGGTGTGGAAATAGATTACAACCTGCAAATAGCGCAAAAAGCCGCGGAAGAATCAATCGTGCTTTTGAAAAATAAAATTCTTCCCCTTAACCATTTTGACAGCATACTTTTTATAGGTAATCTTTGCTTCGACACACCCTGTCAAGGGGAAGGTTCTTCAAAAGTGCATATAAAAGATAAGAAAAACCTTGTCGACTGCATTTATAATTACGACCTAAACGTAAGGGGCGCGGTTAAAAGCGACTTTTTGCAAAAAAAGGACAAAGACAACGTTGAATTTAGCCGTAGCGATATCGCAGTAGTGGTTTTAGGCTACCCCGAAGGCGTGGAAACGGAAGGCAAAGACCGCCCCGATATTATGTTGCCCGAAAGCCAAATATCCCTCTATAGGTCGGTTAGAGAGCAATTTTCAAAAGTCGTAGCGGTAGTTATAAGCGGTTGTGCGGTAGACTTGAACTTTTTACAAGACTGCGACGCGCTGCTGTACTGTCCCCTTTCGGGCGAAAGACAGTGCCCTGCCATAATGAAAGTTTTGTGCGGTAAAGTTAACCCGTCCGGCAAACTTACCGAAACCTTTCCGTTATCATACGGCGACATACCATCTAAGCGGTTCGGCGATGAATTTGCGACGGAATACCGCGAAAGCATTTACGTCGGATATAGATACTACGAAAAGGCAAAAGTTCCTGTTTTATATCCCTTCGGACACGGGCTTAGTTATACCGAATTCACATATTCCGACGCGACAGCCGACAAAAACGGCGTAAGTTTCAAAATTAAAAACATCGGCGACTACGACGGCGCCGAAACCTGCCAAATCTACGTTTCTAAACCGGAAAGCAAAATTTACAGGCCGATAAAAGAACTTAAAGGTTTTGTTAAAGTCTTTTTACGGGCGGGTGAAGAAAAGACGGTTACAGTGCCCTTCGACGATAAAACTTTCAGATATTTTGACGAGAGCACCGGACGTTTCGAGTGCGAAGCCGGTAACTACAAAATTTATATTGCGGCGTCCGCAGAGGACATCAGACTTTCGGTTGCCGTACTTATAAGCGGAAGCGCCAAGCCTTTAAAAAAGGAGGGTATCGAAACCTATTATTCGGGGAAAATAAATGGGGTTACCGACGAGGAATTCTATACACTTCTCGGCAAAAAACCGCCCAAAGAAGGTTACGACTTTTATAAGAAAAATCGAATAAAAGTAACCCTTAACACAACGATAGCGGACCTAAGATACGCCAAAAGTTTGTTAGGAAGAATTATCGGCAGGCACTTTTACAGAAAAATCAAAAAGGCGGAAACGCTGACGCCTAAAAAGGCAAACCATTATTTTACCATAGCCTGTATTCCGCTAAGAACGGTTGCAGTTTATCTTGACCTGAAAAAAATAAACGCAGACGGTCTTTTGACAATGCTTAACGGCAAGTTTTTTAAAGGGCTTAAACTTTTACTCAAAAAATAAAGAGGTATTACGATAATGATAACACCGGAACAAGCCAAAGAACAAGTTATACTTAACTTTAACAAAAAATACATTTTAAGAAAACTGCTTATAGATAAATGTATCGAAGGACTGCACCTTAGTAAAAAGGAATTGGCGGATAAAAGTCCGCGCGGAATTTTAAACGTTTCCAAATGCAGATTCGGCAACGCCATCGACCTTATGATTGCCGGCGGATATTTTTCGCAAGACGAAAATAAGATTTTGTGCAAACTTAAAGAAGAAAAGCCGGAAATTACCGTCGAAACCATTAAAAGAGACAGCAAAATCGAAAAAATCATACTCGACGCGCTTGCAAAAAAACCGCTTAAAAAGCAGGAAATCTTTTCCCTTGCGACAAAGGAAATAGTTTCAAAAGATGTTACCCTTCAAGTTGCCCGTTGCGACACGGGAAGGGTTTTACAGGAACTTAAAAAGAGCGGTAAGGTACAGGGAAAGAACAATCTTTTGTCCTTGCCCGTTAAAAAATCGGAAACGGCGGACGTTAAAAAGGTGTTTGAAGGGCTTTCCGACGAGGAACTTGTGGACCACTCTGTCGCACTGTTGGAAAAGTGGTTTTCCTATAGCGGCTATAAAGAGGTGGTTGCGGAAAACACGGACGGCCCCAACGACAATGGCATTGACGGCATTATAAATTGCACAGACTCTTTGGGCTACCGCGAAACGGTTATTTTGCAAGTTAAACACATCGCCAAAAAGGAAAAATACGTTCCCCTTTGCGAAGTAAGAGAATTTTTGGGGGTTTTGGCTGCGCACCCCACCGCGCTTAAAGGCATTTTTGTTACCAACGCCAAATACCATAAAGACACGGTTAAATTCGTAAACTCTTATAAATCAAAATATTTTTTGTTGCTTGACGGCAAAGCCCTGCTTAACTTAGCCAAAGGCTGTGGCTATACTTTTGAAGCAAAAGCATAAAAAGTCCGCCTATAAGCCCGTTATCTTGCATTTTAAAACTTTTAGCCGACCGAAAAATTTAAAACAAATTTTACACGTTAAACGAAACTTGCAAAACTTATTTACTTGTTTGTATTTTTTCGATGTTTACTTTCGGCAGGAAACTAATTAAACCTATAATAATAAGATTTTTACAAGGCTTACCCTTTTTTGCACGAAAGCAAACTTATTTTAACAATATAAAACCGCTTGATTTCGGTAAAACGCACCCCTAAATCGTATATAGGAGTGCGTTTTATTTTTAAGTATTAAATTGTTTTACGCCTACCGCGTTTAATTTTTGTGGAATTTTTGTTCGTAATTATCAATACATTTTTTGATAATTTCCAACGCGCGTGTTTTGCGACAGATTTCTTTTACCGAAGTAACTTTGTGTTCTAAAGTTTTATATACTTCAAAAAAGTGCATCATTTCATCAAAAACGTGTTGTGGTAACTCCGCCACGTCGTCATAGTCTTTATAACTCGGATCCCCTAAGGGAACTGCGATAATTTTTTCATCGAGTTCGTTATTGTCGTACATACGAATAACCCCTATCGGCTTGCAGGTAACAAGCGTCATAGGATAAATAGGGTCGGTGCAAAGTACCAAAACGTCAAGAGGATCTGCGTCCTCGGCTAAAGTTCTTGGGATAAATCCGTAATTTGCGGGATAAACGGTGGAAGTATACAAAATTCTGTCAAGACGGATTCTGCCCGTTTCCTTATCGAGTTCGTACTTTGACTTACTGCCCTTTGGGATTTCAATTAAAGCCTCAAACTTTTCGGGGGATATCCTTTCCTTTCTTATATCGTGCCAGATATTCATAACAGCCTCCTATTCGTCTTTATTTACAGACGCGTTTTGTTCTTTTATCCGTTTTAGATAACATCTTCTGCACATAGCGACATACCTGTCGTTTCCGCCGATACAAATTTGGTCGCCTTCGGTAACGATTCTGCCGTTATCGTCTATACGGGCATTAACGGTCGCCTTTGAACCGCACTTGCATACAGATTTGATTTCGGAAACCGACTCTGCAATTTCAAAAAGTCGTTTACTGCCGGGAAACAAATGGGTTAAAAAGTCGGTTGCAAGTCCGAAGCATAAAACGGGCACGTTGTAATCGATAACTATGTCGTCAAGTTGGTCAACTTGCTTGGGGGTTAAAAACTGACATTCGTCAACGATAACGACCTGACAGTCGGTGTAATTTGTTTTATAAATTTCATAAACGTTATCGCTGTCGGATATGGCTAAACAGGGTTTTGAAAGCCCTATCCTTGATTTGACGACGGAAACGCCGTCCCTTGTATCTATTGCAGGTTTTAAAAGAAGAACCTTCATATTGCGTTCTTCGTAATTAAATTTGGTTATAAGCGCTTGAGCCGTTTTCGAGCAACCCATCGCGCCGTATTTAAAGTACAGTTTTGCCATAAAATTTTCTTCCATAATTTTTGCGGCCTTTAGCCTTTGTTTAATCTGTTTTATGCTTTTTTGAGTTCATTATTTAGCAATAATTCGACTGCTTTTTGACCGCTTATTAAAGCATCTTATTCGACTTTTCCTAAGATAATCGGCCTATAGACGGGTTTTTCGGGATTTATAGTCGTTGCTTTTATAAGACGGTTTTCGCTTTCAAAAAACTTGTTTAAGTCATCGGAATACAGCGTTGCGATAACATCGCCTTTCAAGACGTAATCGCCCGTTTTTTTAGACAAAATTATGCCTGCCGAATAATCGATAACGTCCTCTTTGGTGTTTCTTCCCGCACCCAAGACAAGGGCGGAAAGCCCGTAACCTTCGGTGTCGACGGAGTGAATATACCCTTCTTCACGAGATAAAACTTCGTGAGAGTATTTTGCTTTTTTAAACAGGTCGGTATTGTAAATGCACCTTTCGTCGCCACCTTGCGCCTTAACCATTTCGGCAAAGGTTTTAAGGGCGCTTTTATCTTCGATAACCCCTTTTACCTTGGCTTCACATTCCTCGTAACTTCCTTTACCGGCAAGGCAAAGCATGTTTGCGGCAAGAACGATGCAGATTTCGGTCAAATCTTTCGGTCCATTGCCGTTTAACGTGTTTATGGCTTCAACAACTTCTAAAGTGTTGCCGATGTTGTTTCCGAGCGGTCTGTCCATATCCGTGATAAGCGCAAGCATTTTTTTGCCTGCCTTTTTACCGATATCTACCATCAAGGAAGCAAGGGTTTTACTGTCTTCAACCGTTTTCATAAAGGAACCGCTGCCCGTTTTGACGTCTAAAACTATGCAGTCGTCGTCGGCTGCAAGTTTTTTACCCATTATACTCGAAACGATTAAGGGCATGCTTTCCACCGTGGCGGTAACGTCCCTTAAAGCATATAACAGTTTGTCCGCAGGGGCGAGTTCGGCGCTTTGTCCGACAATAGCGATGCCCGTTTTATTTACGACGTCGATAAATTCCTTTTTGTCAAGGTCGGTACGAAAACCCGGAATAGACTCAAGTTTATCTACCGTTCCGCCGGTATGTCCTAAACCCCTACCGCTCATTTTTGCGACTTTTACGCCTAAAGTTGCTACGATAGGCGCAACGATAAGGCTTGTTTTATCCCCTACTCCGCCGGTGGAATGTTTATCCACGCGTATACCGTTGACGTCGGAAAAATCCAACCTGTCGCCCGAATCGCGCACTGCCATTGTTAAAGCGGCTGTTTCTTCTAAATCCATACCTTGAAAGTATATCGCCATAAGGAGTGCCGATACCTGATAATCGGGGATTTCGCCTTTTACGTAACTATCTATAAACCAACGGATTTCTTCGTCCGTTAGTTTTTTACCGTCGCGTTTTTTCTTTATAACGTCGTACATTCTCATAATTTTGATTCCTTTTGCTAAATATTTTAAGTTAAAAATTGCCGTTAACAGGCTTATAGGCCGACTTACGGCATTTGTAACGGTTTAATTAAGATTATTCGGTCCGAAGTAATCGGGTAAAATTTCTTTAAGCGTATACACCTTTATATCGTCAGGCGTACCTAAAATAATTTCAAAATCATCCTTGCAAAATTCCGCCATAACCTGACGGCATACACCGCACGGAGCGCAAAAACCTGCAGGTTCTCCCGCTTTACCGCCTGTAATGGCGATTTTTGAAAAATTTCTTTCGCCGTTATTTACCGCTTTAAAAAAGGCAACCCTTTCAGCGCAAATCGTAGGAGTATAAGCGGCGTTTTCTATATTTGCGCCGGTATAAACTTTACCGTCGCAAGTCAAAAGTGCCGCGCCCACACAAAAATTTGAATAGGGCGAATAAGAATCTTTACGGGATTCTATCGCTTTTTGCAATAATTCTTTATTAGTCATAATTCACCTTAAAGTTAAAAAGTAGGGCTATAGGTCGGTTATTCACTGACTTCTGCCAAAAAACTTGTACCGCAAGTGTCCTCTTTATCCACGCCGAAATAGTCCAATACCGTTGCGGACATATCCGCAAAAGTAGGACGGGTGCCTAAATTAATCGGCTTTATCCCCTTTCCGTAAAGCATCATCGGGACGTATTCCCTTGAATGGTCGGTAGACGGCGTTTTGGGATCGCAACCGTGGTCGGCTGTAATCATAAGAAGATCTTGATCTTTTAACTTCGGCAAAAATCCGCCCAGCCATCTGTCGAATTCGGTTGCCGCTTTTGCATAGCCGTCTATATCGTTTCTGTGGCCGTAAAGCATATCGAAATCAACCAAGTTTGTAAAGCAAATACCGTTAAAATCACGGTCGAGCATTTCCATGGTTTTTTGCATACCGTCGGCGTTGGAAACCGTCCTATTAGACTCCGAAACAGACTTTCCGGCAAAAATATCGTAAATTTTACCTACGGAAATTGTGTCGTAACCTGCCTTTTTTAAAAGGTCAAGCATGGTGTTTTTGGGCGGAATAAGCGAGTAATCGTGACGACGGGCAGTGCGTTTAAAGGGATATTCCCCTTCAAACGGTCTTGCTATAACCCTTCCGACGCCGTGTTCGCCCTGCAAAAGGTTGCGCGCGATTTCGCAATATCTGTAAAGTTCGGGTACGGGAACTACGTCCTCGTGCGCGGCGATTTGGAATACGCTGTCGGCGGAAGTGTAAATAATAAGCGCACCCGTTTTGATGCTTTCTTGCCCGTAATCTTTGATGACTTCCGTACCGGAATACGGAAGATTACACAAAGTTTTTCTTCCCGTTAACCGTTCAAATTCCTCAACCACTTCTTTGGGAAATCCGTTCGGATAGGTGGGCAGGGGCTTAGGCGAAATTATACCCGCGATTTCCCAATGTCCGATAGTGGTATCCTTGCCCATAGAAGATTCGCGCATTCTGGCATATGCCGCCTGCGGACAATCTATACCGCCGCCCACGCCGTCAATATTGAACAAACCCAATTTTTTAAGGTTGGGGCAGTCGAAGTTTTCGTTTTCCCTTATGGCGCCCAAAGTATTACTGCCTTCGTCATTCCATAAATAGGCATCGGGTTCTTCGCCGATACCGAAACTGTCCAAAACAATTAAAAACAGTCTTTTCATCATTACCTCGTTTAAGTTATAGTAAGCCCTAAAAGGCAAATATTTTAATTACCGAATTATTCTTCCGCGATATTTAAAGCGATTTCCATCATTTTGGTGAAGGAATTTTGCCTTTCTTCGGCGGTAGTGTTGTCTTCGGGATGAACGAAAGAATCGCTTACCGTACAAATGCACAGCGCCTTTTTGCCAAGACGCGCCGCATTAGAGTACAGGGCAGCGGATTCCATTTCCACGCCCAAAACGCCCATTTTAGCCCATTCCATTCCGCTGTTTGCGTCGTCGTAAAAGACGTCGGAAGAGAAAATGTTGCCGACTTTATAATTTACGCCCATTTTGTCGCATTCCGCCGCGGCGGCTTTTAATAAACCGAAATCCGCAATCGGGGCAAATGTGCCTGGAAGCCTGTATTGATGAGCGTAATTACCGTCCGTACAAGCGCCCATTGCCAAAATAATGTCTCTTACGCGTAAATCTTTATCGAAAGATCCGCATGAACCGATTCTTATAATGCTGGAAACGTCGTAAAATTTAAAAAGTTCGTAAGAATAAATTCCGATTGCAGGCTGTCCCATACCGGAAGCCATCACCGAAACCTTTTTGCCCTTGTAATATCCGGTGTAACCTTGCACGCCCCTTACGTCGTTAACCAAAACGGCGTTTTCAAGGTAGTTTTTTGCGATAAATGCCGAACGTTTGGGATCGCCGGGCATTAAAACCGTCTTTGCGAAGTCCCCTTTATTTGCTGTAATATGCGGTGTTGCCATAATTATAATTCCTTTTTATTTTTTTAAAATTATTTTTCGAGAGCCTTAACTGCTTTGACTACTCTGCTTGTGCCGAGCCTTGACGCGCCGATATTTATAAAATCTTCGGCGTCCTTTAAATCTTTAATACCGCCGGCGGCTTTTACAAGCACACCTTCGCCGACGTTATCATACATAAGTTTTACGTCATGAAGGGTAGCGCCGCTTGTCGAAAAGCCCGTAGAAGTTTTGATATAATCTGCGCCTGCTTCGGTAACCAAACGGCACATGGTTATTTTTTCTTCATCGGTAAGCAGACAGGTTTCGATAATTACCTTTAAAATTTTATCGCCGCACGCCTGTTTGATTTGGGCGATTTCATCTTTGACAAAATCAAGTTTACCCTCTTTCAGCGCGCCGATATTTATAACCATATCGATTTCGTCGGCGCCTTCTTTTATAGCCTCTTTAGTTTCAAAAACCTTGACGGCGGTGGTGTTATAACCGTTGGGGAAGCCTATTACCGTACAAATTTGCAATTTGTCGCCAACGTAGTCCTTTGCCTGTTTAACGTATGATGGCGGTATACAAACACTTGCGGTACTATATTTAATACCGTCGTCGCAAATGGCTTTTATGTCCTGCCAGGTTGCCGTTTGACCGAGTAAGGTATGGTCGCATTTAGATAAAATTTCTTTAATATCCATAAAATCCTCCGTTTGTTTTCAGTGTTTTATTTTAGGTTCGATTTTTGCAGTCTTATTAAAAGTTTTGCAGTCTTATTAAAATGCAGTCAGCCGTCTTAATATTAGTCGTCCTGAACGTCTAAGGCTTCAAGTCCTTTTTTGGCTTCCGGCTTACTGTCGCCGTGTTTGACGAACATCATAGTGATAAAAGCAAGCCCGACGAAAACTGTTGCGTACGGGAAAAGGGTTTTATATCCCCAAGCGTCCATAAGCGCGCCCGAAACAACCGGCGTTACGATTTGCGCCGCCATTGAAGCGGTATAATAAAAGCCGGTGTATTTGCCGACGTCGGAACCTTTGGCAAGTTCTACAACCATCGGGAAGGAGTTTACGTTAATTGTTGCCCAGCCGATACCTGCTAAAGCGAAAAGCACGTACATAATGGGTGCCGGACTGCCTTCCCTGATAAACGCCGCGCCTAAAAAGGAACAAAACAGCATAAGTACGCCGATAAGAATGGTTCTTTTTCTGCCAAGTTTCGAGGCGACAATGCCGACGGGAATATAACTTATTACCGCCGCCGCCTGAGCAATCAAAAGGGTGGTTGCGTAGTTTACGTTTAGATAATCGGTGGCGTAAACAGAGTATTTTGAAGTTACAGCATTGTAACCGATGTACCAAAGCGCAACGGACGCCAAAATGAGAATAAGCGATGTAAATTGACCTTTTGTAAGTTTACCGTTTGCGGTGTCGCGTTCTTCGGCTTCCTTATCGCAACCCAAACGCTCGGTTTCCTGTTGCATTTCTTTAGTCCAAAGCGGTTCTTTTACCGTTAAAAGAAAGACGATTAAAGCAACTATCATTACCGCGCATACGGCGATTATGTAAAAACGGAAATCGGTTTTACCCTGTTCGCTGGTTTTAAATACCGTGGCGAAAACCAAAATTATAATTCCGCCGATGGTTCCCATTAGGTTTATTACGGCGTTTGCTTTTGATCTTAACGGCTTAATGGTTACGTCCGGCATAAGGGCGACCGCAGGAGAACGGAATATCGCCATCGATATCAAGGACAAAAGCAGGAAGATTATGAACATTACAAGGGAATTGGTAAATCCCAAAAGGATGAAGAAAATTACCGCCGCTATTGTACCTATAAAGATAAACGGGGTACGGCGACCGAATCTTGTACGGGATTTGTCTGAAATGTTGCCGAAAAGCGGTAACATAAATACCGCAAAAATGTTGTCAAGCGCCATAATTACGCCGGACAGCGTTTGCTTCATTTGAAACTTGTTGGTAAGAATCAACGGCACGATAGTGTCATAGGCCTGCCAAAAGGCACAAATTAAAAAGAAAGCAAATCCTACTAAGATTGTGCGTTTGTAGTTTAATTTCATGTTCACCTTCCTACTTAAATATATTTATCGTTACCAAATAAGTATATCACGCTCGCCTATGCTTGTCAATAGGCATATTAAAAAGGTTTGGTAAATTTTAATTAAGACGTCTTTGTTGTAAGCGAGAGTATTTTTACCGTACATGATTTTTTGTAAGCGTACGAAAAAAGCCTGTCAAATAAACGCGCGACAGACTTTTTTATTTTTTGAACCGTAATGTTTAACTGAAAAAATCGAAATATATAATTGCCAAAAAAGCGAGATAATCGACTTATAGGCCGACTTTTTGATTTTGCTTTTTTGTAAGCCTTTTTAATTTACTTTTTCTTGTGCTTGCAAAATACCGTTTTTACGGATATGTAGTTATAGGCGCGTTTTAACTTTTGGTAACGGGCTTTCGACGCAAGCCTGAATATCAGGCAAAAAACGCCTACCGAGATTATGGCGATTAAACAGCCCGTTAAAGTTCCGCAGAAGTTTAAAAAAACGTCCGCCATGGTAAAATACCTGCCCGGCGTACACGCTTGGAACATTTCGCATAACGTCGCAGAAATAAAACAGACCGCAGGCGACAAAATAAGACTGTACAAAAAATTGGTAAGCAAAAAGGTGCAGCCCCAAACGCCAAAACCCAAAATGGCAAACAGTGAAAAGTGTCCCAAAACCTTTCTTACAAAGGAATAAAAATTGGAATACAGTTTTACGTTTATCACCTTTTCGGCGTACAAATCAGGATTTAGTTTGCTTTGACAACGAACGGTGATTTTACCGAAAAATCTTGCTTTTAATTTATTGCCCGTAATGCTTGCATCGCCCTTTACGACCGTCCAAACAACGTCATCCGGATAATCGACGGGATAATGCTTACAGGAAAGATTTATACTGCTGTTTACCACCACGAAGTCCGAACAGATAATTTCAAGGTCGGTAGGCATAATCTTTTCAACCGTTACCGTAACTGCAGAGGTTATAGACGGGTCGTAAACGGAAGTAAAAGTTAAAATAGCGCTCCCTTTATTTTTCATTAGCATATCTTTGCCGTCTATCGCAACTATATCGGAATCGGATGACGAAACCGTAAAGGTGTTATCGGCGTTTTCAGGCAAAAGCGAGGCTATAAGCCCGTTATAGGCTAATTTTTCTCCGCTCAAAAATGTTGCGTTTTCCACAAAATTTATCTTTTTAGGCGTAACGAAAGAGGAATTTTGCGCTACTTCAACGGGAATATCGACGAAACTTTCATCTTTAAACAGGGCGCGTAAAACCACGCTTCCGCTATTTACAAAATAAACCGTTTTACCGACGATGCTTGCAACGCTACTGTCGGACGAAGTATATGTTGCGACGCTGTCCGACGTTTTTCCGCCGTTTATCGTAAAGGAAGATTTGTCGCCTACTTTAGGCGAATTTTTAACGGTAACAGACTTTGCGTTGGTCGGGTTTTGTCCGTAAGAAGTCGTATAAAACGAATAAGAAAGTTTACTGTCGTTTTCAATCGTTACGGTAATTTTGGCGCTTCCTTTTTTATGATAGGATAGTATGCCGTCCTTTACGGAAACGGCGTCTTCGTTTGAAGAAGCATAGGTTACGGGATAGGCTTTGGCGTTTTCCGGAGAGATGACGGTTTTTAGGTTGACTTCGTCGCCGTCATAGTGAAATCCGCCCCTTTCGGCATAGGCTTTTAAAGAAGTAGGCTCGGGGTTTTCTATCCCGAAAACAGAAATAAGCATACCCATCGCCTTTTTTGTGTCGGAACCGCTTACAGCCCCCGATATAAAAGAGGAAAGACACAGATACGTCAGCATTATCGTGGTTAGATAGACCGCAACCGTCGTGAACCTGTTCAATCTTTTAAAATATTTTTCTTCCGAATACCTTTTTACCATATTGCCGCCCCCCTTTGTATAAATTATAATACCAATAAAACAAGGTAAAACGCAACCGTTTTCAGACAAAAATTTTTGTCGATTTTCATTTTATTTTAAGGAAAAAACTCAACTTGAAAAATGCCTTAAAAAACTTATATTAAAAGGGATTTTTCGCTAAACAAGCGCCGACGGTTGACAAATGCGATAAAAGTGTTAAAATAACTTATATAAATATTTTTTAAGAGGCAATTATGAAAATTATAACCATAAGCCGTGAATTCGGAAGCGGCGGTCGTGAAATGGGAAAACGTCTTTCAGACATGCTGGGTATTGCTTACTATGATACCGAAATCATTACGGAAATCGCAAAGCAAACCAATCTTGACGAAAATTACGTATCTACTATTTCCGAAAAAGGCGTGCCGAGTTTCAACTTTCACTTCGGTCATACTTTCGGCGCAACCATTAACAGGACGGCTATGGACGTAGTTATCGCCCAACACAAGGTAATAAAAGAAATCGCCCAAAAGGGAGATTGCGTTATAGTAGGCAGATGCGCGGATAAGATTTTGAAGGACTTTGAGCCGTTCAGGATTTTCGTGCACGCCGATATGGATTATAAACTTGCGCGTTGCAGAGAAAGATCGCCCGAAGACGCCAAATTAGACGATAAGCAAATGATTAAAAAAATTAAAGCCGTCGATAACGGAAGAAAGAAAATGCATGAGTTTTGCAGCGGCGGCGAATGGGGCGATATGAAAGATTACGACCTGTGTATCAATACCACGGGGCTTGTCATAAAAGACATAGTACCGTCCGTTTACAATTACTTAATTAGTTGGTTCCAATGCAAAAATCATATATAGGATTAAACAGTCATTTTACATACTCCAAACTTTTTCGCTTTTTGATATCGCCTATTTTGATGATGGTTTTTACCTCTGTCTACGGCGTTGTCGACGGATTTTTTATATCTAACTTTGCAGGCAAAACCGCTTTTGCCGCCATTAACGTTATTATGCCCGTTACTATGATTTTAGGGGCTTTCGGCTTTATGATAGGTACGGGCGGTACGGCTATAGTATCGAAAACTTTAGGCGAAGGCGATAAGGAGCGCGCTAATAACTACTTTTCCTTTTTAGTGTACGCAACCGTGGTTATCGGTATTATAATTTCTGTAATCGCTATTATATTTTTGCCTAAAATAGCCACACTTTTGGGTATCGACGAAGAAATGGCGCCTTACGCCGTAATTTACGGCAGAATAATTATCGGCTTTACCCCGTTTTTCATGTTACAAAACCTTTTTCAGTCCTTTTTTATTACGGCGGAAAGACCTGCGCTCGGTTTTAAAGTTACTTTTATTTCCGGCTGTACCAACATGATTTTAGACGCACTTTTCGTGTGGGTACTTCGTTTTGGCGTAACGGGCGCAGCGGTAGCCACCGGCATATCGCAGTTGGTTGGTTCGACCATTCCCCTTTTATACTTTGTAAGTAAGCGTAACGACAGTATTTTAAGACTCGGTAAAGGCAATTTTAACTTTAAAGTGCTTTTAAAAACCTGCACCAACGGGTCGTCGGAACTTGTCAGCAATATTTCGGGTTCTATCGTATCGATAGTTTTCAATTTTCAACTTTTAAAATTAGCCGGTCAAAACGGGGTTTCCGCTTACGGCGTAATGATGTACGTAAACTTTATTTACGTTGCCATTTTTATAGGTTACGTAATCGGTACGGCGCCGATTATCGGCTATAATTACGGTGCGCAAAACAAAGGCGAACTGCAAAACATATTTAAAAAGAGTCTTTTGATAATGGGAAGTTTAGGCGTAATTATGACTTTGCTTGCCTTTGCCCTATCAGATCCTATTTCAAAAATTTTCGTTGGCTACGACGCGGAACTTTGCGAGATGACCAAAAACGCTTTCAGAATATTCTGCTTTTCCTTTTTATTTGCAGGCTTCGGTATTTTCGGGTCATCGATGTTTACGGCGCTCGGCAACGGCGCAGTGTCGGCAATCATTTCCTTTTTAAGAACTTTGGTATTTCAGATTTCATGCGTGCTTATCTTACCCGAATTTTTCGGCGTAAACGGCATTTGGATTTCAATGATGATTGCCGAAATTTTATCTACCGTAGTTACTGCGATATTCGTAATAGCAAAACGCAAAAAGTACGGATATTTTTAAATTTTATCTTTATTTAATACCTTTAAATTTTAAAAAAACATCTTAAAAATCGACCTATAGGCGGACTTTTAAGATGTTTTTGTTTTTTTGACTAACTTTAAAAATTACTTTGAAAAAAATGACAGGGCGACTCCGCCGCTTCCGATATGCGCGCCTATGGTACAGCCCACGCGGTAACAAGGCACCGATTTATCTCCGAAAACAGTTGCTTCATTTAAAAACTTTGTCAAGTTTTGCTTGTCGTTACCTGTGTAACCGAGTGCAAACGGCATATTAAAATCAACATTCCCAAGCCTTCCGACCCTTTCGCAAATTCCGCTTATCGCCTTTTTGATTCCCAATGCTTTTCCGATAACTTTTACATCTCCCCCGATTATGGATACAAGGGGTTTTATGTTAAGGATTTCACCCACCACGGCGACGGTTGAGGACAGCCTGCCGCCCTTTCTTAAATATTTTAAGGAATCCACAAAAGCAAGTAATTGGATTTTATGTTTATTGCCGTCGAGTTCGGTTTTGATTTTCGCAAGGCTTAGCCCTTTGTTTACAAGGGATACCGCGTATTGAATCAAAATCCTTTCCCCTATGGTAACGTTAAGGCTGTCTACGACAAGCACTTTACCGTTATATTTTTGAGACGCGGAAACCGCTCTTTGGTAAGTTCCGCTTAATTTTGATGACATAGTTATGCACAAAACGTCGCTTCCGTCTTTTGTCAAGTTTTCAAACGCTTCGTCGAATCTGAATTCGTTTATCTGACTTGTGGAAGGTATTTTTTCTCTTTTATCAAGAAGTTGGTAAAAATCGCTTTGGCTTAAATCTACGCCGTCGTAATAACTTTTGTTGGGAAAAATAATTTCCATGGGGATTACGGTTATCCCCAAAACTTCTGCTTCTTTTTGAGTTAAATCGCTTGCAGAATCCACTACAATTTTAATTGACATAAAACTTTCCTTTGTAACCTAAAAGGTTACCTATTTTAAAAACTTTTTTACTATTTTATCGTGTGAATCTTTATAAGGCTGGTACCTTAAGTCGATTTCGAATTTACTGTTGCCTTTTATTACGCTTTTATAGTGCGTAAAAGTGTCAAAACCTTTTTTGCCGTGGTAACTGCCCATTCCGCTTTCGCCGAATCCGCCGAATGGCATATAGAAAGTTGCAAGGTGTACCACTACGTCGTTTACAGCACCTCCGCCGAAACGACAGGTTTTTATGACTTTATCCGCCAAAACCTTGTCCTCGGTAAATATATAAAGGGCAAGCGGAGAGGGCTGTTCATTTATCGATTTTATGACTTTGTCGATATCGTTATAACTTATTATCGGCATTATCGGTCCGAAAATTTCCTCTTGCATACAAAGGTCTTGATAGTTTATATTATCTAAAACAGTTGGTTCGATTTTTTGCAAATCACCGTCGGACTTACCGCCGTAAAACACCTTATCTTCGGCTATAAGCCCGTTAACCCTGTCAAAATGCTTTTTGGTAATAATCTTTCCGTAAGCATTGTTTTGCATAGGACTGCTGCCGAATTGCAATATAATTTGTTTTTTGACTTCATTAAGAAAATCTTTTTTTACATCTTCATGCACTAAAATATAATCGGGGGCAACGCAGGTTTGACCGGCGTTTAAATACTTGCCGAAAACTATCCTTTTTGCAGAGGTCTTAATATCTGCGGTTTTGTCTACTATGCAGGGGGACTTTCCGCCGAGTTCCAACGTTACGGGAGTAAGAAATTCCGCCGCCTTTTTATAGACGAGTTTACCCACCGTTTTACTTCCGGTAAAAAAGATGTAGTCAAACTTGATATCGAGCAGCGCCGCGTTTTCCTCTCTGCCTCCTTCCACAAAGGAAACAAGTTCGGGCGGAAAAACTTCGGTAAGAAGTTTAATCATAACCGCCGAAGTATTCGGGCTGTAATTGCTCGGTTTTAAAATAACGGTATTACCGGCGGCAACGGCTTCCGCCAAAGGTTCTATAGACAGTAAAAAGGGATAGTTCCACGGACTCATTATAAGCACCGTACCGTATGGCGAGGGGTATATAGCGCTTTTTGAGGGAAACTGCGCAAGCGGAGTCTTTACCCGTTTTTTGGAAGTTAAACTTTTAAAATGCTTTAATAAATAGGAAACTTCACTTAACGTAAGACCTACTTCGCACATATAACTTTCGCGCGCGGATTTGCCTAAGTCTTTATATAAAGCGTCGCAAATTTGTCCTTCGTACCTTTTTACGGCGTTATACAAAGCGGATAGATATGCCTTTCTGTTAGAAAGATTTAAAGTATTGCCTTCGGCAAAATAGCGGCGCTGAGCAATAACTGAATTTTCGATTTCTGTCTTTGTCATAAGGTTACCTTTTAGTATAATAATCGACTTTTAAAAAAATAAATTAAATGTTACAGCCGCAAAAAGTAGGGCTATAGGTTGGTTTTCGGTACATTATTAAAGGCGTTAACAAAAAAATCCACTCGGCGGTCTATAGCGTCGCGCGTGATTTGACAGTCTTTAATCTCGTATCCGTGCATAGACTGTTTGACCATGTAATATTTTGCCTGTATACCTTTTTTTACAAGACTTTCGTAAAACAACCGTCCCTCATCGCGCAAGCAGTCGAATTCGCAAGTTTCCACGTAAGCGGGAGCGAAAGAGGGCGAAAAATCATCGGATAAAATATCCTTATAACCGCATTCGGAGGGGGTCTTACCGCTGAAATAATAATTCCACATCCTTTTGTTGCGGACGGAATCCCACATCGGCGTATCTTTAAAAATCCGTTTGCTTTCGGTATCTATATCGGGATCGATTACGGGGTAAAAATACAGTTGACAGGCTAAAGGATAATTCATCTTTTGGGCAAAAGCCGAAGTTTTTGCGGCTAAGTTTCCGCCTGCACTGTCCCCCATTACGCCGATTTTGCTTCTGTCTATCGAAAGGGCTTCGGCGTTTTCAAAAATGTAAGACAGGGCTTTTTGACAGTCTTCTTCGGCACAAGGGTAAGGTCTTTTGGGTACGAGGCCGTAGTCAACGAAAGCCACTGCAATGTTACCCTTTTTTAAATAACTTATACCCGTTTTGTAATGGCTTACGTATGCAGGAAAGACGAAAGCGCCTCCGTGAAAATAAATTACGCAGGGAAGATTTTTACCGCCCTTTGGCATAGCAAGATAAATGCAAAAGTTTTTTAAGTCAATCTTTTGTACGGAAATATCTTCCTTATACAAAACCCTGTAAGACCTTTTTATTAACCACGGCCAAAGATGAACTATAAACTTATTGAAGGGCGGTGAAAAGTTTTTAAAAAACCCGAATCTGTCGGAAACGTCATATTTCATAGAAACCTCTTTTAGGCGGTTAAACGGGCAATTATCGCGAAATAAAAAACCGTCTTACGAATACATACACCGCCATTATATAAAATTATAACCTAAAAGTCAATCAAAGTCGGTTGTCGGCAAAAATTTAACAATACCGAGCGACAACTTAAATATCCGTAAACGTTATTGCAAAAGGCGACTTGTCAAAAACAGGTTAAATATAGTTTACTTTTTAACCGAAATAGTAGTATAATTACATAAACTGCAAAAAATGCGCGGCAGAAGGTTTTATGACAAGAACGACGAAGATAAGAAAAAAACTGAAGGTAAAACTTAATTCCTCTCAGATAATATCGCTCGGTTTTTTAGGTGTTATTTTATTGGGCGCACTTCTTTTGATGTTGCCTATTTCCACCAAAAATCGGGTTGTAACGCCCTTTATCGACGCCGTGTTTTCGGCGACGACTTCGGTATGCGTTACGGGGCTTATCGTACAGGATACCGGCACTTATTGGTCGGTTTTCGGGCAGTTTGTCATACTTTTGCTTGTTCAGGTAGGCGGACTGGGGGTAATTACCGTTGCGGGGGCGTTTATGCTGCTTGCAGGTAAAAAAATAGGTTTACACCAAAGAAGCACTTTGCAGGACGCCGTTGCCGCGCCTAAGATAAGCGGTATAGTAAAACTTACGGGTTTTATACTTAAAGGCACTTTTATAATAGAACTTATCGGGGCGGCGCTTTTATCGCCGGTGTTTATAAAAGACTTCGGTTTTTTAAAGGGGGTATGGATGTCTATATTCCATTCCGTATCCGCCTTTTGCAACGCAGGGTTGGACCTTTTGGGGGTAAACGCTCCGTTTTCCTCTTTAACCACTTATGCGGACAACTATTACGTAAACACGGTAATTATGCTTTTGATAATTATCGGCGGTTTGGGTTTTTTAACTTGGGAAGATTTGAAAAGCAACAAATTCCGCTTTAAAAAATACAGACTGCAAACCAAAGTAATTTTAATTTTTACCGCCATATTGATTCTTGTGCCGGCAACCTTGTTTTTCTTTATAGAGTACAAGGATTTGCCCATCGGCGAAAGAATTATTGCCTCGCTGTTTCAGGCGGTTTCGCCGAGGACCGCAGGATTTAACACCACTGATTTGAACGAGTTTACCGACGCAGGCAAGATGATAACCATTACGCTTATGATGATAGGCGGTGCGCCGAGTTCTACCGCAGGCGGTATGAAGATAACCACGGCGGCAGTGCTTTTAGCCTGCGTGATAGCCGTTATTAAAAGAAGAAAAGACGCGCGCATTATCGACAGAAGAATAGGTAACGAAGTTGTATTTACGGCGGCGTCGATTATGCTTGTATACGTTTTGTCAACCGTAACGGGCGCGCTTGTAATTAGTTTATATGAAAATCTTCCATTTTTAGACTGTTTTTATGAAACTGTTTCGGCTATGGCTACGGTTGGATTGACACTTGGAATGACGCCAACCCTCGGCGTATTATCAAAAATCATATTGATAATACTTATGTACGTCGGCAGAATCGGCGGTTTGACGATAATACTTGCCACACTGTCATCTAAACCCTTACAGGAAGGAAAACTTCCCATAGAAAAAATCACCGTTGGATGAGGTTAATATGAAATCTATTTTAGTCATCGGACTCGGAAGGTTCGGCAGACACCTTGTGGAAAAACTTAATGAACTAAATCATCAAATAATGGCTATCGACCGTGATGAGGAGCGTGTTAACGACGTTTTGGAACTTGCCACCAACGCGCAAATCGGAGACAGCACTAACAGAAATTTTTTGGAAACTTTAGGCGTTGACAATTACGACGTTTGTTTCGTAACCATTTCGCACGACTTTGAAAGTTCCCTTATAACCACAAGTTATTTAAAGGAATTAGGCGCAAAACTCGTGGTCGCGCGCGCTGAAAGAGACGTACAAAAAAATCTGCTTTTGCGTAACGGCGCGGACGAGGTTGTTTATCCGGAAGAACAGGTCGCCAACTGGGCTGCGATAAAATACAGTTCCAACCATGTATTAGACTATATCGAACTTGACGCAGACACCTCTATTTTCGAAGTTTCCGTTCCCGACAACTGGATAGGAAAGAGTATCGGTCAAATAGATATCCGCAGAAAATATAAGATAAGCATACTTGCGGTAAAGATAAACGGCAAAATGAACTCTTACATCACGCCGGAAACGGTATTCACGAAAGATATGACTATTTTCGTGCTGGGCGAATACAAAACTTTGCATAAATGCTTTAGAATTTAATTTCATTATATTAAAATTTGATTTTAATTATAAAAAACGGCTTTCCGTCGGGCTAAAAACCCATTTGGAAAAGCCGTTTTTTTTAAGAAGGTTTTACAGCAGTAAGTCCCCTTCCAAAGTGGAAACCACGCGGAAGATTTGTACTTCCTTACCGGTTTTGGCGTCAACGTAAATATAGTAGTCTGCGCCGTTATAAGTGCCGTAGACTTCGTAACAAAGCACCTCTTTCGTCTGCCCTTGCAAAACAACGCAAAGCCTTGTTTTTAGCACCGATAAGTCGGTCGATAAGCCCGTTATCGCCTGTTTTTGGGAAATTTCGGGCGTGTCTACTTCACGCGGTTTATGGTTAAGATAGTAACTTGAAGAATCATATGCGGAAACTATTCCCCTTTCCTTACATACGGTAACTTTTACCATGTCCGGATAGATTATTACACCGCCTTTTTGATAACAAAAGTTGATATAAGCGGTCGAACCGTTTTCCGTCGCCCAAACCGAAGTCATGTCGGATAAGCCTGCCTTAGTCAAAAATTCTTCGGCGCGGACGATACATTCGTCTAAGCCGTAATTTTTTTCGTTGCAGTCGGCGTAATGGTTAAACATTATTAAACTTCCGTCGGTTTTTGAAAGCGAAGCGAAAATTTCCCCGTCAACGGCGTCCGCACGCACGTTGTAACAGTCGATTTTACCTTTCGATTCCCCTACCGTTTCCACGTTTTTGATTTCGTAGTCGGAAAAGATTGCTGAAAACTTTTCTTCTGCAGACTTAGTGGTTATAGACTCCGAAGTTTCCGGTTCTTCCTTGTCCACGCTGTCCGAAAACGGGCCGTCGTAAATAAGTTTGGGATAGTCTACCGCCTTTTGTTCAAGTTTATTAAACCTATCCAAAAACATATTGTCGCTGCCTTCGTTGAAGATACTGTTAAAGTCGAAATCCGAACCCATATCTGCGTTAAGCGAAGAAAGTTCTTCCTTTAAAACGGTATTGATGCTGTATAGCGAAGCAAGGTTTTCTTTATCGGCTTTTGTAATAGAATCTCCGTCTATAAGCCTGTTATTAAGGTATTTAGAGTAATCCGCAACCTGATTTATATACTTAGTCGTGTAATATTTGCTTTCGTCTTTTAACGGAATTTGAGAGATATCTTCCGCCGCCAAACTTGCCTGTGTGGTAAGGTCGCCCAAAAGCCTTTGCTGTTCGGCTTTATCGTTGGAAACCATAAGTTTAGACATATTTACGTCCATATTGTCAACGTAATCCACTAAATTATAATAACTTTCGGCGACAAAGGAATCGTTAGGCTTTACGCTGTCAAACATATTGGTCATGCTGAGCGTAAAAAGGGTTGCCAAAACCAAAGTGGTCGAACCTAAGGCTATAACCGCCGCCAGCCAACCGCCCAAACCGCGATTACGCTTTTCACGGCGATTTTGCATCCTAAGTTGACGTTTTTGTTCCTTTAACGCGCGCCTATCCGCAAGTTTTTGACGGTGTACGGAGGCTTTTTGCTCACGAATCTTTATACGATTCAGTTTGGAATTTTCCCTTGCGTTGATTTTTGCCTGTCTTTCGGCGGCAATACGTTTTTCACGTTCTTCCTTGCTTTCGTGTTTTAACATATCGCGACGGGCAATGCGTTCTTCCTTACGTCTTAACTTTTCCGTTCTGTATTCCTCTTTTTTGCGTTTGATAAGTTGCTGTTTTTGTTTTTTTGCTTTTTCTTTTTCCGCCTTTTTTTGCAGTTTTAAGGCTGCTTTTTTATCGTTGTCCTCGCGCTTTTTACGGGCTTTTTCGGTACGATTTTGTTTGGCGATTTTTTCTTTCTTATCTTTATCCGAGGGGTTTGTCTTAGTTGTCTTGGTTGTTTTAGTGGTTTTTGATATCTTTACCGCACCGCCTTCGGGCGTGCTTTGAACCTTTTCGGACTTGTCGTCGGCGGAAACGGTCAAATTTTCAACTTTTTCTACTGCGTTATTCTTTTTCATAAGTTACTCCTTATATAGCAAAAACGTGATTACCGATAGTGCCGGTAACTTTGCGCGAATAAATCCATGCGCTTGTTGCCGTACTCGGGTTGTAATAGTAAATGGCTCCGCCCGTCGGGTCCCATCCGTTTATGGCGTCCTTTGCGGCGCTATATGCGGTGGAATTGGGCGTGTAGTTTATTTGCCCGTCCATAACAGCGGTAAACGCATAAGGCTGATAGATTACCGCCGAAATGGTGTTCGGGAAAGAAGAACTTTTTATTCTGTTCAAAACTACGGCGCCGACGGCGACTTGACCGGTGTAACTTTCACCGCGCGCCTCGCCGTATATAAGCCTTGCCAAAAGTTGAACGTCTGCGCTTGAAAACTTACCTACACCGCCGGAATTCTGGTTTCCGCCCGCGTTTGCGCTTATGCCGAGCGCCGCAAGGGTTTTAGCCCCCACTACGCCGTCGGCGGTAAGTCCGTTCCGTTTTTGAAAGTAAATTACGGCAGCCTTGGTTTTTGCACCGTAAATGCCGTCCACGGGACCGTTATAATACCCCCAATTTTTAAGTTTTGTTTGTACGGTTTTGACTAAATCGCCTTGGCTGCCTTGCTTTAAAACCGCCGTGTAAACGTAGTCAACCGTTAAATTTTTTGCTATCACCGATTGCGTAATGCCCGTTACGGCAGTCATACAGCAAAGCACGACAGCAATTATCATTAACCTTTTTTTCATTTATCCTCCTTGTTTTAACCTGTTGAAAAATTCGGCTATAACCGAGCGATATTTTACCTCCCCTTCGGTAAAGCAAAGCGGCGGAAACACAACGCACCACCAATTATCCCCCTCAGCGTTTCCTAATTCTATAATTACAGCGTCGTAAACACCTTCCGGCAAAGTTAAATCGTTGTAAACACGGGTAGGAAACTTTTCTTTTCTAAGGTCGATTTTAGATCTATAACTAAAATGATTTTCATACAAATATCGGTCTATAAGCCCGTTAACGGCGGATTTTTCCCTTTCGATTTTTTCCATCGCATCCGTTTTGTCGGTTGCGGATTCAATAATCGGGGTAAGATATAAAACGACTAAGTCCTTTATTTGATACTTAATATTTTGGTCAATGGGATCGTTAGAGTTAGCGCGTATATGAATACGTAAATACTCGGTTTTTTCGGCGCTTTTATTAAAAATTATCGCCGACAAAACTATTATGAGAATAAGGCACAAACTTATACATATTTTTTTCATACAAAAATCCTTCCTGAAAATAATGACGGTAAAAATTATTGCCGAACAGCATTTTTTTATACCTGTAATTTTAGGCAAAAGGCAAAATAACAAAATTCGCCGAAAACCGCCCCTTTTAAAGCAACCGCTTTGACATATCGCAACATAAAAAGAAATAAGGCGCAAAAGGTGTTAAGAATTAACAAAACCTTTTTTGCACAATCTATAAATACCGACTTTAAATTTATTAAAGCATAAAAAGCGCCTGCGCCGACTTTTTTAAAGTAAAAAAAAGCCCGACGGTCATAAACGATTAAAATAAACCCTAAATCAAATTGTACGGCGAAAGTTAGCCGAAACAACGAACCAAATCCAAACGGAAGCGAAACAGATAAACGGTTAAATAATATATAACATATAAATAAGAATGTGAATTTACCCGTTACCTTAAAAAATCCTTGACAACAATAAATTTTTACTGTAAAATTAGCATAGTAATACAAATAGAAAGGCAAAATTACAGCAATGTAATGACGCAAAGCTACAGGGACTTATTAAGTCAGCCAGTTTCCGTGATTCACGTAAAACAGGCTGGCTTTTTTTGTAGGTTTTTTAAGCCGAAAGCACATTTTTTAATTAGAAAGCACAATAAAAAAGCACAATCGAAAAGCATTTTAAGGTTTAAGCGTTGACTTTAGGTCGGGTTTTTTAGCCGACAGGAGCGGTTTTAGATGAAAACATTAACAAGGAAAACTTTATACGCCTTTTTAATGGCCGTTGTAATACTGTTTACGGCGGTGTTTTCCGCACTTTCTTACGCTTGGCTTGTAAACTATAAAAAGAGCGGTAACTTTGACTTTAAATCGGGAGAACTGCCCGATTACACCCTTGAAATCGCAAAAATCGTTATCACCGACCCTACTATGAGCGAAGAAGATAAAGAAACTTCAAGGGCATTTACCGAGATTAAAAACTTTAAAATAGAAGCAAACGCCGACGGTACAAACTTTGAGGCTCAATTAAGCAATATGAGTTTCGGCACAATAGACAACGTTGCCCAACTGAAAAACGAAAACAGGGTTTATTTTCGTCTTACCGTACCCAAAGGGTTGGGCGATACCGTAAAATTAAATTTACACTATAATTCGGAAAATTTTATCAAGTTATACAAAAACATTTACGACGGCGACACGATTACGGGAACTGAAGAAGTAACAGACAGCCAAAAGTTAAGCGCCCTTATCGCGGTTGAAGGCGAAACCTTTGCAAACGACAGATTTTTACTTTATAACGCAGCGGCTTCAAACAAAAAATTAGCAGCAAACCAAATAAAGGCGGAGTTTTCGGAAGAAAAAACCGATACCGACGGAAATCCCATTCCGCCCATATTTACGGAAACAAACCAAAAAAAGATTTCTTCGATTACGGAATACACTGACGCCGTTAACGGCAATAACGCAAACGGCGCGATTTTGACGGTTACAAACGCCGACTATGACGGGACGGATTGGTACGTTTATATGGAAGTAACGCCCAACCTTGGCGTATTTGCATACTCGATAGAATACATTTCAGACATAATGCCCTGCTATATGTTTTTTAACATCGGTATGAACATAGAATCGGGCAAAATTCCTGCCCAAACAACGCCTTCCGCAAATTAGCTGTAACTGTCGGCACTCTGTAAAACGCGGAACCGCGTGGACGTTTCAGGGGCACAACCCCTCTGTCGGCTCTGCCGACATCTCCCCTTGCCACATAGGCGCCAAAAAGGTTGAAAAAGAAGGTAATAACATGAGTTTAAAAAGAAAAATCATTTCAATATTGCTTGTAAGCCTTTTGGGGGTAATGTTTGTTGCCTCCGCAGTAGTGGTGTATGCTTATTTTTCTAAAAAGGAAATTTACGACGGCTTTATTAGCGGACAGGTGGAACTTTTATTTGACAGACTTGACGATACGGGCATAACAAATTACCAAAACGCTTTAAACGCAGAAGCGACCGCAAACGGCACAACCGCCACAACGGCAAGTAAAGACGCTACTTGGGGTACGGAAGCCTATCCTTACGTTATTTCCAACGTCCGCCACTTATACAACCTTTCCGAATTGCAAAGGCTTGGCTACTTTGACAAAAAATTTATTTCCAAAAACAAAGACGAAAACGGAAACTTTACTTCTTACGACAATATCCCCTACTTTTTGGTTTGCACACCGGAATACCAACCCGCTTTAATAGACGGTACAAATTTTAAAGGCATAACCGCAATAGGAACGGACAAATACCCTTTTATAGGTTCGGTTAAAGGGGTTACGAGTATCGCTACCGAAACAACGCCTGCGGAAACGGTATCTGTAAACGGCAAGGCATGCGATACTTCTGCCATAACCAACGTAAAAGTTACGGGCAACCCGAACAATCCGGACGTAGGGCTTTTCGGCGTAATAGGTTTTTTGGGCACCGAACCCGAAATTACCTTAGACACACCTTCCCCCGCATTTGAAGGGCAGGTTTCAACCGTTTCAAATTTGGTTTTATCAGACGTACAGATTACGGTTGATTATAACGCTTGGGACAAAGTTACTTCCTTTTTGGAAGACATAATGATAAACGCTGCAAGCGGACACGAATACTCTTATTCTATATTACGCGGTACGGACGACTACCAAAAAGTCCCCCACGAAAACCACCATATAGGCATACTTGCAGGGCACGCCTCCTACGCTAAAATAGAATTTATAAGCGTTTACTATTCTGACGACAATATAGTAGCAATAGATTTAACCGATAAAACCGAAGTTAACGGCGTTTCGGCAAACTACTTTTCTTCAACCGGAATACTCGGATACCTTGACAACATAAACCCCGAAATAACCATAAATGCAGACGGCACAACTACTATCACGGCAGGTTCAGGCGACAGTACGAACGGGCTTAATTACGGCAGTGTGGGCGGCGGCGGTCTTGCTTCAGGAAACAAGGCAGGTTACGTTTTGGCAAGCGAAATGTATAATAAGTTTTGCTATGTCGGACCAACCGACGAAAGCGGTAAGCCCACCCAAGGCAATAACGGTACTTTAGGTACTATCTACATTAAAGACGGAACAGATAAAGACGGTAACCTACTTTGTACGGAATGGATACGCGACAGGTTACTTTGGGGTACCAAGGCCACCGGCAGATATTACTTTTATGACGGTGTATTTACCTTTGCGCTTTCAGACCAAGAGGACGTTATCGAACCCACTTGGAAGATTAAAACAGACGAAAACGGAAGCCCCGTACTTGTTGACGGCAATTACGATTACGATATACCCGACTTTTCTATCGGGCAAAACGATGACGACAAATGGAAGGTTAATACGGAAAAAGGCAATAGCGCCGTTGTTGCCTACGTAAAAAAGGCAACGTCTAACGCCGACGTTATAGATGCGATTAGTAAAGGCAAACAGATTTTTATAATGCAGGAAGGTCAAGAAAATCTGTTTTTAATGTCCCTTTTCAACCAATCGACGCCAGGTTCGGGCAATTTTAACCAAAAATATTCCACTAACGGTACAACGCAAAAGTTTGCGGACAGCGACCTTGTAACAAGCCTTGTAACCGCTTACAGAAACAATGAAATTCGTACTTTACCGGATGACACAATCGATTACAAAAGCACCGATCAGTTGGCAAACGACCTTGAAGACGGTACTTTAAAAGCCATAAACGTAGGTATTACGAGTTCAAGCGTATCCTTAAAGGACTTGAAGGCGCAATACAAAATAAATTCTGCCACTACGGGTAATTACAAATACTTTTCGGACACTACGCCCGTAACCCTTAATAATGACGGCACCATACAGCAATACTACGATTATGCAAACAGCGATTACGAAGGGTATTTTTACTATACTACACAACAAGTTTTATTATGGACACAATACTCCTATTACTGGCAACCGATAAACGGAGATGCTGTTCCATTAGACGAAAACAAAAGAACTGCGCCTAATCAATATTTCACAGCGCAACAAGACGGCGGCAATGCTATAACATGGGAAGGCGAGCGTATATATTCAAGTAATAACCATACCGG
>CALZDP010000019.1 GCA_945638575.1 uncultured Clostridia bacterium | reverse complement strand
TCATGGGTTTTTACAATGGGCCTTAATTGGAAAAAAATAATTAAAAAATTTAATGAATTATTAAAAAAATAAGCAAATATCACTTTTGACAATGTTTTTTCGGATTTAATTATTTTAATTTAATTGCAGTTAAAATTTTTCATCAAAATATTAAACTTAAAAAATCCCGAACCGCCATTTGGCGGTTCGGGATTAGTTAAGGCGACTAAAGCGGATTATTGTAAACGGGGGTATTATAAAGCGACGTAAACACTCTTTCGGTGTATTTGTCTGCAATAAGTTTACCTGTTTCGGTGTTATCGTCGATGATTATGCGATAAGAGGCAATCGCACCGTCGCTAAACGTGTAAATATAACCGTCTTTAAATCTTGCCCGTGTAATCTGTAAGGCGTAAGACCCGTAAGCAGTAGTTGGCTTGATTTCGCCGTTAACTTCAATATAGCCTATTTTGTATTTGATTCCATCTTCCGTATTCTCGTTTAAGGCAAAGTTGGAAATCGATCCTATGCAGGCTATTTCATTTTCCTTTAGGTCGAAAATATAAAGTTCTTGTGATTTTGGGTATCTGTATCCCTGACTTCTTGTTACCGAAAACGCGAACATTGTTCCGCTTACGGCAATAACCCTCGGGTCGTCAATCGCTTCGCAGTAGTAAATGTTTTCAATGGTTCTTTCGTCTATCGGGGTAAGTCCGTCGCCCTTAGCGTCGTACATGGCGACTTTCATTGTTGAAGCCACCCCTTGCGCGCCGTTATCGGCGTAGCCCACGGTAATAAGTCTGTCGCCGACCGATAGCATAAATGTAGAGAAGCCCGGCATTTCCATAAATCCCGACGTTTCCATGCGATAGGGGTCGGTTACGTCGATTTTGAACAGAGGGTCTATCTGTAAAAATGTTGTAATATAGCAGTAACGCTTGCCGTTTTCTTCGCCGAAGGTTACAGACTTCACGTCTTCGTCGGGGGCGATTTTGTCAAGGCGGTTTATAAGCGAAAACTTTTCTCCGTCAAGGGCGATAACCGTAGTACCGCTTCTGTCGGTTTTTGTCGCCGCAATATAGATAACGTCGCCGTAATCTTTAATGGCGCGCCTGTCGTAGATGTTGTAATTCAATAAAGTTACGCCGTCGACAATGGCAAGGTCGGGGGAAAGTTTAAAACAATAGGTGGTTCTTTGCACTTTAGAATACCCATAGCACCCTTGCGACGAATAACTGTAGTCAATGGTCGTAAAGATAGGTATTACCGAAGTTTTAGACATATAGATGTCTTGTAGTTCTGCCCCGAAAACCGCACTTAAAATACCGCTTGAAGGATCGTCCAAGTTGATGGATGTAAACACAGTAGGCGCGTAATTTTTGACAAATTTATTAAGTCCCGGTATGGTTTCGGCATTTTCGTAGGTTTTGGTCTGTCCGTTTTCTACGTAATAAATTTTAGTGCCTTTTGCGCCGGTAATATTGCTGATATCGTCATCGCCGGTCTTATCGGTCTTATGGGTATTGTCGGAGTAGGTGAAACTTCCGCCGTAATTAAAGGCAAAATAAGCCTGTTTACTATCTACATAGGTTCTTGAAGCCACCAGCGTCCCCATCATCGAAAAGGAATATTTTACGTTTTTAAACAAATCGTAAGGTTCGCTTGCGGTTTTGGGGGGATTTACCAAAACGTCTACGCAAACTCGGTTATAATTTTTTTTGTTTGTTCCGGGCGTTCCGTAAAAATCGTCGTCGACACTGCTTGTTTTTCCGTAGATAACCGCAATACTTTCGTCGGTAACATACATTTCAAGGGGAATGTTTCTTGAAGAGGAAAATTTACCGACGGCAAAAAGTTCTATGCGTCCGTCCTTGATTTTATAGACCGTAACGCCGTCCGCTTGCAGTTTGTAAACGTAATCGCCGTAGTTTTTAACGATGTCGCCTTCGTCGACGCCCGTTTCTTGTACTAAAGTTCCGCCGGTCGAAGAATCGGCTATAGGGTCGTCGGGGTTTGTGGGATCGGAACTGACACCGCAGGACGCCAAAAACAACGCCGTAACGAAAGTAAACATTAAACAGCAAATAGCAATAAATTTATTTTTCATAATCTCTCCTTTTGGGTAAGGTTATTACTATTATAGCAAATACAACCGCGACCGTCGCGACGTATTGCATAAGAGTCAATATTCCTAATTTTTCTACATCGTAAGTTTCTTTAAAAAATTCCGCAATAAATCGCCAAGCGGGATATATTGCATACAGGGTGGAAAAACTTAGGTCTTTTTTTATTTGATTGTATATAAATAATGAAAGGGTAATGCCTGCTTCGATATAAGCGGCGTAAATTTTTCCGTTACAGCAACCTTCGGTCATGCAAGCGATTCTTGCTATCGTAATGCTTAAAAGCAGAGGGGAAACGTAACCGCTGAAATCCAATTTTAGTTTTGCCGATTTTTGCAGTATGAATGTAAAAAACGGAAAGGATATGAAAGCATAAAATATGCTGAAAACCGACCTATAGCCCGCTTTTTTACCTGAAAATATCAAACTTACAAGGGCGCAAACGGACAGGGAAAGTATTACTGAAAATAATCCTGAAAGAAGAAAAATAATTGCCTTTAATTTAAACTTTTCGGCTTTTTCGATAGATATAAGGTAATAAGCAACGCCGGATATAAGGGCAACAGCGATTATGGCGCAATATAGGGGCTTATTAACTAAAAGATCAAGGTATATCATATTAGTCTACAACTTTTATCGTTTTGGTGTGCGTAACCGTAAGTTTTACGTCTGCAGGTGCTTGCCAACCTTTGTATTTTGCTTTCATTTCCGCCGTAACCGTGGCTTTTGTTCCGGCTTCTTCCAAAGATAAACTCATATTAATGACGTCGTCGACAACTTCAAATATGTTTTTAAAGCAGATAAAAACGTCTTTTACCTTGCTTTCGTAAACTTCGGGCGTGTAAACGGTGGTTCCGTTACTCAAATTTTTTGTGTTTACCGTTCTTACGGCGTTATCAAAATTAAAAAGATCAGAGCAATGTAAAAATACTATGTCCTTTAAGTTGCCGTTATAACTTTCGCGCTCACAGCCGTCGTTGTATTTTTTAATGCCGTCGGCAAGGGTATCCGATGTAAATTCTTCGCTATCTCCGTCCCAAACGTTAAAGGCATAGCAGTCGTCGAATCTTTCTATGCTGTAGCCGAATGTTTTTTCCTCATCGCCCGTAATTTTTAGGTCAAAAACCGTTTTGCTTCCGACGTCGCCGTTTAGTGTTTTAAAATATTCGCTAAAAGATATCGGCTTTTGAACAGATCCTTCATTTTGGGGACCGCAACCGATCAACATAAACGCTATTATAATTAAAAGAATGGAAAGGCTTTTTTTCATGTTCGTCCACTCCAAATGTTTTTTACACTATTATTTTAATATAATGAAAGGCATTTTTCAAGTCAAAAGGGCAAAAAACAACTAAACTATTAGTTGAGTTGGGGCTTTTTCCGCTATTTTTTTAAAAAAAGGTGGAAGAATTTATTAAATTGTGATACAATATAACCATGGAAGATTTAGGAAGCAAACTTAAAAGACTCCGCCAAAAAGCCGGCCTTACCCAAAAAGAGGTTGGCGACCTTCTGCATATAAGTTATCAGGCGGTTTCAAAGTGGGAAAGAAACTTAGGTTTGCCCGATCCTTCACTGTTTCCCGAGGTCGCTAAGATCCTAAACACCACCGTTAACGATTTATTTTACGACGTTGCCCCCGATAATGCCCCTGTTTTACAAAGCGAAACCGCTCAAAAGTCCGCCTATAAGCCCGTTAACGGCAAATTTTTAATAATTTTAATATCGATAATTACCGTTATCGCCATTGTGACCGTAACTTTATCAATCTATTTTGTGCGGCAAAACCGCTTTAAAACGGAAATATCCGTTGCTTGCGAGATTTTCGCCGAAGAAAACAACGTTTCGGTACAGGCGAATTTTAACGGCGAAACCTATCTTTTTATAAGAAAATACTTTTTTGACGGCAGGGTGCTTGTATGCTTTAAAGAAGAAGGCAAAACACGTTATTATTATAAAGACACCCTTTATACCGAAGATATCGACGGTTTAACCGTAACCCATACCGAGTACGAAGCCTTTTTATCCGTCGTACCCGACTATTTAACCTTTTCGTTAAACAGAGAACAAATAAAATCTTTAAAAAGCAAAAAGGGCTTCGATATCAAGTTAAAATACCTTGATAACCTGCCTATAGCCCGACATTTTGGTTTTACGACGGAAGCAAAACTACATTTGATTTTAAGCGGAGGAAAAATACGCAACGTCTGTTTTACCGAATCCCAAAACACTTTAACCTTAAATTACCGTTTCGGTTACGACTTTTCATTGGAACTACCCGATTACATAAATCCGTAAATTTAAGGACGGCTGAGGCCGTCCTTTTGTATTGCTTAAAAAATACGCATAAAAAAGCGCGTGAAAAATTAGCGGTTATAAAGATTTTAAAAAACCATATAAAATGTTGATAACCTTTGATATTTTTGTCGCAAAGTGATAAAATACTCTTGCGAATCCAATTTTATAACTCTTTTCTTACCCTTACTATGCAAGGGTCTTTTGTATATTTTCGTGGAAAACGGTAAAGTATTGATAGCGATACTCGTTCCAAACTGTTTTCCATCGAAAAGGGTTTATTGGATTCGCACCCGGGAACGGTATGCTATGGTGCCGTTCTCAAAAGGGGCGGCATCTTTTTTATGGAATTTGAAAAGACTTGTTCGTGTTTCGGGCATTTAAGCGTCGATATAACCGAAGAATTAACGTCAAGGACAAGACGGGAAATCGAAAAAGCAATAGAGGACGGCGTAAGAATATTTCTTTTCGGCGGAAGAAGCGATTTCGACGATTTGTGTTACACCATTGTAACCGAAAAGAAAAACGCAAACCCCAACCTTAACCTTAAAAGTTTTTTTTGTTTTGCGCTTGACAAGCAATTAAAAAAACCGCCTGCGTGGTTTGTGCGTAAAGAGTATGAAGCCTTGATTTGTCCTGCAAAGCAATTCGACTATTGGTACACGGCAATTTATTACCGCAACTTGGCAATGATAGACAAAAGCGATTTGATTCTTTTTTACGTGGAAAAGCGGGAAAACAGCGGTGCCTATAAAACCTATCGTTATGCTCAAAAAAAGCACAAACCTTTGGTTAATTTGTTTTCATAATCGCAAAACCAAAAAAAGATATAGCGCAACCTAAACAGTTGCGCTCTTTTCGGTTTATCAAAACTTTTCCGTGGTTGTATAGCGGTAAGACAAAATCACTTAAGCCTTACAAATTCGATAAAGCACGTTCTGTTGACTTAATCCCTTATTTTATGGTATAACATATATAAAAGCATACCTATACGGCAACCCTTTAAGTGCACTTATGGCACGCTTAAACTACTAAAAATTAAAGGATATATTTATGTTTAAAATTTTGGTCGTGGAAGACGACGCCGAACTTCGCAACCTGTTCAAAAAGGTGCTTGAAAAAAACGGCTATAAGGTTTTTACTTCTACCGACGGTAAAGACGCCCTTAACGTTTTGGAAACCGAATACGTCGACATTATAATTTCCGACGTAATGATGCCAAGGTTAAACGGTTACGATTTAGTAAAAGAACTTAGGGAATCCGGTAACGAAACGCCTGTTTTGATGATTACCGCAAAAGATACCTTTGACGATATGCGTGAAGGTTTTTTCAGCGGTGCGGACGATTACCTTAAAAAGCCGGTGGACGTAAACGAAATGCTTTTGCGTGTTTCGGCATTATTGCGCCGAGCAAAAATGATAAGCGAAAAAAAGCAAAAAGTAGGAAACACCGAACTGATTTTGGAATCTTTTACCGTGATAGAGGATGGCAAAGAAATTTTGCTTCCGCAAAAGGAATTTCAAATTTTATATAAACTTGCCTCTTATCCCGGTAAGATTTTTACCAAACAGCAGTTAATGGATGAAATATGGGGGTACGAGTCGGATACCGATCCGCACTCGGTGGAAGTCCACGTTTTCAAGTTAAGAGAGCGTTTTCGGGACAGCAAGGATTTTGAAATCGTAACCATACGCGGCGTAGGATATAAATTGGTTAAAAAGTTTTAATGGTTGTAAGTAAAAGATTATGAAAGATTCAAATAAAGAAAACGGAAAGTTAGCCCCCATAAAAAATACGGTAAAAAAAATCAAAAGGCTAAAACTGCGTCATTACGTGCTTATTATTGTCGTAATAATCATGATAGCCATAATTATGGTATCGGGCGGTCTTAACGCAATTTTGCGCTGGGCGCTTTCAAACCCCATTAACGTTCCCGACCTTATATGGATTGTGGCAATCAGCGCGCTGTCAAGCCTTATAACCTATTTCGTAATGAAAAAGTTTATCGTATCACCGCTATCTAAACTTGAAAGCGCAATGGCAAAAGTTTCCGAGGGGGATTTTACCGTTCACCTTGAAACCAACAGCCGTATAGAAGAAATCAAAAGGTCGTACGACAGTTTTAACATCATGGTAAAGGAACTTCGTTCCACCGAACTTTTGCAGTCGGATTTTGTCGCCAACGTTTCGCACGAGTTTAAAACCCCTTTAAGCACTATCGAGGGCTATATCACCCTTTTGCAAGTGGCGGAAGAAGGCGAAAAACAGGAATATATTTCTAAAATTTTGCTTAGCACAAAAAGATTGTCCAACTTAATCGGTGAAATCTTATTGCTTTCCAAAATCGAAAACCACAGTATTGCGTATAAGTCCGAACCCTTCCGCTTAGACGAGCAAATCCGTCAAGCGGTGGTATACCTTGAAAACAAGTGGGAAGAAAAGGAAATGGATTTTGACGCCGATTTGGATAAGACCTATTACAGCGGTAATGAAAAACTGCTTTTCAGAGTCTGGGTAAACCTTATCGATAACGCCATAAAATTCAGTCCGTCGGGCGGAGTCATTACCCTTGTCCTTAAATCCGAAGCCGATAACGTGGTCGTAAAAGTTATAGACAGCGGAACGGGTATATCCGATGACGCCAAAAAACACGTTTTCGATAAATTTTTTCAAGAGGACAATTCTCACAGCAAAGAGGGTAACGGCTTAGGTTTGACCTTGGTTAAGCGTATAGTTTCCGTTCATAAAGGCAGCGTCGGCGTTTCCGATAACGACGGCGGCGGAACCGTGTTTACGGTAACCCTTCCCGTGTCGAAACAAAATTAAAAAGTCCGCCTATAGGTCGATTTTTAACAAAAAAGCCATGGATTTGCATGGCTTTTTTTGTTGCTGATTAAAATATAAAACCGTATAATAAAGTAAAAATACAACACACTAATAACGTAATGAAAGTATTTTTTAAAATAACCGCAACGCTGTTATTTTGCCTTTTGCTTTTTGGCGGAACAAAAACAGTTTATGCGTTAAATTCATCCGCATATATTACGGTGGAAACCGAAGTTAAAACCTATCGCATTTATAAAAGCGATATCGATTTTGCTTTCGGCGAAGGTGTATTTTACGACCTTGACGCTTTTTGCGACAAAATTGCACAGGAAAATTATCTTCCGCCAGAAAACGCAAAATATCAATTTACCGACGGTTTAGTAACGGTTAAAGGTGAAAAATCGGGTAAAAAAATCGATACAAACAGGTTAAAGGAAGATATCAAATGCTGTTTATCGGTTGGCGGAGGCAGTGTAATGGCAAGGTATACCGAGGTTTTAGCCGACTATAAATTGCAAGATTTACCCGATAAATTGTATTTGCGCGCAGAATTTTCCACTTCCTTTCACGGTTCGGATCAATCGCGGATAAACAACCTCAAACTTGCCACCAAAAGCATTAACGGCGTAACCGTGTATAAGGACGAAACCTTTTCTTTTAACGCTTGCGTCGGGGTAAGAAGCGAAGATCTCGGCTTTAAAAACGCCAAAGTTATAATCGGCGGTAAGTTTGTGGACGGCGTGGGCGGGGGTGTTTGTCAAGTTTCCACCACGCTGTACAATACGGCGCTGCTTGCGGATTTAAAAATTACCGAACACCATCGGCACACCTTAGCCGTCGGCTACGTCGAAAAATCTTTCGATGCCATGGTAAGTTACGGTTATGCCGATTTAAAAATCAAAAATACAAGCGGAGCGCCCATTTATATTTGCGGATTTACCGAGGGCGAAAGGCTTACCTTTTGCGTTTACGGCGCAAAAATGAATAAAAAAGTGGAAAGACACTCGGTGATAACAAAGGTTATAGAGCCGGAAATGAAAACTGTTTTTACCGACGCTTTAATGCAGGGCGAAACAAAAACGGTTACGTTGCCCAAACGGGGCTATGAAAGCGAAGGCTACCTTATCGTTACCGAAAACGGCAAAACGGAAAGCCTTTTTTTGCGCAAAGATAAGTACAAAAAGGTGGACGGCGTTACGGAGGTCGGTACATGTCTTTAAAAATGCGTCGTAATTTAAGGCTTGCGTTATGCCTTACGACAACGTTGATATTTCTTTTAATGGCATCTTATCTGTTGTACCTTGCGCACCTTTACAGTAAAACCAAAGTTTACGGATATTTAGCGCTTGTGTTTTTCAGCGTGGTTTGCATATTCTTTTCATCGCTTACCTTTCAGTCAAAACTATTATTCATTTTGGCGGTGGTATTTTTGCCATATTTCGGT
Organism: uncultured Clostridia bacterium; assembly: GCA_945638575.1. GTDB lineage: Bacteria > Bacillota > Clostridia > Christensenellales > Borkfalkiaceae > UBA4636. The sequence goes on along the minus strand of CALZDP010000019.1, from coordinate 21,763 downwards.
ATAGTAACAAGTTTATATCTGTGGTTAGGCAAATCCAAAAACTGTAACGGCGATAAAAAAGTGCGCCTATGGGCCGATAAACAGCATTTTTTGCAGGAAGGCAACGGCAACGTTACTTACTTTTCGGAATCTTTGCCGTTATGGCAAGACCTGTTGAAAAGCGTTTCCGAAGCAAAAACCGAAGTTTTGATTTTCGCTTACATTTTCAAAATAGGGGAATCTTCCGCAAAACTTATCGATATACTTTACGACCTTTTAAATAGGGGCGTTGTCGTTAAAATTGCAGTCGATTTTTACGGCTCGGGCGATATTTTGAAGGAAGAACAAATAAAATCGTTAAAGTGTGCCGGCGCCGATATAACGGTCAAAAATAAACCGCTTTTTTTGTTGTTTCCATCCGATAACCGCCGTACTCACGCCAAAGTTTATATGATAGACCGCAAAGTGTGTTACGTTGCAAGTTTAAACGTGGACGACGACGGCATAAAAAAAGACAAAAACAACGGTGTGAAAGTTGTCGGCGAAGGGGAATTTTTCAATGCTTTTTGTCCGCTTTGGAACATAAAAGGCGATGAATGTAAAAATTCAAAAACTTTAAAACCCTATCTTGCCCCCGACAAAGCCAACGTAGAAGAACTTTTTATTTCGTTGATATCGAACGCTCAAAAATCGGCAAAAATAATGACGCCGTATCTGTCCTTCGGGGGCGACCTTAAACGTGCCATAATGCGCGCGGTAAACAGGGGGGTAAAATTTACTGTAATCATTCCTTCATCATCTCCGCCGTCGAGGCTTGATAAAATAAGCAAACATTTTTCACAAAAGTTGGCGGATATGGGCGTTAACGTTTATCATTATGAAGGAGAATTTTTACACGCCAAAGCCTTGCTTATAGATGACGCGGTTTTATTAACAGGGTCTTGCAATTTTGACATAAGAAGCGGTAGATACGCCATGGAAAGTATTTTACTTTCAGTAGATAACGTGCTTATAGCCCCACTTTCAAAGGATTTTGATAAAACTTTGGCAAAATCCAAAAAAATTATTCCCGACAAAAAAATGAAGAGCGTAATTATCGATCGACTTATCGAATTGTTTGCTCCGCTTATATGATTTATAAAAACAAACGGCAAGTTTATATAAAAAATCGAGTCGCGGTTTAATCTAAAAATCACCTTTAGGGTAAAACGGTTGACAAGCATTGTATTTTGTAATACAATAAAGGGACTAAATAATTTAAGTAATTACAAGGTAGTATTATGAAAAGTTTTTATCCCAATATACGGTTTAACAAGTCAAAGCGCGTAAAATATTTGGTGCTTTACAGTCTTTTGATAGTAATATTCGGCGGCGGTGCGGCGGCTTGCTTTTTATCGGGCAATCAAATGATAGGTACTTTCGGGTTTTTCTGCATTTTCTTTATTTTGATTTTTGCGGTGCTTATCCCAAGCGTAATCACTGGCAATCCGGTAAAGCCCGGTCCGGTTATAGAAATCGAAGGCAATAAAGTCAAACTTGACGGTAAGGAAGAAATCAAAGTCAGCGATATCGTTGCGGTTTCCGTCGGTATCGAAGTTCCTAAGCAGGGCGAAAGTAAAGAGGAAATGTATGAAAACCTTAAAAAAATCGCTTCCAAAAGGCCGGAAGAACCTGTTTTCGGCACTTGCGACATTGTTTGCTTAGACAATAAGGGTAGGGAAAACCCAAAATACCATTATGTAGAGGACTGCGTCGGCGCTTTAGAGGCTTTGGTAGAGGCAGGCGTTAAAAAGTACAGAATCATTTATTCCATGAAGCGTGTAAGTTGTGTTGCTTCTTACGGTATAAACCTTACGCCGTCGGGAAACTCTCAGTATGACGCGTTAAGCGAAAAGGACAGAATGAATCAATTGCTGTAATTTACAAATAATCCCCAAAAGCGGGGATATAAGCCTGTTAACGGCAAAAAAGGGCGACTAAAACAGTCGCCCTTTTAAAATAAATCGAAAAGGACTGCTTAAAACTAAGCCGTCCTTAAGTTTTTTGTTAATCTTCGTTAGTCCAGTCGGCGGGAACGCCGTCAACCCATCTCCAATAGGTCAATCCGGTTTCCGAATCAGGCTTGGTTTCAGAGTAATATCTAACGTCCGTAAACGCAATAGGTCTGATTCCCGATTCGGTACTCGGTACAAAGGTAATTTTATCAAATTCCTCTTTAGTGCCTTCAAAGTAGACGGGACAACCGTATTTAGTACAAACACCGTCTAAATAAATGGTTTTAAACCTGTTATGAAGTACGACGTAACTAATTGTTTCGGAGTAATAAGTATATGACTTAAGCGTGGTAATACCTTTGGGCAACACGGCCGTTGTAAGCGGACAGAGGTAAAAGGCATATTCACCGATTTCGGTAAGATTTTCACCTAAGGTTATTTTATCAAGTTTATTGCATCCGGCAAAAGCGTATTTGCCGATGGTTCTTACGCTGTCGGGGATAACGATTTCTTTAAGCGACGTCAATGAAAACGCATAATCATGGATAGTTTTTAAACCGTCCGGCAGGGTAATCGTTTCTATAGCGGTCTTTTGGAAGGCTCCTTCGCCGATTTCCGTAAGGTTTTTGTTAAGCGTAAGCGACGTTAATTTTTCACAATTTGCAAAAGCCGCATAGCCTATAGAAACAACGGTATCGGGAATGACTGCTTCGGTAATGCTTTTGCAACCCGCAAATGTATAATCGCTGATTTGTGTTATGTTTTTAGGAAAAGCAATCTGTTCTAAAGAGGTGCAGTTGGCAAAAATTCTGCTTCCGCCGAATTTCACGTTTTCGTGCAAAGTAACGGATTTTAGTTTTTTCATATCCATGAAGGCTCCGCTTGCAATTAAGGTGATGTTTTCGGGTACGGTGTATTCTTCAAGTTCTTTATCCGCTAATTCGCACAAAATACGATTGCCGAAAATCTTGTCGCCGACCATATTATTATACACGGGTGTTTCGGCAAATGCCTGTATTTCCAAGGTCTGTAAGTTTTGCGACAGTTCCGCAGTTGCAAGCGCTTTACAGTAAGCAAATGCGCTGGCACCGATATTTTCAACGTTATTTAGGTTAACGGAAGCCAACCTTATACACTGCGCAAACGCACCCTCCTCAATGGTTTTTAGGGTGGCGGGCAACTTCATATCCTTAACAATCGTGCAGAAAGCAAAGGCAAACGCTCCGATTTTTTCCAATTTAGACGGAAGCCTGAATGAAGAAGTCATATTATTGCAGTTTTCACCCGTTATAGGGTTACGGTATGTCGCATTGTTGTCGAAAAAGGCGTTTTCAGCGATTTCCGTAATGGGCATTCCGTTATAATAATCGGGGATAACAATCCTTCCTGCAAGCGCTTCTTTATCCGTAGCGTAACTAAATACGGAAACGGTCTTTTCTTCGTTATTTGTCTTGTATAACAGTACTGAAGAAACAATTTCCACCCTGACAACCGCTTTAGTCAGATCTGAATCCGCCGTAGAAACGCCGTTGCCAAGCGCTTTAACGTGAACGCCCGAGTACACGCCCGGTGTTACGTAATTGGTTGCGTCAAAGGTGTTTTTTTCACATTCCATGGTTCTGCCGTCGATACTTATGCTGTATCCGTTTGCGCCTTCAACCGCGTCCCAGTTAAGAATATATTGCGTTCCGCTTTTTCGTTGATTTAACTCAATGGTAACGTTTAACGGCATATCTAATTGTTTGGCAAGCCCGTTACCGCCGCAACCGGTAATCGCCAAAGAAAGAGCGAGTACGCCTACGACCGCAAAAATCGGTATTAGTATTTTTTTAATTCTGTTCATTTTGATTCTCTTTTAATAATATAGTTGTGATTTTTATGAAAGATGTTCTTTTTTGCAAACACTTGTCTGTAATTATAGCACACTTTACCCAATATTGCAACCGCTTTTACAGATATTAAAGGGGAAGTTTTTACACTTTCAATAAAAATATTTGCCTTTTTTGCATTTATTTAAAGATTTTATTTGCCGAAGTTTGGTTACTTTAAAGTATTTAGTCGCCGTAATTTTTGTCTTTTTTTCGCACACGCTTAAAAAATCGGCGATAAAGTAAAAGGCAAGCGAATCTTTAAAGACCCGTTTGCCTTTTTATAAAGGTCGATTATTAAATCATCCAAAACCGTTTTTCGGCAATTTATTTGGTTTTTTCAGGTTCCAAAGCCGTCCAATAGTTGTCGGAAATATATTCGCCGTTTTCGGTTTTGAAGGCATTATCGAAGTTCTTTTTGGCGGCTTCAATACTTTCGTTTACGATGCCGTCGATGTTTTTAACTGTAATATTTAAAGTTTCGGTAATGGTTTGTATAGCCGTCTGAATGGTGTCTATAATTTGGTTGATGGCGGTGTTTGCAACCTCTAACTGTTGGTCGATTATCGCTTTATAGTCCTGTAAAGCCTTAACCGTTATTTGATAAGCGTTTTCCAATGCGGCAATGGCTTCTTCGCTAACGCCGTTAAGACGGGCGGTTAAAAGTTCTTTTTTGTCTTTAATGCACTGTTGCATTTTTTGGTAGTATTCACCGCTCTTGTCAAGGAATTTCTGTTTGTAAGTTTCCTTGTAACTGTTTATCATTTCGATAAGGTTGTTAAGTTGACCTTGAACAGCCGTAAGGGTTGCCGAAACCAAACCGATATTATCTTCGTTTTTAATGGCTTCGATATAGGCTTCAAGTTGCGCCTTTTTAATCTCTAACGCGCGTTCGCCGTAATAGTAGTCTTTAAGTTCCTGACTTAAAAGATCTTCCGTTGCCTTTCTGCTTTGTTCCAAAAGGGCGATAAGTTCCGCCTGAGTTTTGGCTTTTATCGTTTGGGGGTCTAATTCTCTCATGCAGTCGGCGACTAAGGCTTCGATTTCTTCTTTGTTAATCTTTTCAAAGTCGAAGTTAACGTTTACGTTTACGGAAGGTAATTTTTGTAAATATTCTTTAGCCTTAGCGGTAACGTCGTCATAAATTTTTTGTGCGTCTTCGCCGGAAACGGAAATTTTAACGTTGTTTTCGCCGGCGGTTACTTCGCCTTCTACAATAAATCCGTCGTCAACCGAAACTTTTAAAAAGGCTTGCACTGCTTCTTCGGCGTCTTTGCCGATAAATTCAGCCTTTGCCAAAACGTAGTTGCCTTCGTCGTTAAGGGCGTTTACCGTAACAACCTTGTTGTTTTCGTCAAGCACAAATTCAACGGAAGGGTTAAGGTCTATCGTCATAACTTTGCCTTCTTTGCTATCAGAGCAACCTGTAAAGGTCGCCGCTATCGCCGTAATCATTACAAGCGACAGTATAAGGGAAACTAATTTTTTCATACTTGCACCTCTTTTTAATTATGTAAGTTTTTTTGCGTAAATTTTTTACTCGTTTTTTGCCGGCCTTTTTTGGCTCCCTTGCGCAAAGGGAACCGGCACGTAGTGCCTGGGGGATTGGCAACAAACGTAGTATTGCCTGCGTTTCTACACATTATATAAATTTTCCGCCACGTTCGTTTGACCTATTTTTCGTTTTTTTACAAATCTTCACACAATTTTCACTTTTGTAATTTTCGCCGTCTTTTTTAGCCCCCCTTTGAATAAGTACGAGAAAAGTTTATGGGCACAACCCCTCTGTCAACTGCGTTGACATCTCCCCTTGCTCAGGGGCGACATAAGAGGATAGTTCGGTGCCTTGTAGTATTCAATTTAAGTTTTGCGGTGCGTCAGCATTTATGTAATTACTCCGATACCACAATTCTTAATTCTTAATTGTCGGCTTCGCCGACGCAGATTGTCGCCTAACGGCGACACCGCCAATCCCTCAGTCGGCATACGCCGACAGCCCCCTTTGCACAAGGGGGCCTAATAAGGTCGGGCAAAAAATTATATAAAAACTGCCGAGTTCGGGTTTCCGAACTCGGCAGTAAAAGTATTTAATAAAGTTTTAGTTGGTCTTTTAACATTTAATTTAGTCGGGTTTTATTATTTAATAAAATTTTAATTAGGCTTTTAACATTTAATTTAGTCCTACTTTAGGGTTTAATAAAATTTTATTCGGTCTTTTTTGCAGCCGACTAATTAATCGCTGATTTTTTTGACAAAACTTCTTCTGCGTTTATGTTGGACGCTTTTAAAAGCCTTCCATTGATTTCTTATATTGGAATTTGTTTCCAAATTTAAATTGGTTTCGGCATATTCAATCTTACCGTCGCTCAAAAATTTAATCAATTCTCCTATAATAGCCGTTGCGATTGCTTTGTTTTGGTATTCGGGCAATACGCCTATTAAAGCCAAATCTATAATTTTAGGATTTTTTATCGCCTTAAGCGTTTTGATAATTGCAGACGGAGTCAGCCTTCCGCCGCTTTTTTGCAAGGCTTTACCTATAGACGGTAAGGAAATTCCAAAGCCTACGATTTTGTCGTTCTTATCTAAAATGACGGCGGCATACTTAACGTTTAAAACAAGTTTGAAAGTGTCGATTAAACTTTTCTTCATTTTAGGGGTAAAGGGAACGGACTGATAGATTGCAACGTAAGTTTTGTCTAATATGTCAAAAAACTCACTGCCCCATTGTTTAACAAAATCATGAGAGTTTTTTGCAATACCAAGCCTAAGCCCGTATTTTTGCATCATCATCGAAGAAATACGTTCGATTCTTTCGTCGATTTTATCGGGCGCATATAACTTGCTTTCTACCCAATCCACTTCCTTTTCGTAACCGCAGTTTTCAATCAGCGTTTGATAATACTCGTAATTATACTGTTCTTCAAAAGTTGATAATTGGTCGAATCCTTCCACCAAAAGTCCTTCTCTATCCAAATCGGAATACCCAAGCGGACCTACCGTCTCGTTCATTCCTTTATTTTTTGCCCAAGTTTCCACGGCGGAAAACAGTGCGTTTGCTACATCTTGATCGTTTATGCAATCAAAACGGGTAAAGCGGACTCTTTTTTGCCCCCACTTTTCGTTGCTTACGCGCTGTAAAATGCCTTGAATTCTTCCGACCGTTTTGCCCTCCTTTTTTGCAAGATAAAAAACCGATTCCGCCTGTTCGGCATACACCGTATCTTTTTTAAAAAGAGCCTTTTCATCACAGTATAAAGGCGGAACAAAATAGGGGTTTCCTTTATATAATCGCAAAGGGAATTCAATAAATTCTTTTATATCTTTTCTACCGTTTACCTCTTTAACCTCGATCATCGCTCGTTCTCCTTTTATCTGTGAATTGCATGGAAACTAACGCCGACGGTATCGGGACCGCAATGGCTGCCGGAGGTTGGATTTACTGCGATGATTTCCGTGTTCAAATCGTTTCCGTAAATTTCTTTTAGTTTTTGTTCAAGTTCTGAGGCAAGGTCATATGCGTCGGCATGACCTATTATTACAGGGTGCGATTTTATATCGTCTTGCAGTTGTGCAACATAATCAACCAAAGCGTTTAACGCCTTTCTTCTTCCGGTTACTTTGGCGACTGAAACCATTTGACCTTCGGCGTTTATATGGATAATGGGACGAATTCTGATAATTCCGCCCATTACCGCCGAAAAACCGCTGACTCTGCCGCTGCGGGCAAAAAACTTTAAATCGTCGGCAAAAAAATATACGGCAAATTTATAGATATTCGTCTTTGCCCATTCTATAATCTCTTCAACCGTTGCGCCCTTTTTTGCCATATCGCCGATTTCGCAAAGGATGGCATAACTGCAGATTGTGATAGCCTTCGTGTCTATCGTGTGCAGTTTTCTGTCGGGGTATTTTTCGGAAAGTTCACGCCACGCAAGGTTCATCGCATTGAATGTTCCGCTCATTGCAGACGAAAAGTGAACGTATAAAATATCCTTTCCTTCTTTAAGCGTCGGCTCGAAATATTCTATGTATTTTTGCGGTGAAAGCGCAAAGGTTTTTGGCAATGCCCCTTCGCGAAGGGTTTTGTAAAATGTTTTATAATCGAATTCCTTAAAATCCTCATAAGGATAAATTTCTTTTCCGTCTTCCATCGAATAAGGCATACTGATTAGTTTATAACCGTATTTTGCCGCCACAGACGGGTTCATATCCGTATCTGTGTCTGTAAATAATTGATACATTTCATTTCTCCGTTTTTAAAGTTTGTATTTCATAATCTCGTAAACGTAACCACGCAAATTGTCAAAATTCGTTGGTGTAAACATAAACATTCGTATTTTGCCCGTTAACAAGATTATTCGTAAGTAAAAACACTTAAACGCAATAGTTTAGTAATCATATCTTTACCGATTTAGCCGCCGCTATTTTAAAGGTATTATAGTGAAGCAGCGATGTAATTTTAACACTTTCCGCTTAGATAGTCAATCTTGCAAAAATAAAATGTAAAAATAAATCGAAAATTGTCGTTTTTTGGCTTTTTCTTTTTTGCACCTTCGTTATCTAAGCCCGCGCAAACCAAATGATTACATAAACTTATTTTTTTATCTACCCAATAAACTAACCATACGGCGAAAGCGTATGAAAACAATAACTAAACTATTTTATTTGATTACGCCTTATTTAATTCCGCCTAAACAGCAAGAGACTAAATAGCGAACGTCTAAACAGCGAACGCAAATTGCCGCTTGACTATATTTTAAATGTATAGTAAAATATAATAAACGCTAATATTAAAAAAGCGCTTAAAAAAGGTTAAAACAAGGGGCATTATGATTTTTAAACCGCAATTTAACAGCGAAGGGGTTTTGTCCGAATATCCGCGTCCGCAAAAACAGCGCGACAGTTATTTATGCCTTAACGGCGAATGGGATTATATAATCACCGAAAGGGAGAATTTAGAAGCCCATTTCGACGGCAAAATTATCCTGCCTTATTCGCCCGAAAGCGAGTTTTCGGGGGTAAACCGTCAACTTAAAAAGAGGGAATTTTTGCATTTGAAAAAGGACTTTACTTTGCCTAAAGGTTTCAATAAAGGCAGGGTGTTTTTTAACGTCGGCGCTTGCGACCAGACTTGTAAAGTCTTTTTAAACGGAAAACTTCTTTATGAAAATTTTGACGGCTACACTTCCTTTACGGTTGAATTGACTAATATCGTTGACGGCGTCAATACTCTATATATTATCGTAAAGGACGACGCCGACAGCCCTATTTACGGCAGGGGAAAGCAACGCTACAAACGCGGGGGGATTTGGTACACGGCGATAAGCGGTATTTGGCAGTCCTGTTTTTTGGAAAGCACCCCGAAAGTTTACATAAAAGATTTCAAGTTTTATCCCGATTTCGATAACAAGACTTTGACCGTAACTTGTGATATAAGCCAATCGGAAAAGTCCGCCTATGTGTCGATTATCGACGAAAATCGTGTTTTGGCGGAAGGCTTTGCCGTGGACGGAAAGGTTACTTTGGACGCGTCAAAATGCTCGCCGTGGACGCTGGATAACCCCGAACTTTACACTGTAATAATTAAGGCGGAAGAAGACGAAGTGAAAAGTTATTTCGGACTCAGAAAATTTTCTACCGCAGTAGTTAAAGGCAAAAAATATTTTGCGATAAACAATGAGCCTATCTTTTTAAACGGACTTTTAGACCAAGGATATTACCACGGCGGAATTTACACCCCAAAAACCAATGCGGATATGTACAACGAAGTTTACGCCCTGAAAAATATGGGCTTTAATATGCTTCGCAAACACATTAAAGTCGAACCTATGCTTTGGTATTACTATTGCGATATTCTGGGTATGGTTGTTTTTCAGGACATGATAAACGGCGGAGGTAAGTATTCGCCTTTCCGCATTATGCTTGCGCCCTTTTTCAATCTTAAATTAAACGACGGCAACTATAAGGCTATGAGGCGTAACGCTGACAGCCGAAAACAGTACAAATATGAGGCTAATCGGCTTATAGACCAACTTTTTAACGTTACAAGTATATTTTTATGGACTCCTTTTAACGAGGCATGGGGGCAGTTTGACGCACTAAAAATTTGTGAAGAATTGCGTAAAAAAGATAGCACAAGGCTTTACGACCACGCCAGCGGTTGGCAGGATATGGGGGGCGGAGACGTTTGCAGTAAGCATATATATTTCAGAAAAATCAAACTTAAAAACGACAATAAACGTGTGCTTGCCTTAACCGAATTCGGCGGTTACTCCCTTTACCTTAAAGGCCACGTGTTTTCCGACAAAAAGTTCGGTTACAAGGCTTTTAAGGATCAAAAGTCCTTGCAAAACGCCTATCAAAACCTATATTTTGACCAAATTATCCCTATGATTTATAAAGAAGGTTTGTCCTCTTGCTGTTACACGCAGGTTTCCGACGTAGAAGACGAAATTAACGGCATTTACACGTACGACCGTATTTTAAAATTCGATCCGGAATTTTTAAAATCGGTAAACGAAAAAGTTTATAAAGCCTTTAAAGATTCTTTAAAATAACAAAAAAGTCCGCCTATAGGTCGGTTATCGACCAAATAGACGGACTTTTATAGTTTGTTTTCAGGGGATGATTTTTTCAAACACAAAGTTATCTGCGTATTTTTTAGCGGTTTCCAACTTATCCTTGTCGTTAATTGTCCAGCACATTACGGGTAAGCCGTTGGTAACTCGTTTTTTAAGCGGAAGCCCTGCTACGTCATAATGCACAAAGTCCGGTTTAACCAAAAAGTTTAAGGCTAAGTTTCTTATAACATAATTTTTCGGGCTGTTTCCTTTAGCCTTTAAGCCGAGTTGTCCGCGGATAACGTCGGGGGCAAGTTTTTTAATTTTCAGCATAATAAACGGGTCGAAGGACTGAATGGCGTACGCGCCATTATATCCTTTTAAGGCGTCGATAGTCTTTTTTTCCACCCCTTTATTTATCTGTTGTTTGATTTCGATAAGCAGGGGAACTTTACCGCCGACAAGTTTCAAAAACTCCGCAAAGGTGGGTATTTTTTCATTTTGGATATTAAGCGCCCTGATTTCTTCCGCCGTCATGGTGCGTATATCTTTATCCACGCCGGTCATACGTTTGGCATTGTCGTCGTGGAAGCAGAAAAGTTCGCCGTCAACCGACATTTGGATATCCATTTCGATAGGATATCCCTTTTCAATGGCGTTTTTGTATGCGGAAATTGAATTTTCGGGATATACTTCGTTCCAAAGTCCTCTGTGTGCTATGGGGCAACTTAGTTCCCAATCGGTATTTTTTAAACGAGTTTTCATAATAAGCCTTCAATTTAATTTTTTATGCGAAGCGTCTGCTTGCAACACAGCAATCCACTACGTAAATTTAATTATACTACCGATTTTTTTGGTTGGCAAGGTTTTTTATAATTAAAACCGTACAAAATTTAAAGGAAAATTTAAACGAAAAATCCGCCCCCAATAACTTGATAAACTTCTTAAAATATTATATACTAATATCTACAACAAAACTTACCTGTTAAAGTAAAATTAAAAATTATAGTTTACAAGAATATTTATGGCAAAAACAAAAAAACAAAACATTCGCAATTTTTGCATTATAGCGCATATAGACCACGGCAAATCCACCTTAGCCGATAGGCTTTTGGAAATGACCGGACAGGTTTCCGCGCGTGATATGGAAGAGCAACTTCTCGACTCCATGGACTTAGAAAGGGAACGCGGAATCACCATAAAACTTACCCCTGCAAGGATGTATTATACCGCCAAAAACGGTGAAGAATACGTTTTCAACCTTATAGACACACCGGGACACGTGGACTTTTCCTATGAAGTATCACGTTCGCTTGCCGCGTGCGAGGGGGCTATTTTGGTCGTGGACGCCACACAGGGCGTACAGGCGCAAACTTTGGCTAACGTCTATTTGGCGCTTGACAACGATTTGGAAATTTTGCCCGTTATCAACAAAATAGATCTTGCTTCCGCCGATATAGAAGGCACTAAGGCGGAAATCGAGGACACTATCGGCTTAGACTGTTCCTCGGCACCGCTTATTTCCGCCAAAAACGGAATAAACATAGAAAAGGTTTTGGAAAAAATAATAACAGACCTTCCTGCCCCCGTCGGCGATGACGACGCACCCTTAAAGGCGCTTATTTTCGACTCTTATTACGACAATTTTAAGGGCGTAATCTGTTTTGTAAGGATAAAAGACGGAAGCGTAAAGGTGGGTAACAAAATAAAAACCTTCCTGTCCGATAAGATTTTTGAAGTTACCGAAGTCGGTACTTTCAGTCCCAACCTTACACCGCGCGCAAGCCTTTCGGCAGGTGAAGTCGGCTATATCGCCGCAAGCATAAAGTCCGTACAGGACACACGCGTCGGCGATACCTTTACCGATGCGGACAACCCTGCAAAAGAACCGCTCCCAGGTTATAAAGAGGCGCTTCCCGTTGTCTTTTCGGGCGTGTATCCGCTTGACGGCTCTAAGTTTAACGACCTTAAAGAGGCAATTTCGAAATTGAAATTGAATGACGCCTCTTTGACATTTGAAGCGGAAAATTCAATGGCGTTGGGATTTGGTTTCAGGTGCGGTTTTTTGGGACTTTTGCATATGGAAATCATCCAGCAACGCATAGAGCGCGAATTCGATCTTGAAATCATCACGACCGCCCCAAGCGTATCCTATAAAGTTTACAAAACCGACGGTGAAATGGTTATGGTCGAAAACCCTTCAAAACTTCCGGATATCGATAAAATCGACTACATGGAAGAACCTATAATTTCAGCCAACATTTATACTCCGCCCGATTACGTCGGACCCATTATGGATTTGTGTCAGGAAAAACGCGGTGTTTTCGAGGATATGACTTACGTCGACGCAAAAAGGGTAAGATTAAAGTATAAACTTCCGCTAAACGAAATTATTTTCGACTTTTTCGACGGTCTTAAGTCGAGAACGCGCGGTTATGCCTCTTTCGACTATGAACTTTCCGGCTACGAAAAAAGCGATCTTGTTAAACTTGATATGTACCTAAACGGGGATATTTGCGACGCTTTGGCAATAATAGTCCACCGTGAAAAGGCTTATGCCCGCGGCAGAGCCATTGCCGAAAGATTAAAGGAAGTAATTCCCCGTCAGATGTTCGAAATCCCCATTCAGGCGGCAATCGGCGGAAAGATAATCGCCCGTGAAACGGTAAAAGCCTTGCGTAAAGACGTACTTGCAAAGTGTTACGGCGGTGATATCACAAGAAAGAAAAAACTTTTGGAAAAGCAGAAGGAAGGCAAAAAGAAGATGCGCCGTTTAGGTACGGTCGAAATCCCTTCCGAAGCCTTTATGTCCATTTTAAAAATAGACAGCGACTAATTAAAAACCGCCCTATAGGTCGGTTATCGACTAATTTTAAGAAGGTTGATTATGGCAGGTATATATATCCACGTGCCTTTTTGCAAACAAAAATGCACCTATTGCGACTTTGCCTCTTATCCGAGAGAGATAGGTAAGGCAGAACTATACTTCGGTTGCTTGTATAAGGAAATGAAAAGCCGCAGTATGGCTTTAAAAAATAAAACCTTTGACACCGTGTACTTCGGCGGAGGAACTCCTTCTATTGTGGACCCAAAACTGATACTCGGCTGTATGCGACTTATAAAACAGTGTTTTAATCTTTCCGAAGACGCCGAAGTTACTTTGGAAATAAACCCCGGAACCATGGACAGAAACAAACTGCGCGTCTATAAAGAGGCCGGTATAAACCGTTTCAGCGTGGGGTTACAGGTCGCCGACGACGGAATTTTAAGAAGTCTCAACCGTATTCATAACACCGAAGATTTCGTTAACACGGCGAAAATTTTGCAAGGCTACAACTTCAGTGCAGACGTAATGATAGGATTGATTGGCGAAACGGAAGAAATCTTACAAAAAACTTTGGATTTGGCCGTCGACAACGGTGCAAAACACCTTTCCGTTTATGCTTTAAAGGCGGAAGAAGGCACGCCTATGTACTCCAAGTATTTAAACGGCGATCTTCCCGATGAGGACGCCGTAAGGGATTTGTACGATTTTACCGTTAGTTATCTTGCCCAAAAGGGATTTAACCGTTACGAAGTTTCAAACTTTGCCCTTAGCGGTTACCATTCCCGTCATAACCTGAATTATTGGAAGCGTGGCGAATACATAGGTTTCGGCGTGGCGGCGTCGTCATTTATCGACGGCAGACGTTTTACAAATACCGAAAGTATCGACGAGTACGTTCACTGCCTGTTAAGCGACCGTTATGCGGAAATTTTCAGCGAAGATATCGTTGGCGAAGAGGCTAAGTTCGAGTATTTAATGCTTCGGTTAAGGACGGCTTTAGGGGTTAACTTTTCGGAATACAAAAGCACTTTCGGCAGTGATTTTTACACCGACTTTAAGCAAAAACTTCCGTCCGTAATTAAGTATATGGACGTAGACGATAACAGAATAAAAATTAAGGACGAATACCTTTACGTTCAAAACAACATTATAATTCAGTTTATGGATTAATGGCTTTAACCGACCTATAGGCCGACTTTTTAAGCGGTTTAGGCGGTAACGATTAAAAAGCAAATCCAATCAAGGGGCAACAAATGACAGATTTCGTACATTTACACGTTCATACCGAATACAGCATATTAGACGGCGCCTGTAAGGTGGAAAAGATTTTTCCGCGCATAAAAGAAATGGGGCAAAAGGCTATTGCCATTACCGACCACGGAAACATGTATGCTACCCTTTATTTTGCCGAAGAAGCAAAAAAAGCAGGCGTTAAACCTATTATCGGCTGTGAATTTTATATGTGCGAAAATATGTATGAAAAAAGCGGCGGAAACGGCGGCGGTTACGACCATTTAATCTTGCTTTGCAAAAACAAACAAGGCTACAAAAACATGATTTTGTTGGATTCGGACGCCTACGTCGACGGCTTTTATTACAAACCGAGAAGCGACTATAAGCACCTTAAAGAGCATAGCGAAGGAATGATTTGTCTTTCCGCCTGTCTTGCCGGCAAATTGCCGAGATTGCTTCTTCAAGGCAATTACGAGGGCGCTAAACGTCACGCCGCCGAGATGAAGGAAATCTTCGGCGAAGATTATTACATCGAACTTCAAGACCACGGTTTGCGCGAACAAAAGCAGGTAAACCCGTTGCTTATAAAAATCGCGCGTGAACTTAATATCGGTTTAGTGGTTACAAACGACGCCCATTATATAAGAAAAGAGGACGCAAAAATACAGGAAGTTATGCTTTGCATAAACACCAAGCGCACCATGGACGATCCTAACCATATGCGTTTTGAAACCGACGAATTTTATTTAAAGTCGGGCGAAGAAATGGCTTTGCTTTTTCCGGACCTACCCGAAACCATAACAAACACCTTAGAAATCGCCGATAAATGCAGCGGTGAAATTTTCGATTTAAACGCCAAGTGCGAGCCTATAAGAGATAAATCCCTTACCCCCGGTTACATTCCTGCGGACGGCAGTACCCCTTACGACTTTTTAAAGGGAATTGCCGAAAAAGGTTTACACGAACGTTACGACGTTATAACCCCCGAAATCCGAGAACGTTTCGACTACGAACTTTCAACCATCTCGGATATGGGATATCTCGAATATTACCTTATCGTATGGGACTATATAAACTGGGCAAAGGAACACGGTATTCCCGTCGGCGCAGGCAGGGGAAGCGGTGTTTCAAGCATAATCGCTTATTCGATGGGTATAACGGACGTAGAACCGTTACAGTACGATCTGATTTTTGAAAGGTTTTTAAACCGTGAAAGGGTTTCCATGCCCGACTTCGACGTGGACTTCTGCACCGAAAGGCGTCAGGAAGTAATCGAATACGTTCGCGGAAAATACGGCAAAGACAACGTTGCGCAAATTGTAACTTTCGGTACAATGGCTTCCAAAGCCGCCATAAAGGACGTTGCACGCGTATTTAACGTACCTTTTAACGAAGTAAACAAAATTACCAAACTTATAGATTTCGGCAACACCATAGCCCAAAGTTTGGGGCTTGAACTTAAAGAAAAGGTCAACGTCGGCTCGCAGGAACTTAAAGAGATTTACGACACCGACGAAAGCCTGCGTAACGTTATAGACATCGCAATGAAACTCGAGGGCATGCCCCGTAATATTTCCATGCACGCCGCAGGGGTGGTTATCTGCAACAAGGTTATCAAGGAAAACGTACCGTTGGCACGCTCGGGCGAGGATATCGTTACTCAGTTCGATATGAAAGAAATCGAGCAATTAGGTATGCTTAAAATGGACTTTTTGGCGTTAAAGACCTTAACCGACGTCAAAAAGTGTAACGATTATATTTACGAAGACTACGGCATAAAAATAGACTTCCGTAAGATAGGTTACGGAGAAAAGGTGGCTTTCGACCTGATATCATCGGGCGATACCGACGCCGTCTTTCAATTGGAATCCGGCGGAATGAAGCGGTTTATGCGCGAACTTAAACCAACCAATCTTGAAGATATAATCGCAGGCATATCCCTTTTCAGACCGGGCCCGATGAAAGCCATACCTCAGTATGTACGCTTTAAAAATCATCCCGAAGAAATGACTTATAAGCATCCGCTTTTAGAGTCCATTTTAAAGGTAACCTACGGCACGATAATTTATCAAGAGCAGGTTATGGCGATAGTGCAAAAACTTGCGGGCTATTCACTCGGTCAAGCGGACATTATTCGCCGCGCGATGGGTAAAAAGAACGTCGAAGAAATGAAACGTCAGCGCCAAAAGTTTATATTCGGCGAAAAAGACGAAAACGGAAAGGTCATTATAGAAGGCGCGCTTTCACGCGGAGTTCCCGAAGAAGTCGCCGCAGACATCTTTGACGAAATGGCAGATTTTGCCAAATATGCTTTCAATAAATCTCACGCTGCGGCATACGCCGTTTTGGCATATCAAACCGCTTATCTTAAGGCGTTGTATCCGCAGGAATTTTTGGCGGCGGTATTAAACAACCGTATCGATAACATTGATGAAATTACCAAATACGTAATGTATTTGAAGGAAAGAAACATCAAAGTTTTGGCTCCCGACATAAACAAAAGCAAGCAGTATTTTTCGGTTGAAGATAAAAGCGTGCGCATAGGGCTTGTTGCAATCAAAAACGTCGGGCACGCCGCTATGGATTCCATTGTGGAAGAACGTGCGAAAAACGGGCCTTTTACTTCCTTTGAAAACTTTATGTCAAGGGTTGACGTTAAGGCTTTAAACAAGCGCATGGTGGAAAATCTTATTTTTGCAGGCGCTTTCGACTGCTTTAAAATTC
Organism: uncultured Clostridia bacterium; assembly: GCA_945638575.1. Lineage (GTDB taxonomy): Bacteria > Bacillota > Clostridia > Christensenellales > Borkfalkiaceae > UBA4636. The sequence continues at coordinate 4,575 of CALZDP010000019.1, read as the reverse complement.
CCCGTTCGCAACTTATTTGCGTAACCGAAGATTTAATAGACCGCGCCACGGCAATTGCGCGCGAAAGGGACAGCAATCAAATAAGTTTCTTCGGCACCGTGTTTGAAGAAACCAATCTTGAAGTAACCTATCCGAACGTTAAGGAATACGACACAAAAACCAGACTTCTTTATGAAAAAGAGGTTTTAGGCGTTTACATTTCCGGCCACCCTTTGGAAGGTCATATCGACGCATTTAAAAAGTACGGGTTTTCGTGCGTTCAACTTGCCGATTACGAAGAAGACGACGACGGCAATCGCACCTATCCTTCTTTAACGGACGGTCAACCCGTAACAATGGGCGGTATGATAGGCGGTTTTTCCAAAAAAACCACCAAAACGGGGCAAAGCATGGCTATCGTTACGGTGGAAGACGTTTACGGCAGTATCGAAGCGGTAATGTTTCCAAAGGTTTACGACAAGTATAAAGACAGGCTTGAAAACGAAGCCATTGTGGAAGTTTCGGGCAAACTGCAAATTCGTGAGGGCGAAAAACCAAATATCGTGGTTGACAAAATCGAACTCATAAAGGAAAAGGAAGAGAAAAAACCCGAACAAAAAGAACCGATAGTATTTTCCGCGCCCTTTACCAAAAATAACGAAGACGAGTCAAAACCCAAAAAGACCTATTACGTAATAACCTTAAACGGACCGGACGAGGCTTGTCAAACCGAGATTTTGGAAATTTTGACCAACTACCCCGGAGACGTCCCCGTGTACTTCGTAATCGACGGCGTAAAATTTAACGCTCACTACAAAATTCGCCGATGTAAAGGGTTGTATTTTGAACTTTGTACCTTAATCGACGGCGAAAATATAAAATATATTGAAAAATAAATATAAAATTCTATTGTTTGACCGCTAAAAAGATAGCCAAACAAACCTTAATTTGCTACAATTACAGCGAATTTTAAAACGTTACAGCAGTTCTATATTAAAATGCGGATAAAGAGGTATTAGTATGAAAAAAATTGCCGTTTTAACAAGCGGAGGCGACGCACCCGGCATGAACGCCTGTTTGCGTGCCGTCGTAAGATATGCGCTTTACAAAAATCTTGAAGTTTACGGCGTCGAAAGGGGATATCAAGGTTTGATAAACGACGATATCTTTCCTATGAATTCCCGTTCGGTATCCGATATAATTCAGCGCGGAGGAACCTTTTTAAAAAGCGCCAGAAGTGCGGAATTCAATACCGAAGAAGGCTTAAAAAAGGCTTACAACAACCTGCGCGTACACGGTATAACAACCCTTATCGTCATCGGCGGAGACGGAACTTTCCACGGCGGAAAGGACTTATCGGACAGATACGACGTAAACGTAATAGGTATACCCGGCACTATCGATAACGACCTTCAGTATACCGATTACACTTTGGGTTTCGACACGGCGGTAAACACCTGTTTAAGCGCCATAAACAACTTGCGCGATACCATGAGTTCGCACGACCGTTGTTCTTTGGTGGAAGTTATGGGGCGTCGTTGCGGCGACATAGCCCTGTATGCAGGTATTTGCGGCGGCGCCGAATATATTTTGGTGCCGGAAATCCCTTATAACCTCGATGAAATCGCCAGAAACTTAAAGCACAGCCGTGAAAGAGGCAAAACTTCCAACATGATAGTTTTTGCCGAAGGCGCAGGAAATCGCGATGAAATCGCCGCTTACCTAAAAGAAAAAGCAGGCACTAAAATTACCACCGTAACGTTAGGGCATATTCAGCGCGGTGGTTCGCCCACCATGGCGGACAGAACGTTGGCAATCAAATTTGCCCTTCATGCGGTTGACTTAATCATTAACGGCGGAAGAAACCGCGTGGTAGGTATTCATGATAACAAAATTATCGATATGGATATCGGCGAGGCTTTAAGTATGCCGCGCGTTATAGATAACAAACTTTATGAATCCGCAGGCATTTTAGCCTTATAATAGGGATCGAAAATTTACAAAAAAGAATAAAAAAATGGGGCTATAGGTCGATTATCGCCCAAAAAAGCCCATAAGGAGAGTATATGAAAAATTTAACAGGCGCATGTATATTTGCACAGTCCGGCGGACCTACTTCGGTAATAAATTCAAGTGCGGCAGGCGTATTTTTAGAAGCCTTAAACACCGAATGTATCACTAAAGTTTACGGTGCGGCACACGGTATCAAAGGTATTTTAGAAGAAAACTTTTACGATATCGGCGAAGAAGACGTTAAGGAATTGGAACTTTTAACCCATACCCCTTCTTCCGCGTTAGGTTCGGTAAGATACAAACTTAAAGATGCGTCGGTTGATGCTACCGATTACGAAAGAATTTTAAAAGTATTTAAAAAATACAATATTCGTTACTTCTTCTACAACGGCGGTAACGACAGTATGGATACTTGCAATAAAATTTCCAAATATATGGCAAAATCCGGTTGGGATTGTAACGTTATAGGCGTTCCCAAAACCATCGATAACGACTTAGTAGGTACCGACCACTGCCCCGGATTTGCTTCCGCCGCAAAATACGTTGCCACCACTTGTGCTGAAATCGCACTTGACGCACGCGTTTACGATACCGGTCTTGTTTGCGTAATCGAAGTTATGGGAAGAAACGCCGGTTGGCTTACCGCTGCGTCCGCTTTGGCAAAACTTTCCGGCAACGGCGTAGACCTTATTTATCTGCCCGAAAAGCCTTTCGATATGGATAAATTCGTTGAAGACGTCAAAGAAGTTTGCGCCAAAAACAGTAACAAATGTATTGTTGCCGTATCCGAAGGTATCCACTTTGCAGACGGCAGATACGTCGGCGAATTCAAAGCCTCTTCAACCGATTTATTCGGTCATGCTCAACTTGGCGGAGTATGCGGTATTTTAGCCTCGGTAATTAAGGAAAAATTAGGTGTAAAAACCCGCGCCATAGAGTTTAGTCTAATGCAACGTTGCGCACAGCATATCGCTTCCAAAGTAGACGTTGACGAAACCGTTCGCGCCGGTCGCGAAGCGGTAAAAGCCGCCGTCGGCGGTGAAACGGACAAAATGGTTGCCTACATCCGTAAACCGGGCGATAAATATGAAATCGAATACAAACTTATCCCCTTAGAAGTCTGCGCCAATGCCGAAAAGAAGATTCCCGACGAATGGATTATAAATAACGATACTTACGTATCGCAGGACTTTGTAGATTACTGCTTACCTTTAATTCAAGGGGAAAACCCCTTCGTTACCGAAAACGGTATGCCAAGGTATGCTAAACTTAAAAAGGTTCAAGCAGGTCATCCCGACAAGTAAGAATCATAAATTAAAATCGCGTTAGAAAGTAATTATATAACTTTTTATAGCCCCCGTAAGGCTCGCTTTTGCAAGGTGAAAGGACGTTTATATGACGGCTGAAAAACTATAAAAGTAAGCCTATAAGCCCGTTATCGTCAATTTTCGGTAACTTTGCAGCGCGCCGAACAAGGCGTACCGTCGCAACGCCGACTGTGGGGTTGTCAATTATATAAAAGTTCGTAACGACATACAAAAAACACGCTAAGTTAAAACCTTGGCGTGTTTTTTGGTTTTTCGGCGTTAAGCAAAAGTAAATGCCCTTAAGCGGTGGGATAAAAAATCTACAGATAAAAGCGTAACTTGTGTATTAAAATTGAGTGGTTTATATACCGCAATAATAACAAGTAAGATACCGCCGTAATGACTGCGCAAACAGTTTTGATGTACGAAAGGAAATTTAAAGTATCGCATAGCGTTTGCGCCTAAGAAAAGAATTTTACTTGTTATGAATTTTTCTGTATTCGTATGGGGATCTTCCCGTGTATTTTTTAAATACGTTGGCAAAATGACTCTGTGACGAAAACCCCAAATATGCGGCGATAGCCGAGCCCTGTTTATCGGTATAGCGGAGAAGTCTTTTGGCTTCTTCGATTTTTTCGTTTAAAATAAAGTCTGTAAGAGTAGTGCCCGATTCCTTTTTGAATTTTGCCGCCAAATAGGTTCTAGTTAGGAATAATGATTTTGCAAGCCTTTCTACGTCTGTTGGTTCGGATAGGTGATGGCGAATATATTTCTTACATCGGTAACAAGTTTTGACGGCGATTTGCCGTTTTGCAATTTTTCCACTTGCTCGGTGTAATTGAGTATCATGTGATATTGCAGATTGGTTATTTGATCGACGTTGAACAGTAATTCGCATTTTTGTATATAAGCGTCCGAAAGGGAAAGGGCGTCGTCAATGTCCATACCTCCGCGAATAGCGGCGCGCGAAATTAGCGTCGTCGATACGATAAAGGTATTTTTCATTTGTCTTAGTTGTTCCGCGGCAAGCGTTCCTCCGCGGATAGCGGGGGCGTTTTTTATCCATTCCCTAAGCGCCGCTGTGTCGCCTTTACGAACGATATTAAGCAAAGTTTGTTCAAGGCCTTTTTGAATAATTTTTTCGCTTTTTGGAAATAATATTTAATTTGGCACAATCGGTCTAAAACACCGTTATTTCGTTTCCCGATTGTCCCGGATTTTTGCCTTTCAAAAAACAAGGTCACATAAGCAATCATACTTGTGTGACCTTGAGCAT